>DASTKT010000098.1:0-43680 GCA_035715725.1 Longimicrobiales bacterium | reverse complement strand
ACAAGAAGTCGGCGCGCGTCGTCGGTGACGTCATCGGTAAGTACCATCCGCATGGCGACACCGCCGTGTACGACACCATCGTACGTATGGCGCAGAACTTCTCCATGCGCTATCCGCTGATCGACGGTCAAGGCAACTTCGGCTCGGTCGACGGCGATGCGCCGGCCGCGATGCGCTATACCGAAATTCGCATGGCGCGCATTGCCCACGAAATGCTCGCCGATCTGGACAAAGAAACGGTCGACTTCGCCCCGAACTACGACGGTTCGGAACGCGAGCCGGTGGTGTTGCCGGCCAAGCTGCCGAACCTGCTGGTCAACGGCAGCTCCGGCATCGCCGTCGGCATGGCCACCAACATCCCGCCCCACAACCTCGTCGAGGTCGTCGGCGCCTGCGTGCACCTCATCGACCACCCGGACGCGACCATCGCCGACCTGATGCAGCACATCCGCGGGCCGGACTTCCCGACGGGCGGCTACATCTGCGGGCGGGACGGGATCAGGGAGGCGTACGAGACCGGCCGCGGCCGCGTCGTCATGCGCGCCCGCACGGAGATCGAGGAGGCCGAGAACGGGAAGTCGCGCATCGTCGTGACCGAGGTCCCGTTCATGGTCAACAAGGCCCGCACCATCGAGCAGATCGCCGAGCTCGTGCGGGAGAAGAAGCTCACCGACATCTCGGACCTGCGCGACGAGTCGGACCGGGACGGCATCCGCGTCGTCATCGAGCTGAAGCGCGACGCCATCGCGCAGATCGTGCTGAACCAGCTCTTCAAGCACACGCAGCTCCAGAGCACGTTCGGCGTGATCATGCTCGCGCTCGCCCCCTCCGAGGGGCTGGTCGAGGGCCGCAGCGTGCCCCGGATCATGAACCTCAAGGAGATGCTCCAGCACTTCGTGGAGCACCGTCACGAGGTCGTCGTCCGGCGCGCCGAGCACGACCTGCAGCAGGCGCTCGACCGCGAGCACATCCTCGAGGGCCTCAAGATCGCCGTCGACAACATCGACGAGATCGTCGCCCTCATCCGCGCCGCCGACGATACGGACGCGGCCAGTGCCGCGCTCCAGGCCCGCTTCGCGCTCTCCGAGCGGCAGGCCAAGGCCATCCTCGACATGCGGCTGGCCCGCCTCACCGGCCTCGAGATCGAGAAGCTGGAGGCCGAGCTCGCCGAGGTCCGCGCCACCATCGCCGACCTGCGCGACATCCTGGCCAGCCAGGAGCGGCGCTTCCGGATCATCAAGGACGAGCTCCTCGAGCTCGCCCGCCAGTACGGCGACGAGCGCCGCACCGAGATCCTCGGCGACTTCCACGGCGGCTTCTCCCTCGAGGACCTGATCCCCGACGAGCCGATGGTCGTCACCGTCTCCCACGGCGGCTACATCAAGCGCATCCCGCTCGACACCTACCGCGCCCAGCGGCGTGGCGGCCGCGGGCTCTCGGGGATGGAGACGAAGGAAGAGGACTGGGTCGAGCACCTGTTCCTGGCGCAGACCCACGACTACCTGATGATCTTCACCCGCAAGGGGCACTGCTACTGGCTGAAGGTCCACCAGATCCCGCAGACCATGCGCGCCGCCCGCGGCAAGCCGATCGTCAACCTCCTCGCCCTCGACGAGGACGAGAAGATCGCCGCCGTCGTGCCCGTCCGTGAGTTCGCCGACGACCGCTACCTCATCTTCGCCTCGAGGAACGGCACGGTGAAGAAGACGGCGCTCTCCGCGTACCAGCACGTCCGCGCCGCCGGCGTCAACGCCATCAACATCCTGGACGACGACGAGCTCATCGACGTCCAGATCTCCGAGGGCGACGACGAGGTCATCCTCGCCACCCACGAGGGGATGGCCATCCGCTTCCACGAGTGGGACGTCCGCTCCATGGGCCGCGCCACCACCGGCGTGCGCGGCATCAACCTCGACGCGGGCGACCGCGTCGTCGGCATGGTCGTCGTGCACCGCGAGCAGATCGAGACCGCCACGCTCCTCGTCGTCACCGAGAAGGGCCGCGGCAAGCGCACCCGCGTCGGCGACTACCGCTTCCAGAAGCGCGGCGGCCGCGGCGTCATCAACGTCAAGACCAGCGACGCCACCGGGAAGGTCGTCGCCATCAAGTCGGTGCAGCCCGACGACGAGCTCATGCTCATCACCCGCAACGGCATCATCAACCGCCAGCGCATCAGCGAGATCCGCGTGATCGGCCGCAACACGCAGGGCGTCCGCCTCATGTCGCTCGACGATGGCGACATCGTCGTCGACGTCGCCCGCCTCGTCCCGGACGACGAGGCGCCGGCCGAGGACGCCGACGCCGATGCGCCGGAGCTCACGCCGGCCGGCGGCGCGCCGCCCGCCCTCGAGGGCGTCGCCGGGGACGCCGCCTTCGACGCCGAGGAGGACGCGTGAGCGCCACCACGGTGGCCGACATCGCGCCGGAGGGCGCCGGGCTCGTCTCGCCGGACCAGGTCCGCGAGGCCGCCCGGCGCCTCGCCGGCGTCGCCGTGCGCACGCCGCTCCTCCCCGCACCCTGGCTCGCCGAGGCCGTCGGCGCGGACGTCCGCCTCAAGTGCGAGAACCTGCAGCGCTCCGGCGCCTTCAAGATGCGCGGCGCCTACAACACCATCGCCTCGCTCGCGCCCGAGGAGCGCCGGCGGGGCGTCATCACCTACTCCAGCGGCAACCACGGCCAGGCGCTGGCGCTCTCCGCGAAGCTCTTCGGCATCCCGGCCGTCGTCGTCATGCCGACAACGGCGCCGAAGGTGAAGGTCGAGGGCGCACGCGCCTACGGCGCCGAGGTCGTCTTCGCCGGCACGACCTCGACCGAGCGCTACAACCGCGCCGTCGAGATCGTGAACGAGCGGGGGCTGACCATGATCCCGCCGTTCGACGACCCGAGGATCATCGCGGGGCAGGGGACCGTCGGGCTGGAGATCCTGGAGGACTTCCCGGAGGTCGAGACGATCCTGGTGCAGGTCGGCGGCGGCGGGCTCCTCTCCGGCATCGCCGCCTACGTGAAGCGGGAGAAGCCGTCCTGCTCCATCGTCGGCGTCGAGCCCGAGGTCTCCTGCGCCATGCGCCGCTCGAAGCTGGCCGGCCACCCCGTCACCATCGAGGCGCGCCAGAGCATCGCCGACGGCCTCCTCCCGGTCCGCCCCGGCGACCTCACGTTCGCCCACGCCCGCGCGCTCGTCGACGACGTCGTCGTGGTCGCCGAGGAGGCCATCGCCCACGCGGCGGGCCGCGTTCTCACGCTGTCGAAGCTGGTCGTCGAGCCGTCCGGCGCCGCGACGGTCGCCGCGCTCCTCTCGGGCGCGTTCCGCCCGACCGGGCCGACCGTGGCCGTGCTCTCCGGCGGCAACGTCGATCCGGCGAGGCTCCCCGAGCTGGCCGCGAGCTGAGCCGGCGCGACGGCGCTCCCGGCCCCGGTGCGCTCCGCGCGCGCCGGGGCCGGCTCGCGCCTAGTGCTCCCGGCGCGGCTCCTCGCAAGGCAGCTGCGATCCGATCCGCCGCAGCCGGTCCTCCACCTCGTCCAGCACCGCTTCCCGCCGTTCGTTCTCCCGCTCGTACTCGTAGATCGCCCGCAGCGTCGCCGGGTCGGGATCCGCGTCGTAGATCCACTCGACCAGGTCGTCCGTCGCCATGCCGTCGTAGCCCAGGATCGGCTCCGCCCCCGGCGTCGGCACGCCGCTCTGGTGTTCCGGCCGTGCCTCGAGCTCCGGCGGGAGGCCGGCCGGCCGCCGCGACGCCGCGGCCTCGCCCCCGGCCTCCGCGCCGCCCCCCGCCGGCGAGGGCGGCATCTCCTCCGGCGCGACGTTGTACAGCCTCACGACGAACTCGCGGTCCTCCGCGCCGTCCGGCGGGATGATCTCCTCCTGCCGGCGATCCTCTGGGCTGCTGCTCTCGCTCATTCGGCTCTCCGGGAATCGGCCTCGTGGCTCCGGGAGGTTCGGGTGCAAGCCCCGCGCCCGCACGGCTCCGTGCCGCTTCGGGGCGCGCGCCCGCGCCGCGCCTTTTCAAGCCGCCCGCCCGCCCGTAATATCCGCGCCATGAACCCTCTCGTCGCCCTCACCACGACGATGACCGGCATGCCGCCGGCGGGGCGTCCCCGCGTCGGCATCCACGCCAACTACCTCGCCGTGCTCGAGCGCGTCGGGCTCACGCCCGTGCTCCTCACGCCGGCGCACTCCGCCGCGTCGATCCAGGCCATCCTGCGCCGCTGCGCGGGCCTCGTCCTGAGCGGCGGGGAGGACGTCGATCCCGCCCGCTACGGCGAGGAGGCGGTCGCGGCGCTCGGCGACGTGAATCCCGCGCGCGACGAGATGGAGTTCGCCGCGCTCGCCATCGCCCTCGAGCGCGACCTGCCGGTGCTCGCCATCTGCCGCGGCTGCCAGGTCCTGAACGTCTTCTACGGTGGCACCCTCTACCAGGACCTGCCCTCGCAGCGCCCCGAGTCGGCGCTCCACGAGCAGCAGGAGCCCTGGGGCGTGCGGCCTCACCGCGCGATGGTCGAGCCCGGCTCGCGCCTCGACGAGATCGTCCCGGACGGTGAGTTCTTCATCAATTCGTTCCATCACCAGTCGGTGAAGGACCTGGGTCCCGGCCTCGACATCGCCGCCATGGCCGAGGATGGCGTGATCGAGGCCGTCGAGGCGCGCGACCGCGGCTGGGTCATCGGCGTGCAGTGGCACCCCGAGCGCCACGAGGCCACCGCCCCCGACGGCGATCCCGACCGCCTCCTCTTCGCGTCCTTCCGCCAGGCCGTCTTCGAGCGCGCCGGGCGCGGCTGACCGTGGCCGAGCCGACCCTCACCGCCGTCCCCGGCGTCCGTGTCGGCCATGCCACGGACCTCGACGCCCGCACCGGCTGCACCGTCGTCATCGGCCCGTTCCGCGCCTCCTGCGACGTCCGCGGCCTCGCCACCGGCACCCGCGAGCTGGATGCGCTCTCGCCGCACCACCTCGTTCCGGCCGTCGACGCCATCCTCCTGACCGGCGGCTCGGCCTTCGGCCTCGACGCCGCCGGTGGCGTCGCCGCCTGGCTCGAGGAGCGCGGCTTCGGCTTCGACACCGCCGCCGCCCGCGTCCCCATCGTCCCCGCCGCCGTCATCTACGACCTCGCGGTCGGCCGCGCCGACCGCCGCCCCGATGCCGCCATGGGGCGGGCCGCCTGCGACGCCGCCTCCGCCGCGCCCGTGCCCGAGGGGCCCGTCGGCGCCGGCGCCGGCGCCACCGTGGGCAAGATCCTCGGTCCCGCCGGCGCCTCCCCCTCCGGGATCGGGAGCTGGGCGCTGCCGAGCAACGGCTTCGTCGTCGGCGCGCTCGCCGTCGTGAACGCCGTAGGCGACGTCCGCGCCGCCGACGGCCGGATCGTCGCCGGCGCCCGCGGCCCCGACGGCGCCTTCATCGACACCGCCCGGGCGCTCCGCGAAGGCGCGTTCGGCGCCGGCTCCGGCTCCGCGGGACCGGTCGGGGGTACGAACACGACGCTCGTCGTCGTCGCCACGGACGCGCCGCTCACGCGCACCGCGCTCGAGATGCTCGCCCGCATGGCGGCCACCGGCGTCAGTCGCCGGATCACGCCCGTCCACACGCCGTTCGATGGCGACGTGACCTTCGCCGCCTCGACCGCGTCAGAGATTCACGAGCTGCCGCCCCCCACGCTCCTGGCCCTCGGCGCCGCCGCCGCCTACGCCGTCGAGGTCGCCATCGAGCGAGCCGTCCTCGTCACCCCCGGCAGCCCCACCCGTTGACCGCGGCGCCGCAGGCGCCGCGACAGTGCAACGTGCGCGGCCGCAGGCCGCGACAGTGCAACGTGCGTGGCGCCGCAGGCGCCACGACAGCGAGCGCAGCGAGCGTGCGCGAGCCGTCAGGCGAGCGACAGCGCAGCCTGCGCGAGCCCCAGGCGAGCGAGAGCCATGCGACGACTCATCCTCTTCGATATCGACGGCACGCTGCTGTCCACGAATGGCGCCGCCAAGCGCGCGTTCCACCGCGCGCTGGTCTCGGTGTACGGCACCGCCGGACCGATCGCCAGGCACCCGTTCGACGGCAAGACCGATCCCCAGATCGCGCGCGAGCTGCTCCGCCTGGCCGGCCTCGCCGATCCCGCCGTCGAGCGCGGCTTCTCCGCGCTCTGGCCCACGTACCTGCGCGAGCTCGCCGGCGAGCTCGCCCGCCCCGAGTACGTCACGCTCGTCTATCCGGGAGTCCGCGAGCTGCTCGCCCGGCTGGAATCGATGAAGGACGACGTGCTGGTGGGCCTGCTCACCGGCAACCTCGAGCAGGGGGCCGCGCTCAAGCTCCGCTCGGCGGGTCTCGGCGCCAGCTTCCGCTTCGGCGCCTTCGGCTCGGACTGCGAGCGGCGCGACGGACTCCCCGCCGTCGCCGTCGAGCGCGCCCGCTCCCTCGCCGGCCGCGAGTTCGCCGGCGCCGACGTCGTCGTCATCGGCGACACACCCCACGACATCACCTGCGGCCAGGCGCTCGGCGTCCGCGCCATCGGCGTCGCCACCGGCCGCCACGAGACCGATGCGCTCATGGAGGCCGGCGCCCACGCGGCCGTCGCCGACCTCTCCAACACCGACGCGGTCCTCGAGCTGCTCCTCTAGCCCGCCATCACCGCCACCGCGGAGCCGCGGCGCGCCACCACCTGCACGTCCCGCAGCAGCCGCGCGTCGCGCCCGGCGACGGCGGCCGCGCCCGCCTCCTGCAGGCGCTCCGTCTCCTCCGCCGGGGGCAACGGCTCGAGCACGCCTTCCACCCGGACCGGCGTGCCCGCTCCCGGCCGCGCCGCCGAGCCCACGAACACCACGTTGTCCCGCAGGTCCCGCACGAAGAAGCCGCCGGCCGTGCCCGCCCCCACCACGGTCCCGTCCACCCGCACGGCCCGCCCGACGTGATCGCTCGCGTCCGGCAGCAGCCGGTGCAGCTCCACCACGTCGCCGCGCTCGCCGGCGGGGCGCTCCGCCAGGATCCGCTCGTCCGGCGCGTCCGCCCGCGCCGCCACCACGAAGTCCGCCACCGCCCAGAGCGCGCACGCCGCCGCCAGCGCGCCGACGGCCCACGCTCCCACGACACCACGCCGTCGCTTCCGCATCCTCCGCCTCCTCCCCGCCGCGTCTTATTGCGCTGGAGCGTCCCGTCGACTGACCCCGGTCTCCGCGTTCGGCAGATCGGCATCCACGTCCGGCGGCGGCTCGAGCTCCTCGAGCGCCTCGTATTCCTCCGGCGCCTCGCGCTGCTCCTCCTCGTCCCGCACCACCGCCCGCGCCGCTTTCCGGTTGATGTCCTCCAGCGCCTCCGCCCGCCGTCGCGCCTCCGCGTCCTGCGCCTTGTTCCGCCGGGATTCCCGCATCCGCGCCTCCTCCGTTCGCCGCCCGTGCGCTCCCCGTGCCGCGCCGCCACCCCGCGAGGCCGCCGGGTGCAAGAGACATTCCAGCCGACGACGTCGCTCAAGCCCTTACGGAATGCTGGCTTGCGCCGCTCGGAACCGCGGCCGGGAGCGGCCCGGCTTGCCCGCTTCCGGGTCCGCGCGCATCTTTTTCGCTGCTTCCGGTGTAGACACCGGAAATCCCCCGATCGGGCTCAAGGAGAACAGCTTGGCTCAGTCACGACGGGCGACGCCCCAGAAGTCGTCCTACCGCTCCTTCTACTGGATCCTCGGCGCGATCGCCGTCGCCGGGATCGGCGCGCTCCTCTACTCCGTGCTCCGCGCCCGCACCGGGCGGGCGGCTACCGAGCCGGTGCCGATGGCGGCGCTGACCAGTCAGCAGCTCTACCGGACGGCCCGGCCGGTGACGCTCGGGCAGACCTCGGCGCCGGTGCGCATGGTCGTCTTCAGCGACTACATGTGCCCGTTCTGCGGCCAGTGGGCGTCGCAGGTGCAGCCCGCGCTCGTGAACGACTTCGTGAAGCCCGGGAAGCTGCAGATCCTCTACTACGACTTCCCGCTCGGCGGCGCGCACCGCTGGTCGTTCCTCGCGGCCCGCGGCGCCCGCTGCGCCGAGGCGCAGGGGAAGTTCTGGGAGTACCACGACGTGGTCTTCGGCCGGCAGTCGGAGTGGTCGGCCGCCAGCTCCGAGCCGGTCCGGCTGCTCGAGCAGTACGCCGGCACGGTCGGCCTCGACCAGGCGAAGTTCAACGCCTGCCTCGAAAGCGACCAGTACGCCGACGTCGTCACGGCGAACCGGCAGGTCGGCGACCAGCTCGGCGTCGACGCCACGCCGACGATCATCATCAATCAGCAGAAGATCAGTAACCCGATGGACTACGGCTTCCTGAAGGAGCTCATCGAGAAGGAGGCCAGCGCGACCGCGCCGACCGGCGCCGCGCCGGCCCCGGCGCCCGCCACCTCGACCGGAGGGGCCGGCTCGTGAGCGCCGTCATCGCGAACGAGATCCGCGAGGATGTCGGTGCGCCGGCGGCCCGCATGGGCATCGCCGTGCTGTCGCTGCTCGGGGTCTTCCTGGCGGGGTACCTGCTCCTGCACCGGCTCGGCATCATCGGCTCGCTCGCCTGCGGCGCCTCCGGCGGCTGCGAGACCGTCCAGTCCTCCGCCTACGCCACGTTCGCCGGCATGCCCGTCCCGGCCATTGGCGTCGGCGGCTACCTGCTCCTGCTGATCACCGCGCTCGTCGGCGCGCAGCCCGGTCTCGCCGCGGACCGGCGCGTCGGCCTCGCGCTCCTCTTCCTGGCGACGGGGGCGCTCGCCTTCACGGCGTACCTCAACTACGTCGAGGCGTTCGTCCTCCACGCCTGGTGCCGGTTCTGCCTCGGCTCCGCGGCGCTCGTCGTCCTGATCTTCCTGCTCGCGCTCACCGAGTTGCGGAGCGTCCTCCGGGAGGCCGCATGACCGGTACGAACGGCAGGATCCCGGTCCGCCTCGTCTTCGCCGACCACGGCTCCTTCCACGAGCTCGTCGTCCAGCTCCCGGCCGAGCTCCTCGGCGGCTACGAGCGGATCATCGACGCCCTGCGCGACGACGCGGCGATCACGTCCGAGATCTACGTCGACCCCCGCCGCCTCGTCGCCGCCTTCGTCGAGAACGCCGCCGGGGCCAAGGCCTGACCGGCCCCGGCGGTCCCCCGGCGGACCGCCTCCGCCGATCCTCACACCGACGCGAAGCATGAGCAGCGTCGTCCTCACGGCTTCTTCTTCGCCGCCGCCTCCTGGAGCGCCTTGTCCAGGATCTGCTTCCACTCGTCGTACCCCTTGACCCCCACCGCCGCGAGCGAGTTGTTCACGAAGAACGACGGCGTCCCGCTCACCCCCGCGCCGCTGAAGTAGAGCGCATCCTGCAGGATGATCGGCGCCACCCGGTCCTCCCGCACGCATTCCTCGAACGCCGCCTCCGGCAGCCCCAGCTCCTTCGCATACCGCGCGAAGATCTTCCCGGGCGCCGCCGAGCCGCTCCACTCCGCCTGCCCGGCGTAGAGCCGGTCGTGCATGGCCCAGAACCGCCCGGCCACGCCCCCCGCGCACAGCGCCGCCTCCGCCGCCGGAAACGCGTTCGCGTGCATCGTCAGCGGGAGATTCATGAACACCCACTGCACCTTCCCGGTCTTCACGTAGGCGCTGTCGAGCTTCGGGAACACGTCCACCGCGAAGCGGCCGCAGTACGGGCACTCGAAGTCGCCGACCTCGTAGACCACCACGGCCGCGCCCTTCGGCCCCTGCACGCGACTCGCCGCCGCCCGCTGCAGCAGCGCCCTCCCCCCGTCCGCCTCCTGCGCGCGCAGCGCCGCCGGCGCCGCCCCGGCCCCCAACGCCAGGAGCGCCACCCCCACCCCGATACGTGCCCGCCGACCGAGCCGCCCGATCCGTCCCCCGATCCGTTCCCTCATCTCTCCCACCTCTCCGACGTCCCCGACACCCATGCCCCCGACACGCCGACCGACTCCTCGCCGCACCTCGCGGCGCGCAGCGCCGCGACAGCCGCGCAGACGGCGTGCGCTCGCCGCAGGCGAGCGACAGTGCAGCGTGCGTCGCGCGCAGCGCCACGACAGTGCAACGTGCGCGGCCGAAGGCCGCGACAGCGAGCGCAGCGAGCGTGCGCTCGCCGCAGGCGAGCGACAGGGAACCGTGCGCCGCCGCAGGCGGCGACAGCGAGCGCAGCGAGCGGGCGCGGCCCGCAGGGCCGCGACAGCGCAGCGTGCGCCGCGCCTCCGGCGCGGCGATCAGTACAGCCTGAACCCCGGCGAGACGAAGTGCGGCGGGAGGTAGCTCGCGAAGAACGGCGCGTACGCGAGCGCGATGAGGGCGATCGCGACGACGACCCAGAGCCGTACCCGGTCGAGCGCGGGCTCCCAGCCGGTGAGCGCGGGGGCGGTGATGGTCTGGGAGAACGGGATGTCCTTCGGCTCCTCGCCCTTCCGCCCGGCGAGGATCGTCATGGCGATGACGAGGAAGAAGAGGAGCAGCCCGATGAACATGAGCGTCCCGCCGACGGCGGTGAGGATGCCGCCGAGGTCCGTGTCCGGGATGCTGTAGGTGGCCTGCGCGTAGAACGTGCGGCGGGGCATCCCCTTCAGCCCGATGGAGATCATGCCGCGGGCGAAGACGAATACGCCGATCGCGTAGATCCACGATGACCAGAGCGCGACGGTGCGGCCCCGGAGCGCGCGCCCGGTGAGATACGGGATGAGCCAGTAGGCGATGCCGACGAACGTGAGGGCGACGGCGCTGCCGATCGTCATGTGGAAGTGGCCGGGGACCCAGGTCGTGTTGTGGATGAGCTGGTTCATGGTGAAGCTGGCGTTGATCAGGCCCGTGATCCCGCCGAGCACGAATGTGAGCATGGCCAGCACCTGGGCGGTGAAGGACGGGTCGCCCCAGGGGAGGCGGGGGATCCAGCCGAGGAGCCCGGTGCCGCCGCGGGCGCGGCCGCCGATCTCGAGCGCGGCCATGACGGAGAACGCGGTGGCCAGGCTGGGGAAGAAGACGCCGAACGTGAGCACGCCCTGGAACGCCTTGAATCCCATGTGGATCCCGGGGTCCGTGTACTGGTGGTGGAAGCCGGTGGGGATCGACAGCAGCAGGAACAGGATCCAGACGATGCGGGTGAGGGAGTCGCTGATGATCTTGCCGCCGGCCTGGCGCGGGATGAGCGCGTACCAGGACACGTACGCCGGGAGCAGCCACGCGTAGACGATGGCGTGGCCGGTGAACCAGAAGAGCGTCCGGTCGAGGAGCGGGTCCGTGTACGTCGTGAGCCCGAGCGACCAGGGGAGGAGGAACCCGAGGAACTCGGTGGCGATGGGGAGCGACGCCAGCCCCCACATGACGTAGGAGAGCACCGAGATGTAGGCCAGGAGCGGGATGCGCTCGCCGGCGTGCTCGCGGCGCCAGCCGGTCAGCGCGACGAGCATGTTGGCCAGTGCCAGCCAGGTGCTGACGACGACGAGCACGAGCCCGACGTAGTAGGTCCAGTGAGCCTGCAGCGGCGCGTAGGAGGTGTAGAGCACCGTCGCCCGGTTGGAGACGACGGCGTAGACGACGAGGATGTTGCCGAGCAGCAGCGTGGCGAACGTCGCGTACACGAGGCCCGAGACGAGCGGCCGGCTGAGCGCCCGCGACGTCATCAGCGGCAGGAAGCCGTTGGCGAACGCGAACGTCATGATGAGCACGTTGGCGACGCCGTGGGCGGTGAGTCCCTGGTAGTAGCTGCGCAGGAACGGAAAGTACGGCAGCACGTTGATGCGCGCGTAGGAGAGCGACTGGGACCAGCCGTGGAAGATGCCGGCGATGAGCGCCGCGTAGCCGATGTAGATGGTCCAGCGCAGGATCCGCTTCTGCGCCGCGGGGATGGCGTAGCCGGCCGGGTCGGCGACGGTCCACGCGCCGCGCGTCAGCGCCGCGCCCAGGACCGGGGAGTAGGGGACCGAGCTCATCGCACGACCACCTTTCCGGCCATCGTGTGGTGGCCGAGCCCGCAGTACTCGTGGCAGAGCAGGAGGTACTCGCCGGGCTCGTGGAAGCGGTGGGTCACCCGCGTGACCTGTCCCGGGATGAGCATGACGTTGACGCGCGTATCGCCGACGTGGAACCCGTGCAGCACGTCGGCGGACGTGCCGACGAAGGTGACGTCGGCGTCGCGCGGGACGACGATGGTCGGCGGGTCGAAGGACCACACCCGCCCGACGACGACCGCCGCGTAGCTGGCCGGGCCGGTCTGGCGCACGCCGGGGTGGTCGAACGGCGCCGTCGTCGCCAGCCGCCTGGGGTCCACCTCCGCCACGCGCCCGGGGAGCTGGATCCCGAGCGCGACGGCCGCATACGCGAGCGCCGCCATGCAGACGATCAGCACCGCGGCGCCAGCGACGAGAAACGCCTTCTCGTACGTGTGGACCTTCATGGTCTCACCGCTGGAGCAGCGTCACGTACATCAGCCCCCAGAAGCCGGCGATCATCATGAGGAAGACGAGCATGAGGAAGAGCGTGCCGGTCGTGACCGGCTCCTCTTCGGCGGCCATCTCGGTGAGCCGCGGGTCGGTCGTGCCGGTGGCGGGAGCCGGGTTCATGCGCGGCTCCGGGGTGTGACGGCTGTCGTTCGCCATGCGGTACCTCCGTCAAGCCTTGCGATCGACCTCGGCCGCGTGGAACCGGCTCGTCCACTTCGCCACGGCCCACACGAAGGCCGCGAAGACGAGCAGGATCGGGACCGAGACGACGATCCGGCGCGCATCGAACTCGCCCGCCATGACCTCGTTGAGCGTCTCCCAGAGGTAGCCGACCATCGGGAAGCCGATGGCGGTCAGGACCAGCAGGATGCCGGCGAGCTTGGGAACGCTGGGGTCGTGGTCGGGCATGCGTCGCGCTCATGACTCCGACGGAGCCCGCCGCGACCGGAGCGGCGCGGCGCATCCGTCGAAAAGGTAGCTCGAAGCTACACGGGCGTCGGCTCGGGAAAATCGGGGGTTCAACGGAGGCGTGTGGGAGAAACCCCGACAGGGCTGCGCGTCGGAACGGAATACGAATCCACCACAGAGTCACAGCGGGCACGGAAAACGATCACGGCGGGCCGGGCGACGAACCCTCGTCGGCGTCCGAACGAGGTTTTTCCTCACAGGGAGCTTGGGAGCCGGGGAGAACGGCCTGAGCCGGGAGGCGCGGGTTCGTCGTACCGGAGACATCCTTTTGGGCGTTGGACCGGTGGAATGCGGCTCACCGGTGCGGCCCCGACTTCATTCACTCGCGGGGGTGTCGGAGCCGGTGTAGCCCGGTTCTACCTTCAAGAATGGAAGCGTCCGCCGCGAACGCTGCTTCCCACCGGGTCAGGCCGTTCTCCCCGGCTCCCAAGCTTCCTGTGAATAAAGATGCGTTCCGACGCCGACGAGAGCTGCGCCCCGCCGGCCTGGACCGTTCTCCGTGTGCTCGGCGCCTCTGTGGTGAGATGCAGTTCGCCGGGCGGCGCCGATGCGCCGCTACTCCGTTGCCGGTGGCGCGCCCTCGAGCGCCGGGAGCGGCTCGAGGATCCGCTGGAGGTGCGGGTCCTTGCGCAGCCCGTCGAACGCGGCGAGGTGGCGGACGTAGAGGATGTGGAAGTCGCGCTCGCGGGCGGCGCGCTCGAGGAGGCGGAGCGCGTCCTCGCGCGCGCCGAGGAGCGCGAGCTGCGCGGCGAGGTCGACGAGCGCGGGGTGCGGCTGCGCGGCCTGGCGGCGGAGCACGGCGAGGGCCGCGGGGCGGCGGGCGCGGTCGGCGATGCCGGCCATGACGGCGGCCACGTCGGCGGAGTCGCGCAGCCCGGCCATGGCGGGGGCGCGGGCCCAGGCGCGGGCGGCGTCCGCGGGCCGGCCGGCGCCGAGGTGCGCGTAGCCGGTCCAGAGGAGCGCCTCGGGAAAGTCCGGCGCGGTCTCGAGGACGCCGCGGAGCTGGGTGAGTGCGCGCTCGTAGTCGCGCACGAGGACGTAGTACTGCCCGACGTCGGCGTCGATGATGTAGGAGAGCGGGTCGAGGCCGTCGGCCGTGCGCAGCTCCTCGAGCGCCTTGTCCGCGCGGCCGACGGAGAGGATCATCGCCAGGCCGTACCAGTGGTGGCCCGTGGCGAAGCTCGGTCCGGACTGGATGGCCTGAGCGAACTCCGCCTCGGCGCCGGGCCAGTCCCAGTCGTAGAGGTCCTTGACGAGCGCGAGCGTCGCGTGCGCCTCGGGGAGCGAGTTGTCCAGCTCGAGCGCGTGGCGGGCCGCATCCCGCGCCCGCGGCATGGCTTCGCGCGCGGGCGCGGCGCCGAAGACCGGGAGCAGCACCTGCGCCATGGCGAGCCCGGCGTGCGCCTGGGCGTAGAGCGAGTCGACGGCGATGGCCTGCTCGAAGTAATCGGTGGCCTGGCGGAGGTCGTCGGGCGTGCGGCGGTTGAGCGCCCGCAGCCCGCGGAAGAACAGGTCGAACGCCTCGGGGCGCGTGCGCGCGGGCGCCGCGACGGACGCCTGGCCGGAAAGCGTGATCCGCAGCGCCTCGGTGATCGAGCGCGCGATCTCCTCCTGCACCGAGAAGACGTCGCCCAGCTCGAGGTCGTACGTCTTCGACCAGAGGTGGTAGCCGGAGGCGGAGTTCACGAGCTGCGCGGTGATGCGCAGCCGGCCGCCGTCCTTGCGCACGCTCCCCTCCAGCACGTGCGCGACGTGCAGCTCCTCCCCGATCCGGTCCACGGGCACGTCCTTGCCCTTGAACGCGAAGGACGACGTGCGGGCGGCGACGCGCAGCCCGCGGACCTGCGCGAGCGTGTTCAGGATCTCCTCGGTGACGCCGTCGCTGAAGTACTCCTGGTCGTGCCCCGGGCTCAGGTCCACGAAGGGCAGCACGGCGATGGACCGGTCGGCGGCGGCGGCCTGCGCGTCGGCCACGGCGGCGGAATCGACCTTCCGATGCGTCGGCGGCGCGCTCGCGACGAGCGTGACCGTGGCCGCCGCCACGCCGAGGAGCAGCATCAGGAGCGCGATCTCGAGCCCGGTCACGCGCTGGCGGCCGCGCTCCCCATGGAACCACGCCACCACCAGCACGCCGAGGAAGCCGACGCCGAGCAGCGCGAACAGGACGCGCATCACGCCGTCCGGCCAGTCGAAGCGGTTCCCGAGGATGTCCAGGACCTGCATCGTACCGCCGGCGACCGCCAGGTAGGCGATCCCCCACTGCACGATGTGGCGGCTCCTGAGCTTCCTGAGGAACGTCGGATCCATGGGCGATCAACACTTTCGCGAAAGACGCCGTTCGCGCCCGCGGCGCGCCCCGGTGCGCTCGGACATCCGGGCGGGCCGCTCTTCACGACGGCGATCCCGAGGGGGAGCAAAGGCGGGGAGAGCGCGGAGCCGCGCCGCGCACAAAATGGTGTCCGGGCCGGACTCCGCGCAACGTCGGCCTCCGGCGCGCGCCCCGTCGCTCCGGCGCGGCGCGGGGCCGGGCGCGCGAGGCCCGCGCCGGGGCGCCGCGGCCGGCGGCCGGGAGCGCGAGGCTACCTCGCGGGGCCGCCGGCGCCGGCGCCGACGACGCTCAGCACGTCGTCCGCGTCGGCGACGATGCGGGCTCGACCGGTGCCGAGCCGGGCCACCACGGTCGAGCCGCTGCGCGAGAGCACCCGCGCGGGCACCTGGAGGTCGATGCCGTCGTCGCCGGCCAGGCGCAGCTCGGCGTCGAGGCCGGCCGGCAGCTCGAGGCGGATGGAGCCGTCGGCCTTCAGCCGGAGCGAGCGCGGCTCTCCGGCGAGCGCGAACGTCATGTCCCCGGCGCCGGTGTGCACGACGGCCTCGCCGGTGCGGACGCCGCGCAGCTCGATCTCGCCGGCTCCGGTCTCGACCTCGAGCCGGCGCGCGTCGACGTCGCGGCCGGTGATGGAGCCGGCGTGGCCGTCGATGCGCAGGCTGGCGGTGCGCACGCCGCGCAGGTCGAGGCTCCCGGCCTCGACGTGGAGCGCGACGTCGCTCGAGTGGAGGCGGTCGGCGGTCACGGAGCCGGTGGTGGACTTCACGGCGAGCCGCGGGCCGGCCACGCTGTCGAGCGAGGCGCCGCCGCGGCGGGTGTCGATGGCGACGTCGCCTTCGACGCGGCGCACGGTGGCGAGCCCGCCCTCCGTCTCGACGCGGAGCGGGCCGCGCGTGCGCTCGGCCGTGACCGGCGCGGCGACGCTCGTCAGGTACAGCTCGGCGGTCGTGCCGGCAGCCACGATCTCGCCGGCGGCGACGTCCACACGAAGCCGGTGGCCGGAGGGGACGCGCACGACGACGTCGGCGCGCGCCGAGTCGCCCTTCGTGCCGCGCCGCGTGACGATCGTGGTGTGGGGAGTGAGCAGCCCGCGCTGCGCGGCGCGGAAGCCGGTCCGGCCGGCCTCGACCTCCACGGAGTCCGGCTTCGGCATCCCGGCGTAAAGGAGGCGCGGGGTGTCGCTGACGACCCAGAGCGCATCGCCGTCGGCGCCGCGGCGGATGCGGACCGCGAGCACGGCCGAGTCGCGCCCGAGCCGGCGAACGCGGACGGTCACGCCGGGGCCGGCGCCCGGCTCGACGCGCACCGCGCCGGCGACGACGTGCACCTCGGGCACGGCGCCGGCGAGCGCGTACTCGGGGCGCGGCGGCGCGGGCGTGCCGATGGGCGCCGACGCGCACGCCGCCACCACGGCCGCGGCGGCCGTGGTGGCGCGGAGCAGGGTGGCGGTCGTGCGCAGGCTCGTCGCCCTCGTCCCGGGTCTCGCTCGCGCCGCCTACTCGATCTTCTTCCGCTCGACGATGATCTCGTCGCCGCGGACGCGGATCCGGATCTCCTGATCGTTGCCGACGCGGGTCGAGATGTCGTCGACGCCCTGATCGATGGTCGTCTCCGGGAGGTCGCGCGGTCCGGCGGCCATGCGGTCGGCGGCGTCGTCGATGTCGTCGTGCACGTGAGTGCGGCCCGGGTCGAACTCGCGGTCGCGGCTCGTCGCGTCGAGCAGGTTGCCGGTGTCCGGGACCACGCCGGTCGCGGCACGCCGCTCGCCCCAGAAGCGGTCGGCGTCGTAGACGGGGCGGCTGTAGCGGTCGCCGGCGGCGTGGCCGCGCTGGAAGGCGTCCTGCATGCCGCGCTCGAAGTCGCGCGGGAGCGGCAGCCCGCCGTAGACCGGCAGGTCCCCGACATCGGTGGACGTGACGACGTCGACGATCACCTTCTTGTCGTCCCGGTCCAGCGTGGCGTAGCCGATGGGGATCAGGACGTGGCGGTCGCGGTCGCCGAAGCCGAGCTTGTCGCTGTCGAGGTCCACGTCGAGGTAGCGGACCTTCATGGCCTCGGTGTCGACGATCAGCTCGTCGACCTCGCCGATCTCGCGGCCGTCGGCGGCGACGACGTCCCAGCCCTTCGGGTTCGCGTCGCCGCTGGCGATCCTGTAGCCGTCGAGCTCGTCCAGCGTGGCGAGCTCGGGGAGTGTCTCCCGCGTCTCGCCCGCCTCGTCGTCCCGCGCGGGACGACGGCCGACGCCGGCGTAGGCGCCGGCGAGCCGGTCCTCGTAATCCCGGTCGATGCGCGCGACGTCGTGCTCGTACTCGGGGATGTGCTTGAACTGGTCCTTCGTCATCCCCGGCACCCAGACCACGTCCTTGCGGCCGTCCGCGCGCGCCTGACCGATCGGCATCAGCACGTGCTTGCGAAAGAGCCCGAGGTCGATGTCGAGGTAGCGCGGGCGACCGCTGTCGTCGAGCAGCATGTCGTCGACCTCGCCGACCTTCTCGTTGTCGAGCTCCGTCTTCACGTCCCAGCCCCGGACGTCGAACGTGCCCGGGCGCGCAGAATCGCCGAACCTGGAGAGCGGGATCAGTGGCATTCCGTTGCCTCCTGTGGGGGTCGTGCCTGGCCCAATCAGGTGGGTGGAAAGGCGCATGGACTGTGCCGTTCTCGGCGGCGCGGAGCGCCGCCGCACGCTCGAGGTGCTCGCTGTCGCGGCCTTCGGCCGCGCACGCTGGCGCTGTCGCTCGCCTGGCGGCTCGCGTACGCGTCGCTGGCGCTCGCTGTCGCTTCGCCTGCGGCTCGCGCACGCTCGCTCCGCTCGCTGTAGCGGCCTGCGGCCGCGGGGACGGATACGACCCTGGCCGTGCCGGCGGACGGGTTTTCGGGCGGGAGCGTGGCGGCCGAGGTGGACGGCGGGAGAACGGATCGGGTAGGGGTACGGGTACGGGTAGCGGTACGGGAACGAATCTCGGAGCATGAGCGGCGGCGGCACTACCCAGCAGCGTGCGGGCGCCGCGCCGGCGGCCCGGCCACCTCGCGGCGCGCAGCGCCGCTACAGCCCGCGCAGACGGCGTGCGCTCGCCGCAGGCGAGCGACCGGGACTCGTGCGCGGCCGAAGGCCGCGTCCGCGCAGCGGGCGCGAGTCGAGGGCGAGCTACAGCGAGCAACGCGAGCGTGCGCGGCGCTCCGCGCCGCGGGGTGCGGCGCTACGCGCCGCCGAGCACGGCCACGGCGCTGACCTCGACGAGCACGCCGTGGAGGTCGGCGCCGAGCGTGGTGCGCGTGGGGTAGGGCGGGCGGAAGGATTCCGCGTAGACGCGGTTGAACCTCTCCCAGTCCGCGATGTCCTGCAGGTAGGCGGTCACGGAGACGACGTCGTCCATGCGGGCGCCGCCGGCGGCGAGGACGTCGGCGAGGAGGGAGAGGACGGCGCGCGTCTGGGACTCGACGTCGTCGCCGAGGAGCTGGCCGGTGCGCGGGTCCCGCGGCACCTGGCCGGAGACGAAGAGGAGGTTGCCCGCGCGCACGGCGCGGGAGTACGCGCCCTTGGGCGGCGGGGCGTCCTTCAGGCTCACCGGCTGCCAATCGCGTTGCTCGTCCATCGGGGTCCTCCCGTGAGGTTCGGATCGGGGTGGTGCGCGCCGGCGCCCGCGCCGGTCGCGCCGGGCGGCGCCCGCTCGTGCGCCGAAGCGCGTGCGCTGCGCGCCCACCGGGCCGCCGCGGCCACGATGCGCCGCCGAAGGTACCACGTCGGCCGGCGCTCCGCCTCCCCCGCGCGCGACGGCGGACGGCGCGAGCTCGAGGGCGCGGCGCCCGAGATGGCCCGCCTCCCCCGCGCGCGGCGGCGCACACGACACCCGCCGCGGCGCGTCCCGCTGCCCATCCGCCTCGCCCGCGCGCCACGGCGCACGGGCTCGCCCGAACCTGCCCGATCCTTGCGGTGGATGGGGGGGACTGGAGTCACACGAACCCGGAGGATCCCGTGGCGAAGGAAACGGAGAAGCTCTACGACCTGATCAAGGATTTCGACACGGCCATGCTGGTGACGCAGCGCGCGGACGGTGCGCTGGATGCGCGGCCGATGCAGATCGCGGGGGTGGAGAAGAGCTGCGACCTCTGGTTCATCACGGACGCCGACACGGAGAAGGTGCGCGAGATCGAGTCGAACCCGCGGGCGGAGGTCGTGGCGCAGGACGGGGACTCGAACTTCGTCGCGCTGGCGGGGAGTGCGCGGGTGGTGGACGACCGGCGCAAGCTGGACGAGCTGTGGGACAAGTCGTACGAGGTGTGGTTCCCGGAGGGGAAGGCCGACCCGCGGATCCGGCTGATCGCGTTCGACGCCGAGCGGGGCGAGTACTGGGACAACCGGGGGTTGAACCGGGTCGAGTACCTGCTGGAGTCGGCGCGGGCGCGGGCGGCGGGGCGGCGCCCGCACGTGAAGGAGGGCGACCAGCACGGCAAGACCCGGCTGTAGCCTCGCCGGCCCCGCGCACGGACCGGGCCGTCGGGCGGCCCGGCCGAGACGCGGCAACGCCCGATCGCCGCCTCGCCGGCTCCGCGCCTGGCCCACGTCTTGCCCGCACGCCGGCCGCTGGGCCGAAGGAGCGGATATGCCGCGGGGCCGGGCCGGGCGACCGGTCGGCCCGGCGGCGGGTGTGCGTGGGCGGGTGAGGGTCTCCGCCGCGGTCGCGCACGGACACGCACGCGGAGCCACGGAGTCGAGTGGACAGTCACGGTTGGCCGGGCCGGACGGTGCTCGAGCTGCTGCAGCGGCGGGCGGACGACGGTTTCGAGCTGCGGCTTCGCGACCTCCGCTCGGAGGTCTGGCGACGGTCGAGGTACGCGAGCGGCCAGCGGCTGTCCGCGGCCGTCGCCATGCTGGAGCGCTCGGGGCTGGTGTGGACCGAGGCCGGGCCGCCGGACGGCTTCGGCCGCGTGGCGACGCGCATCGGTCTCACCCAGCGCGCGCTGGAGCTGATCGGGCGGGAGGGCGTCGAGGGCGCGTTGCGCGCCTCGAACGCGCGCCGCGGCCTCGGGGCCGCGCGGGCGTGAGCGCCGGCCTCAGCGCTCGCGCCCGGCGCGCGCGGCGGCGGCAGCGGTGGCGAGCCCCTCGGCGGTGGCGGCGAGCTCCTGCGCGGCGCGATTGAGCGACTCGATCGCGTCGAACTGCTCGCGGCTCCCGGCGGCGACGGTGTCGGAGGCGGTGGCGGCGCGGCGCGCGTCGGCCTGCGAGCCGGCGAGCGAGGCGGCGAGCGAGCGCGAGCGCTCGGCCGTCTCCTGCGCGCTGAGCGCGATCTGCGCCCCGGTCGCGGCGACGCCCTCGGCGGCGGCGACGATGGCGCCGAGGCGGGCGGCCACCGCATCTCCCATGGTCGTGACGGTGAGCACCTCGGTGCGCGTGCGCTGCATCAGGCCGATGGCGCGCTCGAGCGTGTCGCGGATGGCCTGAACGGACTCGCGCACGTCGCGCGCCTCGGCGGCGCTGCGGTCGGCGAGTGCGCGCAGCTCGTGGGCGACGACCTCGAAGCTGCGGCCGTGGGCGCCGGCCCGCACCGCCTCGATCGTGGCGTTCAGCGCGAGCAGCGAGCTCTGCTGGGCCAGCTCGTCGATGGTGCTGCGGAAGTGCTCGACGGCGCCGGAGACGGCCTGGAGGCGCGTGACCTCGTCGGCGCCCTCCTGCACGACGGCGGCGGCGGCCTCGAGCCGCGCGACCGCCTGCGCCGTGGCGTCGCGCACGTCGCGCGCGGTCTCCACCATCTCCTCGCCGCTCCGGCGGGTGGCTTCCCCCCACGTCGCATTCGCCTCGGCCACGGCGCGGCCCTGCTCGGCCTCCTCGGCACCGCGGGAGAGCGTCTCCGCCAGGCTGACGACGGTGCCGGCCATCTTCCGCGCGCTGGCCGCGGCCTGCTCGGCGCCGCTGCGAAGCTCGCGCGCCGAGCGCGTGATGGCGACGACGTGCCGCGCGGTCTCCTCGGACGCGTCGAGCACGGGGCGCACGAGGCCGTCGAGCGAGAGCGAGAGCGCGAGCTGCGGCGCCAGGTGGCCGAGCAGGCCGGCGTCGCCTTCGTCGTACATGGCGGCGGCGCCGTGGCGGACGGTCCAGAGGCCGACGAGCCGCTCGCCGTGGCGGAGCGGGACCACGATCTCGGAGCCGGGGCGGCCGTCGCGCAGGCGGCCCGGCAGCGCGCGGTCGGTGACCGGGCCGCCTCGCTCGAGCGCGGCGGCCGGCAGCCCGCTGCGCGCCGGCAGGCGCATGCCGGTCGGGCCGTGGTCGGCGGTGTCCATGAGGACGACGAACTCGTCCTCGGCCGGGTCGTAGGCGGCAATGCCCATGTCGGTCCAGGGGACGAGCAGGCTGGTCAGTCCCTGGATCTCGGCGAACGCGTGGGCGAGCTCCGGGCGCGCGCCGATCGCGCGGCTCAGCCGCTGGACGAGCATGAGCCCCTCGCCGCGCACGCCCTGTCGCACGAGCCAGTACGCCAGCCCGGTGAGGCCGAGCCAGGCGGCGGCGAGCACGGCCGTGGCGGCCGGCGAGAAGTCGCCGTACAGCAGCGCGAGCCCGCCACCGGCGAGGGGGAGCGCAAGCCCGATGACGGCCGCCTCCCAGCGGAACGTCAGCGCGGGGTCGACCCAGCGCGAGGCCGGCGCCAGCCGCACCTGCAGGTAGAACGTGAGGTTGGCGACGAGGGGAACGAGCACGAGCAGCAGCACGAGCGGGCCGGCGTTCGCCGGGCGCGCGGCGCCGGCGCCCCAGGCGCCGCCGGCCTGTCCGTAGAACAGCCCGCCGAGCACGCACGCGAAGGCGAGGTGGCCGGCGGTGACGAGCGCGCCGCCGGCCGGGCGGCGGCGCAGCAGCAGGTCGCCCAGGAACAGCGCGACCGCAGCGACGGCCGAGCCCGCCGCCCAGCCGAGCGCCGCCACGCCCGCGGCGGCCGAGCCGATGACGAAGCTGGTGAAGCCTTTCCCGGGGAGCGGGATGCCGAAGCGGCGCGTGGCGAAGGAGAGCAGGCCGGCCAGCAGCGCGACGCCCCATGGGAACGGGTGCACCCGGCCGCCGAGCGACAGGCCGACCGCCGTGAGCGTGAGCCCGGCGGCGGCGATCGTCGCGCCGAGCATCTGGTCGGCGGAGTGGCGGCGCGGCGCCGGTCCGGGCGGGGGCACGAGCGCGTCGGCGCGAGCCTCGACGTCGTTCGCGTCGGCGAGAGTCTGCGTCGTCACGGACGATCCGGTTGTGGGTCGGAACGGTGCGGAGAGCGCCCGCGCTCGGCGCGGTCGCGTGCGGGGCCGGAGGTGCAGCAATAATGTCCGGGGGCGGCGGACGCGTCAAGCGCCACGCGCGCGGGCGGTTACGCGCGTCCTTGCCAGCTCGGCGCCTGGAGCACGGCGGCGCCGGCCGTCGCGCCGGCGCCGAACGCGACGAGGAGGAGCGCCCGGTCCTCCGGTACGAGCCCGGCCTGGCGCGCCTCGTCCAGCGCGATCGGCACCGTCGCCGCGCCCGTGTTGCCGTAGCGCTCGATGTTGACGAACGCGCGCTCGGGCGCGAGCCCGAGCTCCTCGGCGAACGCCTGGATGATGCGCAGGTTGGCCTGGTGCGGGACGACGAGCGCGACGTCCTCCGCGGCGACGCCGGCGCGGTCGAGCGCCACGCGCGCCTGCATGGCCATGGTGCGCACCGCCTGCCGGAAGAGGCGCGTCCCCTCCCTCCGCAGGAGGTGCGCGCCCTCGCTCAGCACGTGCTCGTCGAAGGGGCGGCGCGCGCCGCCGCCCGGGCGCACCAGCGCGCCGGCGAGGCGGCCATCCGCCCACCAGGAGGTGGACGAGATCGCGAGCGGGCCCGGGCCCGCCTCGACGACGGCGGCGCCCGCGCCGTCGCCGAAGAGCGGGCCGGTGGCGGGGTCGGCCCGGTTCGTCACCGTCGACAGCGTCTCGGCGCCGATCACCAGCGCGCGCCGCGCCACGCCGCCGCGCAGCAGCGCGTCCGCGGTGACGAGCGCGAAGATCCACCCGGCGAAGCCGGCCTCGAGATCGAAGCAGACCGCGCCCACCGCGCCGAGCGCCGCCTGCACCTCGCAGGCGGTGGGCGGCGTCAGGTGGTCCGGCGTCGAGGTGGCGACGACGATCAGGTCGATCTCGTCCGCGTGGGTGCGGGCGTCGCGCAGCGCGCATTCGGCCGCCCGCGTCGCCATGGCGGCGGTGCCTTCCCCCGGCGCCGCGATCCGGCGCTCCCGGATCCCCGTGCGCTGCACGATCCACTCGTCGTCGACGCCGGCCGTGGCGGCCAAGGCGGCGTTGTCGAGCACGCGCTCCGGCAGGTAGCGGCCCGTCCCGGCGATGTGCGGCAGACGCGCCTCCGTGACCCGTGGGTGAGGCCGGAAGGTACGCCGGGGCGGCGCGTGGCGCACCCCCGCCGTCCGGCGCTAGGTTGGGCGTGGCGGGCGCCCGCGCGGGTGGCACCGCATTAACGGGTTAACGGGCGCGCGGGAGCGGGCGGCCGCGCGTGCCCGCGCGCGATGCGCCGCGCGGACCGGTCAACCGGCGGAGGCGACATGTCAGGAACGGAGCCATCGCACGCGGAGGTCGCGGTCCGGCCGCCCGCCGCGGAGCCGGAGGCGGGGCCACCGCTCCCCGCGGCCGTGAGCGCGAACGCGCTCCTGGAGCGGATGATCGCGCACGCCGCCTGGGCGAACGAGCGCGTGCTGGCCTCGCTGCGGGCGCTGCCGGAGCCGCCGGCGGAGGCGGTGCGGCTGCTGGCGCATGTGCTGGAGGCGGAGCGGCTGCACCTCGAGCGCGCCGCCGGCGCCGACCCGTTCCCGCAGGACTTCTGGCCGGCCCGCACGCTCGAGGAGTGCGCCGCGCAGGCGGCGGAGAACCGGGAGCGGCTGGCGGCGTTCGTGGCCGCGCTCCCGGCGGAGGCGCTGGCGCGCCCCGCGAGCTACCGGGACAGCCGCGGCAACCGGCACCGCACGCCGGTGGCCGACCTGCTGGCGCACATCGGCCTGCACGGGAGCCATCACCGCGGGCAGATCGCGCGGCTGGTGCGCGCGGCGGGGGGCGAGCCGGCGGTGACGGACTACCTTGCCTTCGTCCGCGCGAACCCGTGAGGTGGCGATGAAGAGCCTGTGCGTCTTCTGCGGCTCGAGCCCCGGCCGCGTCCCGGCGTACGCCGATGCGGCGCGCGAGGTCGGCCGGCTGCTCGCCGCGGCAGGCATCGAGCTGGTGTTCGGCGGCGGCAGCGTCGGCCTCATGGGCATCCTGGCGGACGCGACGCTCGAGGCCGGCGGCCGCGCGGTCGGCATCATCCCGCGCCACCTGTGGGACCGGGAGGTCGGGCACGGCGGACTCTCCGAGCTGCACATCGTCGAGTCGATGCACGAGCGCAAGGCGCTGATGGCGGAGCTGTCCGACGGGTTCCTGGCGCTCCCCGGCGGGATCGGCACGCTCGAGGAGTTCTTCGAGGTCTGGACCTGGGGGCAGCTCGGGCTGCACGCCAAGCCGTACGGCCTGCTCGACGTGCACGGCTACTTCCGGCCGCTCGTGCGCTTCCTCGACCACGCCGTCGAGGAGCGCTTCGTCAAGCCCGAGCACCGCGCGATGGTGGTGATCGAGGACCGTCCGGACGAGATGCTCCGGCGCCTGCGCGAGCACCGGCCGCCGGTCACGCCGAAGTGGATCGACCTCGAGACGACGTGAGGCGGACGACGCCGCCCGGCTCGCCTCGGACGGTCGGCGAGCCGGGCGGCGTGGCCGTCGCATCGTAGGCGGCGGCGCTCAGCACCCACCTACCCCAGCACGGAGGTGCGCCGATGCCGGCCGGCTACTCGGGAACCCCGCTCGCCCGCAAGCTCGGGATCCGCGCCGGCGCGACCGTGGCCGTCGACGGCGCGCCGCCGCACTACTGGGAGCTGCTGCCGGACCTGCCCGCCGTCGTCCGCGCCGGCCCGGAGGACGCGCCCGTCGACTTCCTGCACGCGTTCGTGCGGGAGCGCGCCGAGCTGGCGAGGCGCCTGCCGGCGCTCCGGGCGCGGCTGCACCCCGAGGGGATGCTGTGGGTGTCGTGGCCGAAGAAGGCGTCGGGCGTGGCGACGGACGTGACCGAGGACGTCGTCCGGGAGCTGGCGCTCGCGAACGGGCTCGTGGACGTGAAGGTGTGCGCCGTGGACGACGTCTGGTCCGGCCTGAAGCTGGTCTACCGCGTGGCCGACCGCGGGCGGGGCGGCGCCGGAAAACGTGCAGCGGAGGCGAACGTGGCCGAGAAGGCGAGCGAGGAGCAGCACAACCGCATCGGCGACGCAGCCGTGCGGGCGAAGACGGGAAAGGCCTGGCGCGAGTGGTTCGAGATCCTCGACGCCGCCGGCGCCGCCACCCTGTCGCATCGCGACATCGCCTTGCTGCTCCACGAGGCGCACGGCGTGGACGGCTGGTGGGCGCAGATGGTGACCGTCGGCTACGAGCAGGCGCGGGGCCGGCGCGAGAAGCACCAGACGAGCGACGGCTACAACGCGAACGCCAGCAAGACCATCGCGGTGCCGCTGGCGCGGCTCTGGACCGCGTGGGACGACGACGGCGAGCGCCGCGCGTGGCTCGGCGCGCCCGCGGCCACCCGGACGAGCTCGACGCCGGAGAAGGTGCTGCGCCTGGCGTGGGAGGACGGGCGCAGCCGCGTCGAGGTGCGCTTCACGGCGAAGGGGGACGCGAAGAGCCAGGTCGCGGTGGACCACACGCGGCTCTCGTCCGCGCAGGAGGTCGCCGCGCTCAAGGCCTACTGGGGCGAGGCGCTGAACCGGTTGAAATCGAAGCTGGAGACGGGATGACGACGAATACGCCGATCTGGGCCGAGACCCCCGGCTGGAGGGGGCTGCCGGCCCTCGTCGACGAGGTGGAAGCGGATGTCTGTGTCGTGGGGCTCGGCGGCTCGGGCCTCTCCGCGGTGGGCGAGCTGCTCCGGATGGGGCTGCGCGTGGTCGGCCTGGACGCCGGGAGCCTGGGCGGCGGCGCCGCCGGCCGCAACGGTGGCTTCCTGCTGGCCGGCACCGCGGACTTCTACCACGACAGCGTGGAGGCGCTCGGCCGGCCGCGCGCCCGTGAGCTGTACCGGCTGACCATGGCGGAGATCGACCGCATCGAGGCGGAGACGCCCGAGGCCGTGCGCCGCGTCGGCTCGCTGCGCATCGCCGCGTCCGCGGAGGAGGAGGCGGACTGCCGCCGCCAGCTCGAGGCGACGCGGGCCGACGGTTTCCCCGTCGAGGCCTACGACGGGCCCGAGGGGCGCGGCCTCTACTTCCCGGCGGACGGCGTCTTCCAGCCGCTGCTCCGCTGCCGGCTGCTCGCGGAGCGCGCCGTGGACGCCGGCGCACGCCTCTTCGAGCACTCGCCGGCGGTGCGGCTCCTCCCGGGCGAGGTGCGTACGCCGCGGGGCCGGGTACGCTGCGGCGCCACGCTCGTGGCCGTGGACGGCCGGCTGGCGTGCGTGCTGCCGGAGCTCGCGGACCGGGCGCGGACCGTCCGGCTGCAGATGCTGGCGACGGCGCCGGCGCCGGACGTTCGGATCCCGCTCCCCGTCTACTACCGCTGGGGCTTCGAGTACTGGCACCAGCTCCCGGACGGCGCCGTGGTGCTCGGCGGCTTCCGGGATGCCGGCGGGGAGGAGGAATGGACCACGGACGCGACGCCGTCGCCTCGGGTCCAGGGGCTGCTCGAGGACTTCCTGCGCACGCGCCTGGGGGTCGAGGCGCCCGTGACGCACCGCTGGGCGGCCAGCGTCTCCTACTCCACCACCGCCGTCCCCATCCTGGACGAGGTCCGCCCCGGCGTCTGGGCGGTGGGCGCGTACAGCGGCACGGGCAACGTGGTGGGCGCGCTGTGCGGCCGGGCCGCGGCGCGCCGCATCGTCAATGGAGGCGACGATGTCGCCGGCCTGTTCACGGACCCTCGCCGTGCGCCGCCGGAGCACGGCGCGCACGAGCACCAGGCGCTGTGAGCGGCGCGGCGTGCGGCCGCGCTACAGCACCGCCGTCTCCGGGAGCGTCGGCGCGCGGCGCGCCTTCGTCGCCTGCTCGAGCGCGTACGCCAGGCGGATCAGCACCGGCTCGCTCCACGCGCGGCCGATGAAGGACAGGCCGACGGGGAGCCCGAACGCGTAGCCGATCGGGACGGAGATGCTCGGGTAGCCGGCGACGGCCGCGGGCGTGGAGGAGCCGCCCAGGAAGTGGTCGCCGTTCACGAGGTCGATCGTCCAGGCGGGGTTGCCCGTCGGCGCGACGATCGCGTCGAGGCGTTGCTCGTCCATGAGCCCGTCGATCCCCTCCGCCCGCGCCAGGCGGCGGCACTTCTCCAGCGCGTCCAGGTACGCCCGGTCCGTGAGCGGCCCCTTCTCCTGCGCCTGCAGGAAGATCTCCTGCCCGAAGAACGGCATCTCCTTGTCGCGGTTTCGCTCGTTGAAGTCGATGAGCGCCTCGAGCGACGCGGGCGCGCCGGGGCGGCCCGCCAGGTACGCGTCCAGGTCCGCCTTGAATTCGTAGAGCAGGACGCTGAACTCGGCGTCGTCGTACTCGCCGACGTGCGCCAGGTTGGCGGGGTCGACGAGCACGGCGCCGGCGCGCTTCATGGCCTCGAGCGCCTCGCCGGCCAGCCGGTCCGTCTCCGCGGAGTAGCCGAACAGCTTCTCGCGCGCCACGCCGATCCGTGCGCCCCTGAGACCGTTCGGGTCGAGGAAGCGCGTGTAGTCGCTCGCCGCCTGGCCGCGGCTCTCGGCCGTGGCCGCGTCCCGCGCATCCACGCCGGCGATCGCGGACAGCAGGATCGCGGCGTCGGTGACGGTGCGGGTCATCGGCCCGGCCGTGTCCTGCGAGTGCGCGATCGGGACGATGCCGGCGCGGCTGACCAGCCCCAGCGTCGGCTTGATGCCGACGAGCGAGTTCGCCGCCGACGGGCACACGATCGAGCCGTCCGTCTCCGTGCCGATGCCGACGGCCGCGAAGTTCGCGGCGATCCCCGCGCCGGTCCCCGAGCTGGAGCCGCACGGCGAGCGGTCGAGCGCGTACGGGTTCCGGCACTGGCCGCCGCGCCCGCTCCAGCCGCTGGACGAGTGTGTCGAGCGGAAGTTGGCCCACTCGCTCAGGTTCGTCTTCCCCAGCAGCACCGCGCCCGCGGCCCGCAGGCGCTGGACGACGAACGCGTCGCGCGCCGGCGTCGAGCCGACCAGCGCCAGCGACCCGGCCGTGGTCTGCATCCGGTCCGCCGTGTCCAGGTTGTCCTTGACCAGCACCGGCACGCCGTGGAGCGGGCCGCGCAGCTTCCCCGCCTTCCGCTCGCGGTCCAGCGTGTCGGCGATCGCGAGCGCGTCCGGGTTCGTCTCGATCACCGCCTTCAGCCTCGGGTCCAGCTCGCGGATCCGCGCCAGGTACGCCTCGGCCAGCCCGCGGGCGGTCCATCGCCCCGACTTCATCCCGTCCTGCAACTGGGCGATCGTCACCTCCTCCAGCTCGAACGCCGCGCCGGCGCCGGCCGCGGGCCGGGCCAGCACACCGGGGAAGGGAAGCGCCCGGCCGGCCGCCTGCGCCGCCGCCAGCGCACCGCCGGCCGCGCCGTAATGAAGGAACGCGCGCCGGTCGATTCCGTCGCGCGGCGCGGGGTCGGGGGGATTCCTGGGCTGGGTCATTCGTCCGTCCGGAGAGGGGGATTCGTGTCTCGGCCCTTCACCGCGAGGGCAGTTCCCGCTCCCGCTTGCGCTCCCGCGCCCGGGAACCCCAGGCGCTTCGGCGGCCAAGGCCGTTGGCGAGTCCGGCGCGAAGCTGTCCCGGGAGCGGGAGCGGGAGCGTAAGCGAAAACGGAAACTGCCAAGGATGCATCGCGGCCGGAGTGCCGTCCAGCGCGCCCTACCCCCACTCCTCCGCCAGCGCCCGCAGCCGCCGCTCGTCGAGCACGCGGAAGCGGCCGCGTCCGGCGGAGCCGAGCGTGCCGTCCTCGCGCAGCCGACGCAGCGCGCGCACGACGACCTCGCGCACCGTGCCCAGCTCCTCCGCGATCTCCGATTGCGTGGCGCCGAGCGCGAACGGGCCGCCGGCCGCGGCCGCGTGACGGGCGAGCACCAGCCCGGCCAGGCGGGCGGGGACGCTCTGTGCGGCCAGCCGGTCGAGCCGCTCCACGAGCTGCCGGACCCGCGCCGACAGCCGCCGGAGCAGCGCGAACGCGAGGCCGGGATCGGCGGCGATGGCGGCGTGGAGCGCGTCGCGCCCGAAGACGACGCACGTCGTCGCCTCGGCCGCGATGGCCGAGGCTGGCGTGACGCCGTCATCGAACAGCGGCACCTCGCCCAGCGTGCCGCCCGGCCCCTCCACGTGCACGTGGTGCGTGCGGCCGCCCGGCGAGCGGACCACGCGCACGCGCCCCTCGAGGATCACGAACAGCCCGCGCGGCGCCGAGCCCGCCAGCCAGAGGACCTCCCCGGCCGCGAAACGGCGCAGCACCGCGCGCGCCGCCAGCTCGCGGCGGGCGGCGGCGTTCGCGCCGCGCAGCGGCGGCAAGCGGTCGAGGAGCGTCTCGTCGATCATCGTGGGACTTCGGTTCCTTCGCCGGCCGGCGGAGCCGGCTAGCTTTTCGGGAGAGTGGCCGGGAGCGGGCCCGCGGGGCGGGCGCCCGGCCGCGCCACGATCGAGAGGAGCTTCCCCATGCGTCTCATGGCGACGATGTCGCTTCTGTGCTCGGCCTTGGTCGCGTGCACCGGTGGCCCCGACGCCGGGCGGGATGCCGCGGCGCACGAACATGCCGACACGGGCTTCGCCGCGCTACAGGCGCGGGGCCGGACGGCCATGGGCGTGGACCAGTACACGTCCACGCACCGGTTCGACTCTCTCCCGGACGGCGGCCGGATCGAGCTCCAGCGCAACGGCGACGACCCGGCGGGCATCGCAACGATCCGGGAGCATCTGCGGGGGATCGCCCGCGCGTTCTCGACCGGCGACTTCTCGACGCCCGCCTTCGTGCACCTGCGCGAGATGCCCGGCACGCGCGTCATGGCCGAGCGCAAGGACCGGATCCGCTACACCTACGCGGACCTGCCACGCGGCGGGGAGGTGCGCATCACCACGGCGGACGCGGAGGCGCTCCAGGCGATCCACGCGTTCATGGCGGCGCAGAGGGGGGAGCACCGGGCGGGAGGTGAGCATCCCTGACGATCACCCCCCGCTCTCGCTTACGCTCCCGCTTCCGCGCCCGGGACGGCACCCGCTCGGTGGCGGCGGGGGTCAGGGGTCACGGGCACGGGCACGGGCGTAGGCAGCAAGGCACGTTTACGGGCAGGGGCAGGGCAGGGGGGCCGAACCCCGCCGGGCTGCGGCTCTGTGCCCATCCCCCTGCCCTTGCCGCTGAACGTGCCTTGCTGCCTTTCGACCCCCGCCCGTACACGTGACCCCTGACCGCCGACCCCTGCTCGAAAGAGCAGTTCCCACTCCCCCTCCTCGCCACCCACCCAGCTCCTCCCCGCCGTACGTGGCACAGAACTTCCGCCTCCCATACGGTCCGCTGAGTTGCGCGGTGGCAACGAGATCCGCGGGCGGCGGCGCCCGCAGTGACGAAGGATCACGCGTATGGAGCGGGTCCGTCCGTCGTTCCTCCTGGCTCGCACGCTGGCGATGCCCCTCCTCGCCGGCGCCCTTCTCCACAACACCGCCTGTTCGCGCGAATCCCGCGGCGCCGAAGCCCCGAGGATCGAGCCGCCGGCCACCGCCGCGGCGCCCGTGCAGGGCGCGGCCGCCGGGGCCGCCACGCCCGCCGACGACGGGCAGTGGCTGATGGCCGCGCACGACTACGCCAACACGCGCTTCAGCGGGCTCGACCAGATCGACGTCGGCAACGTCGCCAACCTGAAGCTGGCGTGGACGTTCTCGACCGGCGTGCTGCGGGGGCACGAGGGCGCGCCGCTCGTGGTGGGGAGCACGATGTACTTCGTCTCGCCCTACCCGAACCGGCTCTTCGCGCTGGACCTGACGAAGCCGGGCGCGCCGCTGAAGTGGATGTTCGACCCGCGGCCGGTGCCGGCCGCGCAGGGCGTGGCGTGCTGCGATGTGGTGAACCGCGGCGCTGCCTACTGGGACGGGAAGGTCATCTACAACACGCTGGACGACCAGGTCGTGGCCGTGGACGCCGCCACCGGGAAGGAGGCGTGGCGCACGCGCGTGGGCGACATCAACCGCGGCGAGACGATGACGATGGCGCCGATCGTCGCCCGCGGGAAGGTGATCGTCGGCGTGAGCGGCGGCGAGATGGGCGTGCGCGGCTGGGTGAAGGCGCTGGACGCCGGGAGCGGCAAGGTGCTCTGGACGGCGTACCACACCGGCCCGGACAGGGACGTGCTCATCGGGGCGCGGTTCCGGCCGTTCTACCCGTCGGACCGCGGCCGCGATCTGGGCGTCACGACGTGGCCCGGCGAGGCGTGGAAGATCGGCGGCGGCGGCGTCTGGGGCTGGGTCTCCTACGACCCCGCGCTGAACCTGATCTACTACGGCACCGCGAACCCGGGCCCGTGGAACCCGGACCAGCGCCCGGGCGACAACAAGTGGACGGCCGGCATGTTCGCGCGGGACCCCGACACCGGGGAGGCCGTGTGGGCGTACCAGTGGTCGCCGCACGACCTGCACGACTACGACGGCATCAACGAGCTGATCCTGCTCGACCTGCCGATCGCCGGGCAGGTGCGGAAGGTGCTCGTCCGGCCGGAGCGCAACGGCTACGTCTACGTGATGGACCGGCAGACCGGCCAGGTCCTCTCGGCCACGCCGTTCCAGTACGTCACGAGCACGAAGGGGATCGATCTCCGCACCGGGCGGCCGATCGAGAACCCGGCCACCTCGCCGAAGGTCGGGCAGGTCGTGCGCAACATCTGCCCGGCCTCGCCGGGCGCGAAGGACTGGCAGCCCTCGGCATGGTCGCCGCGCACCCGCCTGCTCTACATCCCGTCCAACCACCTGTGCGAGGACGTCGAGGGCGTCGAGACCGGCTACATCGCCGGCACGCCCTACGTCGGGATGAACGTGAAGATGTACGCGGGGCCGGGCGGGAACCGCGGCGAGCTCATCGCCTGGGACCCGGTCGCCGCCCGCAAGGTCTGGGGGATCGAGGAGACGTTCCCGACCTGGAGCGGCGTGCTGGCCACCGCCGGCGACGTCGTCTTCTACGGCACCATGGACGGCTGGCTCAAGGCGGTGGACGCCCGCACCGGCCGGCTCCTCTGGCAGTTCCGCACGGGCTCCGGGATCATCGGCCAGCCCATCGCCTACCGGGGGCCGGACGGCAAGGAGTACATCACCGTCGCCTCCGGCGTCGGCGGCTGGTCCGGCGCCATCGTCGCCGGCGACCTCGATCCGCGCGACGGCACCGGCGCGCTCGGCTTCGTGAACGCGATGGCCGACCTGCCGGAGCACACGGCGAAAGGCGGCACCCTCTACACGTTCGCGCTGCCATGAGCGAGCGGATCCTGCTTCCCGAGAGCGCCCCCGTGCGCGCGCCGCGGACCCGGCGCCCGCCGCCCCCGGCGCCCGTACGCCCGTACGCCGAGGCCGCCACGCGCCGCGCGCCGCGGGCGATCCGCGCCGCGGCCTTCGCGCTCGCGGCCCTCGCCGCGCTCGCCGGCTGCCAGCGCGAGGAGCGGCGGCTGCGCCCGCCGCCGTTCGAGGCCGCGGCCGCGGCCCAGCCCGTACGCCTCGTCGTGCTCCAGCCCGGCGTGCCGCTCCCGGCGCGGCGCACGTCCGCCGCCTACGACAACTCGGCGTTCGCCATCGCCGAGGGGCAGCGGCTCTTCTCCGCCTACAACTGCACGGGGTGCCACGCCAACGGCGGCGGCGGGATGGGGCCGGCGCTGATCGACAGCGTGTGGATCTACGGCAGCGACCCGGCCAACATCCACGCGACGATCGTGCAGGGCCGCCCGAACGGGATGCCGTCCTTCGGCGGCCACATCCCCGACGCGCAGGTCTGGCAGCTCGTGGCGTTCGTGCGGGCGCTCGCCAGGCTGGAGCCGTCCACGCGCATCCCTCCGCGCACCGACCATATGCAGCCCGAGCGTCACGGCCGGGCGGCGGAGCCGGCGCGGCCGCGCGGCGGCCCCACGACGACGGACTCGGCCCGCGGCCGACCGGACTGACGGCATGAGCGCCCCCGGACTCGCGCTGATCCAGGGCGGCGAGTGGTTCGGCCGCCACGCCGCCACCGAGCCCATGGGCCCGAACGCCGCGCACACCATGGCGGCGGGGTGGATCGTGATCGGCGTCTGCGCCGTGGTCTACCTGGCCGTGCTCCTGGTGCTCGCCGGCGCGATCGTGCGCGGCCGGCGCGCGGCGGCGCCCGACGTGGCGCCGGACACGCACCGGCGCTACACGCGCGTCGTCGCCACGGCGCTCGGCGCGACGGTCCTCGTGCTCTTCGGCTTCCTCGCGCTCGACCTCGCCACGCACGGGCGGCTGGACCGGATCGGCCGCGCGGAGACGCGGCCGCTCACCATCGAGGTGACCGGCCACCAGTGGTGGTGGGAGGCCACGTACGACGATCCCACGCCGAGCAACCGCTTCTCCACGGCCAACGAGATCCACATCCCGGTCGGCCGCCCCGCGCTCCTCAAGCTGGTCAGCCGGGACGTGATCCACAGCCTCTGGGTGCCGAGCCTGGCCGGAAAGCGCGACCTGATCCCGCCGTACACGACCACGCTCTGGCTCCGCGCCGACCGTGCCGGCGTCTACCGTGGCGAGTGCGCGGAGTTCTGCGGGCTCCAGCACGCGAAGATGGACTTCACGGTGGTCGCGGAGCCGCCGGATCGCTTCGCCGCGTGGGTCGCCGGCCAGCGCGCGCCGGCCGCCACCCCGGCGAACCCGGTCCTGCTGCGCGGCGCGCAGGTGTTCCTCGCCTCGCCGTGCGCCATGTGCCACACGATCTCCGGCACGCCGGCGCAGGGGCGCGCGGGGCCCGACCTGAGCCACGTCGGCGGCCGCGCGACGCTCGCCGCCGGCACGATCCCGAACACGCGCGGCAACCTCGCCGGCTGGATCGCGGACCCGCAGCGCATCAAGCCGGGCGCGAAGATGCCGCCGAACGTGCTGGAGCCGCGGGATCTCCAGGCGGTCGTCGCCTACCTGGAGAGTCTCAGATGACGGAGGAGACGCTCACCCCGACCGCCGCGCCGGCGCCGACGCCGGACGCCGAGCTGCGCGAGCGGAACGCACTGGAGCGGACCTGGTGGAACGACACGAGGCCGCTGCGCTTCCTGACCGAGGTGGACCACAAGGTCGTCGGGCTGCGCATCGTCATCACGGCGCTGACGTTGTTCGTGCTGGCCGGGCTGCTGGCCGGCGCGATGCGGCTCCAGCTCGCCAGGCCGGAGGGCGCGCTCCTCGGACCGGACCGCTACGACCAGGTCTTCACCGTCCACGGCACGACGATGATGTTCCTCTTCGCCGTGCCGGTGATGATGGGGCTCGGCGTCTACTTCGTGCCGCTCATGGTCGGGGCGCGCAACATCGCCTACCCGCGCCTCGTCGCGTACGGCTACTTCGTCTACCTGACCGGCTGTCTCTTCCTCTGGGTCAGCTTCCTCTCGAACACCGGCCCGGATGTGGGCTGGTTCGCCTACACGCCGCTCTCCGGCCCCGAGTACGGCATCGGCAAGCGGCCGGACGTCTGGGCGCAGACGATCACCTTCACCGAGATCTCGATGCTGGTCTTCGCCGTGGCCATCATCGTGACCACGTTCAAGTACCGCGCGCCCGGCATGTCGCTGAACCGCATGCCGCTCTTCGTCTGGACGATGCTCGTTACGTCCTTCATGGTCCTCTTCGCCATGACGACGATCGCCACGGCGAGCATCTTCCTCGCCGCGGACCGGCTCATCGGCACGCACTTCTTCAACCCCGCCGAGGGCGGCGATCCGCTCCTCTGGCAGCACCTCTTCTGGTACTTCGGCCACCCCGAGGTCTACATCGTCTTCCTCCCCGGGACCGGGATGGTCTCGACGCTCGTCGTCGCGTTCTCCCGCAGGCCGGTCTTCGGCTACACCGCGCTCGTGCTCGCCGCCATCGCCACCGGCTTCCTCGGCTACGGCGTCTGGGTGCACCACATGTTCGCCACGGGGCTCCCCGCGCTCGGCGAGTCGTTCTTCTCCGCCTCGAGCCTGCTCATCACGATCCCGAACGGGCTCCAGATCTTCTGCTGGCTGGCGACGCTGTGGGGCGGCAAGCTCCGCATCCGCGCACCGCTCCTCTTCGTCTTCGGCTTCTTCTTCATCCTGGTGCGCGGCGGGCTCACCGGCGTCATGGTCGCCTCGGTCTCCTTCGACCAGCAGGCCCACGACACGTTCTTCGTCGTCGCGCACCTGCACGACGTGCTCATCGGCGGCGGCGTCTTCCCGCTGCTCGGCGCGATCCTGTTCTGGTGGCCGAAGTGGACCGGCCGGCTCACCAGCGAGCGCCTCGGCCGGGCCAGCTTCTGGCTCGTCTTCCTCGGCGAGAACCTGACCTTCTTCCCCATGTACATCCTGGGGCTGCACGGCATGCCCCGCCGCCAGTACACGTACCTCCCCGAGTCCGGCTGGGGGCCGCTCAACCTGCTCGCCAGTGCCGGCGCCGTGCTCCTCGCGCTCGGCGTGCTCGTCTACCTCGCGAACCTCGTCTGGAGCCTGCGCGCCGGCGAGGCCGCCGGCGACGACCCGTGGGATGCCGACACGCTCGATTGGGCGACGTCGTCGCCGCCGCCCGTCTACAACTTCCGCCACATCCCGGTGGTCCAGGGGCGCTACGCCCTCTGGAGCCGCACCTCCGACGCGCCCGTCGTCACGGGGCTCGCGCTGGACCGCCGGGAGACGCTCGTCACCAGCACGCTGGACGCGATCCCCGAGCTCAGGCACGAGCTCCCCGACCCGTCGATCTGGCCGTTCGTCGCCGCGCTCGGCACCGGCGTGACCTGGATCGCCGGCGTCTTCTCGCCCTGGGGCGTCCTCATCGGCATCCTGCTCACCGGGCCGGCGTTCATCATCTGGGGGTGGCCGAAGAAGGGCGCGCGGCGGCCACCGTGGGAGAAGCGGACATGAGCCAGGCGCACGGGCCGCCGACCCGCGCGGTCGTCGACGTCTCCGCGCTCCCCGACGTCGCCTTCGGCCCCGGGGACCCGGACTGGTGGGGCACCGTCGGCTTCATGGTCATCGAGGGCGCGACGCTCGCGCTCTGCGCCGGCACGTACTTCTACCTCGGGCGCCGGTTCGACACCCTCCCGCCGGGCGCGACGCCGCTCCCCGACGTGCTCCTCCCCACGCTGAACCTCGTCCTGCTGCTGGCCAGCCTCGTGCCGGCCGCGTTCACGCTGCGCGCGGCGCGCCGCCTCGACCGCCCCGCCGTCGAGCGCTCGCTCGCCGTCGGCCTCCTGGTCATGACCGCCGTCGTCGCGCTCCGCTTCTTCGAGTTCGGCTCGCTGCACACGCGCTGGGACGAGAACGCCTACGGCTCCATCACCTGGTTCACGCTCGGCTTCCACTTCACGCTGCTGCTCGTCAACCTGGTCGAGTCGGCCGTCATCTTCGCGATCCTCCGCCGCGGCCCCCGCGAGCACCGGATCTTCAGCGACGTCGCCGACGACGCGTTCTACTGGTTCTTCGTGGTGCTCGTGTGGGTGCCGCTCTACGTGATCATCTTCCTCACGCCCCGCTTCCCGTGATGCCGGAGGCGACGGTGGCGACCGACGCGCGAGCGACCTTCCTGCGGCGGACCGGGAGCGCCGGCCTCTGGTTCGCCGTCTTCGGCGCGCCCCTCGCGTGGTTCGTCGCGCTCGTCGTCGCCTACGCGCTGCCGGCCTGGGCGTGCGCCGCGGGCCGGCGCTGGCCGCTCCACGCGGTCTACGTCGTCGCGCTCGTCGTCTGCGGCGGCGCGCTGCTGAGCGCGCGCCGCATCCGCCGCACGACGGGCGACACGGAGCCGGGCGAGGCCGGCGGGCCGCTCGAGCGCACGCGCTTCCTCGCCGCGCTCGGCATCCTCGCGAGCACGCTCTTCGGCCTCGTCACGCTCGCCCAGTGGATCGCGACGTTCGTGATCGGCCCGTGCCAGCTCGCGCCGCGGCTGCCGGACTCGCCCGACGTGCTGGCGCCGCCGGCCGTGCAGCGGCTGGCCGAGCGGGGCGGCGGGGGGGCGGCCGGATGACGGCCCGGCGCGCCCTCCGCCGAGCCGGCGCGGCCGGCCCTCTCCTGCTCGCGCGCGCCGCGCCCGCGCTCGCCCACGAGGGCCGCGCGCTCGAGCCGCACGACCTCTGGGGTGCGTGGACGTGGGACCCGGCGCTCGTCGTCCCGCTCGTCGCGACCGGCATCGTGTACGCGCTCGGAGTGCGCCGGCTCTGGCGGCGCGGCGGCGTCGGGCGTGGCATCCGCCGCGGGGAGGCCGCTGCCTTCGCCGCCGGCTGGGTGACGCTCGTCCTGGCGCTCGTCTCGCCGCTGCACGCGCTCTCGGAGACGCTCTTCTCCGCGCACATGGCGCAGCACACGCTCCTGCTCGCGGTCGCGGCGCCGCTGCTCGTGCTCGGGCGGCCGATGCTGCCCTTCCTCTGGGCGCTGCCGCTCGGCGGGCGGCGGCGCGTCGGCGGCTGGGGACGCCGGCGCTGGCTGCGCGGCCCGTGGCGCGCGCTCACCCGCCCGCTCCCCGCGTTCGCGCTCCAGGCGGTCGTGCTCTGGGCCTGGCACGCGCCCGCGCTCTACGACGCCGCCCTCGCCAGCGACGCCGTCCACGCCCTCGAGCACGCCACCTTCCTCCTGAGCGCGCTCCTCTTCTGGTGGTCCGCGCTGCACGTGCGCGAGCGCGGCCTCGGCTACGGCGCCGGCATCCTGTCGACGTTCGCCACCGGCGTGCACTCCGGGGCGCTCGGCGCGCTCCTCGCGCTCGCCGCCCGGCCGCTCTACCCGGCGTACGCCGCCCCGCCGCCGGCCTGGGGGCTCACGCCGCTGGAAGATCAGCAGCTCGCGGGCTTCATCATGTGGATGCCCGGCGGGCTCCCCTACCTCGTGGCCGCGCTCGCGCTGCTCGTCGCATGGATGCAGGCGTCGGAGCGGAGCGTGGCCGCCTGGGAGCGCGCCGTCGCGGCCGAGCGGGGCTCCGCGGAGGGATGGGCCGATGCGTGAATCCGGGCGCGGGCAGGGGCGCGGGCAGGTTCGCGGCCGGACGGCGTGGCTCGCGTGCGCGCTGCTGCCCGCGCTGTGCGCGGCGGCGTGCGAGAAGCCGGCCGCGGCGCAGGCCCGCGAGACGGCCGTGGCGCTCGTCGGCGGCAACCCGGAGCGCGGCCGCCGCCTCATCGGGGAGCTCGGCTGCAAGACGTGCCACACGATCCCCGGGATCCCCGGCGCCAACAGCCTCGTCGGTCCGCCGCTAACCGGGATCGCGTCTCGCGTCTACATCGCCGGCGTGCTCACGAACCAGCCGGCGAACATGGTCCGCTGGCTCGTGAACCCGCCCGGCGTCGACTCGCTCACCGCCATGCCGAACATGGGGCTGAGCGCGGCGCAGGCCACCGACATCGCGACGTACCTCTACACGCTGCGGTGATCGCGGCGTCGGGCACGGATCTCGATCTCACCACGGCGGCACGGAGCACACGGAGAACGGCGGGAGCCGGCGGGGCGCGGCGTGCGCGGGTGGACACATCGAACCTTGGAATGTGGGTCCGGGCGCCGTCGGCTCCGACGGCAGAGCAGGAAGCTGGGATTGGACCGACGACCCGCGTTTCACCGGTCCGACCCAAAAAGGATGTCTCAGCTACGACGACCCGGCGCCGCCCGGCTTTCCGTTGCCGTTCTCTGCGCCCTCTGCGCCTCTGCGGTGAAAAAATTCCGTTCCCACGGCGAGCCGGAACGCCAGGCTTGCCGCCGCCGGCCCCGGGCCGAATGATTCCTGCACGCGCGCCCGTCGGCGCGTCGAGACCCTACAACCGGAGGTCCGCGACCATGCATCGGACGATCCTCGCCCTGGCCCTGGCCGGGGCCTGCGTCCCCGGCGTGCTGCACGCCCAGGGCACCCCGGCCGCCGCCGCCCCATCGAGCAGCCCCTTCGCCGACGCGGCGCGCGCCATGCTCACGCGCTACGCCCGGAACCTGAACGCCGCCGCCGACCAGATGCCCGCGGACAAGTACGGCTTCAAGCCGACGCCGCAGCAGATGAGCTACGGCGAGCTCATGGGCCACGTCGCCGGCTCGAACGTGCTGCTCTGCTCCCGCATCTCCGGCACGGAGGCGCCGGCCGACTTCAAGGCGCCGGCGAAGGACGCGGCGAAGGACGCCGTCGTCGCCGCGGTGAAGCAGTCCTTCGACTACTGCCAGACCGCGCTCGCGAAGACGACGGACGCCAACATGGCGGACATGGTCGACTTCTTCGGCGGCCGGAAGGTGACGCGCGCCACGGCGCTCATGGCGCTCACCGGCGACTGGTTCGACCACTACGGCGCCGCCGCGATCTACATCCGCCTGAACGGGATGCTGCCCCCTACCGCGCAGCCGCGAAGCTGAGCGGAGCCGTCGCCCTGCCGTCCGCTCCCGCGGGACCGGACGGCAGGCCGGCCCTCGATCCCCGGAATCACCGATGCGCCGCAGCGTCGCGTTCGCCCGCCGCTCGCCCTCGCTCCTCGGCATCGCCGTCCTCGCGCTGGCCGCCTGCGAGAGCTCGCCGGTCCGCCCGCCGGAGGAGTGCCCGCCGCCGGCCGCGCCGGCGGTCGTCGCGCTCCCGCCGGGGCCGTACGACCCGCTCTACGCGGCCGCCGCGGCGGAGTTCGGCGTGCCGGCGGCGCTGCTCCGGGCCATCGCCCACGTCGAGACGCGCGAGCAGATGGTCCGCGGCGTCGAGGAGCTGGGCGGGCGGCCGGCGGCGTTCGGCGTGATGGCCCTGCGGGGCGAGGCGCTGCGGCAGGGCGCGGCCGCGGCGGGCGTCTCCGTGCGGGATGCGCAGGACCGCGCGGCGGCGAACGTGCGTGCCGCCGCGGCGCTGCTCGCCGGGTGGGCGGCCTCGGCCGGGATCGACCGATCCGCGCTCGATGCGTGGAGCGCGGTCGTCGGCCGCTACTCCGGGATCACGCTCGCCGCCGGCCGCCGCGCCTACGTCGCGGAGGTGATGGCCGCCGCCGGCGCGCCGGGCGGGCCGCGCGCCGCGCTCGGCGCCGGGGACTGCACGAAGAACCCACCGCCCGTCGAGCCGCCGCCGGCGCTCTCGCCCGACTACGTCGGCGCGCTGTTCCGCCCGTCGCCCAACTTCGACGAGCGCCGCGCCGGCGCGGCCGGGATCCCGCGCATGGTCATCATCCACACGTGCGAGGGCGCCTATACGGGTTGCTGGAGCTGGCTCGACTCGCCCGAGTCGGAGGTGAGCGCGCACTACGTCGTGCGCGAGGACGGCGGCGAGATCTCGCAGCTCGTGCGGGAGGCGAGCCGCGCCTGGCACATCGGCGCCACGTACGACTGCGCGCTGAACGCCCGCGCCGAGTGCGACCTGAACGGCGTGCAGAGCAACCACTTCACGATCGGCGTGGAGCACGCCGGCTACGCCTCGCAGGCGACGTGGCCCGCCGCCCAGCTCGCGGCCTCCGCCCGCCTGGTCTGCGACATCACCCGCCGTCAGGGGATCCCCCGCGACGGGCAGCACATCGTCGCCCACGGCCAGCTCCAGCCGTACAACCGCACCGATCCGGGCCCGAATTGGCCCTGGGCCCGCTACCTCGGCATGATCCAGCGGGAGTGCGGCGAGCTCGTCGCCGACGACGACGCCGCGCAGGACGATACCGCCTGGGTGCGCGTCTCGGCGTCCGCCGCCTGGACGGCCTCCACCGACGCGGCCGGCTACTACGGCGGCGGCTACCGCTGGGCGACGAGCGGCGCCGGCGCCGACGACCCGCTCGTCCTCTCGTTCCGGCTCGACGAGCCCGCGCGACGCACCGTCGACGTGCGCTGGACCGCCGGCGAGAACCGCTCGCCCGCGGCGGCGTTCGTCGTCGTCGGCGCCGCGGCGGACACGCTCGGGAGGGTGACCGTGGACCAGCGCGGCGGGGGAGGGGAGTGGCGCACGCTCGGGAGCTGGACGTTCCCCGCCGGGTGGAGCCGCGTCCTCGTCTCGCGCGTCGGCCCCGCCGGCGTGGTCGTCGTGGCGGATGCGGCGCGGATACGATGAGGCGCCGCTACTCCGCTTCCCGCGGATAGACCTTCACCGAGTCCCAGCGCATCAGCACGACCTCGCCCGCTGGCGCGCCACGCCGCTTGCGCACGTCGCCGGCGCGGCAGACGTGCACCTCGACCTTGCCCCGCGCGTTGCGCGCCTTCGAGTGCCACGCCGCCAGCTGCGCGGCCCGCTCGACCACCTCCCGCGGGATCTCCGCGACGCCCTCCGGCCGCCGGATCACGACGTGGCTGCCGGCGTACCCGGCCGCGTGCAGCCAGAGGTCGTCCGGCTCGGCCACGCGCAGCGTCAGCTCGTCGTTCTCGCGGGCCCCCTTGCCGACCAGCACCTCGAAGCCGCCCACGTCGATCTCCCGCCACCCTTTCCCCTTGCTCGCCACCTCGATCCTCCGCGATCGCTCGATCCCCCGCCGGCCCCGGGCGGCACGACCCGGGCCAGACCCGGCTCGCCCCGACCCGCGCGGAATGTAACTATGGAGGCGGTCCGCCGGCCGCGTGTCGATGGCGGCCACGCCGCGTCTCCGGACAGCCATCATGGGGGTGCCGATGCGTGCGACCCGACTCGAGGCATTCAGCGACGGCGTCCTCGCCGTCATCATCACCATCCTGGTCCTCGACCTCCGCGTCCCCCACGCGCCGGAGTGGGCCGCGCTCCGCCCGCTCTGGCCGATCTTCCTCACCTACGTGCTCAGCTTCGTGAACCTGGGGATCTACTGGAACAACCACCACCACATGTTCCAGGTGACGCGCCAGGTGAACGGAGCCATCCTGTGGGCGAACCTCCACCTGCTGTTCTGGCTCTCGCTCGTCCCGTTCACGACGGGGTGGATGGGGGAGAACCACTTCGCACCCCTGCCGACCGCCGTCTACGGCGCCGACCTCTTGCTGGCGGGCATCGCGTACTTCATCCTCCAGCACGTCATCATCCGCAGCCAGGGGCGCAATTCGGTGCTGGCCGCCGCAATCGGTCGCGACCTCAAGGGGAAGCTGTCCCCGGTCCTCTACGCGCTCGCGATCCCGGCGGCGTTCGTGCGCCCCGCGATCGCGGGCGCGCTCTACGCCGCCGTCGCGCTCATGTGGCTGTTGCCCGACAAGCGCATCGAGCGGATGGTGGCGGCGGGGAAAGCGGCCGAATGAGCGGCCGCGTCCGAGGACTCCGCCAAACCCCTCCAGCCACGGGAGCCCCATGCGACGGCCGGTGCCCACGCTCCTCTGCGGTCTGCTCACGCTGCTCGCCGGCGCCGCGACGCCGGCGGCCGCACAGTCGCGCGGCGACTGGAAGCTCGTCTGGCACGACGAGTTCGACGGCCGAACGCTCGACCCGAAGAAGTGGAACGTCCTGCTGCGCGAGCACAGCAAGCACGACGAGCTGCAGTACTACCTCCCCGACGAGGTCTACCTCGAGAACGGCTGGCTCCGCCTGCGCAGCCGCGTCCGGGACTACGGCTCGATGCACTACACGAGCGGCCGGCTCGACACCGGCGGCAAGTTCGCGCCGACCTACGGCCGCTTCGAGATCCGCGCCCGGCTCCCGGCCGGCAAGGGCCTCTGGCCCGCTCACTGGCTCTACCCGCAGAACCGCGACTGGCCGATGGAGTACCTCATGGCCGAGGCCGTCGCGACCGGGAAGGAGCGCCTGATCCCCGAGGCGCGCCCGTGGTACAGCGAGATCGACATCATGGAGTTCCTCGGTCACGAGCCCACCGTCGTCTACGGCACGCTCCACTACTACACGTTCGACGGCCAGAAGAAGACCAGCTCCGGGACCTGGAAGGGCGACGTCGACTTCTCCAAGGACTTCCACGTCTACGCACTCGAGTGGGAGCCCGACTCCATCCGCTGGTACATCGACGGCCGACTCATCCATGCGACGACGCAGGGCATCCCGCACACGCCCCACTACCTCATCCTGAACACCGCCGTCGGCGGCGCCTGGCCCGGCAACCCCGACGCGACGACCGTCTTCCCCCAGTACCACGACATCGACTACGTCCGGGTGTACCAGCGCGATGGGTACTTCAGGCCGTGAAGCGGGGTGACTGCTCGGGATGGGGTCGGGGGTCGCGGGCTTTGGGTGGCGGGCGCGGGCCCGCGTACGGGTCGAACGGCAGGCGCCGAACAGCCGGCCCCTCTCGGGAGTTGCCCGTGCCCGTGCCGCAGCCCAGGCGCGTGCCCGCGCCCGCGGCCCCTGACCCGCGCCCCGTGCCCGGGAGCCGCTCCCACGTCCAGAGGTCGGACGCGCCGCCGCCGGGCCCGTGCCCCTAAGCCTGCCCGCGCCCGAGCAGCCTCCGGCGATGCCGCTCTCCCCCCCGCCCCCGCGCAAACACGAGGCGGGCGCCCCGGG
>DASTKT010000097.1:0-9174 GCA_035715725.1 Longimicrobiales bacterium | reverse complement strand
CAGTTCTGGAAGTCGACGGACGGCGGCAAGACGTTCCCGAAGCAGCTCCGCCCGCCGCACGGCGACAACCACGACCTGTGGATCGCCTCGAACGACCCGCAGCGCATGATCGAGGCGAACGACGGCGGCGGCACGGTCTCGGTGAACGGCGGCGAGACGTGGACCGAGGAGGACTACCCGACCGCGCAGCTCTACCACATCGCGATCGACAACCGCAAGCCGTACTTCGTCTGCGGCGCGCAGCAGGACAACAGCACGGTGTGCATGCCGAGCAAGGGCTGGGGCTTCCTCTCGGCCAACGGCCGCGCGCCGGGTGACTACTTCTACGCCGTCGGTGGCGGCGAGAGCGGCTACATCGCGAACTCGCCCGCCGCGCCCGACATCTACTACGCCGGCAGCTACGGCGGCCTGCTCACCGCGTACGACCACTCGAACGGCCAGGAGCGCGCCGTCAACCCGTGGCCGGACAACCCGATGGGCTACTCGTCGGGCGACATCGCGGAGCGCTTCCAGTGGACGTTCCCGATCGTGGTCGACCCGCTCGACCCGAAGACGGTCTACGCCGGCTCGCAGCACCTGATGCGCTCGACGAACGGCGGCCAGTCGTGGGAGACGATCTCGCCGGACCTGACCCGCCACGACCCGAAGACGCTCGGCGCCTCCGGCGGCCCGATCACGAAGGACCAGACGGGCGTCGAGACGTACGCCACGATCTTCTCGATCGCGCCCTCGCCCGTGAAGGCCGGCGTCATCTGGACCGGCTCCGACGACGGCTTCGTGCAGGTCACGCAGGACGGCGGCAAGACGTGGGCGAACGTCACGCCCAAGGACCTGCCGCCCTTCGCCCGCATCCAGATGGTCGAGGCTTCGCCCCGGCAGCCCGGGCGCGCCTACGTCGCCGCCAGCCGCTACCAGTCGGACGACCTCGGCCTCTACGCCTACCGCACCGACGACTTCGGCAAGACCTGGACGAAGATCACGAACGGCATCCGCCCGGGCGACTTCGTCCGCGTGGTGCGCGAGGACCCGGGCAAGGAAGGGCTCCTCTACGCCGGCACCGAGCACGGCATCTATCTCTCGTTCGACGACGGCGCGAGCTGGCAGCCGTTCGGCCTGAACCTGCCGGACGCGCAGGTGCCCGACATCCTGACGCACGAGGGCGACATCGTCATCGCGACGCACGGCCGCTCCGCCTACATCCTCGACGGCGGCGCCGCGTTCCTGCGCCAGCTCGCGCCCGTCGTGGCGCAGCACGACGTCCACCTGTTCAAGCCGACGGACGCGACGCGCTCCCTCGACCGCAACGTCGCCATCCTCTACAACCTCAAGCAGCCGGCGAAGGAGCTGACCGTCGACATCCTCGACGCGCAGGGGAACGTCGTCCGCAGCTTCAAGCACACGCCGGAGAAGAAGGACTCGACCGCCGCCGCCGGCGGGGACGACGACGAGGGCTTCCGTGGCCCGCCGCAGCCGAAGTCGCCGCCGAACAAGGCGGGGCTCAACCGCTTCACCTGGGACCTGCGCTACCCCGGCCCGGTCACGTTCCCGAAGCTCATCATGTGGGCCGCCGGGACGAACGGGCCGAAGGCGCCGGTCGGGACGTACCAGGTGCGCCTGACGGCCGATGGCAACGCGCAGACGCAGTCCTTCGCCATCGGGCTGGACCCGCGCGTCGAGGGCGTCACCCCCGCGGACATCAAGGCGCAGTTCGACTTCGCCGTGAAGATCCGCGACCGCGCCAGCGAGGCCAACGAGGCGGTCATCGCGATCCGGGACGTGAAGGACCAGGTCGCCGACCGGCTCAAGAAGAGCAGCGACGCGGGCGTGAAGAAGCTCGCCGATGCGTTCACCGGGAAGATCTCCGGCATCGAGCAGGAGATCTACCAGGTCCGGAACCAGAGCAACCAGGACCCGCTCAACTTCCCGATCAAGCTCAACAACAAGATCGCCGCGCTCCAGGGCGTCGTGGAGAGCGCCGACGCCCGGCCCACGGACCAGAGCCTGACCGTCTTCAACCAGCTCTCGGCCAAGCTCCAGGTCCAGCTCGACGCGCTCAAGGCGGCCTTCGAGACCGACCTGCCGCGCCTCAACAAGGCGCTCCAGGGCAAGGGGCTCGACCCTGTCGCGCCGCCCTCGCCCGAGAAGATCCGCACGATCGCGGATGGTGCGCGGGACCAGTAGCGCGGTCCCGGAAGGGAGCTTGCACGGAATGAAGCGACGCCTCCTCTTCGTCTTCCTGGACGGCGTCGGCCTCGGCCCCGGCGACCCGGCGGTGAACCCCTTCGCCGCCGGGCGCCTTCCCACCTTCACCGATCTGCTGGACGGCGCGGCCCCGGTTCTCGAGGCCGCGCCGCTCCGCGCGCGCCGGGCCACGCTCCTCGGCCTCGACGCCACGCTCGGCACCCCCGGCCTCCCGCAGAGCGGCACCGGCCAGGCCGCGCTCCTCACGGGCGAGGACGCGCCCCGCCTCTTCGGCCGCCACTTCGGGCCGTGGACGCCGACGGCGCTCCGCCCCCTCGTCGCCGGACGCAGCATCCTCGCGCGGGCCCGCGACGCCGGCCGCGCCATCGCCTTCGCGAACGCCTACCCCGAGGAGCTCGTCGCGGCCGCCGGCCCCGACCTCGGCCGGCTCCCCGGCCCGCTCCGCGCCGGCCCCCCGCTCGCCGCGCTCGGCGCCGGCGTCCTCACCCGCCACACCGCCGAACTCGCGAGCGGCCGCGCCCTGGCCAGCGAGATCGTGAACGACGGCTGGCGCGAGCGCCTCCACCGCCGGACCGTCCCCTCCATCGCGCCGGCCGACGCCGGCCGCATCCTCGCCGAGCTCGCGGGGATCCACGACCTCACCCTCTTCGCCCACTACGCCACGGACTACGTCGGCCACCGCGGCGGCATGCCCGAGGCCGTGGCCGCGCTCGAGCGCGTGGACGCGTTCCTCGCCGGGCTCCTCGATGCGCTCCCCGCGGACGTGCTCCTCCTCGTCGCCAGCGATCACGGCAACATCGAGGACGTCCACGCCGAGCACACGACGAACCCCGCGCTCGGCCTCGTGGCCGGCGACGGCCACGAGGAGCTGCGCGAGATGCAGGCGCTCACCGACGTCGCGCCCGCCGTGCTGCGCTGGTTGGAGATCGAGTAGGAAGGCGTCCCGCGCCCGTCAGACTTCCCGCCCCGCGAGCGAGAGCCCCGCCAGCGCGAGCATCACCACGCCGTACCCCGCGATGAACGCGAACGCGTCCCACGGGATCGGCTGCACGCCGGCGAACGCGCCCTCGAGGCGCAGGAACTGCCCCTGCGGCGGGAGCAGGAACGTGATCAGCTCGACGGTCCCCGGTGGCGCGCCGGCGAGCATCCCGGCCTGCGAGAGCGCGTTCCACACGAGCGCGAGGAGCGCGAGCAGCAGCGCGATCCACACGTCGCCGCGCGTCCACACGGACAGCAGCGCCACGAGCCCGCCGTAGCAGATGACGTACGCCAGGATGAGGACGAACGTGGCGGGGCCGGCCCACTCCCCGCCGAGCATGATCAGGTCGAACGTCGGCATCAGCACCGCGCTCAGCGCGAACGCCGCCGCGCCGAGCGCGAGGAAGCGCGTGCCGTAGATGCCGAGCAGCGACGTGGGGCGCACCGCGTAGACGCGGGCGTACCCTTCGGTGCGGTCGTGGCTGACCAGCCCGGCCATCAGCACGAGCACCGCCACCAGCGGGTAGCGGCCGAGGATCCAGCCGAGCACGAGGAGGCCGGAGGCCAGCGGCAGGCCGCCGACCACGAACAGCACGTTCACGTCCACCTGGCCGTGCTCGCCCGTCGCCAGCACCCGGCCGGTCAGCGCCGCGGCCAGGAACACCGCCGCGAACGCCACCAGCGCCAGCAGGCGGCGCCGGCGCGCGCGCAGCGTGAGCCCCACCAGCCCGGCCGCGCTCACGATTCCCTCCCCAGCGCGCGCCGCACCCGCTCCTCCAGCGGTTCGGCCGCCGGCGCGACCGAGGCGACGACGGCGCCCGCGTCCAGCAGCGCCGCCAGCCGCCGGCTCAGCTCCGCCGCGTCCGCGGCCCGCACGCGGTAGGCGCCGCGCGCGCCGGCCACCGGCTCCGCCCCCGGGAACGCCTCCTGCAGCGCCGGCGCGGGCCCGGCCAGCTCCAGCCGGTACGTCTGCTCCCCGCCGGCCGGCGTCAGGTCCAGGACCTCCCGCACCTTCCCGCGCTCCAGCAGCACCGCCTTCCCGGCGAGCCGCTCGACCTCCGCCAGGTCGTGGCTCGCCAGCAGCACCGTCCGCCCGGCGTTCCGCAGCTCCTCCACCACCGCGCGGAACCGGATCCGCCAGAGCGGATCCAGCCCCTCGGTCGGCTCGTCCAGCACGACGAGGTCGTGCTCGCCCAGCAGCGCCTGCGCCAGGCCGAGGCGCTGCAGCAGCCCGTGCGAGAGCGCGCCCAGCGCCTTGCCGGCGTGCGGCTCGAGCCCGAAGCGCTCCAGTGCCGCGTCCGCGCGCTGCCGCGCCTCCGCGCCGGCGTACCCCTCGAGCCCTGCCAGCGCCAGCAGCGTCGGCCGCACCGTCCACTCGGGCGGGAGCCGGAAGCGCTCCGGCAGGTACGACGCGCCGTCCCGGCGGAGATACCGGCGCGGCGCCTCGCCGGCGATCCGCACGCGCCCGTCCGTCGGATGCAGAAAGCCCAGCAGCAGCGCGAACAGCGTCGTCTTGCCCGCGCCGTTCGGCCCCACTACGCCCCACGTCTCGCCGGCCGGCACCTCCAGCGTCACGCGGGAGAGCGCCTCCACGCCCCCCCGCCCGCGCCGGGCTCCGAACCGCTTCGTCACCGCTTCGAATGCGATCATCGCTGTCCCGGGCATGCAACGTGCTCCGTGCCCACCGCGCCATGAACACGACCCGCATGGAACGCCGCGCCGCGCCGCGCCGCTGGCGGGCACGTCTCTGGGACGTGATCTATCGGACGTTGCGCTTCGTCGCGCAACACGTCCGCGGCTTCTACCCCGCCGTCCTGGCCTTCCTGGCCATCGCGTTCCTCGGCGCCGCCGCCCTCGTGGCGTTCGTCGCGCTCGCCAAAGTCGTGCTCGAGGGCGCCACCACGCCCACGGACGACGCGATCCTCCAATGGTTCGCGCGGCACCGGACCGCGATCCTGACCGCGGTCGCGCTCCAGGTCACGCAGCTCGGCACCGGCGTCGTGCTCTGGATGCTGATGCTCGTCTCGGCCGCGTTCCTCTGGCTCACCGACCACCGCTACTCCGCGGGGCTCCTCTTCGTCGGCATCCTGGGCGCCTCCATCCTGAACGTCGCCCTGAAGGACGTCTTCCTTCGCCCCCGCCCGAGCAGCGTGCACCCGCTCACGGTCGTCGGCTCGGCCTCGTTCCCGTCCGGCCACGCCATGGTCTCCTTCGTCGCCTACGCCGCCGTCGCGCTCCTCGTCTCCCGGCTCGAAAGCGGCACCGCGCTCCGCGTCGTTACCTGGCTCCTCGCGCTCCTCCTGATCGTCGCGATCGGCCTCAGCCGCGTCTACCTCGGTGTGCATTACCCGTCCGACGTCGTCGCCGGCTACCTCGCCGGCCTCGCCTGGCTCGCGTTCGTCGCCACCGGCATCACGGCGCTCCGCTTCTTCGCCCACCGCCGGCCGCAGGTCCGCGCCGTCGAGCACGACCTCGACGCCGAGGCCAAGCGCGCCGCGGGACCGAGCTCGTGAACACAGGCGCCCGAAGAGAGCCCGCCGACGCACGCGCCGAGCCGATCCGCGCTCTCGCGCTCCTGCGTGCCATCCCCTGGCTCCTGCTCCTCGGCGGCTGGATCCTGGCGTACGCCATCGGCGTCGGCGTCGGTCTCCTCGTCCGCGCCCTCGGCTGGTGGAACGGCGACGCCTGGGAGCGGACCATCCTCGTCTGGGTCCACGCCACCATCTCGCCGGCGCTCGACGTCGTCATGCTCTCCGCGCCCTGGCTCGGCACGAACTACTCCCTCGCGCCGATCGTTGCCATCGCCGCCGTCTGGCTCTGGATCAAGGGGCGACGCGTCAGCGCCGCCCACCTCGCCGTCGTCCAGCTCGGCAGCGCGCTCCTCAACCCGGCGCTGAAGTTCACGCTCGTCCGCAACCGCCCCACGCTCTTCGAGCTGCGCGGACAGTTCGCCCTGCCGTCCTTCCCCAGCGGCCACGCCATCGCCGTCACGGCCGTCGTGCTCACCGCCGCCTACCTCGTCTACCGGACCGGCCACGGCCGCTGGGGCTACGTCGTCGCCGCCTTCTTCTGGCTCATCGTCATCTACTCCCGCATCTACCTCGCCGTGCACTGGCCCACCGACGTCGTCGCCGGGCTCGCCGTCGGCGCCGTCTGGCTCGCGGCGACGCTCGGCACGTTCGCGCCGCTGCACGACCGCGCACCCGGCGGCGGATAGATCCGGACGAGCCCCTGCACCGGCGTCGACCGGGCAGGCTCCCGGATTCCGGACCGGCGTCCTGGCGCCGGCGCCGACCGGGCGCGCGCCGGGATCCCCCGCCGCTGCCCCGGCGCCGACCGGGCTCCGTCCCGCTTCGGACGGCCCGACCGCGCATGGCGCCGCCCCGGCCGATCCGGAGTGTTCCACGCCATGACTCGAGCCACGCCCCGCGTGCTGGGCCGCCTCCTCGTCGCCGCCGGAGCCGTCTCCGACGCCGATATCGACGCCGCCCTCGACGAGCAGCGCCGCACCCGCGAGCGCCTCGGCGAGATCCTGGTGCGCCGCGGCCTCGAGCCCGAGGCCGTCGCCCGCGCGCTGGCCGCCCAGCTCCGCATCCCGTTCGCCGGCCCGAGCCTCGCGCCCGCGCCCGATGCGCTCCGCCTCGTCGACGCCGCGCTCGCCCGCCGGCTCCGCGTGCTCCCTCTCGCCGCCACCGAGCGGACGCTCCGCGTCGCCATGGCCGACCCCCTCGACCTCGCCGCCCTCGACGACCTCCAGTTCCAGACCGGCCGCCGCATCGAGCCCGCGGTCGCGGTCCCCGCCGCCGTCGAGCGCGCGCTCGCCGAGGCGTACGCCCCCCGCGACGTGCAGGCCGTGCTCGGCCGGCTGCCGACGCCGGCCGTGCCGGCCCCGCCCGCCGGCTCCGACGACGACCTCCGCCAGGCCGCCGACGCCCCGCCCATCATCGCCCTCGTCGAGCTCATCCTCCAGCGCGCCGCCGCCGCGCGCGCCAGCGACGTCCACATCGAGCCCGGCGCCCCCGTCCGCGTCCGCGCCCGCGTCGACGGCGTGCTCCGCGAGCTGCTCCGGCTCCCCGACCACACCGCGCCCGCCGTCGTCTCCCGCATCAAGATCATGGCCGGCCTCGACATCGCCGTGAAGCGCCGGCCCCAGGACGGGCGCGGCACCGTCCGCGTCGACGGCCGCGAGCTCTGGCTCCGCGTCTCCACGCTCCCCGCCAACGGCGCCGAGAAGGTCGTGCTCCGCCTCCTCGCCCCGGACCATGCCGGCCAGCCCCTCGTCGACCTCGGCCTCGGCGGCCGCGACCTCCCCCGGCTCCTCGACCTCCTCGGCCGCGGGCACGGCGTCTTCCTCGTCACCGGACCGACCGGCAGCGGCAAGACGACGACGCTCTACGCCGCCCTCGGCGCCCTCGACCGCGAGCGCCGCAACGTCGTCACCCTCGAGGACCCCGTCGAGTACCGCCTCGCAGGGCTCACCCAGGTCCAGGTCCACCGCAAGGCCGGCCTCGGCTTCGCCGGCGCGCTCCGCGCGGTGCTTCGCCAGGACCCCGACATCATCATGGTCGGCGAGATGCGCGACCGCGCCACCGTCGAGGTCGGAATGGCCGCCGCCCTCACCGGCCACCTGGTCCTCTCCACGCTCCACACGAACGACGCGCCCTCCTCCATCGCCCGCCTGCTCGACATGGGCGCGCCGCCCTACCTCGTGGCCGGAGGGCTCATCGGCATCCTCGCGCAGCGCCTCGTCCGGCGCCTCTGCCCGGACTGCCGCGCCCCCCACACCGCCGCCCCTGACGAGGTCTCCCGACTCGGGCTCCCGCCCCGCGCCGTCCGGCACTTCCATGCCCGCGGCTGCCCCCGCTGCGCCGGCGAAGGGTACCGCGGCCGTATCGGCATCTTCGAGCTCCTCGTCGTCGACGCCCGCATGCGCGAGCTCATCCTCCACCGCGCCCCCACCGACGCGCTCCGCGACGCCGCCCTCGCCGACGGTTCCGCGACCCTCGGCCAGGACGCATGGCGCAAGGTCGCCGACGGCCTCACCACCATCGACGAGGTCCGCCCGCTCCTCTCCCTCCTCGCCGACGAGGCACCTGCCTGCCCGGACTGCGCCGCTCCGCTCCGCCGCGAGTTCCTCGCCTGCCCGCGTTGCGGCCGTACGCTCCGGCGCCGCTGCCGCTGCGGCGCCCCCATCGAGCCGGGCTGGCGTTGCTGCGCCATGTGCGGCGCCCCCGCCCCGGCGACGACGCCCGCGCCCGCTCCCGCGCCCGCTCCCGCTAGCACCACCGCGATCCCACCCGCGGTCACCACCGCGATCCCACCCGCGGTGACCGCCGTGACTCCACCCGCGGTCCCCGCCGTGACTCCACCCGCGCTTCCATCCACGATCACTGCGCGCTGACCCCGCGATCACCCCGCGCCGACCCCACGATCGCCCCGCACCGACCCCACGATCGCCCCGCACCGACCCCACGATCCCGCCCTTCCCGCACCGCGGGAACCCCACGCGGCAAGCGCGGATTGGACCTGACGTTGGTTTACGCTGGTTTTTGTTGCGTTTCCCGGTTACACCCCCGGAGGTGCAGATGCGGAAGCGGACCCGAGCGCTCGGATGGCTGACCTGTCTCTTCGCCGTCGCCGTCGTACCCCTGGCCTGCAGCGGTAGCGACTCGACCGGGACCCCGGCGGCGGGGGGCTCGACGGTGCGGATGACCGATAACCGGTTCGGCCCGTTGGAGGTGCGGATCGCGCAGGGCGGTACGGTCCACTGGGTCAACGACGGGCCCAGCTCGCACACGGTGACGTCGGACGCCGGCGCCTTCGACAGCGGCGTGAAGGCGAAGGGCGCCGCGTTCGACCAGACGTTCGCGACGAAAGGCACGTTCACCTACCACTGCAACATCCACCCGGAGATGACCGGGACGGTCGTGGTGGAGTAGGGCCACGGCCCGGTGGTCGAACGGCAGCGGGGGGCGGCCCGGATGATCCGGGCCG
>DASTKT010000096.1:0-72788 GCA_035715725.1 Longimicrobiales bacterium | reverse complement strand
AGGAGGAGCGATGATGCTCAAGGCGCGGAAGGGCTTCACTCTGATCGAGCTGCTGATCGTGGTCGTCATCATCGGCGTGCTCGCGGCGATCGCGATCCCGAAGTTCTCGAAGTCGCGGGAGCGGGCGTACTTCTCGGCGATGCGCAGCGATCTGCGCAACCTGGCCACGGCCGAGGAGATCTACTACTCGGCCAACAGCCAGTACACGAACACGCTGTCGAACATGGCGGACTTCACGCTCTCGAAGGACGTCTCGATCTCGGTCGGGGACCCCTCGTCGATCGGCTACTACGCGAACGCGACGCACAACCTGGCCGCGAGCGGGAAGGGCTGCTCGATCTTCTACGGCACGGCCTCGGGCCAGCCGTCCTGGCTGACGACGCCGGGCGTCGTCGCCTGCACCGGCGAGTAGCGGTAGCCGGAGTCGGACCCGTGAGCGGGCGGGAGCGCAATGCTCTCGCCCGCTCTTTCGTTTCGTGCTGGAGCGGTGCGTCCCCGGGCGGGCGGGGGGTTGCCGGACGGACGGTCAGGTTTCGGCCGACTTGACGCCGGATCGCCGCGCGTTGGACTTTGGAGCGGCTGCGCCGCGCCGGGGCTCCGGAGCCTTCACCCCCGGCCACGGGTAGAAGGCACGAGGGCGGGACGTCCCGCCGGGCGTCCGGGATGGGTCGGAACGGCCCAACCGGCCGGCGGCCCCGGGAGCGGATTTCCGCGCCGAGGGAGCCGCGCGCACCGGCACGGACGCCGCCCGGGCCGCGGCACGATCCATGACATCCAGGCGCAGCGGCCTCGCAACCGCGCCCGGTCACGAGGACGGGCCGAGGGAGAGAGGGGAACCATGGCGGACGAGAGGGCGATGTCGAACGGCAAGGCCGGGGCTCTCGACCGGGCGGCCGGCGCCCAGGAGATCACGGAGACCGGGCGCGGCGGCACGCCGGTGAGCGAGCGGGAAGCTCGGCAGGTGGCGGAGGCGGCGCGCGAGACCGAGTGGGCGAAGCCGAGCTTCGTCCGCGAGCTGTTCCTGGGGAGGTTGCGCCTCGACCTGATCCATCCGCCGCCGGAGCCCGATCCCGAGGAGCAGCGGCGGGCGGCGGCGTTCGTGGCGGACGTGCGCGCGTTCCTGGAGGCAACGGTCGATCCGGAGGAGATCGACCGGACGCGGAAAGTGCCGCAGGAAGTGATCGACGGGCTCCGGCGCCTGGGCGCGATGGGGATGAAGATCCCGCGCGAGTACGGCGGGCTCGGGCTCTCGCAGACGAGCTACAACCGGGCGATCGCGCTGTTCAGCACCTACTGCCCGGCGATCGGCGTGCTCCTTTCGGCGCACCAGTCGATCGGCGTGCCGCAACCGCTGAAGATGTTCGGGACGGACGCGCAGAAGAAGAAGTACCTGCCGCGGCTCGCCGCGGGCGCCATCTCGGCGTTCGCGCTGACGGAGCCGGATGTCGGCAGCGATCCGGCACGCATGGGCGCCACGGCGGACCCGACGGAGGATGGCGAGGCGTACATCCTGAACGGCGAAAAGCTGTGGTGCACGAACGGCCCGATCGCCGAAATCATGGTGGTCATGGCGCGGACGCCGGCCACGAAGCCCGGCGGCCGGCGGGGCATCACGGCGTTCATCGTCGAGAGCTCGTGGCCGGGCGTCGAGGTCGCGCACCGGTGCGAGTTCATGGGGCTGAACGGCATCGAGAACGGCGTGATCCGCTTCACCGACGTGCGCGTGCCGAAGGAGAACGTGCTCTGGGGGGAGGGGAAGGGCCTGAAGCTGGCGCTGATCACGCTGAACACGGGGCGGCTGACGATCCCGGCCACCTGTGCGGCCGCCGGGAAGTGGTGTCTCGAGGTCGCCCGGCAGTGGAGCAACGAGCGCGAGCAGTGGGGCGCTCCGATCGGCAAGCACGAGGCGGTGGCCGACATGCTCGCCGACATCGCCGCCAGCACGTTCGCGATGGAGGCGATCGCCGACCTCTCGGCCGCGCTCGCCGACGCCGGCAAGTCGGACATCCGGCTCGAGGCGGCCATCGCCAAGATGTTCAACTCCGAGGCGGCGTGGCGCACCGCGGACCAGACCATGCAGATCCGCGGCGGCCGCGGCTACGAGACCGCGAGCTCGCTGGAGGCCCGCGGCGAGAAGGCGATCCCGATGGAGCGCGTGATGCGCGACCTGCGCATCAACCTGATCTTCGAGGGCTCCAGCGAGATCATGCGGCTCTTCATCGCCCGGGAGGCCGTGGACCCGCACCTCTCGAAGGCGGGCGCATTCGTGGACACGGAGGCCCCGCTCGGCGAGCGCATCAAGGGGCTGGTCGGGCTGACCGGCCACATCGCCGGCTGGGTGCCGCCGCTCTACGTCGGCTGGGGCCGCTGGCCGAGGTACGACGAGTTCGGGAAGCTGGCCGGCCACCTCCAGTTCACCGACCGGGCCGCGCGCAAGCTCGCCCGCACGCTCTTCTGGGCGATGGCGCGCTTCGGGCCGCAGCTCGAGAAGAAGCAGGCCGTGCTCTTCCGCCTCGTCGACATCGGCGCCGAGCTCTTCGCCATGTCCGCCGTCTGCGTCTACGCGCACAAGAAGGTCGCGGACAACCCGGCCGAGCGCGGGCCGATCGAGATCGCGGACCTCTTCTGCCGTGGCGCGCGCCGGCGTGTGCGCCGCCTGTTCGCCGAGGTGTTCAAGAACCACGACGGCCTCAAGTACCGCATCGCGCAGAACGTGCTGAAGGGCAAGCACGTCTGGCTGGAGGCGGGCACCAGCGCGCCGCGCGCCGCTCAGCCCACCGGGCCCTCGGAGCCAGTGGTCGTGCAGGCTCCCGCCGGCAACGCCTGAACCGGAGGCGGGGGAGCGGACGCCGGTCCGCTTCCCCGCGCCACGCCGCGCCGCACAGCAACTCTCTTGCGGCCGTTTTTTCCGCGGAATAGCTTCGATATCATCATCCGAGCGCGGCACCCCTCCCCGTGGTGCGCCCATGCCCCTCATTGCCGCTCTCCTTCCCAACGCGTCGGACCGACAGTGTCTGCGGCTGGCGGCATCCCCCTACGCCGTCACCTGGGCGGACAACTGGCGGGAGCTGAGCCGGGCCGTTCGGCGCGAGCCGGTCGAAGCCGTCGTCGCCGACGTGCACGCGGAGCCGCGCAAGGACGGCGCGCTGCGCGTCTTCCGCTTCGTCCAGCGCTATCCGCTCACCCCCGTCGTCGTCTGGGGCGACATGGACGGCCGCGAGCTCTTCCGCGTCGGCAAGGCCGGCGCCGCGGAGGTCGTGGTCTCCCGGGAGGCGCGGGATGCCGAGCTGGTCGCCGGGATCCTCGAGGCCGCGCTCAGCCGCGGGCTCGCGCCCGTCCTCGACATCCGCCTCGCCGGCCGCGTCGGCGAGGAAGCGCGCGCGGTGATCCGCTACGCCGCCGACCACATCCCGTCCCAGGTCCAGGTCCCGGACGTCGCGGCGGCCTTCGGCCTCTCCGTCTCGACGCTCGAGCGCCGCTTCGAGCGCTGGGGCCTGCCGACGCCCGGCCGCCTGCTCCTCTGGCTACGCGTGCTCTACGGGCTCCGCTGGCTGCTCGAGCCCGGCCGCAGCGTCGAGTCGGTGGCGGTGCAGCTCGGCTACTCGTCCGGCGCCGCGTTCCGGCGCGCGCTGCGGGCGACGATGAGCGGCCGGCCGACCCCGCTCCGCAACCCGCGCGGCTTCGAGCGCGCCCTGGAGAAGTTCCTCGAGGAGTGCCCCGGGGAGCCGGTTCCCTCCACCATCGGAAGCGGGTAGGAAGATGGCTCGCTACGACCGCATCGCCCCGATCCCCGCGCCGGCCCGCGGGACTGCCTTCCCCGGCTGGCTGGCCCTCCGAGACCTCGAGGAGAACGAGCGCGATGCGGACCTCGCGCGCCACGTCCGACTCCGTTTCCTCGCCCTCCGGCCGCTGCGCCGGCTGCTGGCGGCCGGTCTGGCCGCCGTGCCACAGCCTTCCTTCGAGCGACAGGTCGAGAGCGTGCGCGAGGAGCTCGGTCAGCTCTCGCCGCGCGATCCCGAGCGCGCGCAGCTCGCGCGCTTCCTCCACTCGGCGCGCGGCCGCTCGCCGGCCGTGCTCGCGGAGGCGTGCCTCGACATGGGGGAGGCGGTGGAGGAGGCCGGGCACCGCTACGGCGCCGAGGAGTTCTACAGCACCGCCTTCGAGCTGTCGGATGCGATGGGGCTCGCCGCCGCCCGCGCGGCGGCGCTGCGCCGGCTCGGCACGCTCTACCACCGGCTGTCGCGCCCGACCGATGCGCGGCGCGCACTCGGCGAAGCGGCGCAGGCCGCCCTCGCCGCGGGTGAGCGCGGCGAGTGGGCGCAGGCGGCCGTCGCCGCTGCGGCGCTGGCGCGGACCGAGGGAGATGCCGCGGGTGCCCGGGCAATGCTGGACGAGGTGGCCCGGCGGGGTCGCGCCTGGGGGGACCCGGCGGTGAGCGCGCTCGGGCTGGGGGCACTGTCCGCGCTCGAGCTGGCGGAGGGCGCGCCCGACCGCGCCGTCGAGCACGCCTGGTCCGCCCTCGAGTGCGCGCCCACCGCGCCGATGCGCGTCGCCGCGCTCGGACGCCTCGGCGCCGCGCTCCGCGCGCTCGGACTCCACCCCGCCGCGCTGCGGGCGTTCGAGCTGGCGCTCACGGAATCCGGCGACGAGGCGGAGCGCTGGCGCACCGAGATCGAGCTGGCCGTCACGTCCGCCGAGGCGGCGAACGTCAGCCAGTTCGTCGCCGGCCGGCGCCGGCTGCTTCGGGAGGCCAAGGCGGAGCCGCCGCCACGCCGCACGCTGGCGCTCCTGCACCTGCGGCTGGGCCAGGGGTGCCTGCTGGCCGGGATGCCCGACTTCGCCCGCGACCACATCCGCGAAGGCATCAACCTTGGCCGCATCCTCGGCGACGCCGAGCTCCTGCGCCAGCTGGAGGACCTGCTGGAGCTGCTGGAGCGGCCCGGCGCCGCTGACATCCCGTTCGCGGCACTGCGGAAGGCGCCCGCCGAGCGGACGCTCCGCATCGCCGGCGAGATCCAGGCGTCACGTCAGCCCGTGGCTGCGCATTCCTGAGCCGGGGAACCGCGCGGCGAGGCGGGGGTAGGCAGTGGCCATCGTCCGGACCACGACCTCCCAAAACGCATTCCCGGGTCCCATCCGCGGCTATCGATGATCCGCATCCGCCCCTCGATGGCGCTGCTCCTCGTGGGGCTCGGTCTCGCCCTCCTCCCCGCCTGCCGTCGCGCGGCGCTCGGGGCGGCGCGCCAGAGCGAAAAACTGGATCCGCCGCTCCGCCGCATGGTCGCCGAGCGCCCCGATTCCGTCGTCGGTCTCTTCGTGCGCACCGTCGCGGCGCCGACGCCGCGACAGCTCGAGGCGCTCACCGGAGCGGGGCTGACCATCGGCTCCGCTGTCGGCGACGTCGTGACGGGACGCGCGCGCGCGCGCGCCGCGCCGAAGATCGCCGCGCTGGATTTCGTCCTCTACCTGGAGCTCGCCCGCACCGTGCCGGTGCACTGAGGCGCGCACGGACGGCTCGCCCTAACCCTCACCTCGGGATCGGAATGCGGTTCGCTTTCACGTCGTCGATGGTACCGCTCGCGGTGCTGGCGTTTCTCGCGCCGGCCGGTGTCGGCGCGCAGCAGCCCGGGAGGCCCTACGTGGATCCCAAGCTGCGGATGCTGATGCGGGAGGAATACCGCCAATCGATCCAGGAGGCGCGAGCCAACGTGCAGGCGTCCGCGCCGGCGCCACTGGCGGGCGCAGTGTCGCTCGATTACGAGGGTGGGTCGGGGCAGCCGCGCGTGGCAACGCTCGTCGAGCTGCGCGATCCGTCCGGCGCGGACGAGCTCCGGGGGCGCGGCGTGGGCGTGGGCACGATGATCCGGAGCCGCGAGGGCACCTACATCGCCACCGCGCGGATCCCCGTCGACGCCCTCCCCGCACTGGCGACCTCGAGCCGTATCGTGTCCATGGAGGCGGCGCCGATCCTCCGCGCACAGAACGACTCCGGCGTGATCTCGATCCGCGCGGACCAGGTACGATCCCGTAACGGCGGCACGTGGACCGGCTACGCCGGGCAGGGCGTGATCGTCGGCGTCTACGACACGGGCCTCGACTTCCGGCACGACGACTTCCTGGACCCGAACGGCAAGACGCGGGTGCTCGCGCTCTGGGACCAGACGACGGCGGGGACTCCGCCGACCGGCTTCAACTACGGCAACGTGTGCACCCAGGAGTCGATCCAGGCGGCCATCGACAACCCGGGCGCGGGGTGCAGCGAGCGCGATCTCGACGGGCATGGCACGCACGTGACGGGCACGGCCGCCGGTGACGGCTCGGCGGTCGGCAACGGCGGCACGGCGTACCAGTACGCCGGCGTGGCCCCCGCCGCGGACCTGCTCATCGTCAAGGGTGGCAACGGCGCGTTCACCTTCGACGACATCGCCGATGGCGTGACCTGGCTGCGGCGCACGGCGCAGTCGCTCGGGAAGCGCATCGTCATCAATCTCTCGCTCGGCGGCATCGGCGGCCCGGCGGACGGCAGCTCGCTGGCCGAGCGGCGGCTCGACGCGGAGGTCGATTCGGGCGCGATCGTCGTGACCTCGGCGGGCAACTCGGGCTCGAACGGGAACACCACGCCGGCGACGGAGAGCGTGCTCATCCACGCCTCCCGGGCGATGTCCACGGGCGAGTCCGTCGACATCCAGTTCGAGGCGCCGCAGTACGCCCCACGAACCGGCCGGTGCAACGACTACGTCGCCATGGACCTCTACTATCCGGGTCAGGACCAGTACGACATCACCATGGTGCGGCCGAACGGCACGCTCGCGACGGCCACGACCGGACAGCGGACGGTGCAGGACAGCGTGGGCGGGGAGATCTTCATCGACAACGGCAGGGACGGGCCCATGCCCTCGGACGGCGACATCGACGCGCATCTCGAGGCGAACGACTGCACGACGGAGGGCAACTCGCCGGCGCCGGGGCTGTGGACGGTGCGCGTCCAGGCGCGTAGCGTCACCTCCGGGCGGGCCTGGCACCTGTGGCTGTGGGCGAGCGATCTGAACGGCGGGATCGCACTCGGGCGCAACGGCTTCGACAACCGCTACCTCGTCGGTACTCCGGGCACCGCCAAGAACGTGATCACCGCCGGCGCATACGTCACCCGGCTCTCCTGGCTCTCGGCCACGGGGTCCACGGTCAACTACGTGCAGAAGGAGGAGCTCGGCGACCTGGCGCGCTTCTCGTCCGGCGGCCCGACGCGCGATGGCCGGCTCAAGCCGGAGATCACGGCGCCGGGCCTCGGCGTGATGTCCGCCCTCTCCCGGGACGCCCTCGCCACCGACAAGCTCAAGGCGCCCGACGGCGTACACTGGGTGATCGCCGGGACCAGCATGGCGGCACCGCACGTCACTGGCGCCGTGGCCGTCTTCCTCCAGAAGGCGCCCAACCTGACCGCGGCGCAGGTCAAGGGGCTCCTCTCGACGACCGGCCGCCAGGACGCGTTCACCGTCCGGCGCTACGATCCGGCCGGAAGCCCGGCGGACTGGTGGGGCTACGGCAAGCTCGACGTGAAGGCGGGCATCGACCTCCTCGGCAGCGATGTCACGACCGTGGCGAAGCTCGGCCTCTCGCCCCGCGCCGATACGCTCCCGACCAACGCCACGCTGCAGGTGAAAGCGACGCCGCAGAACTTCCTGGGCACGCCGATCCCCGGCGTCGCGGTCGCGTTTTCCTCATCCGCGCCCGCCGTGGCCTCGGTGGACGCGAACGGCGCGGCCAAGGCGCTGTCCGCCGGCACGGCATTCGTCGTGGGCGTCGGCGCCGGCCTGCGCGACAGCACGGTGCTCGTGGTGGTCCCGCCGGCGAAGCTGGCCGTCAGCGGCACCTCGCTCGCCACGAGCAAGACGGTGCAGAGCGCCAAGGGAACTCTGCTCTCGCTGCTCTCGCTTCAGCTCAGGTCGGACGGCTACGAGGACATCAGCGTCCGGGCCCTGGCGTTCGACATTTCGGGAGACGATGCGGCCGCCCGTGTGCTCGCCGTGCGCGACGCCAACGCCAACGCGCAGGCCGACGCCAGCGACCCGGTGGTCGGCGCCGCGCAGGTGAAGCTGACCGCCGGCACGCCCTCGCGCGTCTCGATCGGCCTCAGCGACGTCACCGCTCCGAAGAACGGCACCACCTCGCTTCTCCTCGCCATCGAGTCGAGCGGTCAGGTGCCGAACGCCTCGTCGTTCTCGGCCACCTACGTCCCGCAGGGCACGAAGACCGTGGGTGCGCGCTCGCAGGCGATCGACCAGATCGACGCCGCGTCGACGGTGGCCTCGACACCGATCCGCACGACCGTGCTGCAACCCGGCGAGGTGTTCGCGCTGAGCGAGAACCCGGTGCGTTCCGGCCACGTCGTCTTCAACTTCACGACGCGGCCGCGGACGGCGGGGATCTACTCGCTCACCGGCCGGCGCATCATCGACCTGACGACGAAGATCTCGTCGGAAGGCCGCGTCGACTGGGACCTCCGCAACGAGGACGGCGGCCGCGTCGCCGCCGGCATGTACCTCGTGGTGTTCGACGTGGACGGCCAGATCATCCGCAGGAAGCTCATCATCGCCCCCGGCGCGGCCACGGCCGCGACGTCCCAGGAGTAGACGACGATGCACCGACACTTCCGTCCCGCCGCCGCGCTGGCCGGCGCGCTCGCGGCCGTGCTGCTGGCCCCTCCGGTCCGCGCGCAGGAGGGCGCCGGCTCCACCGGGGCGACCGTCCTGCAGCTCACGCCGGGAGCCCGCGCCGCCGCGCTCAGCGGGGCCTACACCTCTGCGACCGGCGACGCCGACGTCGTCTTCTACAACCCGGCCGGGCTCGCCTCGCTCCGGACAGGGGCGTCGTTCTCCTACGAGCGCTTCGTCGAGGACATCTCGCTCGGGTCGCTGGCCGGCGCCTTCCGCGTGGGCTCGCTCTCCATCGGCGCGGGGCTGGCCTACCTGAACGGCGGCTCCGTGCGCGAGGTGGTTGCGGACCCGATCTTCGGCGGCCAGCGCGGCACCGAGACCGGCAGCACCGTGTCCGAGAGCGAGGCCGCCGGCCGGCTGTCCGCTTCGCTCCCGCTCCGCGACGGCCGACTCCGCCTCGGCGCCGGCGCCGGCTTCGTCTCCAGCTCGATCGCGGGGGAGACGAGCAGCGCGCCGATCTTCGACCTCGGTGCGCAGGCGTCCGTGTCCTCCGCGCTCACGGTCGGCGCCGCGCTGCGCAACCTGGGCGGCTCGCTCTCCGGGGACGCCGGCCGGCTGCCGACCGAGGCCCGCGTCGGCGCGACGTTCCAGGCCGGCGGCCAGCGGGGTCTCGGCCTGCTCGTCGCCGCGGACTACGTCCAGCGGCTGAAGGAAAAGACCGGCGGGCTCGCGGCCGGCGTCGAGGCCGGCCTGCTCCCCGGCGGCGCATCCCGCTTCGGCGCGGTCGGACGCGTCGGCTACAGCACCGACCAGAGTGACGGCGGCCTCGGTCCGCTCGAGATCGGCGGCGGCATCTCCCTCGGCGCGCTCGCCCTCGACTACACGTACCGCAACCTCGACTTCTTCGGCGCGGTGCACCGCTTCGGCGTCCGCTGGTCGCGTCCCCTCGTCCCCTAGGAGAGCACACCCCGCTCGCCGGAACGGACCTCCCGGACCCAGAGCTGGTAGTCGATGGCGGCCGCCAGCGCCGCCTCGATGCTCCGCACCACGTCCCCTTCGCCGACCTCGCTGCGAGCGCGCTCCACGAGCCGCTCGTCCAGCAGGAAGGTGAAGGGGCGCCGCGTCGTCGGCGACCTCCCGGGCCTGCCGCCATGCCCGCCGCTCGTCGTCATGCCTCCCTCCGGCCGAGTCCCGCCGGCCCACATCGGGCCGGGCTCGCGCGACGGTGGCACCGGATCCGGGGCGGAGCCATGGGCGATCGGGCGGGCCGCGCCGCTTGATCGCGGCGACAACTCCTGACATTGTTCGGACATGGAACCGAAAAAGAAGCTCATCGTCGTCGGTGACCGCGTCCTCATCCAGCCCGAGGCGGGCGAGGACCGTACACGGGTCGGGCTGTACCTGCCGCCGACGGCCCTCGACAGCCAGGCCGTGCAGGCCGGGAAGGTCGTGGCGCGCGGCCCCGGCACCCCGATCTCCGCGCCGACCGAGCTCGACGACGAGCCCTGGCGCATCGGCGGCACCGAGGCGAAGTACCTGCCCGTGCAGGCACGTCCGGGCGACTACGCGATCTTCTTCCGCCGCGCGGCGGTCGAGATCACGTTCGAGGGGGAGAAGTACCTGGTCGTCCCGCAGGCGGCGATCCTCGTGCTGGTGCGCGAGGAGGACCTCCCCGAGCCCGGCTGGTGAAGCCGGCGCGAATGCGACGAGGGGGCGGCCGGAGAGCGGGCCGCCCCCTCGTCGCATTTCGCTCTCCCACGGCTCTCCACGTCGCCGGCGGGGTACCCCAGGTCGTCACCCATCGAAGAAGACGGAGATTGCATGCAGGAGCGGAAGCACGACTACATCGCCCGGGCGACGGCGCACGACGGCCTCGTCCGCGCGTTCGCCATCGAGGCTACGGGAGTGGTCGAGGCGCTGCACGAGCGGCACGGCACCTATCCCGTAACCACCGCGGCGCTCGGACGCCTGGCCATGGGCGCGCTCATCTTCGGCGCGATGCTCAAGGAGGACGAGCACCTGGTCACGGTGCGGATCCAGGGGGACGGCCCGGCCGGCACGCTGCTCGCCACCGCGAACGGGCGGGGCGAGGTGCGCGGGCTGGTGTCGAACCCGCGGCCCGAGATCGAGCAGGTGCGTAACGGCAAGCTGTTCGTGCGCGGCGCGGTGGGCACCACCGGCCGGCTCACGGTCACGCGGGATGTGGGGATGCGGCATCCGTACGCCAGCACGGTCGAGATCGTATCCGGAGAGATCGGCGAGGACCTGGCGTACTACCTGGCGCACAGCGAGCAGGTGCCGTCGGCCGTCGGCATCGGTGTCTTCGTCCGCGTCGACGGCAGCGTGGAGGCCGCCGGCGGCTACATCGTCCAGTTGCTTCCGGGGCTGGCGGAGGACGCCGTGGACGAGATCGAGGCGAAGATCCGCTCGCTGCCGCACCCCACCACCATGCTGCGGAGCGGGGATTCGCCGGAGGACATCCTGGGCCGGATCTTCCCGGACGGCTACGACCTGCTGGACCGCGTGCCGGTCCAGTTCCACTGCCCGTGCTCGCGGGAGCGGGCGGAGCGCGCGCTGATGCTGTTGGGACAGTCTGCGCTCGAGGAGATGCGCGCAGAGGGCGCGGCGCGTGGCCACACCGAGGCCGTCTGCCAGTTCTGCACGGCCGAGTACCGCTTCACCACGGAAGACATCGATACGTTGATCGACCAGCTCAAGGCCGCCTGAAGCGGCGCTTCGGTCGGGTGCGGACCGCCGGCCGGCGGAGCCGGCGCGCTCAGAGCGGGCGCACCGTCCTCACGCCGGCGCTCTCCAGGTAGCTCTTCAGGCGCGGCGGCGGCACGAGCCGCTCGTCGAAGCGGATCCAGAGCTCCCCCGTCTCGGGGTCCGCCCGCACCTCCTGCACCCCGACCTTGCTGTGCAGCATGGCTTCGACCTTGAAGGCCGATTCCGCATCCCCGATCCCCCGCACCAGGTAGCGCGCCTCCGCCATTTTCGCCCTCCCGCGTGACCGGGGCGCGCCCCGATCGTCTACCATTTACGTCGACGCAAACGCGCATCCGCTCGCGGCGGCTTGCGCAACGGGCGTCGGTGGCTGCAAATTCGCTCCTCCCCGGTTCGACCGATCAACAAAATGAAACGATCGAAACCGCACCGCGAAGGCGCGGCGCCCCGCAAGGGAACGATGGCGGAGCTTGAGTATCTCCTGCGCCGCGCCCGCATCGTCCCGCTCGCCGCTCCGGTCCTGCTCTTCCTCGGCTTCGGCCTGGGGAAGGCGACGACCGGCGCGCTCACGCTCCCCGCCGACATGTCCGCTCACGGCCGGCGGCCCATCCAGCATGTCCCGCGGATCCAGATCGAGGCGCTGACCCGCACCATGGGTGCCATCCGTCGGGATGGCCAGAAGACGGTGGCCTACGTCTCCCTCTACCGCAACCACGTGGCGCCGGTCGAGCAGGTGCTCCGGCGCCGTGGCGTGCCGGATGACGTCGCGCGCCGGATGGCGTGGCCGCTCGTGGAGCACGCGGCGCGCAAGAACCTGGATCCGGCCACCGTCGCTTCCGTGCTGCTGCTGGAGAGCGAGGGCAACCCGCGCGCGACGAGCTCCGTGGGCGCCCGCGGCCTGATGCAGATCATGCCGGCCTGGGCCGGCCGGTGGGAGGGGTGCGGCCGCAACCTCTACGACATCGACGACAACCTCTGCACCGGCACGAGCCTGCTCGCCTGGTACATGCGTACGGCGCGCGGCGACGAGCGCCGGGCGCTCCTGGGCTACAACGGCTGCGTCCGCGGCACGAACACCCCGAACTGCCACGTCTACCCGGACCGGATCGCGCGGCTGCGCCAGCAGATCGACCGGGAGATGCAGGCGGCGCGCACGAAGCCGCTGCACGTGCTCGCCCGCTGACGCGGTACGCGTCGAACGAGGCGCCCGGCCACCGCGCGGTAGCCGGGCGCCTCTGCGTTCCGACCCGGTCACGACGCTCAGCGCCCTGCCAGCTCCGAGAGCAGCGCCGCGGCCGCGTGCGTGCCCTTCTCGAAGTTCTCGACGCTCATCCACTCGTCCGGCGCATGGGCGTTCTCGCCGGGGAGCCCGAAGCCCATGAGCAGGACCGGCGCGCCCAGCACGCGCTCGAAATCCGAGACGATGGGGATCGACCCACCCTCCCCCGCCAGCACCGGCGGCTTGCCGAACGCGTGCTCGAGCGCGCGGGCGCCCGCTTCGTGCAACGAGCCCTCGAGCCGCGCGCGCCAGGGCTTGCCGCCGTGCAGCTCGCGGACCTCCACGGTGACGCCCTCCGGCGCGACGCGATGGACGTGCTCGATGAACAGCGCCGCGATGCGATCCGGGTCCTGGTCGGGGACGAGCCGGCAGCTCACCTTCGCCATCGACTTCGACGGGAGGACCGTCTTCGAGCCTTCGCCCGTGTAGCCGGAGAGCAGCCCGTTGACCTCGCAGGTCGGCCGCACCCAGATCCGCTCCAGGGTGCCGAAACCCTTCTCGCCGAACAGCGCCGGGCTCCCGGTCTCCTCGCGGAACGCCGCCTCGCTGAACGGTACCCGCGCAATCTGCTCGCGCATCTCCTCCGGCGGCCGCACCGCGTCGTAGAAGCCGGCGATCTGCACCCGCCCGTCCGCGTCGTGGAAGCTGGCGATGATCCGCGCGAGCGCCGTCGCCGGATTCATCACCGCGCCGCCGTACGCGCCGGAGTGCAGGTCCTGCGCGGGACCCTGTACGTCGATCTGGAAGTAGGCGATCCCGCGGAGCGAGGCACCGATGGTGGGGATGCCGGGCCCCACCATCGTCGTGTCGGAGACGATGATCGCGTCGCCGCGGAGCCTCCCCGCGTTCGCCTCGAGGAAGGGCACCAGGTTCTCGCTCCCGACCTCCTCCTCCCCCTCCGCGACGACCACGACATTCACCGGGAGCCGCCCGGCCGTCCGCATGTGCGCCTCGATGGCCTTCACGTGCAGGTAGAGCTGCCCCTTGTCGTCGACGGAGCCGCGGGCGTAGATCCGGCCGTCGCGGATCGTCGGCTCGAACGGTGGCGACGTCCACAGCTCCAGCGGCTCGGCCGGCTGCACGTCGTAGTGCCCGTAGATCAGCACGGTCGGCGCATCCGCGCCGGCGCCCCGCCACTCCCCGAGCACGACGGGGTGACCGGCGGTCTCCTCGATCGAGACTTCGAGGCCCGCCTCGCGCATCCGCTCCGCCAGCCAGCCGGCGGCGCGGCGCACGTCCGCCTTGCTCTCGCTGCGCGCGCTCACGCTCGGAATGCGCAGGAAGTCGAAGAGCTCCTCCCGGAAGCGGGGGAGGTGCTCGTCGATGTACACGTCGATCCGATCGGTGTCCACGCTCCCCCCTGCGCGATCGTCCAGGTGGTGCCCGGCGCCCCGCAGAACGGGGCGAGTCGCGTAACCTCCGGTGCGCTCCCGGTCCCGTCAAGTCAGCGGGGCGGCGCCGCCGCCGGCGCCGGCGGCTGGCCGAGCAGCTCGCGGAGCAACGCGTCGGCGTGGTACACGCTCCGGAGCGCCTCGCCGATCCCCGCCGTGTGCACGGCGACGGTGCGCCCGCTCTCCGAGCCGAAGAGGAACTGGTGCGGCAGCGCCTCGATGTTGCTGTCGAAGACCAGCCCGACGACGCGGCCGTCGTGGTCGACGAGCGGGCTGCCGCTGTTCCCGCCGCTGATGTCGTTCGTGGAGACCAGGTTCAGCGCCTTCCCCAGGTCGACCGCGGCGCGCTGCTGCGCGAAACTCGTCGGCAGCGTGAACGGCATCCGGTTGCCGAACTCCGCAGAGCGGGCGTACAGCCCGTAGATCGTCGTCACCGGCGGAGCCAGCGTGCCGTTGTACGGGTAGCCGCGGACCAGGCCGTCGCTGATGCGCGGCGTGAACGTCGCGTCCGGCGGCACCGACGTGCCGTAGGCGGCGAAGAGCGCCTGCGCTAGCCGCGCGTTCAGCACCTCCTGGCGCGCCGCGAGCGAGTCCCAGCGCGGCTGGAGCGAGCGCGCGTTCGCGAACATCGCGCGCACGAGCCGGATCAGCGGGTCGCTGGTGGTGTCCACGGCCGGCTGGCCCGCCTGCAGCAGGGCACGCCGGAACGCGGTATCGCCGACGCGCGTCGACGCGACCAGCCGCCGGGCCGCGGCGTCCGGCGCCTCGCCCGCCGCGATCGCCTGGCGCAGCAGCGGGTCGTCCGGCGGGAGGAATTGCTGCATCAGGCGCAGGCGCGCCGCGAGCAGCCCCCGGCTGAGCGCGGTGTCCAGCGGCAGGTCGCCCTCGAGTTGCGTCGTGAGCTGCTGGAGCTTGCCGTTCTGGAACTCCGCCGAGCGCTGGGCCTCGGGGAGCGAGCGCTCGTGGACGAGCCGGACGAGCGTCGCCGCCACCTGTACGTGCGGCTCGGGGAAGAGGTTCGGGTTGCTCAGGTTCAGCTCCGGGCTGAGCCTCAGCTTCTGCGCCTGGAGGTCCGCCATCTGGCGGAACACGTCCCCGAAGCGCGCCCGGAGCAGCGTATCCGCGTTCAGCCGCCGCTCGAAGTCCGTCTGCCACGCCACCTTCCGCGCCAGCAGCAGCGTGTCCAGCAGCCCGGCCATCTCGCCGCGGTACGCCTTCAGGCTGTTTTCCACCTCGAACAGGTCCTGCCGGACCTTCTGGGCCGTCTGTGGGTTCCGCCGCGCCATCTCCTGCAGGTAGCGCCGCTGCGCCTCGAGGTACGCGATGTAGAATGGGTGCCGGTAGGCCCGCTCGTACATCAGTTGCGCCACCGTGATCAGCCGGCTCGTGCTCGCCGGGTTACCGACGGTGAACACCAGCTCGCCATCGGTCGGACCGCCCGCATCCCACTGGAAGTAGTTGGTCGTGTTCACCGGCGTCGTCCCGTCCGCCTCGTACGCCCGGACGAACGTCACGTCGAGCGCGTAGCGGGGGTACGTGAAGTTGTCTGGGTCGCCGCCGAAGAACCCCGCCTGCAGCTCCGGCGCGAAGACGAGCTTCACCGGCTGGAATCGCTTGTAGCGGTACAGGTGGTACTGCCCGCCGTGGTAGAGCGGCACGACCTGGCAGACGAGCTTCGTCTGCTGCTCGCATTCGCGCTGGATCCGCGCCGACGCCGAGTCGACGGCGGCGGCCCGCGCGGCGTCGGACGCGCCGGCCGCCGCGGCGCCGGCCACGCGCTGCGTCACGTCCTGGATGGAGACGAGCTGGTCGAGGTAGACGCCCGGACAGACCCGCTCCTCCGCCCGAGTCGCGGCGTAGAAGCCGCTCTCGACGTAGTCGTGACCGGGCGTCGACTGCGCCTCGATGCACTCGCGCCCACAGTGGTGGTTCGTCATGACCAGCCCGGCGGGCGAGACGAACGAGGCCGAGCAGTAGTTGGCGAAGCGGACGGACGAGAGGCGCACGTGCTCGAGCCACTGCGGCGTCGCCTGGAAGCCGTACCGCTTCTGCCAGTAGGCCAGCGGCGGGTCCTCGAACGTCCACATGGTCCCGAGCTCCAGCCCGGTGGGCTTCAGCTTCTGGGCCAGGCGGACCACCTCGGGCGGCGGCTGCAGCTCCGGCGGCGCGGCGACCGCCGCGGCGGGTTGCGGCGCCTGCGGCCGCGGCGCGCGGGAGGCGCACCCCCCCGCCACCACCAGCGCCAATCCCAGCGCGAGCCGAGGGGCCAGCGGCAGAGACATGGTCCGACTCCGTCGATGCGGGGCGAGCCGTCCGGGCACGCGAACGCGGCCGAGGCTCCCGTCCGGAGGGAGCGGCGGCCGCGCGCGCGCCGGGAGTTTTCGGGCATCGGCCGGCCGCAAGTATCCGGCCATCCGGGGAAGGCTCAGTCGCCGCGGAGCCAGCGGCGGAACGGTTCCGGGAGCCGCGCCTCGAGCTCCGCCTCCGGCGCCCGGAGCGCCGGCTCCGTCGCGCTCAGCGTGTGCCAGAAGAGCGTGGGCCGCTCCGGCCCGGGTGGGTCCGCCAGGAGTTCCGCCGCGGCCTTGGCCGTGTACGTCGGGTCGAGGCGGAGCCCGACCTCCTCGAAGAGCGACGTCGCCCGGCGGCCCGCCTCCGTTTCCTGCCCGTAGCCGGCGCCGATCTGGCCGTGGCGGAGCTCGACGCGGCGGAGCGCTTCGGCCGGATCCAGCCGCACGCCGCCCGGCTCGAGCAGCGCGAGCGCGCCGCGGACGAGCCGGGCCAGCGTCCGCTCGTTCGTCACGATGCGCCCGGTGATGCGCGTCGCCGCGACCGTGGTGTCCAGGCCGGCCAGCGCGAGCCCGATCGCGAGCCCGGCCGCCGTCCCCAGCGTGCCGGCGGCGACGTGCACCACCTCCGGCCGCGGCGCCTCCCCGGCCGCCACCTGCTCCGCCAGCTCGAGCGCCGCGGCGACGTAGCCCAGCGTGCCCCGCGCGTCGGAGCCGCCGGGCGCCACGGCGTAGGCGCCCTCCCGCCGGTGCGCCCAGCGCGCGGCGAGCAGCGCGCCGGGGACGAACTCCATCCGCCGGGTGAAGCGCAGCTCCGCGCCCAGGGCGACGTCCGTGAGGAGCACCCGCCGCGCGTGCGGCGTCAGCGGCTGGGGGAAGAGCACGAGCGTCGCCTCGAGGCCGAGCCGCCGCGCGTAGACGGCGGTGGCCAGCGCGTGGTGCGAGCCCATGGCGCCGGCCGTGACCAGCCGCGAGGCGCCGGCCTGGCGCGCATCGGCCAGCAGGAACTCCAGCTTGCGCACCTTGTTGCCGCCGTACTCCTCGCCGGAGAGGTCGTCCCGCTTGATCCAGGCATGGCCGCCGCCGACCGGAAGCTCCTGCACCGGCGTGGGGAAGCGGCCGAGCGGCGTCCACGCGATCCGCCCCTCCAGGCGGGGGAACCGCCGGAACAGCGCCGAGCCGCCGCTCACGAGCCGGACTCCAGCACCCGTTCGGCCACCGCGTCCGCCAGCATCATGATGGAGACCTGCGGCGGCACACCCACCGAGGTCGGGAAGAGCGACGCGTCCGCCACGAACACGCCGGGCGCCCCCCGGACCTCGCCGTACGGATCCGTCGCGCTGCGGTGCGGGTCCACACCCAGCGCGCAGCTCCCCTGCGGGTGCACGGAGTTGAGCGTCAGCCGGTGCGGCGCGGCCACGCGCCGCGACAGCTCGGCGCGCAGCTCGGCCTCGGAGGCGACCGGCGCCGCCGCGGCGAACGGCAGGTGCACCCGCTCGGCGCCCGCGGCGAGGTACAGCCGGGCGAGCGCCTCGATGCCCCGCCGCAGCTCCGCCAGATCGGGCCGGCCGGGCCAGTACTCGGCGAGCGGACGTCCGTCGGCGGCGGCGCGGACGCGCCCCTCCGTCTCGTCGTGCAACAGCACCGCCGCCGCGGCGATGCGCGGCAACTGGCGCATCAGGCGCCGGTGCGCCTCGCCCATTCCCGCGGCCGCCACGGCCGTCAGCCCCGGCCAGTTCCCGGCGCTCGGGATGAAGATGAAGCCGCCGTAGCCATCGTCCATGAACGACGCGAACTCCTCGACGAGCACCGACTGCGGCAGCCCGCGCCAGGCCTCGATCGGCTCGGCGAACTCCGCGTGCACGAGCGCCGCGGGGTGCAGCCGCAGCCCGCGGCCGACGCGGCCGTTGCCGAGCCTGCTCCGCCGCAGCAGCGCCGGTGTGTCCAGCGCTCCGGCGGCCACGACCACGACGGGCGCCTCGACGACCGCCCGCCCGACGACCTTTCCCGCGCCGTCCAGCCGCTCGCACACCACCCGGCGCGCGCCGGCACGGCCCTCGATGCGCACCGCCCGCGCATCCGCCAGCACGCGCGCGCCCGCCGCGACGGCCCGCGGCAGGTACGTCAGCGACGCGTTGCTCTTCCGGTTGTACGCGCACCCCAGCATGCAGTAGCCGCAGCCGGAGCACTCCACGCGGTTGTGGAGCGGCACGCGGTAGCGCCAGCCGAGCGCCTCCGCGCCGCGGCGCACCACCGCGTTGTTCGGGTTGATGCGCGCCTCGGGGATCGGCACGGCCGCGAGCGTCTCGAGCACGGCCGCCGTGCGCCGCTCGAGGTCGGCGTCGTCCAGTGGCAAGCCGTGCTCCCGGCGCCACCGCTCGGCGATCCCGCGCGGCGTCGGGTAGACGAGCCCCGTGTTGTGCAGCGTCGAGCCGCCCACGCCCCGCCCCTGAAGGATGCCGATGGCCTTGTCGGCCGTGGCCCGGAGCCCCGCCTCCTGGTACAGCAGCGCGAGCATCTCCAGCTCGCGCTGCGTGAAGTCGCGGGCCTGCGCATGTGAACCGGCCTCAACGGCGACGACGTCGCGCGCGCCGGCCAGGCGCGCCAGCGCCGCCGCGCCGCCGGCGCCCGTGCCGATGACGCACACCTCGGCGCGCAGCCGCAGATCCGCCGGGTACCGCCCGGCGGCGTGCACGCCGGCCGCCAGGCCGGCCCGCGCCGGAGCAGGGCCCCCCGGCGCAGCCTCGGCGCCACCCCGCCCGCGTCCCGCCGGCATCGGCCGCCCCGCCACGCCCGCCGGGCTCAGCGGCGGCGCCGGCAGCACCGCCACGGGCACCCGCCCCAGCCACGGCCCGTCGTAGCCGAGCTCCGCGCCCTCCTCCTCGCGCCCGTAGTACGCCAGCAGTGCCAGCGCGCGCAGCGCCGTTGCGCCCTGCCTCAACATGGGGACGGCGCTCTCCGCCCAACTCCGGAGCACCACCTCCCGGTCCGCCGGCGACAACGCCGGGAACGTCGCGAGCCGGCCGTGCGCCAGCGGCGCCAGCCGGACCGCCTCGAGGAGCACGCCCAGCTGGCGCCGGTCCGCCGCGGGCAGCCGCCGGACCAACGCCTCCGCCGCCCGGGCGACCTCCTCCCCGGCCGGCCCGCCCGCCAGCGCCTCGGCCGCGGCCAGGAGAACGCGGCGGGCCCGCGCGCTCAGCCCAGAAGTTGAGGACATGGGCCCAAAGTAGTGGCGCCCCGGGACCGCCGACAGCGGCCCCGGGGCGCCCCACCTCTACCCCGCCCTTCCTCGTTCGCCTACTATCCCCGCTCCTCGCGCGCTACAGCGTGGTCTTCGACAGGGAGCGGTCGCTCAGCACCGGTTTCGGCGACTCCTGCCGTGCCTTCCAGACGCTCAGGCACCAGACCTGCGCCGCACGCGAGATGAGCTCGTCGCGGTCGTGACCCTCGAACGTGACCTCGAGAGGGCTCGGAAACGGCGTCGCCTCCCGCTTCCCGCTCACCGGATCGACCTCCACGATCCGGTCGAGCGTGGCGCCGAACGCGATCCCCGCTCCGCCGTCCTCGAGCGACGCCGCTTGCGGCGTCGTCACGTGCCACGGCCCTTCGACCGTGTAACCGTCGCGAAATTGGACCAGGGTCGTCAGCTCCGTGCCATTCAACGTCGCCCGGCAGACCGGGATCTCGTCAGACGGGGCCTGCGCCCGTATCGTTCCGGGCAGAGCCAGCGCCATGACCGCCACCACCGCCTCTATCGTCAACCGCCGCATAGCTCCTCCCGGATCCGCGGCCGCACCAGCGGGCTCGGGCGTCCTGCCCGCTCCCGGCGGAAGGCGAGAGTGGCAAGTATCGCGCCCGGTTGACGCTGGCCCGAAGTGCTTACAAATCAGCCATTTGCCCCCATCCGAAGGTCGCCCGCTCCACACCCCCGCGCCACCTTCGCGCTGATGGCCGCGAACCGCTCCCCGAGCCGCGAGCTGCTGCGCGGCAACGTCCTGTGGCTCAGCGTCGTTTCGTTCCTGAACGACGCCGCCAGCGAGATGATCTATCCGCTGCTCCCCGCGTTCATCCTCCAGCTCGGCGCCGGCCCGGCGTTCCTCGGGTTGATCGAGGGCGTCGCCGAGGCGACGGCGAGCCTCGTCAAGCTCGCCAGCGGCTGGATCTCGGACCGGGTGGGGAAGCGCAAGGCGCTCGCGGTGTGGGGCTACACCATCGCGACGCTGGCCCGGCCGTTCATCGCGGTGGCACGCGCGGCGTGGCAGGTACTGATCATCCGCTTCGCGGACCGGGTCGGGAAGGGCGTGCGCACGGCGCCGCGGGATGCGCTGCTGGCCGAGTCGGTCGTGCCGGCGAGGCGCGGAGCAGCGTTCGGGATCCACCGCGCGGCGGACCATGCCGGCGCCGTCGTCGGGCCGCTGCTCGCGTCGGCGCTGCTGCTCCTCCTACCGGGGCGCCTGCGGCTGGTCTTCGCGCTGGCGGCGCTCCCCGGCCTGGTGGCCGTCGCGCTCCTCGCATGGCGCGTCCGGGAGAGTCCGGCGCTCGCGGCCGGCGCGAAACCCGGCTCGACGCCGGAGCCGCGCGCGGCGCCGCCGGCGGACCGGCGCGCCGCGCCGGCCGCGAAGGCCGGCATCCGCGACCTCGGTGGCACGTTCCGCCGCTACATGGCGGTCGTCGTGCTCTTCACGCTGGGGAACGCGTCGGACGCGTTCCTGCTGCTCCGCGCGCAGCAGCTCGGCGTCGCCATGGCCCTGATCCCGATCCTCTGGGCGGCCTTCCACGTGAGCAAGATGGTCTGGAGCGTGGTGGGCGGGAACCTGGCGGACCGGGTGGGGCCGCGCCGGGCGATCGTCGGCGGCTGGCTGGCGTACGCGGCGACCTACGCGGCTTTCGCGTTCGCCGCGGAAGCGTGGCAGGCGTGGGCGCTGTTCCTCTTCTACGGCCTCTACTTCGGGCTGACGGAGGCGCCGGAGAAGCTTCTCGTCGTGCGGCTCGCGCCGGCCGAAGCGCGGGGCACGGCGTTTGGCGCGTACCACTTCGCCGTGGGAATAGCGGCGCTGCCGGCGAGCCTGCTGTTCGGCGAGATCTGGCAGCATCTCGGCCCGGAGGCCGCGTTCCTGACGGGGGCGGGCCTGGCCCTCGTCGCGGCGCTCGCCCTGCCGCTGCTCGTCCGGAACGAGGGGGCGGCGGGCCCGGGCTGAGGGCCCCGCCGCCGCGCCGCACCTAGACGCCCGCCGGCGCGCGCGCCTCGCGCACCGGCGTGAGCCAGCCGTGCAGGTCCGGGACGGTGCCGCGGGCCACGCCCAGGAAGCGCTCCTGCAACCGGCGCGTGATCGGCCCGACCGTGCCGTCACCCACGGGGATCCGGTCGACGCTCCGGATCGGCGTGATCTCGACCGCCGTGCCGGCGAAGAATGCCTCGTCCGCCACGTACAGCATCTCGCGCGGGACCGCATCCTCCCGCACCGGGATGTCGAGGTCGTGCGCCAGCGTGATCACCGCGTCCCGCGTGATGCCGTGCAGGAACGTGCCGTCCACCGCGGGCGTGATGAGGACGCCGTCGCGCACGAGGAAGACGTTCTGCCCGCTCCCTTCGCTCACCAGCCCGCCCGGCCCGAGCGCGATCCCTTCGGCGTACCCGTTGATCTGCGCTTCCATCTTCAGGAGCTGGCCGTTCAGGTAGTTGCCGCCCGCCTTCGCCACCGCCGGATAGGTGTTCGGGTAGGGCCGCTGCCAGCTCGCCACGCAGGCATCCACGCCCCGGTTCAGCCCCTCGTCGCCCAGGTATGCGCCCCACGGCCAGCAGATCACGAACGTCTCCACCGGCGAGTTGAGCGGGTTCACGCCCGGAGCGCCATAGCCGCGAAGCGCGATCGGGCGGAGGTAGCAGGTGTCCAGCTCGTTGCGGACGACCACCTCCTTGCACGCCGCCATCATCGTGGCCGCGTCCGGCACCTCCATCCGGTAGATCTTCGCGGAATCCGCGAAGCGCCGGACATGGTCCTGCAGCCGGAAGATCGCCGGGCCCTCGGGCGTGCCGTAGCACCGGATGCCCTCGAAGATCGCGGACCCGTAATGGACCACGTGGCTCAGCACGTGGATCGTCGCCTGCTCCCAGCGGACCCACTCGCCGTCGCGCCAGATCCACTCCGTCGGGGTGAACGCCGCCATGCTTCCTCCTCTCCAGCCAGGCACGGCCGCGTCTCCGCGGTCCCGGCCCCGTTTCGAGATGTCGCCCGCCTCCGCGCGGGTCGCCTTGACGGCCCCGGCCACCCCCCGCACCTTCCGCCCATGACGGAACCGTTCATTCAAGATGCCGCCGGGCCGCCCGAGGCGGCCATGCCGGCGATCGTCGTCGTGCTCAAGGAGCCGCAGGACCTGGTGAACATTGCCGGAACCGTCCGCGCCATGCGCAATATGGGCCTCTCCCGCCTGCGGCTCGTCCGGCCCGCCGAGTTCGACGCCTACCGCATCGCCGGGATCGCGCACGGCTCCGAGGAGATGCTCGAGCGCGTCGGGTTCTTCGACACGCTCGGCGAAGCCCTCGCCGATGCCGCCCACGTCGTCGGCACCACCGCCCGCCGGCGCGAGGCCGCCTACGTCTGGCAGACGCCGCGGGACGCGGCGCCGGAGATCCTCGCCGCCACGACCCACGGGACCGTCGCCCTCGTCTTCGGCCGGGAGGACAAGGGACTCGCGAACGAGGACCTCGACCTCTGCGATCGGCTCGTCACCATCCCGACCGACCCGCAGGCCTCCTCGCTCAACCTCGCACAGGCCGTGCTGCTCGTCTGCTACGAGCTGCGCATGGCCGCCACCACCGCCGCGCCGCTCCCCCGCCCGCGCCGCACCGCGCCCCCCGCCTCGCCCGTGCAGCTCCAGGAGATGTTCGGCGACATCGAGACCGCCCTCGCCGCCGTCGACTTCTTCAAAAAGCGCAACCCGGCGGCCATTCTCCGCACCGTTCGTGCGGCGGCGCGCCGGGCCGGGCTGGATGCCCGCGAGGCGAAGCTCTTCCGGGCCATGGCGATCGAGGTCGTCAAGCACCTCGATCGCGTGCAGCGTCGCGGCTAGGGCTCGTCGAACGCCGCGCCGGCCGACGGGTTCTCCACCACATCGCCCAGCAGCTCCAACTCCGCCATCGGCCGCCAGAGCTGGATCATCGGGAAGCGCGACGCGAAGTACAGCAGCGAAAGCAGCAGCAGCCCCGCGAAGCCCAGGAACGTACCGATCTCCTGCCACCCGATCCGCACGTAGTTCGCCAGCTCACCGTGGTACCACGACGGATACACGAGCAGCCAGCGCTCGAGCCACAGGCCCAGCAGCGTCACGGACGCGAACAGCGCGAACGTCGCCGGCGTCTTCTTCGGCTTCACGCCCAGCAGGCCGAAGAACGGGATCACGAACAGGCAGAAGAGCACCGTTACGGCGATGCCGTTGTACGGCGCGGAGAAGCGCCGAACCACGAAGCTCTGCTCCGGCGGCAGGAGGCCGTACCAGATGACGATGAACTGCGCCCAGAACAGGTACGCCCAGACGACGTTGAAGCCGAAGTGCAGCTTCCCGAGGTCGTGCATGTTCTCGGGCAGGACGACGTCGTGCAGGCCGAGCGCGCGCCGGAACGCCAGCGCGGCCACCGCGGTGATCGAGAGGCCGCCCAGCAGCCCGCACGCGAAGAAGTAGCCGCCGATCAGCGTGCTCTTCCACTCCGGCTCGAGCGACATCACGTAGTCGAACGCGATGATCGTCAGCGCGAACGCGTACAGGATCGCCAGGATCGGCGCGAGCGTCGCCGAGTTGTGGGAGGCGCGCACCTCCTCCGCCTCGGCGCCCCGCCAGTCGCGGGTGAGCCGGTCGTAGAGCGCTCGCACCCCGCCGGACACGCCGTTCTTGACGACGCCCAGATCGGGCCGCAGCGACCAGTACGCGAAGGCCAACGCCACCGCCACGAACGCCGTGAAGAACAGCAGGTCGCGCGAGATCGCGAACGGGACGTTCAGCCAGAGCGCCTTCCCCGCCGGGATGTGCTCGACCTCGCCGGCGAAGCCCGCGCTCCACGTAAAGATGTACTTGCCGCTCACGAACAGGAGCGGCAGGAACAGCAGCCATGCAACGGGCAGGAACGCCACGAACGAGAGCTGGATGCGCCGGACCGGCTGGGACCAGAGGCCCCGCGCCATCATCACGATCGCGGACCACATGACGGCCCCGGCGGAGATGCTCGTGAAGAACAGCCAGTTGGCGAGATATGCCCGCCACGCACGCGCGGGATCGCCCACCAGCCCCGCGACGACCGCGATCGCCCCGAGGATCACCAGCGCGACGCCGAGCAGCATCCCGGTCCGAGGCATCCCCTCGAAGCGTCGGACCGGCAGCTCGTCGTAGACGCCCCCTGTATCGACAGCCATGATCGCTTCCTCAGCGCGTAGTCGTGGTCGGTGCCGGGGCCGGCGCCGCCGCGGGCGCCCCGCCGGCGGCCGGCGCGGTCGCCGCGCCCGCCTGCCGCTGCAGCTGGCGCACGTAGTTGACGACCTCCCACCGCTGCGCCGCCGGGATCTTGCTGCCGTATTCCGGCATGAGCCCGCGACCGACGGTGATGAGCCCGAAGATGTAGCCATCCGGCCGGGCGACCGTGATCGGCAGCGTCAGGTCCGGCGCGAACGGGAACTTGCCCATCTCGCCGGGCTTGTTCAGGATCGGCCCGTTCCCCTTCCCCGCCGGTCCGTGGCACACGAAGCAGTACCGCTGGAAGGTCGCCTGCCCCGCGGCCAGCGCGGCGGTGTCCGTCATCGGCACCGGGTTGCTGTGCGTCGCCGCGAACGCCTGTAGCGACGCCTCCGTCGGCTGCAGCCCCGGGAAGATCTCCCCGGCCGGCGAGCGGAACGGCACCGCGCCCGGCGCGCCCAGCCGCGGATTCTCGTACGGCCCGATCGCCGGTGACGCCTGCATGAACGACAGGAACGGCACCGACGCCAGCGCGTTGTCCAGCGCCGTGCACCCGCCGGCGCCCAGCGCGAGCAGCGCCACGGCCGCGCTCCCGGCCGTCCGCCCCAGCGCGCGCATCACCCCACGCTCACGTGGTTCCAACTCGCACCTCCGTCGGGCGCTCGCGGATCTCCTCGGCGCCGCTCTCCCGCAGGATGTTCTTCACCTCGTTCTCGCGCCCCGGCGGTGCCACCACATGGACCCCGAACTTTCCGGCCGAGAACGCCGGGTCGTAGACCACCTCGTGCCGCACCCGCGGCAGCCGGGCGTTGATGAACAGCCCCGCCACCGTCGAGAGCGCACCGAACAGGATCGTCAGCTCGAACGCGATGATCACGAACGGCGGCAGCGAGATGATCGGCTTGCCCCCCGTGATCAGCGGCCAATCCACCGACGTCCACGTCGCCAGCGCGAAGCCCGACGCCGCGCCCGTGAGCCCGCCCACCAGCGTGAAGATGCGGACCGGGCTCTCCGGCTCGTGCAGCGCGTGGTCCAGCTCGTGGCGCGGCACCGGCGTGAAGACCGTGATTCCCCGGATCTTCCCCGCCCGCAGGCGCTCGATCGCCGTGACCGTGGCGTCCAGCTCGCCGAAGATGGCGAGGATCCCCGCCTCCGAGTTCATCGACCCTCCTCCGTGCCGCGGCCCCGGACCGGCGGGCGTGGCGTCGTCTCCTCGACCGCCCGCGGGCGCCGGTACAACCGCAGCGGCGCGGGCAGCACCTCCTTCAGCTCGGCCACCGACACCGCCGGGAGCAGCCGCAGGAAGAGCAGGAACCACATCAGGAACCAGCCGAAGCTGCCCAGGATGATCAGCATCCCCGTCAGGCTCGGCCGGTACTGGTTCCACATCCACGGCTCGTACTCGTGCGACAGGCTCACGACGATGATCGAGTACCGCTCGAACCACATCCCGATGTTCACGAACAGCGTGATCACGAACATCGCGGCGAAGCTGCGCCTCACCGACCTGAACCAGAGCAGCTGCGGCACGAAGAAGTTGCACGTCAGCATGAGCCAGGTCGACCACCAGTACTCGCCCGACGCGCCGAACAGCAGGTAGCCGCCGTGCTGCTCCGCCGCCTCGAACGTGTACCAGCCGACGAACGCCTCGCATGCGTACGCGTACGAGACGATCATCGCCGTCAGCAACATCATCTTCGCCATCGCCTCCGTGTGGCGAGGCGTGAAGTAGGCCTCCAACCCGTAGATCTTGCGGATCGGGATCAGCAGCGTCAGCACCATCGCCAGCCCGCTGAAGATCGCGCCGGCCACGAAGTACGGCGCGAACACCGTCGAGTGCCACCCCGGCACCAGCGACATCGCGAAGTCCCACGACACCACCGAGTGCACCGACAGCACGAGCGGGGTGGCCAGCGCCGCGAGGTAGAGGTAGGCGCGGGTGAAGTTCTTCCACTCCCAGTTCGTGCCCCGCCACCCCAGCGACAGGATGCTGTAGAGGCGACGACGCCACGGCACGACCGCGCTGTCGCGCGCCGCGGCCAGGTCCGGGATCATGCCGATGAAGAAGAACGTCGCGCTGACCGTGAAGTACGTGCCGACCGCGAAGACGTCCCAAACCAGCGGCGAGCGGAAGTTCGGCCAGATCATCCGCTGGTTCGGGTACGGGATCAGGTAGTACGCGAGCCAGGGCCGGCCGACGTGGATCACCGGGAACAGCCCCGCGGTCATGACGGCGAAGACCGTCATGGCCTCCGCGGCCCGGTAGATCGACTGCCGCCAGCGCGCCCGGAACAGGTAGAGGATCGCCGAGATCAGCGTCCCGGCGTGGCCGATGCCGACCCAGAACACGAACGTCGTGATGTAGACGCCCCACCCGATCGGGTTGCGGAGCCCCGACATCCCGATGCCGAGCACGATCTGGATGCCCCACGCGGTGAACATCGTGATCACCAGCGCGACCGTCACCGACAGGAGCACCAGATACGACCGGCCAGGTCGACTCAACAGCCGCAGGACGTCGTGATTGACGGCCTCGTAGGAGCCGATCTCCGGGTGTGTCTCGGAGCGGATGACTGTGGCCATGCTCGACTAGGCCTCCGAAGCGTCGACCACCCGCTTCAGATAGGTGATCGCGGACTGGGTGTTCAGCTCTTCCAGCACGCGGTAGCCACGGCCCGAAGCCGCGATCTGCGCCACCCGCGAGTTGGGATCCTTGACGTTCCCGAAGACGATCGCGTCCCCGGGGCAGGTCTGCGCGCACGCCGGCATGATCTCGCCGTCCAGCGTGCCGCGCCCCTCCAGGCGCGCCTGGTTCTGCGCCGCCCGGATCCGCTGCACGCAGAACGTGCACTTCTCCATCACGCCCTTCTCGCGCACCGTGACATCCGGGTTCAGCTGCCAGTTCAGCGGCTCCGGCCACTCCCAGCTGAACCAGTTGAAGTAGCGCACCTTGTACGGGCAGTTGTTCGCGCAGTAGCGCGTGCCCACGCACCGGTTGTAGATCTGGCCGTTCAACCCCTCCGGCGTGTGATACGCCGCGTACACCGGGCAGACCGGCTCGCACGGCGCGTTGCCGCACTGCTGGCAGAGCATGGGCAGGAAGTTGACGTGGTCGAACCCTTCCCCGCTCTTCTGGTCGCCACCCTCGAAGTAGCGCTCGATCCGGAGCCAGGTCAGCAGGCGCCCCTTCGCCGCCTGCTCCGGACCCACGATCCCGATGTTGTTCTCCGCGTAGCAGGCGGTGACGCACGCGCTGCAGCCGATGCAGCGCTCCATGTCGATCGCCATCGCCCAGCGCGGGTGGGAGTGCGAGTACTCGCCGTAGTACGTCGACGGCGGCGGATAGCCCGCCGGCCCCGCGGTCATCGTCTCCGGCGCGAAGCCGCCCGTACCCTGCAGCTCCGTGACGACCTTGTTCTTGGGGTTCCCGGCGATCTCGGCGTGCTCCCCGGCCTGCGCCTCCGCGCCGGCCGCGTGCGGTACCGCCGCCACGCCGGCCGCCGCCGCGCCCTCAACCCGCCGCGCCTCGGCGAGCGAGATCGAGCGCGCGATCTCCCGGCCCGCCTCGCCGTTGTTCTCCGGCATGTGCCCCGGTACGCGCACCCACTCGCCCGTCGGCTGCACCGCCGCCTTCACCTGCGCCCAGACCATGGCGCCCGAGATCGGCTCCGCCACGGCGCCGAGCAGCTTCACCACGTTCACGCCGCGCCCCGCCGCGTAGCGCCCGAGCTCCTCGTGGCCCTGCCCGATCTGGATCGCGACCGTGTCGTCCCGGATCCCCGGATGCCGCCAGACCGGAAGCCGCGTCTTCCCGAACGGCGTCGTGACCTCCACCACGTGGCCGTCCTCGATCCCGAGCCGGCGCGCCGTCGCCGGGCTCAGCTCCAGCCACGACTCCCACGACACCTTCGAGACCGGGTCCGGCAGCTCCTGCAGCCACGGCCGGTTCGCGGTCCGGCCGTCGTAGAAGCGGATCGACGGATAGGCGATGACGTAGAACTCATCGCTCCGGCTCGTGCCCGTGAATTCCGCCACCTCGAAGCGGAGCTGCCCGAGCCCGGCCGCATTGAGCGCCGGCGCGGCGCCGGCCGGCGCCGTCGCCGCCGGCGTCAGCACCACGCCCGACTTCAGCACGCCCTGCCACCAGTCCTCGAACGTGCCGGCACCGCCGACGCTCGGCATCACCTCGCGCTGCCAGGTCGCGCGCAGGTAATCGTAGTACGTGGCGGGCGGCGCCACCGCCGCCGCCTGCGCGCCCGGAGCAGCCGGCGCCGCGGCGCCGGCGGGAGCGGCGGCGGCCGGCGCCGCCGTGTTCGGCAGGCTCAGCTTCAGCCGCGTCGCCACGGAGAGCAGCACGTCGCCCGTCTGCTTCGTGTCGAAGACCGGCATCATCACCGGCTGCACGACGGAGCGCACGCCGGTCCGCGGGACGTAGTCGCCCCAGCTCTCGAGGAAGTGATGGTCCGGCAGCAGCACGTGCGCCTTCGCGCTCGTCTCGTCCAGGTACGACGAGAAGGACGCGATGAACGGTACGCGCGCGAGCGCCGCCGCCACCTCCGCCCCCGGCATCGTGTACAGCGGGTTCGGCCCGTCGACCAGCAGGACCTGCACCTGCCCCGCCTGCATCCGCTGAACGAGGCGCTGCATGTCGGCGTAGGAAGCCACCCGCGCCGCGTACTCCTCCGTGCGCGAGAGCGTGACCGTGCTGCCGTAGTTGCCGGCGACGCTGTTCAGGATCGCCACCGCGGCGGCCACCGCCGTGGCGGCCCGGTGCTGCGCCGAGATGCCCGGGCCGACCGCCAGCGAGCGGCCGCCGTTCGCAAACTCCTGTGCCGCCTGCTGGATGCGCGCCACCGGCACACCCGCCTGCTGCGCCACCGCGTTCACGTCCACGCCGTTCAGCAGCCCGGCCGCCGCGCCCGCCTGCCCCCGGCCGCTCCCGACGATGAGCTTCGCCATCGCCAGCGCGACCAGGTGCTCCGTGCCGGGGCGGATCGGCACCCACTCCTCGGCGTTCATGTCGGTCAGCGTCTGGTGCGGCGTGAACGCCCACAGCTTGCCGCGCTGGCCGTTCGTGTACGCCGTCCCCTGGACGAAGCCGCGCGCGTAGTCGACCGGCGAGACCCACGTCTCCAGGAAGTCCGCGCCGAAGTTGACGACCACGGACGCCCGCGAGAAGTCGTGGACCGGTACCGCCTCGACGCCGAAGAGCATGCGGTGCGCCGCGCGGATCGGCTCCCACGCGTACGCGTCGTAGATGATCCGCTCGACGCCCGCCGCGCTCGACCAATCCGTCACGAGCCGGTCCAGCGTGCCCGTGTAGTTCCGCGTCAGGAACACCGCTCGTCCGCGCGCGCCGGCCAGCGCGTTCGCCACGCGCTGCTCCGCGTCGTCCCAGGTCAGCTTCTGCCAGTCCGCGCCCGAGCGCAGCAGCGCCTGCCGCACCCGGTCCGGATTGTACAGGCCCTGCAGCGACGCCTGGCCACGCGGGCACAGCTTGCCGTGCGACATCGGCGAGAGCGGATTCCCCTCCGCCTTGATCGCCCGGCCCTCCCGCGTCGCGATGTCCATCCCGCAACCGGCCGGACACTCCCGGCACGTCGTCCGGTAGTATGTCGCGATCCCCGGCACGATGTCGTCCTGCGGGACCACGTACGGAATCAACCGCTCAGGCGGCACGCCCCCCAGGTTGTTCGAGCACGCCGACAGGGCCACCCCCGCCCCCGCCGTGCCGAGCACCTTCAGGAAGTCCCGCCGCTCCAACCCGTTTGCCATCCCTCGCTCCTTCGGGGCGGCGCCGGCCTCTCTCTCGCGTGTCACGGGCGCCCGGTCCTCAGTAGTGGCAGACGAAGCAGTCGGTCCGAGACCCCCGCTGCCGATGGCAGTTCACGCACCATCCCATCTGCAGCGGCTGCTGCAGCTTCACCACGCGCATCGCCTGCACCGGGCCGTGGCACTCCTGGCACTGCAGCCCCGCCTTCACGTGGCGCATGTGCGGGAAGCGCACGTAGTCCGGCAGATTGTAGACCCGCTTCCACGGAATCGGCAGCGCCCGCTTCCAGTACGCCGCCAGCTGCTTCACCCCGGTGCTGTCCGCGCGCACCATCGCCACCGCCCTCGCGTCCCCCGCCTTCGACCCCGGCAGATGGCACCCCGCACACGTCGCCACCGCCGGGATGCCGGCGTCCACCGACCGATCCGCGGAATAGTGGCAGTACATGCACGGGATCTGGTTTTTCCCCGCATGCAGGTCGTGCGGGAACGCGATCGGCTGATCCGACCCGCCCGAGTCCACGAGGACCCCCGCGGCCACCATCCCGCTGCCGGCCAGCGCCAGCACGGCGACGATACCGAGGAACGCCCACTTCGTTCTTCCCATCGGGTACCTGGCGTCTGAAGACCCTGATACGGTCGCGCGCCCCGACCGTGCGGGGTCGTGCGGGCGCGCAGCATACGGTCGCATCCCCGCGGACGCAAGCAGGAACGCCCCGTAAAAAGCCGCGGGAAGATGGGGCTCCCCTACGGTGCACGCAACCCCGCGGACCCCCTCCTCGCGAGCCCGTTCACGCGCCCGCCGGGCCCGCCGCTTCCTGGCGCGCCCCAACGGGATTCGGCCGGCATGTGCCCTTGACGCTCAATTTCACCCCCGCTACATTCCGGAAGTCTCCCAGGCTCGATTCCACGGAGGAGGCGCAAGGCCTCCTTTTTCGTGTATGACCGACTCGGCGGTGCAACTCTTGCGGCACCGCCCTCGATCGGTCGCGGACCCGCGGCTCCTGGGAGTCAGCCGCCGGCCCGCGCGCGTTGGAGGCGTAAACGAATGCAGGTCCTCGCCCTTCTCGTCCAGGAGAACGGCTCCGGCATCGGCCGAGTCGTCGGTGGCATCCCGCACGATGCCGCCGCGATCTTCATTTATATCTTCCTTGCCGTGTCCCTCTACCTCGTCTGGAGAGGGAGTCGTACGCGGGCGTGACGGACGTTATTGCCGCTGGGATGTAGGAAGCAGTTGCGGGACCAACCATCGGTGAGACTCACGTACGACGTTCTCTGGGGGTCCGGCAGCGGACGCCCCGGGTTGGATTTGCATTCGGGCGGAACCTAACCAGGTAGGTGACAGAATGGCCAACGAATCGGCGCCCCCGACGCCACCTCGCGCGGACCCGCCGCGCGAGCAGATGTTCGGCAACCTGCTCGCGAGCAAGCCTCGGCGCGAGGGGAAGGCCGCCGCCGCCGCGACGTTCACGTCCATGGCGTTCCACGCGGCGATCATCACGGCGCTGGTCTACGCCACGATGGCCGTCGGCAAGGAAGTTCAGAAGGACGAGGAGCAGGTGACGCTCATCCAGATCAAGGAGGACGAGCCCCCGCCGCCCCCGCCGCCCCCGCCGCCCCCGCCCGATGCGCCGCCGCCGCCGAAGCAGATCGTCGAGGTGGCCAAGGGGTTCCAGACGCTGGCGCCGCCGACCGTGGTTCCGCCGGACATCCCGCCGCCGAAGGCCGGGCCCGTGATCAACGAGGCCGACTTCAGCGGTGAGGGCACCGAGGGCGGCAAGGCGAACGGCAACCCGAACAGCACGAGGGTCGTGACCGTCGAGGACGTGACCGCCGCGCCGACGTTCACACCCTACACGGTCAAGCCCGAACTGAAGAACCGCGACGAGGTCGCGCGAGCCCTGCAGCGGAACTATCCGCCGTTGCTGCGCGATGCTGGCGTGGGTGGAACGGTCCTGATCTGGGCCCTCATCGACGAGTCGGGTGAGGTCATCAAGACCCAGGTCAAGGAGGGCAGTGGGCACGAGGCGCTCGACGCCGCGGCCCAGAAGGTCGGCGAGATCATGAAGTTCACGCCGGCGCTCAACCGGGACCAGAAGGTCAAGGTCTGGATCCAGCTACCCATCGTCTTCAAGACGCAGTGATTCCCGCCCGGCGCCGCGGGCCGGGGGGCATGCGGCGAGGACGACCGGGCCAGTTCTCAACAGGGTCTTTCCGCAAAACGGGCGGGAAGCTGAACACGTCGAAAGGGCACAGAAATGGGAATTTCTCTGATCGAGCTCTGGGGAACGATGGGGTGGTTCGCCCGCGGCATCGTCTTCATTCTGCTCTTCATGTCGATCATCGTGGCGACCATCACGATCCGGAAGCTCATCATGCTGCGGCGCTCGCGCGGCGCGACGCTCCGCTTTTCGGGCGCATTCTCCGAGGCGCTCACGAACGAGGACTTCGCTGAGGCCGAGCGGCTGGTCGAGGCGAACCAGCGGAGCCACCTCGCCGCCGTGTTCCGCCGCGTCTTCCCGAGCCTGACGTTCCACTCGGAGGACCATGACCTCTCGGCCGCCGAGATCGCGTCCGTGCAGCGTATGATCGACCTGAACACGCTCGAGCAGCTCTCCAAGTTCCGGCGCGGGCTCGGCGTGCTGGCCACGGTCGGCGCGACGGCCCCGTTCGTCGGGCTGCTCGGCACGACGATGGGCGTCGTGAACGCGTTCACCGGGATGGCGGTCTCGGGCTCCGGCGGGCTGGCGGCGATCTCGGCCGGTATCGCCGAGGCGCTCATCACGACGGCGTTCGGTCTCCTCGTGGCGATCCCGGGTGTGTGGCTCTACAACTACTTCATCAACCGGATCGACTACATCTCGATGGAGATCACGTACGCCACGAAGGAGTTCGTGGACTTCCTGCTCCGCTACGAGGCCCGGCTGCACCAGTCGGTGGGCAAGGCGAGCGAGTCGATCACCACGCTGATGGATTCCGCGAACGATCCGGCCGCGATGGCGCGGTCGCGGATGTCCTGAGGTAGAGGAGGCGTCCCATGGCGATGGCCTCGCACGATGTAACGGACACCAACGTGATGGGCGACATCAACGTGACGCCGATGGTGGACGTCATGCTCGTGCTCCTCATCATCTTCATGGTGGTCACGCCCGCCATCGCGGCCGGTTTCCAGGCTAAGCTGCCGGAAGGTGCTCACCTGAAGGCGCGGCCGGAGAAGGACGACCGCACGGTCATCGGCATCGACCGGTACGGCGCGTACTACCTGAACAAGAAGACGATCCCCGGCTGCCGGGCGAAGGACGTGGCGACGCCGGCGGGCGTGGCGAGCTGCGATGCGATCCTGCGGAACATGCTGACGCAGGAGTTCCAGAAGCATCCGCAGGACAAGGTCCTCTTCGTGAAGGCGGACCAGACGCTGAAGTACGGCACGATCCTCCACGCGATGGACCTGGCGCGTCAGTCGGGAGCGCGTGTGCTGGCGGCCGTGACCGAGCAGAAGCCCGGCACCAAGCCGGACGAGACCGTTCAGGAGTAAGTTCGCGTCGGGCGGGGCGCCGGCGAGCCCGGCGCCCCGCGGTCCGTGGCGTGAGTCGGTTGGAGAGCCCAGACGAAGAGGAGATGCCGCATGGGCATTTCGATGGGGAAGACGGGGCGGTCGGAGGTCGCCGACATCAACATGACCCCGATGATCGACGTGCTGCTGGTGCTGCTGGTGATCTTCATGATCGCGCAGCCGCTGCTGCAGAAGTCGATCGATGTCCAGCTTCCGGTGGACAAGCCGAACCAGCCGTCGAATCCGAACAACACGCAGATCGTGCTGGAGATCGGCCCGGATGGCGGCCTCAAGGTGAACACGAAACCGGTCGCGAAGGGCGAGCTGGAGAGCTTCCTGCGCACGCTCTACACGGGGCGGCCGGACAAGGTGCTGTTCGTCAAGGCGGACGATAACGTGGTGTACCAGGACGTCATCGGCGCGATGGATGCAGCGCGTGGCGCCGGGGTGAAGGTGCTCGGCGCGGTGATGCAGCCCATGACCGCACCGGGCGGCGCCTGAGCCGGGCGATCGTCGGTCGAGCGGCCCGGGCGCCCCTGGCGTCCGGGCCGCTTCGCATCCCGCCCCGGTGGCATGGACCTCCTGCCAGGCTGCGCGGTACCATTCGACCATGAGCGAGACGACCCCTGGCCGGGTGCTGGAGGCTCAGCCCCGGCTTCTCGAACACCTCTTCTCGAGCGCACCGAAGTCCCGGCAGTCGGAGGATGTGCCGAGCCTGCTGGTCTCGCTGGCGTTGCACGCCTCGCTGGTGCTGTTCGTCTGGCTCGGACGCGCCCACCTCGCGCTGACCGCCACGGACGCGGGAGTCGGCACGGGGCGCGCGGCCGGCGCCGCGGGCGGGGGCGGGGGCGGCGGGGAGGACGTCCACTACGTCGAGCTCGTGGCTCCCGCCGCCGCGGCGCCGGCGCCGCGGCCCGCGCCGGTGCCCGAGGCGCCACCGCTCCGCGACGTCACGCCGATGATCATCCGCGCCGTCACGAACCCGACGCGGCTGCCGATGCCGCTGCCGTCGGACCTCTCGATCGTGGCGCCGAAGGCGGTCCTGGGCGCGCCCGCGCCGGTCGAGGTGTCCGGCGCCGGGACGGGGAGCGGCAGCGGGACAGGGAGCGGAACGGGCCCAGGCACCGGCCCGGGCTCGGGTGGCGGGAGCGGCGGCGGAGAGGGAACGGGAAATGGCACGGGGGTGGGCAACGGCAGCGGCGGCGGCCGTATCCTCGCCCCTTCGCCGGAGTTCCTGCTCCTGCCGCCCACGCCCGCACCGGGAAACCTGAAGGGGCGGACCATCGTCGTCCGGGTCGCCATCGACGCGACCGGCGTGGTCCGCCAGGTCGAGCTGATGCCGTCGACCGGCGATCGGGGCTACGACCGCTCTCTGCGCGAGACGGCTCTCGGCTGGCGCTTCCGCCCCGCGCGCGACGCGTCCAACCGTCCGATCGCCATCAACTACGATGTGAGCTTCAGCTTCTGAGCCGCCGGGCCCGCCGGCATGCTCCGCCGCTCGGCGCGGATTGACAGGAGCGCACCCCCCGTCGTATCACAGCAGCGATCTCGCACACGGATCGAGCCCATTGTCGGGTGTCGTGCGCTCGACGGTCGTCGCACCTGGGAGCTAGGAACAGTACGTTGTCCGAAGCACATGGCCACGGAGCCGCGCCGCGAGGCCGCTACCTGGCATTCCTCGCCCTCGGCGCGCTGGGCGTCGTATACGGCGACATCGGGACCAGCCCGCTCTACGCCGTGCGCGAGGCGTTCCACGGGACGCACCGGGTGGCGACGACGCCGGACAACGTCCTCGGCGTTCTCTCGCTCATCTTCTGGGCCCTCGTCCTGATCATCACGGTCAAATACCTGCTGATCGTGATGCGCGCGGACAACCGGGGCGAGGGTGGGATCCTCGCCCTGATGGCGCTGCTCGGCCCGCGGCGGCACACCGTGCGCGGACGGGGCGGGCACCTCTTCCTGATGGCCCTCGGCCTTTTCGGCGCGGCGCTCCTCTACGGCGACGGCATGATCACGCCGGCGATCACGGTGCTGAGCGCCGTGGAGGGGCTCAACATCGCCACGCCGTTCTTCCAGCCATACGTCATCCCGATCACGATCGCGATCCTGGTCCTGCTGTTCGTGGTGCAGCGGCGCGGGACCGCGGGCATCGGCGCCGTCTTCGGCCCGGTGATGACGGTATGGTTCGTCGTCATCGCGCTGTTGGGCGTGGCGGCCATCATGCGCGCACCCGGCGTGCTGGCGGGGATCAATCCGTACTACGCGGTGGAGTTCTTCGTGCGGAACCGCCTGGCCGGCTTCCTGGTGCTCGGCGACGTCTTCCTGGTCGTGACCGGCGGCGAGGCGCTATACGCGGACATGGGACATTTCGGCCGCCGGCCGATCCGCCTCGCCTGGTTCGGGATGGTCCTGCCGGCGCTGCTCATCAACTACTTCGGCCAGGGCGCGCTGCTCATGCGCGCTCCGGACGCCGCCGAGAACCCCTTCTTCCGCCTGGCGCCCACCTGGGCGCTGCTCCCGCTCGTGGGGCTGGCCACGGCCGCGGCCATCATCGCATCCCAGGCCGTGATCTCGGGCGCCTTCTCGTTGACGCGGCAGGCGGTACAGCTCGGGTACTCGCCGCGCGTCGAGGTGGACCACACGAGCGAGCGGGAGATCGGGCAAATCTACATTCCGGGGATCAACTGGGTGCTCATGGTGGCGTGTATCGGGCTCGTCCTCGGCTTCGGCTCGTCGACGAACCTGGCCGCGGCGTACGGCGTCGCCGTCACGACGACGATGGTGATCACCACCATCCTGCTGTTCGTCGTCGAGCGGGAGCTGTGGCGGTGGAAGGGGGTGGTGGCCGGGCTGCTCACGACGTTCTTCCTCTTCATGGATCTGTCCTTCTTCGGCGCGAACATCATCAAGGTCAGCGACGGCGGCTGGTTCCCGCTGGCCGTCGCCGCCGTCGTGTTCACGTTGATGGCGACCTGGAAGCGAGGCCGCAGCCTTCTGGCGGAGAGCTTCGGGATGCGGAGCCTGCCGCTCGACATCTTCCTGCACGACATCGCGGAGCGGCATCCGGTCCGGGTGCCGGGACTCGCGGTGTTCATGACTCGCAACGCGGACGGTGTGCCGCCGGTCATGCTGCACCACCTGAAGCACAACAAGGTGCTGCACGAACAGGTGGTGCTGCTGTCGGTGGTGACGGAGGAGATCCCGGTAGTGCCGCAGGAGGACTGGCTCTCCGTGGAGGCGCTCGGCGAGGGAATCTTCCGCGTGGTCGCCCGGTACGGCTTCATGGAAGACCCGAACATCCCGGACGTCCTGGCCGCGGCGGCCGGGCAGGGCGGACTGACGTTCAAGCTCGGCACGACCACGTTCTACCTCGGCCGCGAGACGCTGCTGACCACGAAGCGGCCGGGCATGGCGCGCTGGCGCAAGCGCCTCTTCGCGCTCATGTCGAGGAACGCGAGGAGCGCGACGGATTACTTCCGGATCCCGCCGAATCGGGTGGTCGAGCTCGGGGCGCACATCGAGCTCTAGCGCGAACCGCTCTTGCGGAGCATGGCTCCGGAGGCCAACTTCTACGCCTTCTGCCACACCATTCACAACCCGGGCACGCCTTCCGGCGTGCGGGTCCGATCCGGCCCCGGACGCCAGGGCGTCGCGTGGGTTTCGGGCTGGTCGGCGGATCCCGGGTGCGACACGCGGTGACCCGCGCCGCGCCGAGGCGGGCGGGGGAATGAACTCGGGTCCGGTGGCCCCGTGCCGAGGCCGGCGCGCCGGAGATCTCCAGCACAGGAGAGCGGAATGGCAGACCTTCTCGCGACGAAGCCGATCGACACCATCATGACGGAGGCGGGCGAAGAGGGCGCTCACAGCCTGCGACGCGCGCTCGGCGCCACCAACCTGATCTCCCTCGGGATCGGCGCCATCATCGGCACGGGGATCTTCGTGCTGACCGGGGCCGCGGCCGCCAACTACGCCGGCCCGGCGATCGTCCTCTCGTTCGTGCTGGCGGCCATCGCCTGCGTCTTCGCGGGGCTCTGTTACGCAGAGTTCGCCGCCATGATCCCGGTGGCGGGCTCGGCGTACACGTACGGCTACGCCACGCTGGGCGAGATCTTCGCCTGGATCATCGGCTGGGACCTGATCCTGGAGTACGCCTTCGGCGCTGCCACCGTGGCCTCGGGCTGGAGCGGCTACGTCGTGAGCTTCCTTCAGGACTTCGGCATCCGCATCCCGCCGAAGCTCGCCGGCACGCCCGGAACGGAATGGGTGCTCCACAACGGCAAGTGGGAGCTGCTCTCCCGGATCGCTCCGTCGCTGCAGGCGGCCGGGATCGACCCCGCGACGCTGCCGCACCAGACCGGCATCTTCAACCTGGTGGCATTTTTCGGGATCGCGCTCGTGACGACGATCCTGGTGATCGGCATCAAGGAGTCGGCGAACTTCAACTCCTTCATCGTGATCGTGAAGGTGTGCGTGCTGCTGGTCTTCATCGGGCTCGGCGGCTACTACCTCATGCAGCACATGCCGGAGGCGAAGTCGAACTGGACTCCCTTCCTGCCGCCGAACGAGGGCGGGTTCGGGAAGTACGGCTGGTCCGGCGTGGCCCGCGCGGCCGGCGTCATCTTCTTCGCCTACATTGGCTTCGACGCGGTCTCCACGGCCGCGCAGGAGGCGAAGAACCCGCAGAAGGACATGCCCGTCGGGATCCTGGGCTCGCTCGTCATCTGCACGATCCTCTACATCCTCGTCGCCGGCGTGCTCACCGGGCTGCTCAAGTACACGCAGCTGGGCGTGCCCGACCCGATCGCGATCGGCATCGACAAGACGGGTGTGGCCTGGGGGAGCTTCCTGGTCAAGCTCGGGGCGATCGCGGGCCTGAGCAGCACGATGGTCGTGATGCTCCTCGGCCAGTCCCGCATCTTCTACTCGATGTCGCACGACGGGCTGCTGCCGCGCTGGGCGAGCGCGATCCATCCGCGCTTCCGCACCCCGTGGGTGTCGTCGATCTTCGTCGGCATCTTCGTGGCGATCTTCGCGGCGCTCATCCCGATCTCGATCCTCGGCGAGCTCGTGAGCATCGGAACGCTGCTGGCGTTCGTGATCGTGTGCGCCGGGATCTGGGTGCTGCGCAGGACGCGGCCGGATCTGCCGCGCCCGTTCCGCACGCCGGCGGTGCCGTTCGTGCCGATCATGGGGATCGCGGTCTCGCTGCTGATGATGGTCGCCCTCCCGTTCGACACCTGGCTGCGCCTCATCATCTGGCTGGTGATCGGCATGGCGCTCTACTTCTTCTACGGCCGGCAGCACAGCCGCGTGCAGGCCATGAGAGGGGAACGGCGCCTGGCCACGAGCGATCGGCTCGGCGACTGACCGACAGCGCGGAAGCGCGGAATAAGACGGCCGCGGCGGGAGTCCCGCCGCGGCCGTCTTGCGTCTCGCCGCATCGACACGGCCCTCCTGGAGCCACCGGATCGGCGGCGCCGTGCCCGCCGGGCCCCGCGGCTCAATGGCGGAGGACGAGCAGCAGGACCGCCGTCACCAGGGAGGCGCCGAGCGCGGCTTGCCCCATCGCCCGCGGGAGCAGGGGCGGCGCGGGCTGGGGGCGCGGGATGAGCAAGAGCGCGGCGGTGAGGAGGACGCCGGCGAGGACGAAGACCAGCCAGGCCTCGAGACCGCCGCCGCGGCTCATGGAGAGCGCGAGCGCGCCGTCGAGCAGGATCAGCACGCTCAGGCCGGCCACGACGGTGGAGGCCTCCCGCCGCCCGCTCGCCGGCGCCAGCGCGCGGCCGAGCAGCAGGAGCGCGCACGCGTGGCCGACCAGGAGCAACGCCCCGGCCGCCATTCCGCCGACGGACTCGGCCAGCGCGGCGGCGCCCGCCGCCGTGCCCCCCATGAGGAGAAGGCGCGGGCGGTACAGGCGCGTCGGCCCACCGCCGCCCAGCAGCCAGAGCCCGGCGCCGAGGGCGACGACGGCCATCGCCACCGCCACGTCGGAAAACGAACTCCCCGTCACGGCCGCACCGACGTCGGGGCTGGCGAGCACGGCACTCTCGAGGAAGACGATGACGCCAAAGGCGACGGCGCCCCGGCTCCGGAGCCCGCCGGCGCGCCGCTCCAGGCTGGCCTCCTCGGTCTGGGCACCGGCGCGCGGGGTCACCCACGCCAGCGTGGCGAGGAGTGCGGCGAGCGTGAGGCCCAGCCCGATCGCGGGACTCCCGGTCCCCGCTCCGGCCGCGTCGGCCCAGCGCGTCGCCACGTCGAGGAACACGGCCAGCGCGGCGCCGCCGGCGATGCTGCGACGAGGGAGGAGTCCGACGCCGACGCCGAGGTAGAGGGCACCGGCGGCCATCGTCAGCGCGGCGAGCGGCGCCTGCAGCGCCGGGCGCGGCGCGGCGGCGGCGAGGGCGAGGCGGGCGGCGGTCGCGGTCACGGCGGTCGCGACGACGAGCCAGGTTCGACTCCAACGCAGGGTGAAGGGCAGGAGCGGCAGGAACAGCAGCACCAGAGACAACAGGGCCGCGCTCCGCGCCGCGGGCGGGACCGCGGCGCCGCCGACGAGCAGCGCGGCAAAATCACGATGGGCCTGCAGGAAGAAGAGGAGGACGAGTGCCGTGAGGGCGACCGAGATCCGGGGACGCATGGAACCCTTCCTCGCGGACCGGCGCGAGCCGACGTCCTGCTACGGCTTCACGACGGCGCGGTCGGCCTCCACGACGGCGCGACGGACCTGGTCCTCGAGGGAGCCGGCCTCCGTCCGAAGCGGCAGCTCGACCGTGAAGCGGGAGCCCTGGCCGTACTCGCTTTCGACGGAGATGACCCCGCCGAGGAGCGTGAGCAGCTTCTTCGTGATGGACAGGCCGAGCCCGGTCCCGCCGTACTCCCGGGTGCGGGATTGGTCCACCTGCCGGAAGTCCTCGAAGATGAGCTCGAGATGATCGGCCCGGATGCCGATCCCGGTATCCTCGACCACGAGCTGGATCCGGTCGCCGAGGCCACCGCGCGCCTCGACGCGGATCTTCCCCTCGTGCGTGAACTTGATGGCGTTCGACAACAGGTTCAGCAGGATCTGCTTCAGCTTGGTCCGGTCCGTCAGGAGCGGCGGCAGCCCCGACTCGACCGACGCCTCGTAGTCCAGCACCTTTCTCGCCAGCATCGGCTTGACCGTCTCCGACAGCTCCTGGACGATCTCGTCGATGCTGACGACCTCGAGGTGGACCGGCATCTTGCCCGCCTCGATCTTCGACAGGTCCAGGATGTCGTTGATCAGCTCCAGCAGGTGCTGCGACGTGCCGTAGACCTTACCGAGCGCCTCGTCCTGCTCGAGCGTCAGCTCGCCGTAGATCCGCTCGCGCGCCAGCGACGTGTAGCCGAGGATCACGTTGATCGGCGTGCGCAGCTCGTGGGACATGCTCGCCAGGAACTCGCTCTTGAGCCGGTAGGCCCGCTCCAGCTCGTAGCTCTGCCACTCCAGGCGACGGTTGCGCTCTTCGAGGTCCACCGTCGCCCGCCGGATTCGGCTCTCGAGCTCCGCGTTCAGCTGGCCGAGCTCCCCCGCCAGCCGCTCGTTCTCCACGAGCTGCGCCAGATCGTGCACGATGCTCACGATCGCACGCGGCTCACCGCGCGAGTCCAGGATCTTGCTGCTGGCGACCTCCACCGGGATCTCGTTCCCCGTATCGGGATCCGTGATCGTCAGCTTCACCACGCGGCGCGCCTCGTCCCGCAGCAGGAAATCGCTGATGTGCGTCGTGAACCGGGTGTCGTTCGCCTGGACCGCGCGGCTGGCCGGGGAATTCGCCTCGCCGTCGGACGGCACCACGAACAGGCGGTCCGCTTCCGGGTTCATGAGGATGATGTTCGACTGCTCGTCCGTGACCAGGATCGGGTCGCTGACGTTCTCGAGGATGGCGTCGAGCTGGTCGCGCTCCCGGCGGGCCTGGTGCTCCGCGATGCGGGAGCGCCGGAATTGGTCCTCCAGCTGCGTGACGGCCCGCTTCAGGTCGGTGATGTCGCGCAGGATGGACAGGACGGAGTCCGCCGGCGCGGTGCTCGGCGGCAGCGGATAGGACAGCACCTCGAACACCAGGTCGGAGCCGTCCGTCGGATCCACCAGGTTCAACTCGCGTCCCGCCGGCTCCCCGCCCTGGCCGATGACCGCGCGGGTCAGGAACGAGCTGAAGAGCAACGTGTTGATCTGGATCGCGCGCCGGCGGCCGTCGTTGTCCTCGGTGGAGAAGGAGAAGAGCCGCTCCGCGCGCCGATTGGCCAGCAGGATCGAGTTGTCGGCGCTGGTCAGGAGGACCGGGTCGGGGAGCGCGTCGACGATGCCCGTGAGGAGATCGCGCTGGCGCGCCATGCGGGTAAGGCGGCCGCGGGTGGCCTCGAGCTGCGCGCAACGGCCGATGGCCGGCCCACACCGCCGAAGGAGGCCCGCGAGCACGTCCACGCGGTCATCCACGCAGTCCAGCTCGAAAAATGCGCAGCCGAGCGGCTTGTCGCCCACCCCGCGGAACGGCACGGCGACGCCGCCGAAGCCGACGAGCTCGACGGCGTCGGGGAGCGGCGTGGGCTGGGCTCCCCGCAGGCAGTCGGCGAACGGCCCTTCGCCCAGCCGGGCCGACGCCGCGATGGCGCCGACGCGCTCGTCCGCCACCCCGACGCCCACCCCGCGGACCGAGTCTTCGACGCGCACGAGCGCCAGTGCCCGGCCGACCCCTGCCTCCGCGGCCACTCGCTCCAGGACGAGCGAGCATGCCGGGAGGACCTCGTCGACCTGGGCGAGCCGCTCCAGGAGGTCCGCGGTCAGCGCCTCCAGGGAACGGGATCCCACGGACACGTCAGCTCAACTCTTCGAGGCGCCGCCGGAGCTCGACGTTCTCGGCCATGACCCGCTCCAGGTCCGGCTGTCCTGGGGGAGCGACGAGCGGCCGGGACGCCACACCCGTCATGCCGATCGCCTCCGCGTACTTCAGGTACGTCTCCACGGATGCGACGACGATTCGGGCCTCGACGCTGACCAGGTCGATCCCCACCAACGAGACGCGGACGTACGCGTCGATGACGATCCCTTTGTCCAACACCCGGTCCAGAACGTCGATCAGGCTGGTACCAGCCGGTGCCCTTTCCACCGCCATAACGGGTCTCCGTCGCTCGAGAGAGGGTGAGTCCTACTCCGCCGGCCGTGGCTCGAGAGCGGCCAGCTTCGCCTCCAGCCGCCCCAGCCGGTCGTCGATCGATTCGAGCTGTGCGACGTCGCGTCGCCCGCTGAAGTACGGATCGGACCGCCACCAGTTCAGCCCGATCTCGTCGGCCTTGTCGACCGAACACACCAGGAGCCGGATCTGGATCGTCAGCAGCTCGACGTTGGCCAGGTGGACGCGGATGTCCCCCGCGATCACCAGCCCCTTGTCCAGGATCCGGTCCAGGATGTCCACGAGGCCCTGCGAGCGATGCGGGCCCAGGTCGTAGCGCTCAGCCAAGCGGTTCGCTTTCGGTCAGAGGAGTCGTCCGAGCGGGCCGAGGTCGATGTTCAGATCCTCCCTGCTCAAGCCGAACACGTCTTCGATCTCGACCAGCCGTTCCTTCAGCTTCAGCAGCGCGAGACCGACCTCCTCGATCTCGGCGTCCGACAGCGTGCCGCCTTCCATCCGCCGCACCGCCTGGTGCTCCAGAATCTGTCGGACGAACTCGAGAAGCGTAAGGACCAGCTTCGCGAGACCCGCTTCGATGTTGTCGGATCGGGCCTCGATCCGGCTGGGCAATGCCGGCGCGAGGTCCTTCAGCTCGGCTGCGAAGAGGCCGGGATCATCCGCCTCGACGCGAGCCGCATCCGCCGCGCGCTCCCGCTCACCACTCATGCCGCGAAGGAGTAGGGCGGCCAGGGGCCGCTCAGCAAGAACCGCAGTTCCGGGTAGCGGCGCCGCACCTCCGCCACGCCGGCGCGGTACGGCTCGACGTCCCGTCGGGCGACGAGGTGCGCAATGCGTACCACCTCGTGACGTGACTGCGCGCTCTCGACGCGCTCCTGACGCACGGCAGGACCGAGAACGGAGGCAATGCGCGTTGCAATCTCCCGGCCACGTTCTTCCCGCGAGCGGTCCGCGGCCGCGCGCGCAGCCAACGCCTCGAGGTACGCGCGGCCCGTCGTCGCCTCGGGAACGGCCGCCGGAGCGCTCGCCGGCGGCGCCGCGAGCTCCGCCACGCGCAGCCCGAATTCGACCGCGCCGGCCACGCGCCGCAACGATTCCTCGTGCACGGCAGCGCCCTCGCGCAGCTTCTCCTCGAGCGCCGCCGGTGCCGTGAACCACTGCCCGAAGCGGGCCGGTACCGGCGTCGCCTCCTCCGTGAGCGCGGCCTCGACCACCTGGTTGTGGCGGCGAATTCGCTCGATGCTCGGCTCGGGCCGCGCGTCCAGCTCGGAATACCACGCCGTGAACGTCCCGAACGACGCCACGCGGACCGGCGCATCCTCCAGCCCGACCAGGCCGCCCGGCGGAACGACGCCCGCCGGCGCGATGCAGTAGAGGTACGCGCCGCTCATTCCGTGCGTGGCGGCGGCAGTCGCTTCCGCTGCACCGCCGTCTCGACGGACGTGAGCAGCAGGTCGAGGCCGAGGAACACCAGATCCACGCCCGCGACGCTGATCGTCACCTCACCGGTGATCACGACGCCGCGGTCGAGGACCCGATTGACGAGCTCGACCAGCGTGAGCTCGTCCTGCAGTGTCAGCTCATCCGGCATCCGCGCTCGTCTCCTCCAGGAACCGGTACGGCGCCCACGGTCCGGAGAAGGAGACGTGCAGCCCCAGCTTCTCGAGCGCGACGGCGCGCCGCCGGACCCGCTCCTCGACGCGGCTCTCCGCCTCGAGCGTCAGGAGCAGCGCCGCGTTGAGTACGACCGGCAGCGTGCCCTCGCTCGCTCCCACGGGCACGAGCACGAATCGGTCCGCGTCCGCCACGACCGAGTCGAGGAGCTCGCCGGCGAGACGCCGCGCGGTTCGCGCCGTCTCGGCCTCCACGACCTCGTCGCGCTTCCGCTGCAGCAGGAAGCGCGTGCCCGGGGTCGCCTCCGCGATGCGGCGATCGAGCTCCGCGACCGCCTCCGAGACCTCGCCCAGGTGCTCCGCCAACCGGTCGCCCGCGTACGCGACCTTCAGGTCCCACTCCCGCTTGCCGGCCATGCGGGCCAGCGCGGCGCGCAGCGCCGGGCCGCGCCGCGCGGCATCCTCCACGAGCGTGGCACGGGAGGAGTACAGCGTGAAGAGCGCCACCGGCAGGATCTGCGCGTGGTCGACGAACCAGGCGACGACGCGCTCGTGGGCGAGTCCCTGCTCCGCGACCCAGGGCAGGTCCCGGGTCCGCTCGTCCAGCCGCTCGGGGGCGTAGTCGGCGGCGGGGAGCCGGCTGACCACCGCGGCGACGCCGTCGAGCGGCACGAGCTCGACCGACGCGTCCGCGAGGCCGGCGAGCCCTCGCTCGGGGAGAGTCGCGTCGGCCGAGACGAAGCCGTAGAGGTAGAAGACCTCGCTCAAGACGCGAACTCCCACCGGGCCAGAAACGCCTGGAGCGCCGGAGCGCCCGACGGCGGAGGCGCCAGGCGCGGGGCGATGATGGTCGGCGGCCGCCCGGATCGGCCGTCCACCCGCGATTCCCCGGCGACCGCGCCCGCGGCCCCAGCGCCCGTGCCGGCCTCGGTCCGGTTGACGATGACCGCCGAGATGGCCACCGAGGCGCGCCGCAGCGCCGCCTCCAGGCGCAACGTCTCCATCCGCACCACCGGCTCGTCGAGCGTGACGACGAAGGCGGAGGTCCGCTGGGGGTCGCTCAGCCGGATCGTAAGTTCTTTCAGTTCCTTAGCGAACTGTAGTACCCCCTGAACAAGCTCGTCAAGGCTGCGCGCCAGGCCGTACTTCAGGAAAATTCGTAGGAGCGAGTGCGTCCATTCGAGCGCGATCCCGGGCAGCTCCAGCAGCCGGAGCAGGTGGCCGGCCGGCGCGGGATCGACGACCAGGACCGTGCCGGCCTCGGTGGCGGATGAGATCTGGAGCAGCGCCGCGATCTCGTCCATTCCCGGGGGCGCCATCTCCCAGAGCGACTCCACGACGGCCCGGTCGAGCGCCGCCGCGCGCTCCAGCCCGAGCGCGTCGAAGAGAGCGCCGACCTCCTTGCGGTACCGCTCACGGAGCCGCGCAAATTCCGCCGCCGCATCGGCCTGGCGCGCCAGCAGGCTGCCGGTGCGCGCGCCCTCCGCCGGCACCGGCAGCCCCAGGACGTCCTCGAGCGAGCCCGCGGGATCGGTGCTGAGAAGCGCAACGGGCCGGGACTCCGCGAGCGCGAGCGCGAAGGCGGCGGCACAGGTCGTCTTTCCGACGCCCCCCTTGCCGGCGAAGAGGAAGAGCGACCCGGGGCGCGACAGGAGCCAGGCTCCGGCACCGCGCGGGCGCCCGGGTGGCGGCCACGCTCTCGCGGGCGCAGCGGAGCGCTCGGCCGTCCCCTTCGGCTCCGCCACCTCGCGGCCGAGGCGACGCAACGCCTCGCACCGCCGGATCCCCGGCTCGCCGACCAGGGCGATGCTCCCGGCGCCGGCCGCCGGACCCCCGACGACGACCTCCGCCGCCAGCGTGAGTCCCCGCCGGGCGAGCTCCGCCCGCAGCCGCGCGGTCTCGGCCTCGACGGCCGGCTCGGCGCGGGTCACGACCACGAACTCCGCGGCCGCCAGCACGCTACGCGTGAAGCGCTCGACGCGCCCGTACAGCTCGTCCAGGAAGTCCTCCGCAGGGCTGCGGACGGCGCGGCCGACCAGGCTCGAGGCGACCACATCGGCCTTCTCCGCCATGGCCCGCAGCGCGGCCACCCATCCCTCGATGAGGCGCCCGGCATCGAGCATCCGCAGCATGTGCCCGGTCGGCGCGGTGTCGACGACCACCCGTTCGATCGGCTCGCCGGCGAGCTCGACCAGGCGCAGCACGGCCATGACCTCGTCCACGCCGGGGAGCGACAGCTCCATTAGCGCCCGGGAGTCCTCGGCGTCGAGGTAGGTGCCGCGCTCGACGAGCTCCGCCACGGCGGCCTCCGCCTGGCCGGCCCAGCGGCGCGCGTACCCGGCGGCGTCGAACTCCTCGAGCGTGAGCCGGCCGACGCACGGGCTCTCGTGCACGCGGCCGTCGGGGAGGCGGACGTCGAAGACGTCGCCGACGGAGTGGGCGGGATCGGTCGAGACGAGGTGGGTACGCCGCCCGGAGTCGGCGAGGCGGAGGGCGAGGGCGGCGGCGGTGGTCGTCTTGCCCACGCCACCCTTCCCGACCACGAACGTGGTGCGCGCGCCCACGCGGCCGGCCAACGCCGCGAGAGCGTCGCTCATTCCCAGTCGAAGTTCAGCTCGATGGTGGCCCCGTGGGGATCCGCGACGCTGGGTCCTTCCTCCGGCGCCGGGGGCGGCTCCTCGGACTCCGGCTCGCCTTCCTCGGGCGCCGCCACCTTCACCACGCCGCCGGCGACGCCCATGCCGAAGCGCTCGCGCCACTCGCGGACCTCGCGCAGGCGAGACATCAGCTCCGCCTCGCGCCGCACGTACTCGGCGTCGTCGATGTCGCCGAGCTCGAGCTCGAGCTGCAGCTCGAGCAGCGCGGCCTTCACCGGGGTATCGTCGGTGAGCTCCTCGCGAACGACACCCTCGACCTTGTCCATGGCGAACTCGGCGAGGAAGAGCGGGCCCGTGACGGGCCAGAAGAGGAGGTGCTTGAGGATACCCATGGCACGCGGGCCGCTACGCGGCGCGCCGGAGCGAGGATCGCCTACGCGTCGGCACGCTCGAGCCGCAGCTTGATGTTCACGAAGTTGTACGGCGGCCAGGGGCCGGTGTACTTGAACGACAGCAGGTCCTCGTACTTCCGGCTCAGCGCCTTTACGGCCTCGTCGAAGTCGTGCTCGCGGCTGCGCTCGACGAGGTAGGCGGCGTTCATGATCATGCGGTCGCCGATCGGCTTGTTCGAGCGGCTCGCCACCGCGACCGGCTTGAGCGACTCGTGGATGTCGACCACGTAGTCGTTGGCGCTGCCTTCGAGCGCGCTCTCGATGAGCCGGCCGAGCTGCATCCGGGCAAAGTACGTGGAGCTCTGGGCGTTGTTCGTGATCTCCTCCTTCAGCCGCCGGATCTCCTCGTCCTCCGCCTCCAGGAGGGCGATGACCTTCTCGCGATCCCACAGCACCTTGAGCCCGAACTCGATCTTGTCGCGCATTTTTTCGAGGACGTCGTCGAACGCGCGGTACGTCGACTTCAGCAGCTCGACGATGTCCTCCTTCGTGCGAAAGATCGTGCCGAACGACATCGGAATGACGGTGAACTCGCGCATCACGGTCTCGTTGACGAGCTCGTGGGCGAGCACGTTCTCGCGCGTCGGGTCGTAGATGCGGATCGGCGTGTCGCTGACGACCGCGGCGAGGTCCTGGAACCTTACGGTGTACACGACATTACCACCCTCGCCGATGCCGATGGGTCCGAACTCCCGCTCGTCGGGTGTCTTGATGACGCAGTACACGTACTTCCCCTCGTCGGCGGACGCCGAATCCCCGTAGGCGGTGCCGGTATCGAGAGCCGGCGACAGGTCGCGATCCATGCTCGTTCGTCGGTTGGGGGGAGCGGGCCTGGCCGAATGTACCGGTGCAGAGGCCGCGCATGCAACGCGGCTCGTGAATTCCGGGGTCGAGTCGGGACGCGGCGATGTCGGACGAGCGCGCCGGATTCCTTGCACGGCGCGTGCCGCGGGCATTGCGAGGGGGCCGATCGGGGCCTAGGCTTTGCATGGTCCCACAACGTCGCGAAGAGCCCGGGCTCGGACCCGGCAGAGGAGCCATCGAGGAATGAGATCGACCGTGCTGCTGCTCGTGGCGGCACTCGCCGCACCGCTCTCGTGCGCCGTCATGCGGCGCCGCGAGCCGGTGCCGGCGGGTCCGGAGGTCCGCCTGGAGCAGGCGCTCGTCACGCTCGATCGCGGCGACTACGGCGCCGCGGCGATGCAACTCGAGCGGCTCTACCGGACCGATCCGGATGGAACGGTCGGGAAGCAGGCGTTGCTGTCGCTGGCCGCGAGCCGGCTGGACCCGCGGAATCCGGCGCGCGACCTCCCGGGCGGCGCGGCGCTGCTGGCGCAGTATCTGGGGCTCGCGGACACCACGGCGGTGGCGGAGGAGCCGGCCGAGGTTCTGTACCTACTGGCACTGGAGCTCGGCGCGGCGGAGCAGCGGGCCGACCAGGCGGAGGCGGTCGCGGATTCGGCGCGGGCGATGGCGCGCGACGTCCTGCTGGACTCGGTTCGCGCCCGGACGTTGGCGCAGGCGGGTCGCACGCGCGCGCTGCCTCAGCTTCCGGGCGCCCCGGTGACGGCGCGGATCCGCGAGCTGGAGGTGACGCGGGACTCGCTGAACGCGCGCCTGCGGAGGCTGCAGGCACAGGTTTCGGAGCGGGACCGGCAGATCGCGGACAAGGACAAGCAGCTCGAAGACACGCAGCAGGAGCTTGCCCGCATCCGCCGGATCCTCAAACCTTGACGGTCCCGCCGAGACACCGACGACGCGCATGACCGTTCGAACCCGTCTGGTCCTCTCCCTGGCAGGCACAATCGCGCTCCTGGTCATTCCAGCGGTGTACGGCGTGAGCCAGCTCGCGGATCTCCGGGACATCGCCGAGGAACTCCAGGGCCGCCACGCCGCGGCGTTTCTCGCGCTGGGCGGTCTGCAGCGCGAGCTGGCCGAGTTGAACCGGTTCGAGCGCAGCTACATCGCGACGCCGTCGGAGGACCAGCGGGTCGGCATGCACAACGCGCTGATCAACGCGCGGACGCAGATTGCGCGGCTCGGAGCGGCCGGTTACGCCGAAGCGGTGAGCGCGACGGGCGCACGCCTCGATGCGATCGGCCGCTCGACGCAGCGGATCGAGGAGCTCGTCCAGAGCGGACGCGTCAACGAGGCGGCCCAGGCGTTCGAGGGGCTGAAGCCCGCGCTCGCCGCGGTGCAGGATTCGCTGGACGACATCGCGCAGGCCATCGACCACCGCAGCCAGGGCGAAGTCAATCGAGCGCGGAAGATCAGCGCGACGGCGACGACCACGATGCTCGGCGGCCTCATCGTCGCCCTGCTGATCACGCTGCTGCTGGGGCTGTGGACGACGGACGCCTTTACGCGGCCGCTCCGGAAGCTGCGGCGCGCGATGGCCGCCGTCGCGGGGGGGGAGTTCATCGTGCCCGGCGACCTGCCGTACCGCCGCGACGACGAGATCGGCGACCTCGCCCGGTCGTTCCGCTCCATGACGCAGCGCCTGGCGGAGCTGGACCGGCTGAAGGCCGAGTTCATCAGCATCGCCACGCACGAGCTGAAGACGCCGATCAACGTGGTCGGCGGGTACACGGAGCTGCTCGAGGACGGCATCTACGGCGACGTGAACGAGAAGCAGCGGGAGGTGCTGGGCGCGGTCCACGAGCAGACCCGTGTGCTCACCCGGCTGGTGAACCAGTTGCTGGACATCAGCCGCCTGGAGGCGGGCGGGCTGCGGATGGAGGTCGAGGTCGCGGACCTGTACGCGCTCCTCGGGGAGGTGGAGCGAGCCTTCGACCCGCTCGCGCGGCAGAAGGAGATCGACCTCCAGGTCCAGGTGGACCCGTCCACGCCGCAGCACGTGCCGATCGACGCGCCGCGCATCCGCGACCAGCTGCTCGGCAACCTCCTGTCGAACGCGCTGAAGTTCACCCCGGCCGGCGGGCGGATCCGCGTGCTCGCCCGCGGGACGAAGGACAGCGTGCACCTGACCGTGACGGACACAGGCGTCGGGATCCCGCCCCAGCAGCTCGCGCACATCTTCGAGAAGTACTACCAGGTGGGAGCGGAGGCCCGGACCAAGGGCGCCGGCCTCGGGCTCAGCATCGCACGGGAGGTGGCGGAGGCCCACGGTGGACGGATCAGCGTGGAGAGCTCCCCGGGCCGGGGCACCAGCTTCCAGATCGTGCTGCCGATCCGCCAGCCCGCGCCGGCCCCCGCCACGCTGCCGTCGTGAGCCGCGCCGCCGCGGGATGGGATGTCGTCGTGGTCGGCGGCGGGCCCGCGGGGCTCTCCGCGGCGCTCTGGCTCGCGCGATACCGCCGCCGTGCGCTGGTGCTGGACGCCGGCCGGCCCCGCAACCGCGTCACGTGGGCCGTTCACGGGTTCCCCGGCCTGCCCGACCTGCCGCCGGACGAGATCCGGGCTCGGCTCCGCGAGCAGGCCATGGCCGCCGGCGCCGAATTCGCCTCCGGCACGGTACGCTCGGTCGAGGGCGCGCAGGACGCGTTCACGGTCCGCACGGACGAGGGCGCGATCCAGCACGCACGTCGGGTGCTCCTCGCGTTCGGCCTGCGCGATCTGCTCCCGGAGCTGCCGGGGCTCGAGGAGGCGTTCGGGCAGTCCGCCTTCCATTGCCCGGACTGCGACGGACCGAGCGTGGTGGGCGCACCCGTCGCGGTCTACGGCCGTGATCGCGAGGCGGCGGCACTCGCGCTGTACCTGCTCACCTGGGCCTCCAGCGTGCAGCTCCTGACCGACGGCGCACCGAACGAGCTCCGACCCGAGGAGCTCGACAAGCTGCGCGCGAACGACATCCAGCTCCGGACCGAGAGGGTCCGGCGGATCGTCGCAGCCGGTGGCCGGCTGGAGCGGATCGAGCTCGATGCGCCGCCGGCCGTCACCGCCGAGGCGCTCTTCTTCCATCTCGGCGCCCGTCCCGCGTGCGACATCGCCGAGGTGCTCGGCTGCGACCGCGAGGGTGGCCAACTGACCGTCGATCATGCGCAGGAGACGTCGATTCGCGGAGTCTTCGCGGCCGGCGACCTGGCGGGACCGCCGTACCTCGCCGTCAGCGCGGCCGCCTCCGGGGTGAGGGCGGCACTCGCGATCCACCGCTCGCTCCTGCCGGCCTCGCGGCACCTCTGAGCGGCCGACACGAATCGCGGCTGCCCGGACCAATGTGGCCGGCGGCGACCGATCACGCGCCGATCGAGGGTGTTCGCGGGGCGCTTCGAGGCGCGACTCTTGCGGCCCCGCAAGGCCCGAAGGGTTGACCCCATTCGAGCGGCGGATTAGGTTCCGGGAACACATGGGGAAGCCTTGGCGAGCCGCGCCCGCGGCTCACTTTCCAGGCTTCGCGAATGGGGTGTAGCTCAACGGGCAGAGCGGCCGGCTGTTAACCGGCAGGTTGCAGGTTCGAGCCCTGCCGCCCCAGTCAAGGGATCCCGCGCGAGGCAGCGCCGGCCGGGGTCCCTTTTTCTTTTGCCCGCGCATACGGTTCCCCCGGGCGGGTCCCTCCCGCCGTTGCAGTCCCCCGTGTAGGAGGCTTCGTATGTGGCTATTCTCCTTCCTCTCCAGCCCCCGAATGGCCGACGCCGAGAACGAGCTCCGGACCGAACTCAGGGAATTCGCCTACGATGGTCTGGTGCAGCTCTCCATTGACCTCGAACGGGGGGTCGTCAAGCGCGGGACGTGGGATGGCTGTGTCCTGAGCTACCGCCGCGGGAGCGCGGGGTCGGTGGACTGCGACCGGAAGGGCCGGCGTGGGAACGCCTTCACGCGCTTCTGGGACGCGGAGCGGCTGGACGAGGGGCAGGTATTGAAGTTCGTGCGCGCCGAACTCGAGGCGCGGACCGCCGCCGGCACCGCGCCGGCGCCGGAGCACCCGCTCCCCAGCTTCATCGGCTAACGGCCGCGACGGATCCACCCGGGAATCGGCCCGTATCGACCGGACCGCCGCAGAGCCGAACCCGGCTCTGCGGCGGCCCCCGGGTCTTACCCCCGCCCGCTAGCTACGCTACTCCGCCGAGATGAAGTGCGAGCGACTGGCCACGCGGCGGGCGCGCGCAAACACTTGCGACGGGTAGGCCGCGCAGTCCGGGGTGTTCGTGCCCCGCACGCACCCGTTGTATCGCAGCAGCGCCTGCCGCACATCGCCGTCCGACTCGCGCAGGTTGTCCGCGAAGATGTGGGCGCCGTAGCAGATGTTCGCCTCCACCTCCTCGAGCGGGCCGCGGCACGGCCAGGCCCCTCGATGCAGCGGCATGACCTGCATCAGGCCGCGAGCGCCGACCACGCTGCGCGCTCGCGGATTCAGATCCGGGTTCTCCACCAGCAGCACACCCGTCAGGAGCTTCCGATCGAGGCGCAGCCGGTTCGACTGGCGAACCACCGCCAGGGCGATCCGCCGCGCCAGCTCCGGGTCGTTCCGGTAACCGCGGAGCACGCGCTCGAGCGGCCGGACCGTGCCGCCGATGTACGTCTCCGCCCCGCCATACGCCTTCTGTGCCCGCTGCGCTCTCACGAGCAGGGCATCCACCTCTTCCCGCGTGATCCGCCGGACGGGGACGTTCGCCAGCAGTCCCGCGCCATACGCCCCGGTGCCCGCGAGGAGCGCCGCCAACAGCGCGGCGGCCCCGAAGGCCGGCCAGCGCCGCCGGCGGTTTGGCGGGAAGAGCGAACGCAGCACGTACAGCAACATGCCGATCATCGCGCTCCCTCCATTCCGTTGGGTCGGTAACGTCGACCGTTGACAAAACGGCCGCGCGAACGGCGGGGCCCGAGTGCAAGCGGCGTTCCCCTTTCGGCCGCGCATTTGTGGAAAAATCGCCAAATATTTACCACAAAACGCTTAGGCCGATCGGCCGGCGACGCATGTTTCGGAAATCGACCCGGCGCGGATGCCGGGAAGTGAGGCGCACATGCGCCAATCGGGTCCGCCGATGCGCACGATGTGGCCAGCCGGCGCGCCGGGTACGGGCGTTGCACGGACGAAACGGTCGGCGGCCCTCGCGGTGAGGCGCCGAGGGACGTGGCGAAGGAGGCGAGCATGGAATGGGAGAAGCGGCCCGTGGAGGAGACGCCGGAGACCACGCCGCGCGTGTTCCGGGACGATCGGGGTCGGCAGTGGACGGGGATGGTGACGTCGGGGATACACGAGGGGGGCGAGGAGCACGCGGAGGCGCTGTTCGTGTGCAACGATGTCCCGTCGGAGGTCAAGCGGCTGGCGCGGCTGGACATTCCGGCGGGCGTGGTGGACGAGCGGTGGCGCGCAATGGGGGAGGAGGAGATCCGCGAGGTGTTCCGGCGGTCGGAGCCGGCGTAGGCCATGGGCGCCGTGCGGATCGTGACGGGCGACATCACCGGCTTCGATGGAGATGCGGTGGTGAACGCGGCGAACAACCACCTGGTGCTGGGGGCGGGGGTAGCGGGCGCGATCCGGCGGCGCGGCGGGCCCCGCGTGCAGGAGGAGTGTGATGCATACGTGCGGCAGCACGGGCCGATCCGGGTCGGCGCGGCCGTGGCGACGACGGCGGGGGAGCTGCCGGCGCGATGGGTGATCCACGCCGCGGCGATGGGGGACGAGCCGGCGTCGGAGCGGACGATCCGGGATGCGACGGCGAGCGCGCTGCAGGTGGCGTCCGAGCTGGGGGCCCGGCGCGTGGCGTTCCCGGTGCTGGGCTCCGGGGTCGCGGGCTTCCCGTTGCGGCAGGCGGCGCAGGCGATGCTGGAGGCGGTGCGGGCGCACGCGGGGCCGCCCGAAGAGGTGGTGCTGTACGGCTACACGGCGGAGGATGCGGCGGAGCTGGAGGAGGTGCTGGCGGCGCGCTAGGCCTCGAGGTCGACCCAACGCAGCAGCTCGACGAGCGGTCCGCGGCCGTCATGGTGCCAGGAGGGTGGCGGCCAGGGCATCGCCTCGAAGGTGGTGATCCGGGTGGCGCCGGCGTGGCCGAGCGCAGCGGCGAGATCCGGTAGCCGGCTCCCGGCGCCGGCGATGGCGATGGTCTGGAGGAACGCGCGGAACGGGCGGGCGAGCTCGACCGCGTCGGACAGGTCCAGCAGCGGCTTGACCCAGAGGAACCGGTTCAGGCAGGACGCCGTGAAGGCCGGGTCGGCATCGAACGCGACGGTCCACTCGGTCCCCGGGCTGGTGTGCAGCTCGACGTCTCCGCCGGCGATGGCGCGGAACTCCGCGGCGCCGCGGGCGGCGTGGATGGCGGCGGCGTCCTCGGGGCGCAGCGGGCCGCGCGGCAGATCGGCCTCGAGGCGCGCCAGCGCCGCGGCGACCAGTGCGCCGAATGCCCGCGGAGAGACTTCCCCACCCTGCTCGACGTAAACCATGTGAGGCGAGACGCAGCCCTGCTGGTCGAAGAGGGCGACGGCCCGGCCGACCTCCTCGGCGAGGGCGGCCGCGCGGGCGGGCGAAAGGGCCTCGCGGCCGACCAGCCCGAAAGAGTAGCGCGGCCCGTGCGCGAGGAAGGGCGTGCCTGCGGGGACGCGTCGCCGAATCGCCTCCTCGGCGGCTCCGCCGCCGTAGACGACGACGGTGTCGGCCTCGCGCAGCGCGACGGCTTCCACGTGCTCGAGTCCGCCGGGCCAGTACGTGACGGCGAGCACGTCGCCGAGGTCCGGGCTCACCGCGGCGAGCGTGCGGGCGAAGAGCGGCGCCAGCACGGGCTCGTCGGCGGCCGTCTTGCCGAGCGTCGCGGCCTTGACCAGGAGGGAGCGAACGATCGACGTGACCGCCACGCCGGGAACGTTGCCGGCGAAGACGTGGAAGGCCAGTGCCGGGCCGAAGGCGCGGACGTAGCGAGCGGCCACCGGCGATCCGGAGCGGGGGCGAAACTCGTCGAGCACGGCCGGGCCGCCGAGCTCGTCGGCGAGCAGCGCGCGGAGTGCCGGCTCGCGCCAGTCGAGGAGAGCGCGGTCGAGGACGTGGCGCGCCATCGGCGCGGAGAGGCCGGTGACGAGCGGGAGCGAGGCGTCGGCGGCGCGGCGGAGCGGATCGGCGGGGTCGGCGAGGCGGGCGGCAGCCTGGTCGATCGCCCGGACGATGCGCTCGACGGGGAGGTGCGCGAGCGTGCGGGTGCGCGCGTCGCGCATGCGGGCGAGCAGGCGCCGCAGCCCGTCCGGGCGCAGGAGCGGGAAGCGCAGCGCGAGCCCCGGGCCGATGGACCGGCTCTCCCAGCGCTCGACGTCCGACTCCTCGAGACGCGGCAGGTGGAACGCGTCGATGGTGGTCACGCCCCGGTCTCCCGCGCCGCCCGGATCAGCAGGTCGGCGGCGATGGAGCAGCCGCGGGGCGCGGCGCCGGCGGCGCGGCCGAGGAGCAGGAAGCCGTCCTCGACCTCCCGGCCGAGGTCCTCCGTCTGGATGGCGGCCACCGAATCGAGGTTCGCGAGGTCCACGTGACGCAGGATCCCGGTCTCGCCGCGCGGAAGCGGCTCGAGCGTCTCCGGGTCGGCGACGACGGCGCGCAACCACGGCGGCCCGGCCTTGCGGCGCGGCTCGCCGCCGCGGCCCAGGGTGTGGTCGCGCAGCGCGGCGTCATAGTACTGCGAGAGCAGCTCGGTCATGCCGTACTCGTTCACCGCGTGCGTCTCCGGGATGCCGAGGAGATCCCGGTAGTCGGCGCGGAGCGTGTCACTGGAGACCTCACGGCGGTGCCCCTTGAACCCGCCGGTGTCCATGAGTCGCGAGCCGGGCGGAACTGCGAGCCGCTCGCCCCGCGCGCGCAAGCCGTCGAGCCAGTGCGCGAACGCCAGTGAAGTACCGAGCAGACAGACGGGCTGGCCGGCGGCCTCGAACCCGCGGAGCGCCCGGCCGAGGCTCGCCTCCTGGAGCCCGGAGTACGGCGCCGCGAACCAGCCGCCCCCCGGCGCACCGAGCTCGTCCATGATCGCGGCGGCCATCCACGAGAGCGACGAGTCCGGCGCGTCCGCGGCGGACGGGATCAGCGAGAGCACGGGAAGCCGCGCGCCGTCGGGGAGGAGGTAGGCCTCGAACGTCGGGAGCAGCGATGCGCGATAGAGTGCGAGGTCCAGGACGTAATGGGCGCCGCGGCGCTCGGGGCCCCGCGTCGTGCCGCTGGTGCGGAACACGGCCCGGGCACCGGCTGGATCGCCGGCGACGAGGGGGATCTCCTTGTACGCCGACGTGGGCACGGCCGGGATCCGGGTCCAGTGCCCGACGGTCTCCGGCGTGGCGCCGCGGCGGCGGCAGTACGCGGCGTACGCCGCATTGCGCTCGATCTGGTACGCGAACACCCGGAGCGCGAGCGCGTTGAAGTCGGCGTCGGAGAGCGGCGCACCGACCCCCCGAGCGAAGACCGCCAGCAGATCCGACCGGAGCGCGTCGTCTCGCGCCGGCATGCCTCAGCGAGCGCGGCGCGCGGCGTCCGCCAGCTCGGCGGGGTCGCGGAGCGCGGGCGAACAGGCGCCGCGGCTGCAGAGGTAGGCGGCGGGCGCCGGCTGCGATGGGAAGCTGCCGGCCGGGAGTCGCCCCCCATCGCCGATCGGCCAGACGCGCCTCTCGGGAAGCGGGAGCGCGAGAGCGGCCGCCCGGAGCTCGGCGGTCGAATCGGCGGAGCCGACGAGTGCCACGGACAACGGCGCCTCGAAGAACTCCTCGACGCCGAGAGCGAATGCCGCGCCCGCCACCTCGTAGCGGCCCGCCAGCGGCGAAAGCGTGGCGAGGGTACGCTCGGCGAGGGCGCGGTAACTCCGCTCGCCCGTGGCCTGGTAGAGGTCGAGGAGGAGTCGGGCCGCGTCGGCGTTCAGCTCGAAGGGGCGATCGCGGTAGCGGAGCGCCGCCACGTCGTCGTCCGAGGGCACGTGGTCGACGAAGCCACCGGCGTCGGCCCAGAGGCGCCGCTGCATGGCGGCCGCGAGGCGCCGGGCCTCACCGACGAGGTCCGCGCGGCCCGTGGCCTGGGCGACGGCGACGCACGCGCGGGCTGCCTCGAGCGAATCGGTGAGCAGCCCCGGAAGCGCCGGCGCCTCACCGGACGCCGCGTGGTGGAACAGGAGGTCGCCCGGCGCCGCCATCTGCGACAGCAGGCGGGGGAGCGCCCCGGCGGCGCGCTCCACCCAGTCGGCCCGGCCGAGGCGTGGGCCGGCCGTGGCCAGCGCCCGGATCCAGTGCGAGGCGGAGTCGGTGAAGACCGTGGCATCGACGCTGGGCCGGGGAGCCCGAGTCCGCGCCTCGGCCGGGAGCGCGTAGTACGCCTCCGCGGCCATCTGGCTCCCGGACCAGAGCCCGTCCGGACGCGTGAGCGTGCCTTCGACCCAGCTCACAATCCGCTCGGCAATGCGGCGCCAGTCCTCGCGTCCGCGGACGTGCGCGCCGACGGCGTACGCCGCCAGCAACCCGGCGTTCGTCTCGAGCAGCTTCTCGCGGCGCGGGTGCGTCCAGTCGGCCTGCAGCGCGTAGCGGAAGAAGCCGCCATCGAGCTCATCCCACAGGTCGCCGGCCAGCATTCCGTCGAGCGTGTGATCGGCCATCGCGCCCCAACCACCGCCCGGGGCCCGGCGCTCCTGAGCGAACAGCAGCTCGATCGCATCCGCGTACGGGAACTTCGGCGCCTCGCCGAACCCGCCGTTGCGCGGATCGTACGCGTGCTGGATGGCGGCGAGGACATCGTCGGCGGCCTCGCGCCGGACGATCCCGGTCGTGGGCCGGTGGGAGCGAGCGGCGTCGAGCGCCTTCCGGCGCCGCTGGATTTCGACGTCCAGCTCGGCGCGCCGGTCCTTCCAGGCGGCCAGCACGTTCCGGGCAACGCCGCGGAACTCCTCGAGCTCGACGAACGTGCCGGCCCACAACACCTCGCCGGTCGGCGTCAGGAACGCGTTCGTCGGCCAACCACCGGCGATGTAGCGGTACTGGACGTGGGGGTAGCGGTCGGCGTCGACGCGGATCGGCACGAGCTCCGCGTTGACGAGGGCGACCAGCTCCGGATCCGCGTAGGTCGTTTCATCCATCAGGCGGCACCAGTGGCACCACGACGCCGTGAGGTTCAGCAGCACCGGGCGGTCGGCGGTGGTGGCCTCACGAAACGCCTCGGCGCCCCACGGACGCCAACGGACGGCGACAGGACGATCGGATCCGGCAACGGACCCATCGTGCTGGGGCATTCGGCACTCCCAGACGGGGAAAAGCGGGGAACGGACGCTTCGTCCGCATCTGGAAGGTAAGTACGGGCGTCGGGATGGGCCAGCGCGTGCGTGCGGCGCGCGGCCGCGGCGCGACGGGATCAATCCGGGAACTTGGTGCGATAGGCGTCACGCCAGCGCTCGAGGCGGCGGTCGACCTCGGGGGCGGGCACGCCGCCGACGAGCCGGGCCGCCAGGCGGATGCCGAGGCGGGTCTGCTGGGTGCGTGCGGCGTCGTCGTCGCGTCCCTCCTCGATCTGCTGCGCGGCTTCCATCTCGAAGGCATAGGCCAGCAGATCGAGCTCCTGGTAGAAGTGCCCACGGACCTCGCGCTCGATGGAGGCGCGGTCGACCTGGAGCGATTCGAGGAGCGCGACCGCGTCGGCGTGGCGGGCACAGAGATAGGCGAGCGCGCCATCCGCGGCGGCGGCGAGCGAGACCTCGCGCAGCGCGGGCGCGGCGCCGGAACCGGCGGGGAGCACGCTCACGACGCGGTCGCCTTCGGCGAGGGCGCAGCCGCAGATCGGGCAGGTCGGACTCAAGGAGGCCTCCGGGAATGCCGCGAATCGGCCTCGCGGCGAGGCGCAAGAGGCGAGCCAGAGCGGGCCTCAGCGAACGACGAACTTCTCGCTGCGGGCCTCGTGGCGGAGCGCGGGGAGACCGAGGACGCGGACGAACAGGCGCTTGACGCCCTGCTCTACGGCGGAGGGGATCGAGCCGTCGCCGCTGACCGCCGGGCCGAGCTCGCCGCGGAGCCAGTGCTCGAGCTCCTGGAGGTCGGAGACGGAGATCGTCTCGACGTCGAGGCGGGCCGTGTAGTAGTAGCGGCCTCGCCGGGTCGGGTGGAGGGGGAGCGGGTAGGCCTGCTCGAGATCGGCCGTGGCGGAGCCATAGCTGGCAAAGCGGCGGACCCGGCCGGTGGCGGACTCGCGCACCAGGAAGGCGTTGTCGAGCGGCTGGAAGAGGACGACGGCGGTCCAGTCCTGCGCGCCGGCGAGCGCGTCGACGAAGCGCCCGTCCCGCCAGAGCTCGACCCGGCAGCGGAGGCGGAGCGGGAACCCGGAGCGGGCGGCCTGCTCGAGGGAACTGTCGTCGAGGATGCGGCCGATGCGGACGAGCGGCCGCCAGCCGGCGCCGGGATCCGGGACCACCACGAAGACGGGGGCCTGGACGACGACGTCTCCGGAATCCGGGGCGGACGCCGGCGGCGAGGCGAGCGCGAGGGTCCAGGAGAGGAGCAGAGCGATCACAGGCGCGGGCCGATGCGCACGAAGAAGTTGAAGCCCTGGCCGCGCCCGGAGAGTGGGAGCCCCCAGTAGAGGCCGATGCGCTCGATGCGGAGCCCGACACCGACGTCGGCGGCGAAGAATTCGGCGCCGCGCCTACGGCCTTCCGTGGCGGCGAGGTCCGTCCAGGCGCGGCCGGTGTCGAAGAAGGCCGTCCAGCCGAGGGACTCGCCGAGGTCCCCGCGGAAGCCGAGGCGGCGGCCGAAGCCGCGCACCAGCGGGAAGCCGGCCTGATACTCGAGCTGGACGAGGATCAGGCGGTCGCAGCCGTAGAACGGGAAGAAGCGGGTGCGGCCGACCTCGACGGTCTCGCGCCGCGCGCCACAGTCGAAGCCGAAGGCGCGGTAGCCGGGGAGCGTGCCCTCGCCGCCGAGCGTCTGCTGGCGCTGCGGGGGGAGCGGCTTGCCGTCGAGGGAGCCGGAGGCGAGGAACCGCACGGCCATGCGGGAGCTGGGGCCGAGGCGCGCGTAACGCCGCAGATCCACCGAGGCGGCGGTGAAGTCGGCGTTGACGGGGACGGGCGCCTGGGCCAGGAGCGGGGTCCCATCGACGAGCGCCGCGTCGGAGGCGGGCGAGCCGCCGAGGCCGCGCTCGATGGCGCCGCGCACGAGCCAGCCGGCGGCAGGCGCGATGACGTCGTTGCGGGTATCGTAGCCGAGGCGTAGGGCGACCGTACGCAGCGGGCCTTCGCCGACGAGCGGCTGGGGCCGCCAGGCCTCGCCGCTGTCGAGGATAGCCCAGGCCGCGGACGCGGGGATGCTGCGGTCGCGCTCGTCGCGGTAGTCGAGGACGAGGTCGTACGGGAGGCCTCGCCGGGCAAGGCGCAGGTAGGCGCCCCAGCCGCGGCGCTCGTAGTGGTCGCGGAAATCCTGGTGCAGGACGAAGGTCGAGAGCGAGTTCTCGCGATCGGAGAGCCCGGTCTCCTCCACCGGCACGATCTCCGAGAAGAGATGGACGCCGAAGCGCGCGACGCTGCGCCCGCCGAGGAACTGCTCGGCGCGGACGACGTAGCCGACGCGGTCGTGGTCGAGGCCCAGGCCCGGCGCGGAGCGGTAGATGACGAAGCCCTCGAGCCGGGTCGGATTGGCGCGGCCCAGGTCGAGGCGGGGGCCGAGCGCGATGGGAAGCCCCTCGACGCGGTTGTAGCCGCGGCGCACCGCGAGCGCGATGTCCGTCCGGCCGAAGCGGAATTGATGGCCCGCCGCGAACAACGTCGAAGGCGGCGAGCCGGTGTAGACGAGCCGATCCGCGTCCATCCGGTAGCGCAGCGGCTCGGGGTAGGTGCGGATCGTGCCCCCGATGGGCGCGTTCCCGACGATGGAGCCGCCGACGACGAGCACCGCGCCGCTGATCTCCGCGCCAGGGTGCAGCTCGAGCTCGCCGTTGATCACCACGAGGTCGCCGCGAATGCGGCCGGCGACCGTGTAGTTGCCGCCGAGGACGGCGACGTCGCCGACGACCTCCTCGCCGGCGGCGAGCGTGGATCCGCCGACGAGGCGAGTGGTGCCGGGCCGGTTGTAGAACTCGACGGCCGAGAGCGCCACGTCCGGCGCGAGCTCGGGGCCGGACGCCTCCTGGCCGGCGGCACCGCGTGCGCCCAGCGCGAGGCAGAGGAGGAGGAACGAGCCGCGGCGCAGCGTCATCTCTCGATGCCCAGCCGCCTCATGCGGCGGTAGAGGTTGGGTCGGTCGGTCCGCAGACGCCGGGCGGCCTCCGTGATGCTGCCCGCGGCGGCATCGAGCGCCTTCAGGATGAGGTCGCGCTCGAAGGCGTCCAGGTACTCGGCAAGGGAAGCGGGGACGGCGGTCACGGGCGCGCCGCCCTCGACGAGCAGCCGATCGACCTCGCGCCGGCCGACCGCCGCGCCGGGGTGGAGGATCGCCAGCCGCTCGCAGATATTGCCGAGCTCGCGAACGTTGCCTGGCCAGGAGTAGGCGGCGAGCCGCTCGAGCGCGTCGGGGCGCACGTCCGGCGGCACCGGCCCGCCGCGCGCCTGGAGCCGCGCCAGGAAGTGGGCGACGAGCTCCGGGATGTCCTCGAGCCGCTCGCGCAGCGGCGGGAGATGGATGGGCACGACGTTCAGCCGGTAGAAGAGGTCGTCGCGGAAGCGGCCCGCGCGGGCCTCCTCGCGCAGGTCGCGGTTCGTGGCGGCGAGCACGCGGACATCGACGCGCACCGGGTGGTGCCCGCCGACGCGATCGACCTCTCCGGTCTCCAGCGTGCGCAGCAGCTTGGCCTGCGCCTCGGGTCCGAGGTCGGCGACCTCGTCGAGGAAGAGCGTGCCGCCGTCCGCCAGCTCGAAGCGGCCGCGCCGGCGCTCCGTCGCCCCGGTGAACGCGCCCCGCTCATGGCCGAACATCTCCGACTCGACGAGCTCCCGCGGGATCGCCGCGCTGTTGACACGGACGAACGGCGCGGCGGCGCGCCGCGACAGGTTGTGCAGCGCGGCGGCCGCCAGCTCCTTGCCGGTCCCGCTCTCGCCGGTGAGGAGCACGCGAGCGTCGGTGGAGCCGACCTGGGCGAGCAGGTCGCGCAGGCGCCGCATTGCCGGGCTCGAGCCGACCAGCCGGTCGCCGGGGCCGAGCTCCGCGGCGAGCGCACGGCTCAGATCGCGCGCTCGCCGCAGCTCGATCGCGCCGCGGATCGTGAGGAGGACCGCTTCGGGCGTGAGCGGCTTCTCGATGAAGTGGAACGCGCCGAGCTTGGTGGCGCGCACGGCGTCGCTGAGGGTGGCGCGGCCGCTCATCATCACGACGGGCAGCTCGGGGCGGCGGGCTCGGATCTCCTCCAGGATGTGGAGGCCGTCCTCGCCGGGGAGCGCGAGATCGAGGAGGACGACGTCGGGGTCCGCCTCGCCCAACAGCTCGAGCGCGCCGCGCCCACTGCTCGACTCCTGCACCCGATGCCCCTCGCTCTCCAACAGACGTCCCAACATCCGTCGCAGGTTGGGCTCATCGTCGACGACGAGAACCAGGGGCATGGCGTAACCGGGCTAAGGTCGACCGACGACGATCTGGGCGTAGAGCGGCGTGCCCGGACCCTCCAGGCGGCGCACGGCGTCGCACTGCACCTGCGAGACGGGGCCGTAGAGCACGCGCAGCGGGCTCGGCCCGATGTCGGTGGCGCCCTGCCGGCAATCCCGCACATCGGAGAACGCGGGACGCACGATCGACGAGACGGAGTCGAGGACGACAGGATTCGGCCCGGCGAGGCCCAGCACGAGCGACGCGTTCTGCATGACGTCCGAGGCGACGTAGGTCAGCAGCGCGTGGGCGATGTCGCGGGCGGAGCCGGAATCGGCCCGGACGAGCATCAGGTCGACGTAGCGCTCCTTCTCGGGCTGGTAGAGCGCGTCCTGGATCGTGATGGCGCCGCCGGGGAGCTTGCGGGCCAGGGTGGTGTCGCCGACGGGCTTGCCGGCGAGGAAGCCGAGGCGGACCGCGCCGGAGCTGCCCGGCCCGCTGAGCGTCAGGTTCGAGCGCCGCGCCACGTCGGCGAACCAGGTGCTGTCGGCGCGCGCCGACACGAGCACGAGCTGCGCGTTCGCGTGCTGGATCGCCTCCGCCACCTGCGCGGCGGAGGCGCCGGACGGCGCGTCCACGGCGAGGACGTGATAGTTGAGCGGCTTCGACCCGCCGACGCGGACCGCGCATCCCGCCACCACAACCGCCACGAGCGCCGCCCCGGCGAGTCTCCGCATCATTGGCTCAATCTCCCGAATTCGAGGGTCACGGCGAGCGGCCGGTGGTCCGACGCCTGGCTCGCGGGCACGCGCGCGTCGATGCACCGGCCGCCGCGGAAGAAGATGTAATCGATCCGCTTCGTCGGCACGGATGCAGGGTAGGTGCCGCCCTCGCCGCGACCGCACTCGGCCCAGGAATCGTGCAACGCGAGCGAGATGGCGGCGGCCTCGTCGCCGGAGGCGTCGGCGTTCAGATCTCCGCCGAACACGAGCGGCGCGCCGGGCGGCACGTGCCGGCGCAGGTGCGCGAGAACCTGTACCAGCTCCTGGCGGCGGTAAGTTCCCGCGCCGGACGCATCGAGGTGCGTGGTCACGACGTGGAGCGGACCGCCCGGGGGCGCGAGCGTCACGTGCAGCGCGACGCGGGGCTCGTGCGAGTCGCCGGACCGCGGCTGGGGCGGCTCCACCGAGAGCGGCACCTTCTCCGCGTCGGCGATGGGGAAGCGGGACAGGATGGCGATGCCGTACTGGCCGCCGTCGTAGGAGTCGAGCGACGCGGCGAAGGCCGCGTGCCGGCGGGTGAGCCGCTCCAGCTCCGCGACCTGGTCGACGCCGCCCGAGCGCCGCGTGCCGCGGTCGACCTCCTGAAGCAGGACGACATCCGCTCCCGCCGAATCGATCAGCGCGGCGACCCGCTCCAGCGCCGGCCGCCGCTCCGCGTCCTTGCCCGCGTGGATGTTGTACGACAGCACCCGGATCGGCGCGAGCGTCGCCGCAGTGCGCGGTGCCGTCGCGCAACCGGCGAGGACGAGGACGCCGGCGACGAGGCGCCTCACGCGCGCGCCCCGGCCGCCACCATGACGCCGGGCGGCAGGCAGACCTCGAACGCCGCGCCGCCCTCCGCGCGGGTCCAGGCCCGGACCTCGCCTCCGTGTGCGACCACCGCCTGCCGCACGATCGCGAGCCCGAGGCCCGTGCCACGCACCTTGGTCGTGAACTCGGGCTCGAAGATGCTCTCCCCCCCGCCGGCCGGAAGGCCCGGACCGGTGTCCTCGATCCGGACGCGGATTCCGTCCGCGCCCGCGGACACGTCCACCGTGATCCGGCCGGGGGGCCCCGTCACTTCCACGGCGTCCGCCGCGTTCCGAATGAGGTTGCGGAACGCACGAACCAGCGCCTCGTAGTGCGCCTCGACCAACGGAACCTCGCCCGCGACGTCCAGCCGCGCCTCGATCGCCGGCGGCACGTCCGTGGCCAGCAGCGAGCCGAGCAACTCCGGCAGGTCCACCGGGCTCGTGGGTCCCTCCGGTGGCCGACCGAGCGCCGCGAACTCGCGGGCGAGCTCCTCGAGCCGCGCCGTCTCCTCATGGATGACCGCGAGCGGCTCGCCGGTGGCAGCGGCTCCCTCGGCCTCGAGGCGGTACGCCGCGAGCCGCAGCGGCGTGAGCGGGTTCTTCATCTCGTGCGCGACGCGCCGCGCCATCTCGCCCCAGACGCGGACGCGCTCCGCCTCGAGAGCGCGACGGCGCGCCTCGCCCAGCTCGACAGCGGCGCGGCGAGCCGCGGCGCGCAGCCGGCGAACCTCGCGCACCTCCCGCTCCTCCGCCGGGCTCGGCGGCGGGAGCGGCTCCTCCCGTCCGATCCGCTCCGTCCACTCGACGAGCTCTGCGATCGGCCGGGCCAGGTCGCGGGCGAGCCGGCGGCTGACGGCGAGCGCGAGACCCGCGAGGAGCGCGGCCAGGCCGAGCGCGGCGAGCGGCAGCAGGCGCGAGAGTCGCTGGCCGACGAAGGACCACCGGCGGGCAAGGACGAGCGATTCCGCGAGCTGATCGCGATGGCGCCGGGCCGCGACCGCGAGCGCCGGATCGGCGGCGCTGTCGCGCGCGGCGGCGTCGACGAGCGCGCGCCCGGACCGCGCGACCCGGTCCCAGGGACCGACGCCGGTGATCCATCCGATGGAGCCGGCACCCAGCCAGGTGCCGGCAGCAAGGAGGAGCAGCGTGGGTACCAGCGCGACGCCGAGGAGCCAGGCGAAGAGCCTTCGTTCGAGGCTGCGGGACCGGCGGCGCTCTCTTGACACTGGACTCGCGCCGGGTTTAGCTTCGGTCATACGCGGACCAATCCGTTGTCACCCGTCGAAGGGTCGATACGGCACGCCTTTCCGGGCTCCGCGCCCCTCGCCCCGCTTTTTTCCAAATCGCTCCAGCCGCACCCCGAGGGCCCCGTTCGAGGCGGCCCGCCCACGTTGGGCCGTCGATCCCGCATGTCTCCCGCTCGCTGGCTCTGGGCACGACGAATGCAAGGGCGTGGCGTCATCTTCGGGTTCTTTCGGCAAAGTTAGACCGGGCCTCGCACCGGAGCAAGCGAGGAGCCTCCCGGCGGTTATGACGCGGTAGCCAAGGAGGTCCGATGATCTTTCCGAACGTGCGCACCTCGTTCGGCCGTGTCGAAGCGGGTCTCGTGCTCGGTCTCCTCACGCGGGGGGACAGCGAGGCGCGGGGCCGCGAGGAAGACCGGCTGCGCGAGGAAGGTTTCGACGCGATCCTCGATGATCCGCGCACGCTGAACGCCGTCCTCACCGTCCGCGGCGTGAGCGCCGTCCCGGCGCGGCTCGTCTTCTACCTGTTGGTCCGGCACGCGCTCCTGGAAGTGGGCTTCGGGGACCGGACGGTGGCCGACTACCTCGCGGCGCTGCTGGTCGAGTTCGGGCGGCGCAACCGCGCGTATCAGGTAGAGGAGGGCGACGCCCAGGAGTTCCGCTACCTGGTGGACCAGCTCCCGGCGCTGCGGACGGCACAGGGGCGGCGGGCGCTCCTGATGCGGGCGCACCTGGGCGATTTCTCGCTCTGGCTGAGTGGGCTCTTCCCGGACTGGATCGAGGGTCGTCGCCAGCGTCGCGGAGCGCCGGGGCTGGCGTACTACGAGGAGGTCGGCACGACCGGGTACCGCCTGGCGGCCGACTGCGCGGATGCGGAGAAGCACGGGCTCGACCGGGTCTACCGGGCCTGTGCCGAGAACTTTCCGCGGTTGCGGAGCGCGCTGAACCGCGTTTCGGACCGCCACCTCTTCCCCGCCGCCGGCGATCCCCTCGACCGGCTGCTGCGGCAAGTCGCGGACGACTTCCGGCTGCGGGTCAACTGAGGGCCGCGACGGCCCGACATCACCGGTGCGGGCTCGAGCCTCCGGCGGTGGGATGAAAGCGCCGGGAGCCAAGGCCGGATCGCGACAAGCGACGACAGATCGGCGCGGACTCGGCGGAACTCGCCAGACGCGCCTCCAGTAAGACTTTACACACCTCCGAGCCAGTCCGTCGCCTTCGAAGGAGTTGAGACGCGATGTCCTCGCCGACCATCGACATCATCGAGAGGATTCGGGAACATCAGAATGCCTCGTTGTTCCAGGACCTGCACTGGGAGGGCACGTTCCCGGAGTACCTCGATCTCGTACGGGACGATCCGCGCGTGTCGCGGAGCGCCTTCCAGCGGCTGTACGACATGATCGTGTCGTTCGGGACGCGGAAGTACACGGAGTACAAGAAGGAGATCACGCACTACACGTTCTTCGACGATCCGATCGGCGGTGGCCGGGACGCGATCTTCGGGCTGGACGTGCCGTTGCAGAAGTTCGTGCAGGTGATCAAGGCGGCGGCGATGGGTTACGGGCCGGAGCGGCGCGTGATCCTGCTGCACGGGCCGGTGGGCTCGTCGAAGTCGACGATCGCGCGGCTGCTGAAGAAGGGGCTGGAGCACTACTCGCGGACGCCGGACGGGCGGGTCTACACGTACTCGTGGGTGGGGGAGGGGCTGAGCGCGCTGGGGGTGCCGCCGGAGATGACGGAGGCGGGGCACGGCGAGGAGAGCATGTCGTGCCCGATGCACGAGGAGCCGCTGCATCTGCTGCCGAAGGAGTACCGGGAGCAGTTCCTGGAGGAGGTGAACCAGAAGCTGGCGGATGATCGGAAGCTGTCGGTCGATGGCGAGTTGTGCCCGGCGTGCCGGCACGTGTACAACCAGTTGATGCTGAAGTACGACGGCGACTGGACGCAGGTGATCGGGCACGTGCGGATCCGGCGGCTGCTGCTCTCCGAGTACGACCGGGTGGGGATCGGCACGTTCCAGCCGAAGGACGAGAAGAACCAGGACTCGACGGAGCTGACGGGCGACATCAACTACCGGAAGATCGCGCTGTACGGGTCGGAGTCGGATCCGCGGGCATTCAACTTCGACGGCGAGTTCAACGTCGCGAACCGGGGGCTGATCGAGTTCATCGAGGTGCTGAAGCTGGACGTGGCGTTCCTGTACGACCTGCTGGGGGCATCGCAGGAGCACAAGATCAAGCCGAAGAAGTTCGCGCAGACGGACATCGACGAAGTCATCATCGCGCACACGAACGAGCCGGAGTACCGTCGCCTGCAGAACAACGAGTTCATGGAGGCGCTGCGGGACCGGACGGTGAAGATCGACATCCCGTACATCACGAAGCTGGACTCGGAGATCAAGGTCTACGAGCGGGACTTCAACAACCGGCGGATCAAGGGGAAGCACATCGCGCCGCACACGATCGAGGTGGCGGCGATGTGGGCGGTGCTGACGCGGCTGGAGGAGCCGAAGAAGGTGAACCTGACGCTTCTGCAGAAGCTGAAGCTGTACAACGGCAGGCAACTTCCGGGCTTCACCGAGGACAACGTGAAGGAGCTGCGGAAGGAGGCGGGGCGGGAGGGGCTGGAGGGAGTGAGCCCGCGCTACATCCAGGACAAGATCTCGAACTGCCTGGTGGCGGAGTTCGAGGAGACGTGCGTGAACCCGTTCATGGTGATGAAGGAGCTGGAGAGCGGGCTCCGGCACCACTCGCTGATCACGAGCGAGGAGCAGAAGGAGCGGTACCGCTCGCTGCTGGCCGTGGTGCGGGAAGAGTACGAGGACATGGTGAAGAACGAGGTGCAGCGCGCGATCTCGGGCGACGAGGATGCGCTGCAGCGGCTGTGCGCGAACTACATCGACAACGTGAAGGCGTACACGCAGCGGGAGAAGGTGCGCAACAAGTACACGGGCGAGTACGAGGAGCCGGACGAGCGTCTGATGCGTTCGATCGAGGAGAAGATCGACATCCCGGAGAGCCGGAAGGACGATTTCCGGCGGGAGATCATGAACTACATCGGCGCGCTGGCGGTGGATGGGAAGAAGTTCCGGTACGACACGAACCAGCGGCTGCAGAAGGCGCTGGAGCTGAAGCTGTTCGAGGACCAGAAGGACTCGATCAAGCTGACGAGCCTCGTGTCGAACGTGCTGGACAAGGATGCCCAGGAGAAGATCGACGTGGTGAAGGGGCGCCTGATCCGGGAACACGGCTACTGCGAGGTGTGCGCGACGGACGTGCTCAACTTCGTGGCCAGCATCTTCGCGCGCGGCGACGTGAAGGAAGGGCGGAGCAAGTAATGGCACTCATGCCGTGGCGGGACCGGTCGCGGCCGGCGGAGCGCGGCGGCGCGGAGCCGAACGGGGCCGACGTGGCGGGCCGGTGGTTGGGGGCGCTCCGCCCGCCGGCGCACGCGCCGGCGGGCGGGTCACTCGCGGTCTGCCCGCACTGCTGGGGAGTGAACCTGGGGGCGGAGCGGCTGTGCGGCCGCTGCGGCGCCGACATGCGGTCGCTGCTACAGGAGTCGGGCGGGATGAGGCGGACGGCACCGGTGCAGAGCCCGGTTCCGGTGCGCGTCTCGGCGCGGCTCAGTCCCGCACTGCGGCTCGGGTTGCTCCTGCTGGTGGCGCTGCTGGCGCTCGCGCAACTGTTGCAGCCGTTCTTCCCGCGGCCGACGCCGGTGCGGGCGTCGGTGCCGGCGGGGGGGAGGTAGGGGCGGGGGGGCGGGGAGGCTCGGAGGCTGGAAAGCAGGGAGGCCAGCAGTCTGGGAGGCTAGCAGGCTCGGAGGTTCGGGGGGGAGAGTTTCGCGGGGCAGAGCTGTCCTCGAGGAAGTCATGGTCAAGCGGATCGAACGAGACCGGCGCCGCTTCGAAGAGATCATCCGCGGCAAGGTCAAGCAGGACCTGAAGCGCCACATCACCCGCGGGGAGCTGATCGGCAAGCGGGGGAACGAGCTCGTGTCGATTCCCCTGCCGCAGATCGAGATCCCCCACTTCCGGTATGGCCGGAAGGAGACGGGTGGCGTCGGCCAGGGTCCGGGGGACATCGGCCAGCCGATTGGCTCGGCGGGGCAGCCGCAGCCGGGCGAGGGCGAGGCGGGTGACTCGCCGGGGCAGCACATCCGGGAAGTCGAGATGACGATCCAGGAGCTCGCCGAGATCATGGGCGAGGAGCTGGAGCTTCCGCGGATCGAGCCGAAAGGCGCGGAATCGCTGACGGTGCCGAAGAGCCGGTACACCGGGATCAAGCGCGCCGGGCCGGAGAGCCTCCGCTCGTTCAAGCGGACGTACAAGGAGGCGCTGAAGCGGCAGCTGGCGAGCGGCGTGTACGACCCGCGCAAGCCGCGGGTCGTACCGGTGCGGGAGGACGTCCGCTACCGGTCGTGGAAGGTCGAGCCGGAGCCGATCGCGAACGCGGTGATCGTCTACATGATGGACGTCTCGGGCTCGATGGGGAACGAGCAGAAGGAGATCGTGCGGATCGAGTCGTTCTGGATCGACACGTGGATCCGGGCGCACTACACGGGACTCGAGACGCGCTACATCGTGCACGACGCGGCGGCCCACGAGGTGGACCGCGAGACGTTCTACACGACGCGGGAGTCGGGCGGGACGCGGATCTCGAGCGCTTACACGCTGGCGTCGGAGATCGTGGAGCACGACTACCCGAGCGAGGAGTGGAACATCTACTTCTTCCACTTCTCCGATGGCGACAACTGGGGGGGCGGCGACGACGAGAAGTGCTTCCGCCTGCTGCGCGACCGGCTGCTGCCGGCGGCGAACCTGTTCGGCTACGGGCAGGTGGAGAGCCGGTACGGCAGCGGCCAGTTCCTGCACGCGCTGGAGACGCACGTCGAGTCGGAGAACCTGGTGCTGTCGCGCATCGAGGACCGCGAGGCGATCCTGGCGTCGATCAAGCTGTTCCTGGGCAAGGGCAAGTAAACCACGGCGAGGACAGCGAGGACCGCGAGGACCGCGAGGACAGCCGACCTCGCCGTCCTCGCTGATCTCGCCGACCTCGCGGCGCCGGAGGCGCCAGCGTATGCCGCACGAGCTGTCACCCGAGCTGCGCGGTCTGCAGGTGCAGATCGAGGAATGGGCGCGGCAGTACGGGCTGGATTTCTTCGAGATCGTCTACGAGGTGCTGGACTGGGAGGAGATCAACGAGGTGGCCGCGTACGGCGGCTACCCGGTTCGCTACCCGCACTGGCGCCACGGGATGCAGTACACGGAGCTGTCGCGCTCCTACGCGTACGGGTTGTCGAAGATCTACGAGATGGTCATCAACAACGACCCGACGTACGCGTACCTGCTGGCGGCGAACCACGTGGTGGACCAGAAGCTGGTCATGGCGCACGTGTGCGGGCACGGCGACTTCTTCAAGAACAACTTCTCGTTCGCGCACACGAACCGGAAGATGATCGACGAGATGGCGAACCACGCCTCGCGCGTCCGCCGGTACATGGAGCTGCACGGGGAGGAGGACGTGGAGCGGCTGCTGGACCGCTGCCTCTCGATCGACAACCTGATCGACTACAACGCGCCGCACATCAAGCGGCACGACCACCGGCAGGCCGAGGGGGAGGAGGGGCCGCGGCCCGGGCCGAAGAAGCTCCGGGCCAAAGCCTACATGGACGAGTACATCAACCCGCGGGCGGCGCTCGACGCGGAGCAGGAGCGGCTGGACGAGAGGCAGCGACAGGACGAGCACTTCCCTTCCCGCCCCGAGAAGGATGTCATGCTGTTCCTGCTGCAGCACGCGCCGCTGCGGAACTGGGAGCGGGACGTGCTCGGCGTCGTCCGGGAGGAAGCGTACTACTTCGCGCCGCAGGGGCGGACGAAGATCATGAACGAGGGGTGGGCATCGTACTGGCACTCGACGATCATGACGACGCGGGCGCTGGCCCCCTCCGAGGTCATCGACTACGCGGACCACCACTCCGGCACGATGGCGCCGTACTCCGGCAGCCTGAACCCCTACAAGCTGGGGCTCGAGCTTTGGCGCGACATCGAGGAGCGCTGGAACAAGGGCCGCTACGGCCCGGCCTGGGACGCGTGCGACTCGTACGCCGCGCGGAACAACTGGGACAGCGGCGAGATGAAGGGCCGGGCCAAGATCTTCGAGGTGCGGCGCCACTACAACGACCTCACGTTCCTGGACGAGTTCCTCACCGCGGACTTCGTCCGGAAGCACGGCCTGTTCACCTACGATTACAACCCGATGACCGGCCAGTACATCATCACCGACCGGGACTTCCAGGCCGTGAAGGAGAAGCTGCTCTTCATGCTCACGAACTTCGGGCAGCCGTGGATCGAGGTCGTGGACGGCAACTTCCTGAACCGCGGCGAGCTGGTGCTGTCCCACCGCTACGAGGGCGTCCCGCTCAAGCTCGACTACGCGCGCGAGACGCTGGAGAACATCCAGTACCTCTGGCGGCGGCCCGTCCACCTCGAGACGTACATCGACGACGAGCCGAAGGTGATGAGCTACAACGGAAGCGAGCACCAGGTCGAGCCGCGGGCGGAGGCGGCGTAGCGGCGCTCGCGCGCACGCCGCGGCGCCGCTCGAGCGCGCCTCGCGGCGCGATTGGCGGAAGACACAGCGGGGGGCGGCCCGGATCATCCGGGCCG
>DASTKT010000095.1:0-8976 GCA_035715725.1 Longimicrobiales bacterium | reverse complement strand
GTCACGACCGGCGCGGACCGGCTCTTCACCGAGTTCGCGCACCTGATCCGCGGGAAGCGCGTCGCGCTGGTGTCGAACCACAGCGGCCGGCTCGCCGACGGCACGCACCTGGCCGACGCGCTGCACCGCTTTCCGGGCGTCCGGCTCCAGGTGCTGTTCGGGATGGAGTACGACATCCGCTCGAACGACTACTCGGCGCGGCACGACCCGGAGGCGGCGCTCGATTCGGCGACCGGCGTCGTCAAGTACAACCTCTACGGCGAGACGCACAAGCCGACGCCGGAGATGCTGCGGGACGTGGACGTGATCGTCTTCGACATCCAGGACGTGGGCGCGCGCTTCTACGAGCACGTCAACATCCTGGGCTTCGTCATGGAGGCCGCGGCGGAGAACGGGATCGACGTCGTCGTCCTCGATCGGCCGAACCCGATCACCGGGGTGAAGCAGGACGGCTTCGTGGCGGACGACGCGTCGCTCTTCCGCTTCGGCTCCTACGCCCCGCTGCCCGTGATCCACGGCCTGACGATGGGCGAGATGGCGCGCTTCTACAACGGCGAGAAGCTGCTGCGCGGCGGCGTGACGGCGAAGCTGCACGTCGTGCCGATGCGCGGATGGCGGCGGGCGATGTGGTACGACCAGACCGGCCTGCCATGGCGCAAGCCGTCGCCGAATCTGCTCACGCTGGAGTCGCTGCTGGCCTACACCGGCACGTGCGTGTTCGAGGCGCTGAACCTCTCCGAGGGGCGAGGCACGGACCACCCGTTCGAGTACGTCGGCGCGCCCTGGCTCGACCACCGGAAGGCGGCGGCGCTGCTGAACGGCGTCGGGCTGCGCGGCGTCGTCTTCGAGCCGGTCGTCTTCACGCCGGTGCAGCAGCCCTTCCACGGCCGCCCGCCGGAGCTGGCCGGCGAGCGGCTCCTCGGCGTCCGCGTGCGCGTGACCGACCGGGACGCGTTCCAGCCGTACCGCGCCGGCGTCGCCATGCTCTGGGCCGTGCACCGCCTGCACCCGGAGCGGCTCGTCTGGAACGACGCCGTGCTCGAGCGCCTGACGGCGACGAACCGGCTGAAGGCCATGATTCTCGCCGGCCAGCCGCCCCGGGCGATCTTCGCATCGTGGCGCACCGAGCTGGAGGCGTTCCGGGCGCGGAGCGCGCCGTACCGGCTGTATCCGTGAGCGCGCGCCTGCGGTCCCGCGGCGGCCGGCCGGCCGCCGCGGGACCGCAGGCGCCGTTTCAGCGCCCCGGCGACCGGCGGCTCGGGCCGCCTCCGCGATCCCGCTCCGCCGCTACTTCCACTCCCAGAGCTCGGAGCGCGTGTTGCCCCGGGCGTCGACCTCGAACTCGAAGACCCCGGCCACGGTGTTGAGCCGCACCCAGCTCGGGGATGCGCTCTCGTAGCAGAGGGCGCCGCGATAGCTCACCGCGCCGTCGCTGCGGACCGTGCCCACGCCCTGGCCGACCCACGTGGCGAGACTGCCATCCGTCCCCATGATGACGCCCTGACCGTGCCCGAACAGGCTCCCATCCGGGCGGACGACGGAGGTGTACGTGCCCACCTCCCGCTCGTCGATTCCGAGCATCGTGCCGGTGCCCTCGAACGACGTCTCCATTCGCGGCCCGCCGCCCTGGCTGGGCAGCACCCGCCGTGTGGTCACCTGGCCCGAGGCCACGCGGATCTTCTCGCCTAGCATCTCGACCTCCTCTCGAGGGGAGTGGCCAGACCGCCGGAGCGCCAACTCCGCTCACGACCTGCGTCGCCGCTCCCGGTCGGTGAAGAACGCGTTCAGCTCGTCCCCCGGCGCGGCGCTCGCGAAGCCGTCGAAGCGCCCCTCCGCCAGCTCCTGCGCCGCGCGCATGAAGCCGCCCCACGCGGAGCGCGCCAGCGCGCCGCCGACGCTGACGCGGCGAACGCCCATCTCGCCCAGCTCGTCCAGCGTGAAGCCGATCGGCCAGCCGGCGAGCACGTTGACCGGCTTCGGCGCCACCGCCCGGACGATCGTCTCGATCTCCTGGCGCGTGCGCACGCCCGGCGCATACAGGCAGTCCGCGCCGGCCTCCGCGTACGCGACGAGGCGCTTCGTCGCCTCCTTCAGCGGCTCCGGGTGCCCGGTGAGGAAGCATTCCGCGCGGCCGACCAGCAGCACGTCGCCGCCGGCCGCGTCCACGGCGGCCCGCGCCACGCGCATGCGGGCGACGGCCTCGTCGAAGTCGTACAGCGGCTTCGCGTCGTCGCCCGTCGAGTCCTCGATGGACAGCCCCGCGACGCCGGTCTCGATGCAGCGGGCGATGTTGTCGGCCAGGCCGTGCGCGTCGCGCGCGTGGCCGTCCTCGAAGTCGGCGTTGACCGGCAGGTCGGTCGCCGCGACGAGCGCGCGGAAGTGGGCGAGGATCTCGTCGAGCGTCATGGCACCGTCGGGCTTGCCGTGCGCCCAGGCGGCGCCGGAGCTCGTCGTCGCCAGCGCCTGGAAGCCGAGCCCCTCGAGCCACCGGGCGGACCCGACGTCCCACGGGTTCGGGATGAGGAAGCAGCCGCTCTCGTGCAGGCGGCGGAACGCGGCGCGGCGGGCGGAGATGGAAGCAGACATCGGCTCGATCCTCACGAGGGGGCTGGCACACCAACGGGCGGTTCTCCCGGCGACCTCGTCGCGGCGCGAAGGACGCGGGCCCCGGCGTTCCGCAAGCTCCGCCGCGGACGCGGAGTTCCCGGCGGCACGATCGGTCGTCGCGGCGGGGGCCGGGAGGCCACGGCCGGTCACGAACCGCGCCGGGGCGCCTCGCGCGACGGTCCCGGCCCGCTCACGGTCGCTCGACCAGCTCCCAGCGCCCGTACACGCGCGCGACGACCCGGATCGCCGGCCCCACGACCACCGTCTCGACGCGGTCCGCGGCTGCACTCTCACTCGCCGGGGTAAGCCGGATTCCGGTCGCGAACGGGTCCCCCGCGCGCTCCGTGCTCAGGAGCCGCGTGCGCCCCAGGCGCCCTCCGCCGGCGGCCGCGATCGCTTCGGCCCGCGCTCGCGCCGCCCGCGTCGCCTCCGCCACGGCGTCGAGCTCGGCCTGCCGCGTGTTGGAGGCCGAGAAGCGCGGCTCCGAGATGTCGGTGATCCCGCGGGCGAGAATGGCGTCGATCACCTTCCCGACCTTCGAAAGATCCCCGATCCGGACCTCCATGCTCTCGTTCGCCTGGTAGGTCGTGTCCTGGGCCCGCATCCCGGTCCGGGGGTTGTAGGGACCCGGGACGACCCGGGGTTCCATGCGGGTCCGCGGCCACCACCACTGGCTCGCCGTTGGCGTGGAGTCGCGGGGGATCCCGAGCGCCGCCAGCGCGCCGCGCACGCTGTCGGCCAGCAGCGCCACGTTCCGGCCCGCGTCCGTGGGCGTCGCGCCCGTGCGCGAGAAACGGAGCGTGATCGTGGCCAGGTCCGGGCGGACGCTCCGCTGGACCGTGGCGGACGCGACCACCTCCGGCGGGACGCTCTCGCGCGTGGCCTGCGGCTCCTGCGCAGTGGCGGCCGAGGGGAGGGCGAGGCCGCACGCGAGCACGACGGCAGATCGAGTTGTCATGGGGATCCGTGGGGTGTGTGGGGGGCGGGGTGAGACAGCGTTCCGGCGCGGGTGCGGCGGGCCCGTCATCCACGCCCGCTCATGGGACGAGCACAGGCCTCCAGCGGTCCCGCGTAAGGAGAAATCCGAGCGTCACCGCGGCCGCGGTGCCGCCCAGCACCGGCAGGCCGCACCGCATCGACGTGAGCCCGTCGCCCCGCGAGCCATCGCAGCGGCCGTCGTAGATCGGGCCGAGGAGGAGCCCCGCCGCCGCGGCGACGCCGAGCCACGTCACCAGCCTGCGTTCCCCGCTGATCCGGCTCACCTCGAGCGAGGCCAGCCGGTCGAGCGGCGCGACGAGGTCGCCGCACCCGGACTCGCCGCAATAGGGGGCCGGGGTGTGCACTCGGAGCTCGTTCGGGCCGAGGTCCGTCACGGTCCCGACCGTGGTCGTCGGGTCGCCATCAAAGCGCAGACGCACCCGGTCGCCGACCTGGATGGGCAATGCCCCGTCGCGTGATTGTGCGTAGGAAGGAGAGACTGCGGCGAACACGAGAACGACGGTCCAGAGGAGGTGCTGCTTCACATCCGATCTCCAGTAGCGGCCATGGCGCGTATCCTGAACGAAAGCTAGAGCACGAGATGTGCCTCCGCCATGGCCATTACGGACGACATGCCGCTCGGTCGGAAATACGGGGAAGCGGCGCGGGCGGGCCGGGGACGAAAATGTGTCACACGGAGACACGGAGGGCGCGGAGCGTCGCCGGGCGGTGGAGACCCGCCGGGGAGCGCACCATCTCCTGGTGTCATTTCCGGCGTACGCCGGCGGCCGGCGTACTGCCGGCGCGCTGTCGCCGTGGCTCCGGGCCCTCCATGTCCCCGTGTGACACTTCCTGGCCGTGCGGCCGCCCGCGAAGGAAGGGCTCGGGCTCGCACGCCGCGGCTTCCGCGTCGCGATCGAAACGGAAAGTACTCTACCCGCGCCCGCCGTCCCCCCACTCCGCCGCGCCGGCCTCCTCGGCCGCATTGCGTTCCCCGAACCAGCAGGCGAGCACCACGAGGGTGAACACCCACGGAAAGACGAGCGCCCGGTTCTCGATGCGCCGCCCCGGCCGGCCGTCCGCGAACTCGACGTGACTCTGCTCGGCGTGGTAGAAGGGCAGGGTGGTCCGCCCCCAACCCGTGTGCTGGATACCGCGCGAATGCATCGTCCCGGCGGGGATCCGGTCGATCGGCGTCCAGCCGAAGGCCGCGTGGCCGTTCACCTCGGTCCGGGCGAGCAGCGTGATCGTGTTCCCGCCGAGGTAGGCGCCCCACAGCACGAGGAGCCAGGCCCAACGGACGAGGCCGGGCGGGAGCGACATCGGGCCGAGCCTGGGCGCCGGCCGGCCGGCGCCCAGACGGAACATGTCGACCCCCACCCAGACGAGCAGCCCGAGGGCGGCCAGCGAGAGGGTTTCTCCCACGACCTCGATCGCGTCCACGAGTCCACCTCCTGGCGCGAGGCACGAAGGGGCGGCGGGAAAGCGTGCGGTGCGCGCAGCCCGGGCCTAGAAGACGACGGGGTTCTCGATCGAGTTGCCGCCCCACACGACGTACAGCGAGTCCGCGGGCGTCCGCCGGTACGCTTCCGCGATCGGAAACGCCCGGTAGCCTGCGCAGCCGAAGCACGTGCGGGTGGGGTTCTCCGACGCGACCCAGAACTCGATGCCCCAGATCCAGTCGGAGCGGAGCGCGAGCTCGACGGCGCCGGAGCTTACCGGCCGGCGCGCGGAGTCTTCCACCACGAAGTCGACGCGGAGCGGACCCGCGGCGGGGGTGTCGAACGCCGGCGTATGGTTGGGCGCGTCCGGCCGGGCGAAGTCCGCCTTCGTGATCGTGCGGCGCCAGCCCGGCGCCTGCACGTGGATCGTCGTGCCGTACGCGGCCGAGGGCAGGTCGCCCTGCAACCCGAACGTCACCTGCGCCTTGCCGTCGTGGCCGAGCACGCCGCACCCCGTCGTGCCGAGGAGCGCGACCGCTCGCAGAAGTCTCCGCCTCACCCGGAGGTCCTCCCTGCTCGATGGATCGGGAGTCATGGCGACGGATGCCGGGGCATCGGCGCGGCCGCCGTCGCGGTCGAGCCGATCTCCCGGTCGGCCGTGGTGCCGCCGTCGCCCCGGCCGTGGTCGATCGTCAGGCGCGTGCCGAGCGCCAGCATCAGATAGGTCCGATCGCCGAAGCGCTCCGCCCGCGCCTCCACCCGGGGAGCGACGACGTCGTTGAGCCGTGCCAGCACGCCCGCGCCCACGGCCGCCGAGAAGGCGACGGTCTGGTCGCTCAACGTGAGCACGCCGCCGAGCCCGGCATCGACGTACGGGCGGAGCACGGCGGCCGGCGTGGCGGCACGGAGATCCACGTTCGGCCCGGCGAGGATGCGGACCGCGTTCCGATCACAACCGCCCGCCTGCTCGCACGTCCCCGGGACCGGCCGCCGGAGATAGGCCACCGAGGCCCACGGCTGGAGCATCCCTCGCGTCGGCGCCTCGACCCTGACGCCGTAGGTGCGCACGTGCGAGCCCAGCTCCGGGCCCACGCCGCCGGCCAGGCGCGTCACGCTGAACGCGTATTCCGGCGTGAGATAGCCCCACACGTTCGACAGACGCCCCACGTCGTCCTGCGCGGACGCACCCCGTGGAACGACTGCACCTGCCAGCCAGATGGCGACGACGAACGCGCGCTGCATTCGGGCCTCCTCAATGGGTGACAGCCTAAGGATAGTCGTCGCCAAGCGGACAGGGAAGTCGAATACTGTCCCGTTCGGCGTCTCCGGTGAGTGTCCCGGCGCGGCCGCTCGACTCCGCCCGCGCGGCCGCGCGTCAGAGCTCGGCTCGAAAGTGGAAGCACTCGATCCCGAGGCCCTCGCGGAAATAGAAGCGGTGCGCCTGCTCGCGGATCACCCGCGAGATCAACTGGAGCTCGCGGCAGCCGTGGCGCCGCCCCTCTTCCTTCAGCCAATCGAGGAGGCGCCGGCCGTAGCCGCGCGAGCGCACGCGGTCGTCCGTGACCAGGTCGTCCACGTACAGGATGGCGCCGCAGTAGAGCATGTTCATGATCCGGTAGCCGGCCACGGCGCGCACCTCGCCGGCATCGGAGAGGGCGACGAGGCGGAAGCCGTCGCTCGCCATGAGCCGGCGCACGAGCGGGACGTAGTCGTCGCGTCCCAGATGCGGCCGCAGCTGCCGCATCACGTCGTACGTCGCGGCGATCTCGTCGTCGGTCCCGGCCTGCTGGATCGTCATGAAGCCCCCCTGTTGTCCGCTGCCGGCCGTCCCGTTTCCCGGCCGGTGTCGCACGGCGTGCATCCGACTCCCTCCTACGCGTGCTTCGGGACCTCCAGTCGCATCTCCGTCAGTCCGCTGGCCTGCGGCCTCACCTCGAGCACGCGCAGGGGCGGGACCGCGATCTTCCGCGTGAAGAGCGGCGCGCCGCCACCCAGGATCACGGGCGCGATCGTGACGATGATCTCGTCGAGCAGCCCGCGGTCGTGGAACCGGGCGGCGAGCTCGCCGCCGCCCACGATCCAGATGTTCTTCCCGGCCGCGACTTCGCGCATCTCCGCGTGGACGGGTGCCACGTCCCCGCTCGCGAACCGGATGTCCGCGCCGGGAACGGCCGGAAGCGACCGCGACGAGAATACCCACGTAGGCTGGTCGTACGGCCAGGGCTTCGGATGCGCGGGGTCGAGGTAGACGTGGTGCTTCAGGACCCACTCGTACGTGGTCGATCCCATCGCGATCGCGCCGACCCCCCGGATGAAGGCGGGGTAGCTGCTCTCGTCGTCGCCGCCGAACTGATGCAGCCAGTCGAGCGAGTGGTCGGCGTCCGCGATGTACCCGTCCAGGCTGACGGCCGTGTAGTACTGAGTCTTCATCGAGCTCCTTTACGCGAGGTGAACGCGCGAGGAAAGGGATGGCCGGGCTCACGATCCGAGCAGCAGCTCGTAATAGACGAGCGGATCCCCCTTGTATACGACCCGGCCCCGCTCGCTGTACCCGCACTTCGCATAGTACGTCCACGCTCCCGCCTCGGCGTCGTACGCGTCCAGCCGGATCGCGTCCGCCGGCCAGGCGGCCGCCGCGCCGCGCGCGTCCTCGAGCGCCTGCCGGCCGAGCCCCCGGCGCTGGTGCGCCACGGAGACGGCCATCCCCGTGAGGTAAAGCGGCCGCTTCACGGGCGTGAAGTAGGCGGCATCGATCGCCCACGGCTTCTTCGTCGCCAGCCGCAGCACGGTGAGGATGCGCCTCCCGGACCGGCCGACGCGGACCCGTGCCTGGCGCAGCGAGAGCGCGACGCCCCGCTCGGTCGTGGGCGACGACCAGTGCCCCTCGCCGAAGCGCGCCGTGAGCGCGCCGGCAACCGCGTTGTGCAGCGCGGCGATCGCGGGCACGTCGCCCGGCGTCGCATCCGAGAACCTGAGCCGCATCCCGAGCCTCGGGGACCGTCGGGGCGGGATCACGGCGTCCGGGTGGTGTCCGCGGGCGGCGTGAACCGGATCGCGACCACCGTCCCGTGGCGCGACGCGCTCGTTCCAAAGACCGCCGCGGCGACCTTGGCTCCGGCCGACGGCTCGGTGATGTCCTGCACGATGATGCCGTTCGCCCCGCGCTTGCCGGCCTCCTTGCGCGCCTTGTCGACCATGTCCTTCTCGCTCGTAAAGCCGTGCGGGCCCTCGGCGCTGATCAGGGCGATCTTCTCGAACGGCCCCGGCACGTCCGATTCCTCCAGAAAGACCTGGACCCGCTCGGGCGGAACGGGCGGGTAGTGGTGCGGCGCCCCGAGCTCGACCGTGCTCGTTCTCACGCAGGCGGCCACGACCGCCAGGCCCAGCACGCGCACGATGCGACGACGCATGACAGCGAACCTCGGTTGGAGTCGACCGGACGACGCCCGGGGGAGCCGCGCAGGCCGCGGGCGGGCGCGGGTCCGCGAGGGCGGCCTCGGCGTGGTAGCCGCCGAACGGGTGATGTGCCTCTCAGTACGCGACCGCGTCCACGTCCGTTCGGCCAAAATCGTCACCCTTGAACAGAAGCGGCTCCTGAAGATCCCTGGCGACCCCGTACGCGAGACAGTCGCCGTAGTTCAGGACGCCCGGCGACCCGACCCCTTTGCCGTAGCGGCAGTAGGCGTCACTCGCCAGGCGCGCGGCCTCCTTCGACATCGCCACGACCTCGATGTCGAGTTCCTGAAGGAGGGCGTCGAGCGCGATCACGCCGGAGGGGCCGCGTTTCGCCCGCATGACCGCCGCGGCTTCTACCAGCGTGGGCGCGCCGACCAAGCGGCGCTCCGAGGCGAGAATCGCTTCGAGCACCCGGTCCGATTCCGGCTCCGCCAGCAGCAGCACAAGGACGGCCGACGTGTCGATCACCATTCACGCCCTCAGGACGGCAAGC
>DASTKT010000094.1:0-10539 GCA_035715725.1 Longimicrobiales bacterium | reverse complement strand
CCGCGCCTTCGTGGAGCGCGCTATTACCTTCACCACCTGCCCGGAGTGCGGCGGCACGCGGCTCAACGAATCCGCCCGCTCGTCAAAAATCAACGGGATCAACATCGCCGACGCCTGCGCCATGCAGATCAGCGACCTGGCCGAATGGGCGCGCGGGCTGAAGGAGCCGTCCGTCGCGCCGCTGCTGGCGAAGCTGCGGCAGACGCTCGACTCGTTCGCGGAGATCGGGCTGGGCTACCTCAGCCTCGACCGGCCGTCAGGCACGCTGTCGGGCGGCGAAGCGCAGCGCACCAAGATGATCGGCCACCTCGGGTCGTCGCTCACCGACGTGACCTACGTCTTCGACGAGCCGACCGTCGGGCTGCACCCCCACGACATCCAGCGGATGAACGAGCTGCTGCTGCGGCTGCGCGACAAGGGCAACACCGTCCTCGTGGTCGAGCACAAGCCGGAGACGATCGCCATCGCCGACCACGTCGTCGACCTCGGCCCCGGCGCCGGCGCCGCGGGCGGCGAGGTGGTCTTCGAGGGCACCGTCGACGGGCTGCGGGCCAGCGGCACGCTCACCGGGCGTCACCTGAGCGACCGGGCGTCCCTGAAGCCGTCGGTGCGGACGCCGTCGGGGGTGATGGAGGTGCGCGGCGCCCGCACGCACAACCTCAAGGACGTCGACGTCGACATCCCGCTCGGCGTGCTGGTGGTGGTGACCGGCGTGGCCGGGTCGGGCAAGAGCTCACTCGTCCACGGCTCGGTGAGTGGCCGGGACGGGGTGGTATCGGTCGACCAGACCCCGATCCGGGGCTCGCGGCGGAGCAACCCGGCGACGTACACGGATCTGCTGGAGCCGATCCGCAAGGCGTTCGCGAAGGCCAACGGCGTGAAGCCCGCGCTGTTCAGCGCCAACTCCGAGGGCGCCTGTCCGACCTGCAACGGCGCCGGGGTGATCTACACCGACCTCGCGATGATGGCCGGCGTCGCCACGGTCTGCGAGGAGTGCGAGGGCCGGCGGTTCCAGGCCTCGGTCCTGGACTACCGGCTCGGCGGGCTCAACATCGCCGAGGTGCTCGACCTGTCGGTCGAAGACGCGGTCGGCTTCTTCGGCGCCGGCGAGGCGCGTACGCCGGCGGCGCACAGGATCCTGCAGCGCATGGCCGACGTGGGGCTCGGCTACCTGCGGCTCGGCCAACCGCTCACCACGCTGTCGGGTGGCGAGCGGCAGCGGCTCAAGCTCGCGACGCACATGGGTGCCGACGGCGGCGTCTACGTGCTCGACGAGCCGACCACCGGGCTGCACCTGGCCGACCTCGCGCAGCTGCTCGGGCTGCTGGACCGACTGGTCGACTCGGGCAAGTCCGTCATCGTGATCGAGCACCACCTGGCGGTGATGGCGCACGCCGACTGGATCATCGACCTCGGGCCGGGCGCGGGCCACGACGGCGGGCGGATCGTGTTCGAAGGCACCCCGGCCGACCTGGTGGCGGCGAGGTCGACGCTGACCGGCGAGCACCTGGCGGCATTCGTCGCGAGCCGTCCGAGGGCTGTCCCATCACGCTGAGCGAGTCCGCGTTTCCCACCCACCGGCGGGCTCGGATCCAAGTGTCCGGGCCGGGCGCGACACGCGCCTCCGGCGCACGTCGTGGACGCCGAGAATGGTATGCGCCATGGTGCGCGCTGCTATGCAAGCCGTCTCTCGCGCCCCGGCCGCAAGGCGGCTTCCGGAGACGACCCGAGCACCCGTTCACCCGATGCACGAGGCGCCATCATGGCGACGCAACCCGAACGGCTCCATGGGCGCACCCTGTCGGCCTCGCTGACCGTGAAGGATCTGCAACGCAGTGTGGCGTGGTACCGCGATGTGGTAGGCTTCGCGGTCGACCGTACGTACGAGCGGGAGGGAGAGCCGAGGGCGGTCTCGCTCCGGGCGGGCGACGTGCGCATCCTGATCAGCCAGGACGACAGCCTCAAGGGAGGCGACCGCGTGAAGGGCGAAGGATTCTCGCTGATGGTCACGACCACGCAGAGCGTCGACGAGATCGCGAGGCGCATCAGGGAGGCCGGTGGCACGCTCGAATCGGAGCCGGCGGACATGCCGTGGGGAGCGCGCGTGTTTCGGTTGCGCGACCCCGACGGCTTCAAGATGGCGATCTCCTCGGAGAGGTGAGCGGGTGCGCCGCGAGCGCTCGGACGCCATGCTCCATACATGAACGTTGGCCATGAGCGAACCATGCTCCAGCGCACTCCGACGCCCATGCCCGCCTCGCACTCCAACGGGGTGCTGAACCGGCTCGCCCTCTGGCTCTTCGACCTCCTTACCGAGCGCGGCGAGCGGCATGGCATCGGACTGTCGATGTTCATCGAGGCCGCGCCGCTGGACACGGCGACGTTGTGGCCGAAGCTCTACGCGGCGCTCGACCTGATCGCGGCACACTCGCCGGCGTGGCTGGGCCGCATGCGGAGGATGGGCAATTCGGTGCATGTCCGCCGAATTCCGGGGACCCGCGCGATGCTCACGGAGAGCCGGTTCACGATCCTCGATCCTTACCTGCTCGCGGACTTTCTCCCGGCGCAGATCGCCGCCTCGATCATCCACGAAGCGACTCATGCGCGGCTGCGGGCCGCCGGCCTCCCGCTGAGCCAGTACGGTCTTGCGCGAGAGGAACGGGCCTGCCGGCGTTCCGAGTTGCGCTTCGGGCGACGCCTTCTGGCCGGCGGCGTCGACGGGGCCGAGCAGGTCATCGAGCGAGCCGCCGGCGCCCTCGCGGGCGCGGATGACGAGGTAGGCGTCGCGGTGAACTGGGAGGAGTGGCGGGTCAATGGCGCCGTAGCCCGGATCAACGACCTGAGGGCCCCACGCTGGCTGAAGCGGCTCGTCGCGAAGCGGGCCGGCGTGCTCGATTCGCCGCAGGGTCGCGCGGCGTTCGGCGATCGGGCCGGAGCCGCCGGGGATCGCCTGGAGTGAGCGGGAAGTCGTCCGGCTCCGGGAGCGCCGTCGTGGTGAGCGGTGGCGGTCCGCCGCGATCCAGGCTATGGTCCCCGGGGGGTCAAACGGAGGAAGCGACGTGACCGAGTCCGGGTGGGTGAAGCTGCGGGAGTATGCGGGCCAGCTCGAGGCCGCGCTGGACCTCGGGGTGCTGGAGGAGGCGGGGATCCCGACCCTCGTCCAGGGACCCGAGGTCGGGATCTTCGGGCCGGGGTTCGCCGGCGCGACCGCGCGCGGGGTGTCGATCCTCGTGCCGGTGGACCAGTTGGAGGCGGCGCTCGAGCTGGTCGGAGGGGACGCCGAAGACGAGTAGCCCGACCGGTGCCGCCCGGAGGAGGAACGCTGGACATGCGGATCGCCGCGATCTACGACATCCACGGAAACCTCCCCGCGCTCGAGGCGGTGCTCGCGGACATCCGCAACGCGCGGGTGGACGTCGCCGTCGTCGGAGGCGACGTCGTCCCGGGCCCGATGCCGCGCGAGACGCTCGCGTGCCTGCTCGGCCTCGACATCCCGGTGCAGTTCATCCAGGGGAATGGCGACCGCGAAACCGTCGCGTGGAGGGCCGGCACCGATAGCGGCGCCGTGCCGGAACGGTTCCGGGAGGTCATGCGCTGGGTGGCGGCGGAGCTCGATCCCGAGCAGGTGCAGCTGCTCGCGAGCTGGCCGAAGACGATCCGGCGCGCCATCCCGGGACTCGGCGAGGTACTGTTCTGCCACGGCACCCCACGAAGCGACACCGAGATCTTCACCCGCTCGACGCCCGAGGAGCGCCTCGCGCCGGTCTTCGCGGGGCTCGACGCCGCCGTGGTCGTCTGCGGTCATACGCACATGCCGTTCGACCGGACCATCGGCGGCGTCCGCGTCGTGAACGCCGGGAGCGTGGGGATGCCGTTCGGGGCGCCGGGCGCCGACTGGCTGCTGCTCGGACCCGACGTTCAGCCTCGACATACCGCGTACGACCTCGCAGCGGCCGCCGAGCGCATCCGCGCCACGCGCTACCCCCAGGCCCGGGAGTTCGCGGACGACAACGTGCTGCGGCCGCCGTCGGAGCGGGAGATGCTCGAAGCCTTCTCGAAGGCGGAGCCGCGCTGACGGCGCGGGCGCACCGCCCGACCGCGGCCGCGACGCACGACTCCCACGAACCTCGAGGTGACCCGTTGACGACGACCGAGGTCCACCGGCGGCGCCCCGTCGGGCGCACGCGGCCGCTCACCCGCGCCGGCGTCGCGTTCGGCGCGCTGCTCGTGGCGTGCGCTCCCGCGCGCAGGGAGCCGCCCCGGGCGCCGACGCCGGCGGCGGAGTGGGTGGCGGAGCGACTCACGTTCGGGCGCAGCATCCCGGGCGGCGGCTCCGTCTCCGACGAGGAGTGGGCGACGTTCCTGCGCGACGTCATCACGCCGCGATTCCCGCGCGGGCTGACGGTGTGGCGGGCGGAGGGCCAGTGGCTGGACCCGCGCAGCACACTGGTGCGCGAGCCCGTCGTCGTCGTGGAGATCGTGCACGAGGCGAGCGCGGACGTCGGCGCGGCGCTGCGCGACATCGCGCACGAGTACAAGCGGCGCTTCCACCAGGACGCGGTGCTGGGCGTCACCGCGCCCGTCAGCGCGCGCCTCTACGACTGAGGCGCCGACCGACGGCACCACGCCGCCGGCGCACCCCCCGGACTGGACCGCGCAAGCCGCCGACCGCGCCGAATCCGGTCTTGCCCCGCCGCCGCGGATGCCTAGTTTCCAATTTGCCACGCGTCTCGTTCAACTCTTCAAGTGGGTAGACATGGCACGGGAACAGGGGACAGTGAAGTGGTTCAGCCCGGAGAAAGGCTTCGGGTTCATCACGCGTGAGAACGGAGAGAAGGACGTCTTCGTCCATCACAGCGCGATCCAGGGCGGCGGCTTCCGCACGCTGACGGAGGGCGAGCGCGTGGAGTTCGAGGTCGTGCAGGGCCAGAAGGGTCCGGCGGCCGAGAACGTGGTCCGCTTGGACGCTCCCGCCGGCGGCTCCCAGGGCCGTGGCGGAACCGGCGGCGGTGGCGGGTTCGGTCGGGGCGGGCCGGGCGGCGGCCGCGGGGCCGGCGGCCGCGGCTCCGGCGGCGATCGCTGGTGAACCGCGTAACGGAACAGGCCCGAGCCGCCGGCTCGGGCCTGTTCGTCTGGACGGCAAACGCGACGCTCAGGCGGCGTCGCGCCGCGCCGCCCGCTGCCGGTCCTTGTGCTGGCGGCGCCGCGCCGCCTTCGCCTTCGCCTTCCGGGCCACGCTCGGCTTCTCGTAGTAGCGCTTCCGGCGCATGTCCTTGAAGAGGCCCGAGCGCAGCACGCGTCGCCGGAACTGCCTCAGCGCCCATTCCAGGCGATCGTTCTCCGCCAATTGAATCTCGACCACGTCAATCCTTTCGCCGAGGAAAAAAACGACCTGCGATCCGCCCGCAGGTCTTCCGGTAAGTAGAACCGAAATTCGAGTCTCGTCCCACGAAAGCTACCGGCCGCGCCGTGGATGTCAACGCAAGGGGAGACGCGGGGGCGGCGGCGGACCCGCGTGGGCGACCGCGGGGGGTAGACGCAGGGTTCGCACCGCGGGAGCGGCGCGGGGCCGGGATCCGGCGACCGGTGGGGCCGGCGGGGAGGCGCCCACTCGCCCCGGCGGGGGAGGCGCACGACGGCGGCGCGCAGTGCGTGCGGCCGCCGGCAGGACCAGACGAAACCGACATCGACGGACGGGAGGAGCATGTATCGGCCGCGGAGCTTTCGGGTGGACGACCTCGGGACGTTGCACGGGCTGATCCGGAGCGTGGCGTTCGGGACGCTGATCAGCGGGGGCGGCGGAGCGGAGCTGGAGGCGACGCACCTGCCGCTGCTGCTGGACGCGGAGCGCGGGGAGCTGGGGACGCTGATCGGGCACTTCGCGCGCGCGAACCCGCACTGGCACGCGCTGGAGGGGGAGCCGGAGGTGCTGGTGACGTTCCTGGGGCCGCACGCGTACGTGTCGCCGTCGTGGTACGCGAGCCCGGTGGCGGTGCCGACGTGGAACTACGCGACGGTGCACGTGCGGGGCGTGGCGCGGCTGGTGACGGATCGAGGCGTGCTGCGGTCGCAGCTCGAGCGGCTGGTGACGGAGCACGAGGCGTACGTGGACGAGCCGTGGTCGATGGAGCGCGCGGGGGCGATCGTCGAGCCGCTCATGGAGGCGATCGTCGGGTTCGAGATCGCGATCACGCGGATCGAGGGGAAGTGGAAGTTCAACCAGAACCGGTCGTTGGAGGACCAGGCGGGGGTGGCGGCGGCGCTGGAGCGGAGCGCGCGGCCGGGCGCGGCGGAGGTCGCGGGGATCATGCGCGAGAACCTGGCGCGGGCGGAGGGGTCCGCGGCGGCGGCGGCGGGGGCGGCGGCGCCTGACGGCCCGCGGTCCGGCGCGGCGGCGCCCGATGCCACGCAGGCCGGCGCCGCGGCGGCCGGCCCGCCCCGATTCTCGCCGGAGGCGGCGCGTGGACCTGCGTGAGTGGCTGGAGACGGACGGGCTGGGCGGCTACGCGTCCGGCACGGTGTCGGGCGTGCGGACGCGGCGCTACCATGCCCTGCTCCTCTCGGCGACGACGCCGCCGACCGGCCGCTACGCGCTGGTGAACGGCGCCGACGTCTCGGTCGCGACCGCGGCGGGGACGTTCGCGCTGAGCACGCAGCGCTACGCGCCGGACGTGACGCACCCGGACGGCTGGACGCGCGTCGTGGGGTTCGAGCGCGCGCCGTGGCCGACGTGGCGCTACCGGCTGGAGGACGGCACCGAGGTGGTGCACGAGCTGTTGATGCCGCGAGGCTCCCCGGTGGTGGCGCTGGCGTGGCGGCTGGCGGAGCCGCTGCACGAGGCGCGGCTGGTCGTGCGGCCGTTCCTGTCCGGGCGGGACGCGCACGCGACGCATCACGAGAACGGAGCGCTCCGCTTCGACGCGGAGGTCTCGGGGGACCGGGTGGGGTGGAGGACGTACGAGGGGGTGCCGGGCGTCGTCGCCCGGACGAACGGCGTGTACCGGCCGGAGCCGCTCTGGTACCGCGGCTTCCAGTACGACGAGGAGCGCGCGCGGGGGCTCGACTTCCTCGAGGACCTGGCCGCTCCCGGGACGTTCGAGTTCGACCTCGGCCGGGGCGACGCGGTGCTGCTGCTGGGGATGGCGGGGGCGGAGGCGGAGCGCGCGCTCGCGGGGGCGACGGCGGAGAGCGCCTACGACCGGCTGCGCACGCTCGAGCGGGAGCGGCGAGCCGGCTTCCGCACGCCGCTCGAGCGGGCGGCGGACCCGTACCTGGTGCGGCGCGGGGAGGGGCTCAGCATCGTCGCCGGGTACCCGTGGTTCTCGGACTGGGGGCGCGACACGTTCATCGCGCTGCGCGGGGTGTGCCTGGCGACGGGGCGGCTCGCGGAGGCGCGCCGGATCCTGCTGGCGTGGGCGGGGCTCGTCTCGGAGGGGATGCTGCCGAACTACTTCCCGGAGGGCGGGCAGGCGCCCGAGTACAACTCGGTGGACGCCTCGCTCTGGTTCGTGGTGGCGGTGCACGAGCTGAAGGCGACGCTGCGGCGGCGGCGCGCCCGGCTGCCGGCGGCGGAGTCCGCGGCGCTGGACGGCGCGGTGCAGGCGATCCTCGAGGGGTACAGCCGGGGGACGCGCTTCGGCATCCGGGCGGACGGCGACGGGCTGCTGGCGGCCGGCGAGCCGGGCGTGCAGCTCACGTGGATGGACGCGCGGGTGGATGGTCGCGAGGTGACCCCGCGGATCGGCAAGCCGGTGGAGGTCCAGGCGCTGTGGATCAACGCGCTGCGCATCGGCGGCCCGGCGTGGGCGGCGCTGCACGACCGGGCACGCGCGTCGTTCCGGGCGCGCTTCCCGTGCGAGGCGCGCGGCTTCCTGTACGACGTCGTGGACGTGGGTCACCGGCCGGGCGCGGTGGATGCCTCGCTCCGGCCGAACCAGGTGCTGGCGGTGGGCGGGCTCCCCTTCCCCGTGCTGGACCCGGCGGACCCGGAGGACGCGGAGTGGGCGCGGTGCGTGGTGGACGCCGTGGAGCGGGCGCTCTGGACGCCGCTCGGGCTCCGCACGCTGGCGCCCCGCGAGCCCGGGTACGCGCCGCGGTACGAGGGCGGCGTCGCGCGGCGGGACGGCGCCTACCACCAGGGGACGGTCTGGCCGTGGCTCGCCGGACCGTTCGTGGACGCGTGGGTGCGGGTGCGCGGCGGGAGCGATGCGGCGAAGGCGGAGGCGCAGGTGCGCTTCGTGGCGCCGCTGCTGCGGCACCTGGAGGAGGCGGGGCTCGGCCACGTCTCGGAGATCGCGGACGCGGAGCCGCCGCACACGCCGCGGGGTGCGCCGTTCCAGGCATGGTCGGTGGGGGAGCTGCTGCGCCTGCTCGACGTGACGCTCTCGCCGGCAACGACGACGACCGTGCGCGCCCGCCGGTCGTAGCCGACGCGGCGCCGGAGGTTGACCGGCGCCGCGAACCGCGGTATCCATACGTCCATGAGACTTCGCGCTTCCTTCGCCTTTACGTTTATTGCCTTCGCGGCCCGCCACGGGCCGCGGGGAGCGGCGTAGGCGCGTCCGAAGCGCAGATGTCCGACACCTCGCGGCCCGTGATGCTCACGGGCCGCTTTCGTTTTCCGGAGGATTTTCATGATCGAGGTCTCGAGCTCCCCTGACGCGCCGGCGGCCGGCGCGCCCCGCGTCGCGTTCCAGGGCGAGGCGGGCGCATTCAGCGAGGAGGCGGTGGCCGCGTGCTTCGGCGAGGCGGCGGAGGCGGTGCCGTGCCGCGAGTTCCGCGACGTCGGCGCGGCCGTGGTTTCGGGAGCGGTCGACTTCGGGCTGTTGCCGATCGAGAACACGCTGGCGGGGGGCGTGACCGGCGCGTACGACGTGCTCGTGCACGGCGGTCTGGAGGTGGTGCGCGAGGTGACGCGGCCGATCCGGCACTGCCTGCTCGGCGCGCCCGGCTCGTCGATCGAGGGGGTGCGCCGCGTGATCTCGCACCCCGTGGCGCTGGCGCAGGTGGCGCGCTTCGTCGCGGAGCGGCCGTGGCTCCAGGCCGTGGCGGTGTACGACACGGCGGGCGCGGCGCGGGACGTGGCGGCGGCCGCGGACCCGACGCTGGCGGCGGTGGCGAGCCGGCAGGCCGGCCGGCGCTACGGCCTCGAGGTGCTGGCGGCGGACATCCAGGACCGGGCCGACAACCAGACGCGGTTCCTGGGCGTGGCGCGGGCCGGCGCGCCCCGGCCCGCGGACGACGTGGTCGCCGACCGGTGGAAGACGATGCTCGTGGCGGAGACGCCGAACCGGCCCGGCGCGCTGCTGGAGCTGCTGCTGCCGTTCGCGGAACGGGGGGTGAACCTGACGAAGATCGAGTCGCGGCCGGGCGAGGCGCCGTGGACGTACCGCTTCTTCCTGGAGCTGGACGGGCGGGCTGGCACGCCGGCGGTCGACGAGGCGCTCGAGGCCGTGCGCGGCGGCGCGCGCACGCTGCGGGTGCTGGGGAGCTTTCCGGCGGCGGTAGGGGAGTCCGCGGGCGTGGCGTAAGCCGTCCGCGACGATTCTCCGGCGCTTGGGCGAGGCTGGCGAACGAACAAGTGTCACGCGGAGCCGCGGGGGGCACGGAGAGACGGCCGGCGGCGTTCGTCCGGGGCCGCGGGCGTTCGCCGGCCTCTTCAACGGCGCCTCATAACAACGGCTCTGCGGTTTCTGGCCGGTTGCGTCGGGGCCCGCCGCGTACCGGCGCTCCCCGGCGCGAAGCCGCCACGCGCCGGAGGCAGGCGAGGCGGGTGGCGGCTTCGGTGCGGTATGCGAACACAAGCCGCCAACGGCGCTCGGAGCCAAGGTGCGCGTGGCGAATTCGGTGCGCCTGGCGATCACAACCCGCCATCCGTGCCGCGACCGCTCGCGCTTGGCCGATTGCGTTCGGCCGCGGGGTTCGGCCGCGGGGCTCGGCCGCGGGGCTCGGCCGCGGGGCTCGGCCGGCGTTTGGCGGGCCGGCGCCGGATTGCCGTCAACCCCGCACGCGTATGCGCCGGCGATCGGTCTCGAGCTTCGTCTCGCCGGGGCCTCGCGTACCGATGCCGCCGCCGAGGCGCGACAACGCGGCGCCGGCGCCCACGAGGCGCGGCAGCAGGTACTTGAGCTGCGCGAGCTCGACCTGCCACTTGCCCTCGCGGGTGCGCGCGCGCCGCGCGAAGATGTCGAGGATGAGCTGCGTGCGATCGATGACCTTCCGCTCCAGCTTCTCTTCGAGCTGCCGCAACTGCGCGGGTGTGAGCTCGTTGTCGAAGATCACGACGTCCACGTCGGCCTCGGCACACGCCGCGGCGAGGCTCGCGACCTTGCCGCTGCCGATGAACGTGGCGGGGTCGGGCTTCGGCCGCTCCTGCAGCATGCGCAGCACGACGGTGGCGCCCGCGGCATCGGCGAGGCCGGCGAGCTCCTCGAACGACTGCTCGGCCTCGATCCGCCGCGACGAGGCGGTGATCAGGCCGACAAGCGCGGCGCGTTCGACCGGATGTGAAGGGCTCACGACCTTCTATCGTACATTGGT
>DASTKT010000093.1:0-26380 GCA_035715725.1 Longimicrobiales bacterium | reverse complement strand
GGCCGAGCTCAGGCGAGGGTGGCGGAGAGGGTGATCTCGGTCCCCGGGGCGAGCAGGCGCGAGATCGGGCAGCCCTTCTTGGCCGCCTCAGCGATCTTTTGGAACTCAGCGTCATCGATGTTGGGCACGGTCGCCGAGGTGACGAGCTCGATGCGGGTCACGGTCGGCTTGTCGTTGACCCGCTCGAGGTGCACGTTGGCGGTGGTGTCGATCGCGGTGGGCGGGTAGCCGGCCTTGGTGAGCAGGCCGGAGAGGAACATGGAGTAGCAGCCCGCGTGGGCGGCGCCGATGAGCTCCTCGGGGTTGCTGCCCTCGCCCTCCTCAAAGCGGGACTTGAACGAGTAGTTGGCGGTCAGCCCGCCCTTGCCGGTGCGCATGACGCCGGTGCCCTCGGTGAGGGTCCCTTCCCAGCGGGCGTTCGCAGTACGGATAGCCATGCGGTTGACGCTACCGCCTGTTCCCATTCCGGATCGGCAGGCGTCGCCGGAGCGGCCAGGATGGGGAGAGGGAAACCAGGATGGGCACAGGCGAGGCGGACGTCGCCATCGTCGGGGGCGGGCACAACGGGCTGGTCGCCGCGGCGTACCTGGCGCGGGCGGGGCGGAAGGTCGTCGTGCTCGAGCGGCGCCCGCTCGTCGGCGGCGCGGCGGTGAGCGAGGAGGTGTTTCCGGGCTTCCGCTTCTCGGTCTTCTCGTACGTCGTCTCCCTGCTCCGCCCGGAGATCATCCGCGAGCTCGACCTGCCGGCGCACGGCCTCCAGATCCTCCCGCTCGAGAGCACGCTGACGCCGCTCGACGACGGCGACTACCTCGCCGCCTGGGGCGACGCCGACGAGTCGCGCAAAGAGCTGTACCGCCACTCCCCGCGCGACGCCGAGGCGATCCCCGTGTTCGGCCGGCTGATGCAGCACATGGCCATGGCGGTCAAGCCGATCCTGGAGATGGTGCCGCCGGACCCCGCGTCGCTCGCGCCGTCGGACCTCGCCGGCCTGCTCCGTCTCGGCAAGCACTTCCGCTCCCTCGGCGCCGAGCGCTTCCACGCGCTCTACAAGCTCATGACCATGAGCAGCGCCGACTACCTCGACGAGTGGTTCGAGTTCGACCCGCTGAAGGCGACGAAGTCCGCCTCCGGCATCATCGGCAGCTTCCTCGGGCCGCGCTCGCCCGGCTCCGCGTACGTGCTGCTGCACCACTACATGGGCGAGATCGACGGCGCGTTCCGCGCGTGGGGCTTCCAGAAGGGCGGGACCGGCGGGATCAGCAACGCCATCGCCTCGGCGGCGCGCGCGCTCGGCGCGGAGATCCGCACCGACGCCGCGGTCGAGCGCGTCCTCGTGCGGGACGGGCGCGCCACCGGCGTCGCGCTCGCCACGGGCGAGGAGCTCGCGGCGCCGGTCGTCGTCTCGGGGCTGGACCCGAGCCGCACGTTCACGCAGCTCGTCGAGCCGAAGGAGCTGCCGGACGACGTCGTCGACGCCGTGCGGCGCTTCCGCTTCCGCGGCTCCTCCGGCAAGGTCAACCTCGCCCTCGACGCGCTCCCCGACTTCACCTGCCTCCCCGGCAACGGCCCGCACCTCCGCGGCGCGATCTCGGTCTCGCCGTCCGTCGAGTACCTCGAGCGCGCCTACGACGACGCGAAGTACGGCGACTTCTCGCGCCGCCCGTACATGGACGTCGTGATCCCGTCGATGATCGACCCGGGGATGGCGCCGCCCGGCAAGCACGTGATGAGCATCTTCGTGCAGTACGCGCCCTACGCGCTGAACGGCGGCTGGACCGACGAGAAGCGGGACGCCTTCGGCGACGCCGTGATCGACACGCTCTCGCGCTACGCGCCGAACCTGAAGTCGATCATCCTGCACCGGCAGGTGCTCACGCCCGCCGACATCGAGCGCATCACGGGGCTCACGGAGGGCAACATCTTCGGCGGCGAGCTGGCGCTGCAGCAGCTCTTCTTCATGCGCCCCGCTCCCGAGTGGGCGAAGTACCGCACGCCGATCCGCGGGTACTGGCAGTGCGGCTCCGGCACGCACCCGGGCGGCGGCATCATGGGCGCGTCCGGCCGCCTCGCCGCCCTCGAGATCCTGCGCGCCGGGTGAGGCCGCCATGACCGAGCGATACGACGTCATCGTGATCGGCGCCGGCGCGAACGGCCTCGTGGCCGCCGCCGCGCTCGGCCGCGCCGGGCTGCGCGCGCTCGTCCTCGAGCGCGGCGAGACGCTCGCCGGCCAGGCGGGCACGCTCGAGTTCGCGCCCGGCTTCCGCGCGGCGCCGCTCGCGCTCGACGCCGGCTGGGTGCCGCCCGTCGTCGAGCGCGGGCTCGGCCTCGACGGGCTCGAGCGCACGCACGCCGACACGCCGCTCACCGTCGCCGTCGCGCCGGGCGAGCTCCTCCCGCTCTCCCGCGACCCGGCCCGCGCCGCCGCCGCGATCCGCCGATACTCCGCCGCCGACGCCGCGCGCTGGCCGGCGTTCACGGCGCGGCTCCGCCAGCTCGCCGGCTTCCTCGAGGCGGTCTACCAGCTCCCCGCGCCCGACCTCGACACAGCGTCCGTGCGCGAGGCCCTGCCACTGCTCGGGCTGGCCCGGCGCTTCCGCTCGCTCGGGCGCGAGGCGATGACGGAGTTCCTGCGCACGGCGCCGATGCCCGCGCGGCAGATCGCCGAGGAGTGGTTCGAGGCCGCGCCGCTCCGCACCGCCGTCGCCGCGGGCGGCGTGCTCGACAACCGGCAGGGGCCGCTCTCCGGCGGGACCGGCTTCGTGCTGCTCCACAACCTGGTCGGTGCCGCCGCCGGCAGCGTGCGCGGCCGCGGCGCCTGGCGCGCCGGGCCGGACGCGTTTGCGGCGGCCGCGGAGCGCGCGGCGCGGCGCCACGGCGCGACGATCCGGACCGGCGCCGACGTTGCGCGCATCCGGGTCGAGGACGATGCGGTCGCCGGCGTCGCCTTGCGGAGCGGAGAGGAGATCCGGGCGGCGCGCGTGCTCTCGGCCGCGGACCCGGCGCACACGCTCCTCGGCCTCGTCGACCCCGTCTGGCTCGACCCCGAGCTGCTCCTCGCGCTGCGCAACATCCGCTTCCGCGGCTGCACCGCGTACGTGCTCTTCGCGCTCGGCGAGCTGCCCGACCTCCCCGGCCTCGACGCCGCGCCGGATGCGCTGCGCGGGACCGTCTCGCTCACGGCCGATGTCGACGTGCTCGAGCGCGCCGCCGACGCGGCGAAGTACGGCACGGTCCCGGAGCGGCCGCACATCGAGCTGACCGTGCCGTCGCTGAGCTGGCCGGAGCTCGCGCCCGCGGGCCGGCACGTGCTCGTGGCGCGGGCGCACTACGCGCCCTACCGCCTGCGCGCGGGGCTGTCCTGGGACGCCGCCGCCGCGGATGCCCTCGGCGACGCCGTCGCCTCCGCGATCGAGGCCGTCTCGCCCTGCTTCTCCTCCCGCGTGCTGCACCGCGCCACGCTCACGCCGCCCGACCTGGAGGTGCGTTTCGGCCTCACCGAGGGCGCTGCCACGCACGGCGAGATCGCGCTCGACCAGATCCTCTTCATGCGCCCCACGCCCGGCCTCGGCCACTACGCCACGCCGATCGACGGCCTCTACCTCGGCGGCGCCGGCACGCACCCCGGCCCCGCGATCGCCGGCGGCCCCGGCTGGCTCGCGGCCCAGCGCCTCCTCGCCGACCGCTCCCGGGCGCGCCCCTCCCGTTGACGAGGGCATCCCCATGGCGACGTTCCATCCCACCACGACGACGTACCGGCAGGGCCAGCGCACGCTTCCGGGCGAGCTGTACACGTCGGCCGGCGTGCTGGCGGAGGAGATGGAGCGGATCTTCGCGCGCCAGTGGAACTGCGTCGGGCGCGCGTCGTCGCTCGAGCGCCCGGGCGACTACGTGCTCCGCACCGTCGCCGGCGAGTCGCTCATCGTGCTCCGCGACCGGCAAGGCGTGCTGCGCGCGCTCTTCAACGTCTGCCGGCACCGCGGCACCCGCCTGTGCGTGGAGGAGTCCGGCCGCTTCTCCAGCACGATCCAGTGCCCGTACCACGCCTGGACGTATGCGACCGACGGCCGGCTCGTCGGCGCGCCGCACATGCAGGACGTCGAGGGCTTCGACCGCGACGACTTCCCGCTCCAGGCCGCGGCCGTCGCCGAGTGGGAGGGCTTCGTCTTCGTCAACATCGCGCCCGAGCCGGTGCCGTTCGCGGACGCCTGGGCGCCGATGCTCGGCCGCTTCGCCCGCTGGGGGCTCCCGTCGCTGGCCGTGGGGCACCGGGTCCTCTACGAGGTGGCCGGGAACTGGAAGCTCGTCTGCCAGAACTACTCCGAGTGCCTGCACTGCCCGCTGATCCACCCGGAGCTGTCCACGGTGCTGCCGTACCAGAGCGGCGCGAACGACCTGGTCGAGGGCCCGTTCCTCGGCGGCTACATGGAGATCACCGCGCCGCACGAGAGCGCCACGCTGAGCGGCCGCGCCGCCGGCCGCCTGCTCCGCGACGATCTCCCCCTGGAGGACCGCCGCCGCGCGTTCTACTACTCGCTCATGCCCAACCTCCTCCTCAGCATCCACCCCGACTACGTCAACTACTACCTCCTCCACCCGATCGCCCCCGACCGCACGATCGTCGAGTCCGAGTGGCTGTTCCACCCCTCCACGCTCGCCGACGAGAGCTCGAATCGTGCGGACGCCATCGAGTTCTGGGACGTGACGAACCGGCAGGACTGGGACATCGTCGCGCGCAGCCAGCTCGGCGTAGGCTCGAGGCGGTACGCGCCCGGGCCGTACTCGGCGAGGGAGAGCATCCCGGCGGCGTGGGATAGGGAGTATCTCAGGGCGATGAGCGGGGGGTGAGCGCCGCCGGGGAGGCTGGGCCAAGTCGGCGCGAGGCCCCCGCGTAACGCTCCGCCCCCCTCCCGAGACCGTAACCCCGGAAAGCACACCACTCCACAACGGCGCGATGCCGCGCCGGGGACGGGCACCCCTGCCGTCGGGGGCCACCCCGTGCCGGCGTAGCCGGCGCAACGCCGCGCCGGCTACGCCGATGCCCCCCCGTCGGGTTCCCCACCAACCCGGCCAAAGGCCCCCGACAGGCCTCTCCGCACGGTCCAGCCGTGCGGAGAGGCCGTCCGCTTCGTGGCCCCGACCCCCGGCTCTCCCCTCGCGCAACCCCACCATGTGACGTAAATCACAGCCGGCCGCCCCGCGGGGCGGCAGATTGCGGCGGGCTGAATGGCGCGGAGCCGGCGCCGCGCGGGATCACGCTGTCATCGGGACGGCCATGTACACGCTGGTCAGACGCTTCATCAAGACGGGGATCGGCTTCCTCTTCGCGGGGATTGCGCTGGGCGTGTTCGTCCTGGTGCGGCGGGAGCTGTTCGGGATCTGGCCGAACCCGTACCTGGTCTCGGCGCATGCGCACGCGGTGCTGGTCGGCTTCGTGATGTTCCTGATCCTGGGGGTGGCGCTCTGGCTCTTCCCGCGGTCGGAGAAGGGCGACGAGCGCTACCGGCCGGAGCGGGTCGAGGCGGCGTACTGGATCCTCGCGGTGTCGACGGGGGCGCGGTTCCTCTCGGAGATGTCGCGGGCGTGGACGCCGGCGCGCTGGCTGGCGTGGGTGGTGGTGCTGGGCGGGGCGGGCCAGGCGCTGGGGCTGGGGGTGTACTTCTGGACGATGTGGTCGCGGATCCGGCCGGTGGGCAGCCACCTGCGCGAGGCGAAGGGGGAGCGGTTCTGAGGGCCGGACACGGGCGCCGCGCCCGCGGCGCCGGGCGCGTTCGCTGCTTCGCCGGGCACGGACACGGGCGCGGGCGCGTTCGCCGCCCGGGCCCCGGGCGCGAAAAACGGAAACGAGCATGTACTACCTGAACGTCACGATCCACGTGCTGGCGGCGCTGTTCTGGCTGGGGGGCCTCTTCTTCCTGGCGGCGGTGGGCGCGCCGGTGCTGCGGCGGGTCGAGCCGCCGGAGCTGCGGGCGGAGCTGTTCCGCGGGCTGGGCGAGCGGGCGCGCGCGGTGGGGTGGATCGCGATCGCGGTGCTGCTCGTCACGGGCGTGCTGAACCTGCACTTCCGGGGCGTGCTCTCGTGGTCGAAGCTCGGCTCGGCCGCGTTCTGGGCGACGCCGTTCGGCTACGCGCTCGGCTGGAAGCTGACGGCGGTCGCGGCGATGCTGGTCGTGCAGTCGGTGCACGACTTCGTGGTGGGCCCGCGCGCCTCGACGCTGCGGGCGGGGACGCCGGAGGCGCTCCGCAACCGGCGCCGGGCGGCGCTGCTGGCGCGGGCGAGCGCGGTGATCGGGCTCGTGATCGTGATCGCCGCGGTGCGGCTGGCGCGGGGAGGGTGAGCACGTGACGCCCGAAACGGCGCTCTCGGTGCTGCGGCGCCTCTCGCTCTTCTCGTCGCTGGACGACCGGGCGCTGGCGGAGGTCGCGGAGCGGACGGTCTCGCGCGCGGTGCCGCGCGCGGCGACGCTGTTCCGGCAGGGGCAGCCGTGCCAGGGGCTCTACGTCGTCGTCGAGGGGCGGGTCAAGGTGTACCGCTCGGCGCCGGACGGCCGCGAGCAGGTGCTGCACGTGATGGGGCCCGGCCAGCCGGTGGCGGAGGTGCCCCTCTTCGACGGCGGCCCCTACCCCGCCTCGGCGCAGGCCGTCGAGGACTCGCGCGTGCTGTTCCTCCCGATCGACTCGTTCCGCTGGCTCTACGCGAACAACCCGGCCGTCGCGGACGCGGTGATCCGCGAGCTCGGGCGCCGCCTGCGCCGCATGGTCCGGCTGGTCGAGCGCATCTCGCTGAAGGACGTGCCCGCCCGCGTGGCCGCGGCGCTGCTGGACTACGCCGAGGCGGCCGGCGCGCTCCGCGACGGCGGCGCCTTCGAGGTGCCGCGCACGCAGGAGGAGCTGGCTTCGGAGCTGGCGACGACGCGCGAGAGCATCGCCCGCGCGCTCGCCTCGCTGCGCCGCACGGGCACGATCCGGCAGGAGAAGCGCCGGGTCGTCATCGGGGACCTGGCCCGGCTCGCCGCCGTCGCGCGCGGCGACCGCGGGGGGTGAGCCGCACCATGGAACCGTTCGTCCGCCGCTTCATCCGCTCGAGCCTGGTCTGGTTCGCCATCGGCGGCCTGCTCGGCGTCTACCAGATCGCCCGCCCGTTCGAGGGCGCCGCGCTCCGCCCCGCGCACATGCACGCGAACCTGCTCGGCTTCGTGAGCATGATGATCTTCGGCGTCGCCTACCACACGATGCCGCGCTTCATCGGCGCGGCGCTGCACAGCCGCCGGCTCGCGGCGCTGCACCTCTGGCTCGCGAACGCGGGGCTGGCCGGCCTCGTCGGCGGGTGGGGCGTGCGCCTGGCCTCCGTACCGGCCAGCCGCGTGCTCCTCGGCGTCGGCGCCGCCGCCAGCGCGGCCGGCGGCGCGCTCTTCGTCTACAACCTCTGGCGGACGCTCGACGCCGCGCCGGCGTCCGCGCTCACCGGCGGGAAGCTCCCCGTCGCCCATGGAAGGAAGACGCCGTGAACACTCGAGTCGCGATTCCCGAAGAGCTGACGGTCAACGAGGTGATCCGGCAGTGGCCGGCCACCGTCGCCGTCTTCAACCTGTTCGGCATCGACGCCTGCTGCGGCGGCGCGGTGCCGGTCCGCGAGGCCGCACGACGCGACGGCGCGGACCCCGACGAGCTGCTCGACGAGCTGGGGCGGGCGGTCGCCGCCGCGGAGGCGCCGTGAGGCCGCTCGCGCCCCCGCCCGCGCCGCGCGACGACCGCCCGGCGAGCGCGGTGCTGCACGACGAGGAGAACGTCCGCGTCGTCGCGTTCACGCTCCGCCCCGGGCAGCGCATCCCGCCGCACACCAGCCGCTCGACCGTGCTCGTGCAGGTGGTCGAGGGCGCCGGCACCTTCACGGGCGACGACGGCGACGCCGTGCTCGCCGCGGGCGCCGGCGCCGCCTTCGCGCCCGGCGAGCTGCACGCCATCGATGCGGGCGAGGACGGCGTCCGCTTCCTCGCCATCATCGCCCCGCGGCCGTCGTAGGAGGGCGCGTGGACGCCTCGACGCCGCACGCCCCCGGGTCCCCGCCGGCCCCCGAAGGCGCGGCCGCGCCCGGCCATCGCCGGCCGCGCGCCCTGTCGCGCCAGGAGATCGACGCGCTGATCCGCCGGCAGGGGTGGGGCGTGCTCGCCACCTCCGTGGAGGACCGGCCGTACGCCGTCCCCGTCGTCTATGCCTATGACGGCGACGGCTTCGTGATCGCGAACGCGCCGGGGAAGAAGGCGACGAACCTCGCCGCGAACCCCTTCGTCTGCCTCACCATCACGGACGTGAAGGACCCCGCCGTCGGCTGGTCCTCGGTCGTCGTGCTCGGACGCGCGCGCCCGATCGAACGGCTCGCCGAGCGACTCGCCGCGTTCGAGCTGCTCCGCCGCCAGCGCCGCTCCGGCGGCTCGCCCCGCCTGCGCGACGCCGCGCTCCTGGCGCGCGCCATCGTCGTCCGCATCGAGCCCGAGGAGATCACCGGCCGCACGACCGATCCCGTGTGACATGGATCACAGCGCCGCGCCTCCCGGCGGCCGAGATTGCGTGATGTCGGCCCCGGCGCAGGCGGGTCGGGGCCGGCCGGATCTCGTACCAGGAGGCGCGGGTGGACCCCGCTCGGATCACCGAAGACGACGTGCGCGCGGCGCTGGCCGGGGTGGCGTACCCCGGCATGCGGCGCGACATCGTCTCGTTCGGGCTTGTCCGGTCCGTCGCGGTGCGGAACGGCCGGGTGCACGTCTCGCTCGTCGTCTCGACGGAGCGGGCGGAGGTGCCCGACCAGTTGCGCGAGGCCGTGCGCGGCGCGGTGCTCGGGCTGGGCGCGATCCGGTGTGAGGTCCAGATCGTCCCGCCGGAGCGGAAGAGCGGCGGCGTAGCCGACCCCTGGGCGGACCGGGGCCGCCTGCCGCGGGTGGCGCGCGTGGTCGCCGTCGGCTCGGGAAAGGGCGGCGTGGGGAAGAGCACCGTCGCGGCGAACCTGGCGCTGGCGTTCCGTGCGCGCGGGCTGCGCGCCGGGCTGCTCGACGCGGACATCTACGGCCCGTCGATCCCGGTGATCCTGGGGCTCGAGGACGGCGCGCGGCGCGTCGCCATGACCGGCGACCGCAAGATCGTGCCGCTCGAGGCGCACGGGCTGCCGATCGTCTCGTTCGGCTTCTTCCTCGGCGCGCAGTCGCCCGCGGTCTGGCGCGGGCCGATGGTCTCGAAGGCGGTGAAGCAGTTCTCGCGCGGCGTCGTGTGGCCGGACCTCGACGTGCTGGTCGTCGACCTCCCGCCCGGCACGGGCGACGTGCCGCTCTCCCTCGCTCAGTCCGTCGTGCTGGACGGCGGCATCGTCGTGACCACGCCGCAGCGGCTCAGCGCGCTCGAGGCGGCCAAGGCGCTCGAGATGTTCCGGAAGCTGGATGTGCCGGTGCTCGGCGTCGTGGAGAACATGAGCCGCGCGGTGTGCGGCTGCGGCCGCGTCTCGCATCCGTTCGGGCGCGGCGCCGGCCGCGCGCTGGCCGACGGGGCCGGCGTGCCGCTGCTCGCCGAGCTGCCGTTCGACGAGCCCGTCGTCGCGGGCGAGGACGCGGGCAACCCGCCCGTGGTCGCGCAGCCCGAGGGCGAGATGGCCCACGCGTTCCTGGTGCTCGCGGACGCGGTGGCGGCGCGGCTCGGGTTCGTCGAAGCCGCGGCGCCGGCGGAGATCCCGCGATGAGCGCCGCCGCCCCCGCCCGCCCCGCCGCGCCCGCCTTCGCGCCGGGGATGGCGACGCAGAACGCGCCGCCGCTCGCCCTGCCGGCGGAGCACTTCCTGGCCGCGCTCGCGTTCTTCGTGGCCGGCTCTCTCGGCCTGGTCGCCGTGGCGCCGGAGCTGGCCGCCGGGCTCTTCCCGCTGCCGCGCGTGGCCGCGGTCACGCACTGCTTCACGCTCGGCTGGATCACGACGTCGATCCTCGGCGCGCTCTACCAGTTCCTCCCCGTCGCGCTCGGCGTGCCGATCCGCTCGCGCCGCCTCGCGCATGCGACGTTCGCGCTCTTCGTCCCCGGGCTCGCGCTGTTCGTCGCCGGGCTCGCCGCGGGGCGGCCGGCGGTCCTCGTTCCCGGCGCCGCGCTCTTCGGCACCGCGCTCCTGCTCTTCGCCGGCAACCTCGCCGCCACGCTGCGCCGCGCGACGGAGCGCGGCCTCACCTGGTGGGCGCTCGTGGGCGCCGCGGCCTTCCTCGTGCTCACCGTGCTGCTCGGCGTCGCGCTCGCCGGCAACCTGCGCTGGGGCTACCTCGGCGGCTCGCGCTTCCTCGCCCTCGCCGTGCACATCCACGTCGCCATCTTCGGCTGGGTCATGCTCGTCGTGATCGGCGTCGCGAACCGGCTGCTGCCGATGTTCCTGCTCAGCCACGGCGTGAGCGAGCGACGCGGGCGCATCGCCGCGGGCCTCGTCGCCTCCGGCGTGCTCCTCCTCTTCGCGCTCCACCACGCCGTCCCGATGCCGCTCCTCTGGCTCGCGCCCGGCGCGCTGATCCTGGCGGGCACGGCGGCGTTCCTGCTCCAGGCGCGGGCGTTCTACCGGCATCGCCGCAAGCCGAAGATCGACGCCGGGATGCGCTCGGCCGCCGTCGCGCTCGCGTTCCTCGCCTTCGCGCTCGGGCTCGCCCCCGTCGCGCTCGTCGGCGGGGCCGGCGCGCCGCGGCTCGCCGTGGCGTACGTCGCCGCGCTCGTGCTCGGCGCGCTCTCGCTCTTCGTGGCCGCGCTCTACTACAAGATCATCCCGTTCCTGATCTGGTTTCACCGCTTCGGCCCGCTGGCCGGGAAGCGGCCGCTCCCGACCGTGGCCGAGCTGTTCGACGCGCGCTGGGCCACGCTCGCGACGGCGCTGCTCGCGCTCGGCGCGGCGGGCGTCGTCGCCGGGGTCCTGGCCGGCAGCGGCGCGGGGGCGCGCGCCGCGGCGGCGGTCTTCGCCGCGGGCGCGCTCGCCGAGGCCGCCCAGATCGTCGTCATCTTCCGCAGGAGGCCCGCATGACCGACGGCATTCCCTTCGAGCGGGCCGCGGGCTCGCTCGACGCCCCGCGCACCGAGCCGCCCGGCGACGCGATCGACGAGCTGCTCCTCTGGGAGGCGCTCAGCACCGTGATCGACCCGGAGATCGGGCTCGACATCGTCACGCTCGGCCTCGTCTACGACCTGGCCGTCGACGGCGGCACCGTGCGCGTCACCTACTCGCTCACGACCCCGGGCTGCCCGATGGAGGAGCACATCACGAGCGGCGTCGTCGGCTCGCTCTACGCCGTGCCGGGCGTCGAGCACGTCGAGCCGGTCCTGGTCTTCGAGCCGGCGTGGCACCCCGGCATGATCCGGGAGGGCGCATGGTGATCCAGGCCAGCGACCGGGTGTCCGCCGTCCTCGAGCGCGACGAGCGGCTCGTCGACGTCTTCGTCGCCGCCTCGCCCACGTTCGAGCGGCTGCGGAGCAAGACGATGCGCAAGGTGATGGCGCGGCTGGTCACGGTCGAGCAGGCGGCGCGGATGGCGGGGCTCGACCCGGCCGATCTGGTCGCGCGGCTGCAGGCGGCGCTGGACGAGGACGCCGGCGCCGCCGCGCCGCCGCCGAGCGACGGCGCTCCAGCCGCGCCCGGCCACCAACACTTCCCGCGGACAGAGCCACAGGTTCGCGCGGAAAATGAACCGTCGCCGCCGCCGGCCGGGGGCCGCCAACAGGACCCGCCGACAGCGCAGGAGTCCGCCGGCGACGTCCCCGCGCACCTCGCCGCGCTGCCGCCCGCGCTCGTCGTCGACCTCGACGTGCGCCCGGAGCTGCGCCGGGGCGAGGAGCCGTTCTCGAAGATCATGGCGGCGCGGCGCAGCCTCCCCGAGGGCGGCGTGCTGCGCCTGCGCGCCACGTTCGAGCCGGTGCCGCTCTACGCCGTGCTCGGCAAGCAGGGGCTCGGCCACTGGACCGAGCGCTTCGCCGACGACGACTGGCGCGTCTGGTTCTACCCGGAGGAGTCCGCCGGCCGCGCGGACGCCGCTCCGGCGGTGCGAGCGGCCGGGCCGCCGGCCGGGAGCGCCCCGCAGGGCGCGCCGGCAGCGAGCGCCGGCGCCCCGGACGCCCCCCGCCCCGCGCCCGAAGACGACGTCGTCGTCCTGGATGTGCGCGGCCTGGAGCCGCCCGAGCCGATGCAGCGCACGCTCGAGGCGCTGGCGACGCTGCCGCCCGGAAAGACGCTCGTGCAGATCAACGTTCGCGAGCCGCGCTTCCTGCTGCCGCTTCTCACGGAGCGGGGGTGGACGTACGAGGTCCGCCCGCAGGGAGACGAGCTGGTTCGCACCTTCATCCGCCGCAGCGCGGAGCCCTGACGGGCGACGTCGCCCGTCCGACCATCGACCCCGGAGGAGGCTGTCATGCCCGAGTCCACGTACGCCGAGCTGGATGTCCGCATCATCCCGCCGCGCGAGAAGCACCCGACGATCTTCGCCACGTTCGCCGCGCTCCAGCCGGGGCAGGCGTTCGTGCTGGTCAACGACCACGACCCGCGCCCGCTGCGCTACCAGTTCGAGTACGAGCACGCCGGCCAGTTCGCGTGGGAGTACCTCGAGCAGGGGCCGGCGGTGTGGAAGGTCCTGATCTCGAAGGCGGCCTCGTGACGCTCGCGCTGAGCAGCGCGGCCGCTCCCGACCTCGCGCTCCCCGACCTCGTCGGGGCGTGCGAGCGCCGGGGGCTCGGCGCGCTCGAGCTCGTCGCGACGGACGCCCACGGCCTGCGCCCCGGGCTGCCGCCCGCCGAGGCGCAGCGCCTCGCGGCCGCCGCCCGCGAGCGCGGCGTCGACGTCGTCGCCTACAGGGACGCGACCGGCGAGCTGGCCCGCGACGCGTCCACCGCGCGCTTCGCCGCCGCGCTCGGCCTCGCCGTCGTCGTGCCGGTCGGCGCGCTCGCCCTGGACGAGGCGCTCCTCGCCGCCCAGCACTACGCGGGCGCCGGGGCCACGCTGCTCCTGGCCGTGGACGGCCGGCTGGAGACCGTCGACGCCGCGCTGCGGCTCGTTAGCGTGGCACCGGCGGGCGCGCTCGCCGTCGCCTGGGACGCCGCGCCCGGCCCCGCGCTCGTCGACGCGCGCGAGACGCTGCGCCGCATCGGCCCGGCGCTCCGCCACATCCGGCTGCTCGGCGGCGGGCCGGAGGCGGCCGGCAAGGAAGGCGCCGGGATCGGTCCGCTCATGGCCGCGCTCGCGCTCCAGCGCTACGCCGGCGCGGTCGCGATCGCGCCGTCCACGCCCAGGTTCCGCATCGCCTGGAGCCACTGGCTCGGCCGCCGCGCCTGGGGGTGCGGCAGCGCCGGCGAAGCATCGCTCACCCCGCTGTCCACGCCCGAGACTCACGGAGCCGAAGCATGACCGTCACGCAGCAGACGACGCCGCTCGACGTGCGCCCGGTCCCGCCCAAGGACCGCTACGACACCATCATGGGCGCGTTCGAGGCGCTCCCCGCCGGCGCCGTGCTCGACCTCACGGTCGACCACGACCCGACGTGCATGTACTACACGCTGAAGGCGACGCGCGGCGACGACGCGTTCGGGTTCGAGTACGTCGAGAACGGGCCGGAGGTGTGGCGGGTGCGGGTGACGAAGACGGCGTAGGGGGAGGGGTGGAGGCGCGGCGGCCCGTGCCGCGCGGTTCGCCATGCGCATTCGCAGCCGAACCCCCTCCGCCTCCGCGCCCGCCTCCGCCTCCGATGTGGCGCCGTGCGGATCCGCGTCCCTGACGCGGGTCCGCGGTGCATCATGCTCGAATGGGAATGCGGATGCGGGGGTAGCCGGAGGCGGAGGCGAATCCGGTGCAGACGACGCCTCAGCGGGCCGCCACCTGGTTCAGCATCCGCAGCATCGCCTCCAGGTCCGCGCCATAGCGCCGCGCCGCCTTCTCGATCGAGATCCCGGCGCTGCAGCACATGAGCACGCGGTGGACGTCGAAGACCTCCATGGCCCTCGGGTAGCGCAGGATCGTTTCCTTGACGTTCATGTCGGGCGTGATCTTCACGGTCTGCTCCTTCCGCGCCGCGGTGGTGAGTGGGTTGGCTTCGCCCGCTACCGGGCGTAGAACTCGATGATCGCGGCCTCGTCGACGATGAACGGAACGTCGGCGCGGACCGGCTCGCCGACGACGCGGCCGGTGAACGGGTCCGCCGGATCCCGCGCGAGGTAGCCCGGCAGGCGGACCTCCGGACCGGCGGCGGCCGCATCTCGGATGGCGGGAATCGCTCGTGCACGGGCGCGCACGGCGACCGTGCTTCCCGGCGTGAGCGCCTGGCCCGGACGGTCCACGCGCCGGCCATCCACCAGGATGTGTCCGTGGGCGACGAGCTGCCTCGCCGCCGGGATCGTGGGCGCGAGCCCCAGCCGGAACACCACGTTGTCCAGCCGTCGCTCGAGCAGCGCCAGCAGGGCGGTGCCCGCGGGCTCGGCCCCGCGGCGCGCGTCGGCGAAGTAGCGCCGGAGCTGGCGCTCGGAGATGCCGTAGTTCCAGCGGAGCTTCTGCTTCTCCTCCAGACGGCGGCGGTAGACGCTCCGGCGGCGCGGCTTGCGGCCGCCCGACGTCGTCGCCTGCGAATCCTCCGGCGCCTTGCGCGTGAGTCCCGGCAGCGGCGTGCCGACGCGGCGGATCCGCTTGATGCGCGGCCCCTTCAACGGCATGATCCCTCCTCCGAATCCTCGCGGCCGTGCTCCCACCTGGAGCACTCGCCGGGGTCGACGAGCGTGAGCAGGAAGCGCGCGCCGCCGTAGGACTCCACGTCGTGCACGACGCCGGCGGCCAGCGAGAGAACGTCGCCCGCGCGCAGCCGCTGGCGCTCGCCGTCCACGCGGAAGTCCAGCTCGCCCGACACCACGTGGATCGCGATCGGTCCGACCGCCCGGTGCGGTGCCAGCTCTCCGCGCGGTCCCAGGCCGACCAGCGTCACCCGCAGCGGCCCTTCCCGCACCAGCGTGCGCGCGCTCACCCCCATCGCCGCCAGCACCTCGCCGTCCACCATCCCGCCCGCTCCCCTGCCCACGCGGTACGGCTTCCGGCGGGAAAAGCGACGGCGCAACCGCCTGAACATGGCGTCCTCCTCGATCGGCCTCGAACCGTGGGCAACCCCGTCGCGCGCGACGTCGACGACCGCCGTCAGCCGCCGCCGCCGCGCGCGGCCGGGGAGCCCGTGTCGAACGAGTGCAGGATAGTCCGATCCGGGGAGGGGGTGCCGTGATCCGGATCACAATTCGAGGGGCGGCAGGGGATCGGTCGAACGGGTTCGGCAGTGCGGATGCGAGCGCGGAGGTGGACGTGGTTGCGAGTGCGGGCGCGGGAGCGGGGACCACGCCGGGTGCGGGTGCGCGGGCGGGGGCGGGGGCGGGGGCTCGTGGAAGCAGGTTCCCGGGGGCGCCGCGCCCCGGACGAACCGCGCTCAGCGCGCCGCCAGCTCGCGCCCCATCTCCTCGCGCGCCTCCGCGATCTGCCGGCGCACCCGCTCGCGCAGCGCCGGGATGTCCGCCGATGTCAGGCCGGTCGTGTCCACGGGCGGGAGCACGCGGACCTCGGCGCGGGCGCGGCCGAGGCGGAACGAGCCGCTGGCGAGCGCGGTGCGCGTCCCGGCCACCGCGATCGGGAGGATCGCCGTTCCGGTCTCGATGGCGACCCGGAACGCGCCGTTGCGGAACGGGAGCAGCTCGCCGGTCCGGGAGCGCGTGCCCTCCGGAAAGACCATGACGGTCACGCGCCGGGAGAGGCGCTCGCGGATCTGCTGCACGGCCTGCGAGCGGCTCTCCAGCTCGCCGCGCCGCACGCTGATGTCTCCCGCCATTCGCATCATCCACCCCACGACCGGGATGCGGAAGATCGCATCCTTGCTCACCCACTTCATGTCCCAGGGGAGATGGCTGATGAGGAAGATGTCCGCGAAGGACTCGTGGTTGGCGACGGCGACGTACGGCCGGCGCGGGTCCGCCACCATCACGCCCGAGGTCCGGAAGCTCCAGAGCGGGTTCAGCTTGACGCACGCCACGCCCGCGCGCCGAAACCAGCGCCCCACCGCGTAGCGCCCCGGGTCGAACGGCGCCGTGACCAGGAACACCACGCAGAGCAGCGGCAGCCAGAGCAGGATCACCGCGCCGATCACGAGCCAGATCAGGATCGAAACGAACCGGTCGAGCATCGGTTCCTCGAAGAGGGAAAAACGCCGCGACACCGCCTTCACTCCCGTCGCGCCGGCGCCGAAGGCGCCGGGCCCGAAGGCCCGCGGCCTCGCGCCTCGCGCCTCGCGGGCTCGCGCCCGAGAGGATCCCCCGATAGTATCCCCGCTCCCCTCCGCCCGGCTATCGGGGTTCTCCCCACAGCGCGCGCCGGCAGAATGGGAATTTCCCCGACAGCCTCCGCGCTGGCGCAGCGGTATGATCCGGGCCGAGCGCGGCGAGAAGGCGAACCGACGATGGAGGACCCGTGACCGCGACGCTGGCTACCCCTTTGCCGTGCATCATTCAGGGCGGGATGGGAATCGGCATCTCGAACTGGAGACTGGCGCGTGCCGTCTCGCTGCGCGGCCAGCTCGGCGTGGTCTCCGGCACCTGCATCGACACGCTCCTCGTGCGCCGCCTCCAGGATGGCGACGTCGGCGGCCACGTCCGCCGGGCCATGGAGCGCTTCCCGCTCCCGGACGTGAGCGCGGAGGTGCTGAAGCGGTATTTCCTCCCGGACGGCCGGCCGGAGGGCACGCCCTACAAGCTGCTCTCCATGTGGAAGCAGACCGTCAGCCGCGCGCGCGAGCAGCTCACGGTGCTCGCCAGCTTCGTCGAGGTGCACCTCGCCCGCGAGGGCCACTCCGGGCTCGTCGGCCTCAACCTGCTGACCAAGGTCCAGCTCCCGAACCTGGCGACGCTCTACGGCGCCATGCTCGCCGGCGTCGACTACGTCCTCATGGGCGCCGGGATCCCGAAGGAGATCCCGGGCGTGCTCGACGCCTTCGCCGAGCACCGCCCCGCCGCCATGCGCTTCGATGTCGAGGGGCTGGCCCGCGGCGAGACGCGGGAGCTGCGCTTCGACCCGACCGTGCACTGGGACGGCGCGCCGCCGGCGGCGCTCTCGCGCCCCCGCTTCCTCCCCATCGTCGCCTCGAACTCGCTGGCGACGATGCTCGCGCGCAAGTCCAACGGCCGCGTCGACGGCTTCGTCGTCGAGGGCCCGACCGCCGGCGGGCACAACGCGCCGCCGCGCGGCAAGCTCGAGCTGAACGAGCGCGGCGAGCCGGTCTACGGCGAGCGCGACGAGGTCGACCTCGAGGAGCTGCGCCGGCTCGGCCTCCCGTTCTGGCTCGCCGGCGGCACCGGCTCCCCCGCTCGCCTGCGCGCGGCGCTCGACGCGGGCGCGGCGGGCATCCAGGTCGGCACCCTCTTCGCCTACGCGGAAGAGAGCGGCCTCGACCCCGCGGTCCGGCGCCGCGTCCTCGGCATGGTCCGCCGCGGCACGGTCGAGGTGCACACCGACCCGCTCGCCTCGCCCACCGGCTTCCCCTTCAAGGTCGTGCAGCTCGACGGCACGAACTCGGAGGAGGCGCAGTACCGCCGCCGCGAGCGCGTGTGCGACCTCGGCTACCTCCGCACCGCGTACCAGCGCCCCGACGGCCGCATCGACTACCGCTGCGCCGCGGAGCCCGTCGACGCCTACGTCGCCAAGGGCGGCGCGATCGAGGAGACGGAAGGACGCAAGTGCCTGTGCAACGCGCTCATGGCCGATGCCGGGCACGCGCAGGAGCGCGCCGGCGGCCCCGAGCGCCCGCTCGTCACCAGCGGCGACGACCTGCGCCTGCTCGGCGGCCTCACCTGGAGCGGCGCCGGCTACTCCGCGGACGACGTCGTCGATTTCCTGCTCGGCCTCGCCGATGTCGCGGCGGGCCGGCCGGCGCCCGCCGCGGCCGCGGCCGCCGCTACTTCGCCTGCGCCGGCGCCGGCCCGTGCGACCGCGGCCGATAGCTGCCCACTTCCGGCCGGAACGCGATCGCCAGCCGGTTCCAGCCGTTGATCGCGACGACCGCGAGCGTCAGGTCGACCAGCTCCTTCTCCGAGAACTGCTCCCGGGCGACGGCGTAGACTTCGTCCGGCACGCCGCCGTCCGCGACCCGCGTGAGCGCCTCGGTCCACTCGAGCGCCGCGCGCTCGCGCGGCGTGTAGAACGGCGCCTCCCGCCACGCGGGCAGCAGGTACAGCCGCTGCTCGCTCTCCCCGCCGGCCCGCGCGTCCTTGCTGTGCATGTCCAGGCAGTACGCGCAGCCGTTGATCTGCGACGCCCGCATCTTCACCAGCTCGAGCAGCCCCGGCTCCAGGCCGGCGGAGCGCGTGTACGTCTCGAGGCCCACCATCGCCTCGACCGCGCCGGGCGCCGCGTCCCGGTACCGCAACCTCGTCGTCATGGCTTTGCTCCCGTCCGCGGCGCGCCCGCGCGCTCCGCCGCCTGGCCCCGGACGACCTTCGCCGTGGCCACGATCTGTCCCGTGTGCCGCTGCGCGTGCTCCGCCGCGTGGAAGAGCAGCCCGATCACGTTGCTCGGCACCTGCTTGCGCCCCACGCCGCGCGGCTCCAGCAGCCCGTCCGCCGGCGTGGCCCGGAGCTGCTCGAGCGCCCGCTCCACCGCGCCGCGGAGCGCCCCGATCAGCTCGGACGCCGCCGCGGGCGGGGTGCCCGGATCGCCCTCGGCCTCCAGCGCCCGGAGCTGCGCAGCGCTCAGCGCCTCGCCGCGCGCGTACGTGAACAGCCGGTCCAGCACCCCGGCGATGTGGCGCAGATGGAACCCCACCGCCGCCGCCCCGCCGGGACGCGCCCACAGCTCCTCCGGCCCGAGCCCCGCCGCCGCGCCCTCCGCATCGTCCGCCGCCTGCACGATCGCGTGCGCCACCGGCATCAGCAGCGGCGTCACTCCCGGGATCGGACCCCGCAGCCATGCTTCCGTCGCCATCGTCGCTCCTCTGTCGTCTCGAATCCTCGCCGACGCGCCTACGACGCGTCCCCCGCCGGCCGGCCCTCCGGCACCGGCTCGACCACCGTCAGCAGGAAGCGCCCGCCTCCCCGCGACGAGACCGCGTGCTCGACCCCCGCGCCCAGCGCCAGCAGGTCGCCCGCCTCGAGCGGATGCGTCCGCTCGCCCACCCGGAAGTCGATGTCCCCCGCCACCACGTGCACCGTGATCGGCCCCGTCGCCCGGTGCGGCGCGATGTGCCCGCCCGGCGCGACCGCCACCAGCGTGACCCGCAGCGCCCCGTCCTTCACCAGCGTCCGCGCGCCGCGACCGTCCCGCTCCAGCCGCGCGGCATCGATCAGCTCCTCCAGGTCCTTCCCGAGGCGGTACTCCAGCACCTCCCCCGCCAGCGGCCGCTCGATCGACGGCATTGCCTCCTCCTCTCCTGCGACGGTCCAGACCTTCCCCTCGCTTCCTCCCGCACCCCACCCGCATCCACACCCGGTCGCCCGGACGCGGCAGCGGGCGCGAACCCGGACGCGGCAGCGCACGCCGCCCCGCCCGGGCTACCGCCCTCGCTGCAAGTCGCGTTCGACCTCGCCTCGATCCCCCAAGCTACGGTCTCCGCCCCGCGACCGCTGTGACGATCGTCACAAGTGGCCGCGCGCCGCGCCCCGGAATGTGACGCACGTCACGGCATCCCGCCCCCGCGCCGGCTAGATTGCGGACATGGAAACGCTCGCGATAGACCCCGTATCGACCGAGCTGGACGCGCTTCGCGGCGTGCGGCTCTTCGCCTCCCTCCCCGACGCGATGCTCGCCGGGATCGCCGCTCGCGCGATTCCGCGGACGCTGCGGCGCGGCGCGCTGCTGTTCCGCCGGGGCGAGCCGTGCCGGGGGCTGCACGTGGTGATCCGCGGCCGGATCGAGGTGTACGCCGCGTCGCCGGACGGGCGCGAGCAGATCCTGCACCGCATCGGCGCGCGCCAGGCCGTCACCGAGCTCCCGCTCTTCGACGGCGGCGCCTACCCGGCCAGCGCGCGCGCGGTCACGGAGACCAGCGTGCTCTTCATCCCGACGCAGATCGTCGACGAGCTGTGCCGCGCCCACCCGGAGCTGCTCCGCGCCGTCGTCGCGGACCTGGGCCGGAGCGTGCGCCGGCTGACGCGGCTCGTCGAGAAGCTCTCGCTGAAGGACGTACGCGCCCGCGTCGCCACGCTCCTCCTCGAGCAGGCCGCGGCCCACGAGGCGCTCCGCGATGGCGCCGTCTTCCGCCTGGACTCCACGCAGGAGGCGATGGCGCACGCCCTCGCCTCGACGCGCGAGAGCGTCGCGCGCGCGCTCGCCGAGCTCCGCCGCGAGGGGATCGTCGTGCAGCGCGGCGCGCGCATCCGCATCGTGCGGCTGGAGGAACTGGCGGCCGTGGCCGAAGGCGCCCCCGGAGCGGCGCGCGCCCGCGCCCCGAGCGCCGGCGCCTACCCGGCGCCGCTCGAGGGGCCCTGCTGCTGAGGCGTTCGATCGGCTTTGCAGCAGGCGCAGCGGCCCGGCTGGCGGCATCGGACGAGGTGTCTTCGATCTCGATCTCGTGTTTTCGGTGTTCGAGCCCGAGCCCGAGCCCAGCGCCCGGAGGGCGCGGAGCCCGAGCCCGTCCTTGAAGCGGTTCGCCTCGCCGAACGCCGCGAGAACGACTGCACGGACGGGCTCGGGCTCGGGCTCCGCGCCTGCGGCGCTGGGCTCGGGCTCGAAAAGGACGAGATCGAGATCGCGCTCGAGATCGACACCGCTTCCGCAGGCGCAGCGATCTCCGTGCTCTCCCCCCCGGAACGCCCCCGCGCGCGCCGGGTAGTGCAACGGGAGGGTCCGTGGCGCGAAGCGCGCCACGGACCATTTGTCCATTACGCCCCCACGGAGGTCTCACCGTGTACGCCAACCCCAAGCGGCTCCGCAGCCCGGAGCAGCGCGTGGGCACGCTGCCCAACGCCGACCTGCCCCCGCCCGTCGCCGGCGACTCCGCCTCGGAGCCGTCGCTCGTCGACGCGCTCCGCGCAGGCGACGAAACCGCCTTCGAGCGCCTGCTCGACCGCTACTACTCGCCCATGCTCCGCCTCGCCTCGAGCTACGTCCGCAGCCGCGAGGAGGCGGAAGAGGTGGTCCAGGACACCTGGCTCGCCGTGCTCGCCGGGATCGACCGCTTCCAGGAGCGATCCTCGTTCAGGACCTGGCTGTTCCGCATCCTCGTGAACCGGGCCCGCACGCGCGCGAAGCGCGAGGCGCGCTCCGTCCCGTTCTCGACCGCCTTCGCCGCGGACTCGCCGCGCTCCGGCGACCCGGCGGGCGCCGCGCCCGTCGCGAGCGCCGGCACCGCGGCCGCGACGACGTCGCTCGAGAGCTGGCCGGCGCTGACGACCACCCGGACGCCGATCGACGAGCTCCTCGCCGGCGAGCTGCGCCAGCGCATCGACGCCGCCATCGCCGAGCTCCCCGCGCGCCAGCGCGCCGTCATCACGCTCCGCGACGTCGAGGGGTGGAGCGCCGAGGAGGTGCGTAACGTGCTCCGCCTCACCGAGACCAATCAGCGCGTGCTGCTCCACCGCGCCCGCATCCGGGTGCGCGATGCGTTGGTGCCGTACCTGGCTTCCCCTGACGACGACGGGAATGCGCGATTGGTCCTCGTGTAGCGCCGCGACCGGCCGGTTCGGCCACCCGACGAAGGGGGGCTGCCGCCGTGGCGGGTGAAGCCGGAGCCGTGAACGCCTCGCCGCTCGCCCGCCACGGGGTGGACACGGCTCCGGCCGCGCGCCAGCTTTCGGGCTGGCCCGAGCGACGCCCGACGACCCCCGGCGGGACCATGCACGAGAAGCTCGACTGTGGCGATGTGACGAGACGTCTCGCCGAGTACCTCGATTCCGCCCTGCCGCCCGACCAGCGGCAGGGCGTCGACGAACACCTCGCCGCCTGCGAGGCGTGCCGCACCACCCTCCGAGAGCTCCGCGCCACCATCGCCCTTCTCGGCCGCCTCCCCCCCGAGCCGACACCCCCCGACCTCAAGCGCACGCTCCGCGACCGGCTCCGCTCCCGGAAGCGCCCGGACTAGCGCCACCGCGGTCGCCTCCTGGCCTTGCGCGAAGGATTTTCCAGGAATATTAAGCGATATCGACCCCGGGCGCGGCGCCGGAGCCGCGGTTCCAGACCGTCGCCACCGCCCCGCCCATCTCCATCCGATGTCATGGCCGCCGCGAGGTGCCGGAGCCCGCGGCGGCGGATCTCACTACCGAGAGAGTCGCTCATGAGGAAGCTGGTCGTCCTTCTCGCGGCCACGGCCGCGTGTCTCGCGCCGCGCGCCGCCCGTGCGCAGGCCCCGAGCGCCGACGAGATCGCGCGCTGGGAGCGGCAGGCCGCGAGCATCACGATCACGCGCGACGACTGGGGCATCGCCCACGTGCGCGGCAAGACCGACGCGGACGCGGTCTTCGGGATGGAGTTCGCGCAGGCGGAGGACGACTTCAACCGCGTCGAGACGAACTACCTGATCGCTCTCGGGCGGATGGCGGAAGCGGAGGGCGAGGCGGCGATCTGGCAGGACCTGCGGGCGCGGCTCTACATGCAGCCGGACACGCTGAAGGCGCTGTATGCGCGCAGCCCGGCGTCGCTACGTAAGCTGATGGACGCGTTCGCCGACGGGCTGAACTACTACCTCTACAAGCACCCGCAGGTGAAGCCGAAGGCCATCACGCGCTTCGAGCCGTGGATGGCGCTCTCCTTCACCGAGGGCAGCATCGGCGGCGACATCGAGAGGATCGACCTGGACCAGCTCGCGGCGTTCTACGGCGGCGCCGCGGAGGCGGCGAAGGCGACCTCGAACCCGGCGCGCGACGGCGATGGGCCGCCGCCGGAGCCGTCGGGCTCGAACGGCATCGCCATCGCGCCCAAGAACACGCTCGACCACCACGCGATCCTCTGGATCAACCCGCACACGTCCTTCTACTTCCGCTCCGAGCTCCAGATGACGAGCGACGAGGGGCTCGACGCGTACGGCGCGGTGACGTGGGGCCAGTTCTTCATCTACCAGGGCTTCAACCACACGGCCGGCTGGATGCACACGTCGAGCGGCGTGGACAACATCGACGAGTTCCTGGAGACGCCCGTGAAGAAGGGCGACCGCATGTACTACCGCTACGGCAAGAAGCTGCTGCCGATGGCAATGCGCACCATCACCGTGCCGTACCGGACCGACCACGGGATGGAGAAGCGGACGTTCACGGCGTACTTCACGCAGCACGGCCCGATCGTGCGCAAGGACGGCGACCGCTGGGTCAGCTACGCGATGATGTTCTCGCCGATCGACGCGCTGACGCAGTCGTACACGCGCACCAAGGCCAGGAACATGGCCGAGTTCATGAAGATCATGGAGCTGCACACCAACTCGTCGAACAACACGCTCTTCGCGGACGCCGAGGGGAACATCGCCTACTTCCACTCGAACTACATCCCGCGGCGCGACACCTCCTTCGACTGGACCCAGCCGGTGGACGGCAGCAACCCGGCGACCGCGTACCACGGCGTGCTCTCGATCGACGAGACGCCGAACTCGATCAACCCGTCGGTGGGTTGGGCCTACAACTCGAACAACTGGCCGTGGTCGGCGTCGGGGCCGGACAGCCCGAAGCGGAAGGACTACCCGGCGTACGTCGAGCGCGGCTCGTGGGAGACGGCACGCGGCTATCACGCGCTCGAGCTGCTGCCGGCCAGGAAGGACTTCACGATGATCTCGCTGACCGCGGCCGCGTTCGACAGCCACCTGCCCGCGTTCGCGACCATGGTCCCGGCGCTGCTCAAGGCCTACGACGCCGCGCCGGCGGCCGACCCGCTCAAGGCGAAGCTCGCCGGCCAGATCCAGGTGCTGCGCGACTGGGACTACCGCTGGGGGATCAACTCGGTGGCGACGTCGCTGGCGGTGTTCTGGGGGACCGACCTGATGCACCGCGTCGGGCGGGACGCGCGGGCGGCCGGGATGTCCTTCGAGCGCTACGCCGCCGAGCGCGCCGCGCCCGCCGACCTGCTGGCGTCGCTCGCCGCCGCGTCCGACAAGCTCGCCGCCGACTTCGGCCACTGGCAGACGCCCTGGGGCGACATCAACCGATTCCAGCGCTGGAACGACGACATCGAGCCCCACTTCGACGACTCGAAGTTCAGCATCCCGGTGCCGTTCACCTCCGCGATCTGGGGCTCGCTCGCCTCCTTCGGCGCGCGCCCCTACGAGAACACGAAGAAGTGGTACGGCACCAGCGGCAACAGCTTCGTCGCCGTCGTCGAGTTCGGCGACAGCGTCCGCGCCCGCGCCGTCACCGCCGGCGGCGAGAGCGGCGACCCGGCCTCCCCGCACTTCGCCGACCAGGCCGAGCGCTACGCCACCGGCAACCTGCGCGTCGTCTACTTCTACCCGTCGCAGCTCGAGGGGCACACGGAGAGGAAGTATCACCCGGGAAGCTGAGGAGGCTTGCTGGCGAGGACGGGAACGGATTGACGGCGTTTTCACCGCAGAGGCGCAGAGGGCGCAGAGCACGGCAACGGAAAGCCGGGCGACGAAGCTTCGTCGGCGCTTGAACGGCTTTGTTCACAGGGAGCTGGGGAGCTGGGGAGAACGGCTGGGGGCGGCGCGGGGGTCGTCGTAGCGGAAGCATCCTTTTTTGGGGTTGGACCGGTGGAACGAGGGTCACCGGTGCAACCCCGATTCGTTTTCTGGCGTCGCCGCCGGAGGCGGCGTAGCCCGGATCCAACTTCAAAATGGATGCATGCGTTCGCCGCGGATGCTGCGCCCCGCCGGCACAGGCCGTCCTCCCAAGCTCCCGAGCTCCCTGTGAAAAATTCGTTCAAACGCCGACGAAGCTTCGTCGCCCGGCTTTCCGTTGCCGTGCTCTGCGCCCTCTGCGCCTCTGCGGTGAAAACGCCGTTGATCCGTTCCCGTCCTCGCCCACCTACCTCCCCGCCTCGAGCAGCAGCCGCTCGACGGCGGGGTAGTCCCCCTCCGAGTTCCTGCAGTGGACGACGCCGTGCCGGCACCAGTCCAGCGGAGTCCCGCCGTGGATGCCGTCGCGGATCTCGAGGAGCGCGCGCGCCTCGGGGTGGCGCAGCGCGGCCTCGACGCACGCGACGTCGCCCTTCCACGCCGCGCAGTGCAGCGCCGTCCCGCCGTTCGGCCCCGCCGTGGCCGCGGCGTCGAAGCCCAGCTCCAGCATCAGCGCGACCGCGCGGACGTTGCCGGCCCAGGCGGCGTCGGGGAGCAGCCGCAGCTCGTCCGGCCCCAGCTCGCCGAGCAGCCCCGGCCGCTCGGCCAGCAGCCGCTTCGCTTCGGCGGCGTCGCTCGTGGCGCAGGCGGCGAGGAAGCGGTCGCGCGGGCTCGAGGCGTCGCCCAGCAGCGTCATCGCCTCGGCCTGCTCGAACTGCGCGGCGACCTGGAACGGGGAGAGGTTCTCGCCGATCGTCCACGTGTAGATGTGGAAGCTGCTCGGCGGCTGCTCGCCGTACTCGCCCTGGCTCGTCCGGCGCTCGACCAGCGATGGGTCGGCCTCGAGCAGCTCGCGCAGCCGCCCGGTGAGCCCGAGCGCCGCGGCGAGGAAGATGTCGGCCGTCGCGCCGCGCTCGACGAGGTACGCGGCCAGGTCGTAGCGCCCCGCGCCCCGGCCGCGCTCGAGCATCCATTGCGCCGGCGTCGAGCGGTGGTCGACATCGCGTGCGTCCGGGTCGGCGCCGCGCTCCAGCAGCAGGTCCACGACGGCCCGGGAGCGCGCGAAGTGCAGCGGCGTCTGCCCGTCGCCGCCACGCTCGTGGACGCGCGCCGGGTCGGCGTCGAGCAGCTCGCGCAGCAGCTCGAGGCGGTCCAGCCGCGCCGCGGCGCAGGCGTCCGGGACGGCGCCGGCCGCGAGCAGGCGCTCGGCGACGTCGCCCGACGCGAAGTGCAGCGCGTGGAACCCGCCCGCCCACCAGTCGCTGCGGCGGTTCGGGTCCGCGCCGTACTCGAGGAGCACGTCCACGAGGTCGCCCCGCCCGGCGACGTGCACGAGCGCGGGAGCATCGAACGCGAAGAGCGGCTCGTCGATGAGCGCGCGCGCCCCCGCGCTCCGCTCGAGGAGCGCGCGCAGCGCGGACGCGTCCCCCGAGCCGACCGCCCGCCGCAGATCCGCCCGCGCGTCCGCCATCGGCTCCTTCATGACACCCTCACCCCCGCCGGCGCCAGCGGCAGCGAGCGCAGCCGCACGCCGGTGGCGTGGAAGACGGCGTTGCCGATGGCCGGCGCCACGCCGACGATCGGGCATTCCCCGGCGCCGGCCGAGGGCAGGTCCCGCCGGTCGAGCAGCACGGTGTCGAGCGCGGGCACGTCGCCGAAGCGCGGCACGCGGTAGTGCGCGAG
>DASTKT010000092.1:0-27476 GCA_035715725.1 Longimicrobiales bacterium | reverse complement strand
TGGACCGGGTGATTCCGGGGGGTGGGTTTCCGCGGGGGCGGTTGTCGGTGTGGGCGCCGGGGGGAGGGGCGACGGCGGTGCTGCAGGCGGCGTGTCGGGGGGTGGTGGGGAGGGGGGAGCGGGCGGCGTGGGTGGATGGGGCGGGGATGCTGGTGGGGGAGGGGTGGTGGGAGGGGCCGCTGCTGCTGCGGCCGGGGGGTGTGCTGGAGGGGCTGGTGTGCGCGGAGGAGCTGCTGCGGTCGGGAGGGTTTTCGCTGGTGGTGGTGACGGGGGTGGGGCGGGCGCTGGCGGCGGAATCGGTGCGGCTGTCGCGGGCGGCGCGGGAGGGAGGAGGGGCGCTGGTGGCGGTGGCGGGAGGGGTGCCGGTGGCGGCGTTGCGGGTGGCGTCGCGGATCCCGGCGGATGGGTACCGGTGGCGATGGGGCCCGTTCGGGGAGCCGGCGGAGGTGCTGGCGGTGCGGGTGCGTGCAGAGGTGGAGGGGATGGGTTTTCGGGCCCGAGCGGACTTCGAGCTACCGGTGATGGGGCATGAGCATCGTCTGTCTGTGGAGTCCGGGCTGGTCGACCGGCGAGGGGCTGGGCGCCGACCTGTCGGTGGTGCTGCCGGCGGTGCTGGCGGAGGTGGCGCCGCGGGTGTGCCTGGAGTCGCGGCGGGTGTGGGTGGATGGGCGGGGGCTGCCGGGGAGGCGGCTGGCGGAGTCGCTGCTGGAGCGGCTGGCGGCGGTGGGGGTGGGTGATGCGCGGGCGGGAGTGGCGAGGGTAGCGGTGGGGGCGTGGATGGGGGCACGGGGGCTCGCCCATCCCGATCTCGATCTCAGCGCCGCAGGCGCGGATCTCGACCTCGCGCCCGAGAGCGAGCCGGCGCCCGATCTCGCGCCCGAGCGCGGCCGCACGTCCGCGGGTGCGGCTGCGGTCGGGAACGGAATTTTTCACCACAGAGGCACAGAGGGCTCAGAGGGTCACCGGGCACTGGAGAATCGCCGGGGAGCGCACCTTCCTTTGATGTCATTTCCGGCGAACGCAGGCGGCTCGGGGTGCGGCCGGGAGGGTGCGGCCGCCCTCCGCGGCTCCTCCGTGCCCTCGGTGGCTCCGTGTGACACTTTCGGACGTGAGGCCGCCCGCGGACGTGAGGACGGGCTCGGGCGCGGGCTCCGCGCCGGCGGCGCTGGGTGGAGGCGCGAGATCGGGCGCGAGAACGAGAACGAGAACGAGCCCGAGAACGAGAACGGGGCGGGCATCTCCGTATCGCCGCGTGGCGCCACGTCGCCCTGGTCGTCCCGCATCATCGTCGTGCCGCCCGGAGCGGAGCGTGCCTTCCTGGCGCCGCTGCCGCTGGCGTGGCTGGAGGCGGACGAGAGAGTGCTGGCGCTGCTGGAGGGGGTGGGGGTGACGACGTGCGGGGAGCTGGCGGCGCTGGAGCGGGAGGCGGTGGAGGTGCGGTTCGGGGTGGAGGGGGTGGCGGTGTGGCGGTTGGCGCGGGGGGAGGACGAGCGGCGGCTGTTCGCGCCGGTTCCGCCGGAGCGGCCGAACGGCTCGATGGAGTTCCTGGGATACGTGGTGACGGATCCGGAGCGGCTGGTGTTCACGGCGAACGCGCTGCTGGGCTCGATCTGCGACCGGCTGCGGGAGCGGGGGGAGCACGCGCGGCGGCTGCGGCTGGTACTGTCGCTGGGGAACGGGGAGACGTGGGAGCGGTCGCTGCGGCCGGCGCGGGCGACGGCGAGCCGGGCGGTGTGGCTGCGACTGGTGCGGGGGGTGCTGGAGCGGCTGACGGTGGCGGACGCGGTGGCGGGGGTGACGTTGGAGGTGGAGTCGGTGGAGGCGGCGGCGGTGCGGCAGGGGGATCTCTTCGACCGGGGGTTCGCGACGGCGAGCGCGGTGGAGGCGGCGGTGCTGCGGCTGCTGGAGACGCAGGGGGAGGTGGTGGTGCGGCCGGAGGTGGGGCGGCATCCGCTGGTGGAGCGACGGACGCGGTGGGTGGCGGCCACGGCGGAGTGGGAGAGTGGGGGAGTGGAGGAGCGGGGGAGGGCCGGGTCTGTTTCCCCCGCTCACCCGCTCTCCCACTCCGCCGCTCCGGACGGGGCTGGGGAGGGTGGAGATCCCGGCCTGGCGCTGCGGCTGCTGCCGGAGCCGCGGGACGTGCGGGTGGAGACGGTGCGGCGGCGGGGGAGCGCGGTGCCGGCGCGGTTCCGGGACGGGGCGGGGTGGCGGGAGGTGGTGACGGTGGCGGGGCCGGACCGGATCTCGGGAGGGCAGTGGGAGGCGGCGTACGCCCGGGAGTACTACCGGGCGGTGACGGCGGAAGGGGTGATGGTGTGGCTGTTCCGGGATGCGGTCCGGGACGCGTGGTGGCTCCACGGGTGGTGGGACTGAGGCGATGCGGTCCAGGTACGTGGAGCTGCGCTGTCACAGCGCATTTTCCTTCGGCGGCGGCGTGATTTCCCCCGAGGCGCTGGTGAAGCGGGCGGCTGCGCTGGGCTACCCGGCGCTGGGACTGACGGACGGGGCGGATCTCGGCGGGATCATTCGCTTCGCGCTGGAGGCGGAGCGGCAGGGGATCCGGGCGGTGGTGGGGGCGGAGCTGGTCGTGGACGGGCACGCGACGGCACTGCTGGCGCGGGACGCGGAGGGGTACCGCAACCTGGCGGCACTGGTCACGCGGGCGCGGGTGGGGCGGCTGGAGGGGCGGGTGGTGGACGATCGATCGTGGGCGTCCGCGGAGGGTGCGGGGCCCGAGGGTTCGGCGGCATCCGACCTGGCGGTGGGGGGGTGGGGGGTGGCTCGGGGCCGGGCGTTTGAAGCTCCCGGTTCGCAGAGGAGGCCGCCTGCGCCGGGTGTCGAAGCACCCCGCGAAGCGTCTGACGCGCACGCCCCGCAACGCCCCCCACCCCCCGCTCGCCAGGTCGGGCGCGACGACCCCAGCGTGAACCCGTGGAGCCGGGGCGACGCACGCCCGGCAACGCGCCCCACCGCCCCATCGCCGGGGCGGCCGCGGCGAACCCGGAAAGCCCCGGCGACCGGAGAACGCCCGGACGGCTGGATGGGTGCGGAGCGGGCGCGGGGAGAGCCGACCCTGACGTGGGCGGAGCTGGAGGCGCGATCGGCGGGGGTGTGGGCGCTGACGGGGCCGGCGTCGGGGGAGATCGCGTCGCTGATGCGGCAGCGGCGGCCGGAGGAGGCGGCGTTCGTGCTGGAGCGGTGGAAGGCGGTCTTCCCGGGACGGGTGGCGGTGGAGGTTCAACTGCACCGGGTGTCGGGGGAGGAGGCGGCGCTGGCGGCGGCGCTCGTCGCCCTGGCGGAGCGGGCGGGGGTGCCGTGGGTGGCGGCGAACGACCCGCGCTACCTGGACGGGAGCGGTCGGCTGGTGCATGACCTGCTCACGGCGAACCGGGCGGGGGTGGACGTAGACACGGCGGCGTCGTGGGGGCTCCTGCTGCCGAACGGGGAGTGGCGGCTGAAGGGGCCGGAGGAGATGGCGCGGCTGTGGGCGGGGCGGGAGGCGGGGCTGGAGGCGGCGCACGAGATCGCGCTGGACTGCGATTTCCGGCTGGAGTGGCTGCGGCCGCCGCTGCCGAAGTACCCGGTGCCGGCGGGGTACGACGACGACCGCTGGCTGCGGGAGCTGTGCTTTCGGGGGGCGCGGGAGCGGTGGGGGGAGCTGGACGAGCGGCAGACGGCGCAGCTCGACCACGAGCTGGGGGTGATCGGGCGGCTGGGCTTCGCGGGGTTCTTCCTGGTCATGCACGACGCGGTGAGCTTCGCGCGGCGGCAGGGGATCCTGTGCCAGGGGCGGGGGAGCGCGGCGAACTCGGCGGCGGCGTACTGCCTGGGGATCACGGCGGTGGACCCGGTGAAGCACGGGCTGCTCTTCGAGCGCTTCCTGTCGGAGGTGCGGACGGACGGGCGGACGGAGGCGCCGGACATCGACGTGGACTTCGAGATGCACCGGCGGGAAGAGGTGCTGGATTACATGTACTCCCGCTACACCCGGTCGCACGCGGCGATCACGGCGGTGACGCAGGAGTACCACGCGCCCTCGGCGTTGCAGGACGTGATGCGGGCGCTGGGCTACCCGGCGGAGGTGGCGTTCGCGCTGTCGAAGCGCGTGCACGGCCAATCGCCGTCGAGGGGGGCGGAGCTGCTGGAGGAGGGGCTGGCGGCGACGGTGGCGCTGGATCTCACGGTGCCGCGGGGGAAGGCGCTGCTCTCGGCGATGCGGGCGCTGGACGGGGTGCCGCGGCTGCGCTCGACGCACCCGGGGGGCTTCGTGCTGTCGTCGGAGCCGCTGGGGGAGTTCATGCCCATCGAGGAGACGACGATGGGCCGGACGATCCTGCAGTTCGACAAGGACGACCTCGACTCGGCGGGGGTGCCGAAATTCGACTTCCTGGGGCTGGGCGGGCTGTCGGCGGTGCACCTGGCGTTCGACGCGATCGGGAAGCGGACGGGGGAGCGGCTGGAGCTGTACCAGTTGCCGACGGACGACCCGAAGACGTTCGAGATGATCGCCGCCGGCGACACGGTGGGGACGTTCCAGATCGAGAGCCGGGCGCAGATCCAGTCGATCCTGCAGACGCGGCCGGAGCGGCTCTACGACATCGTGGTGCAGGTGGCGCTGATCCGGCCGGGGCCGATCCAGGCGAAGTTCGTGCGGCCGTACACGCGCCGCCGGCGCGGGCTCGAGGAGGTCACGTACGCGCACCCGCTGCTGCAGCCGATCCTGCGCCGGACGTACGGGATCCCGATCTTCCAGGAGCAGGCGATGGCGATCTCCATGGCGCTGGGCGGCTTCTCGGCGGCGGAGGCCGACGAGCTGCGCCGGGCCATGGGACACTACCGCAAGATCGCGAAGCTGGAGGCGGTGCTGGACCGGCTGCGGCTGCGGATCGCGGAGCGGACCGGGTTGTCCGCCGAGGCCGCCGCCGGGATCGTGGACGACCTGCGCTCCTTCGCGAACTACGGCTTCCCCGAGTCCCACTCCTGGAGCTTCGCGCTCATCGCCTACGCGACGGCGTACCTGAAGGCCCACTTCCCGGCGGAGTTCTTCCTCGGCCTGCTGAACGCGTGGCCGATGGGGTTCTACCCGCCGGCGACGCTGGTGCACGACGCTCGCCGGCACGGGGTGACGGTGTGGGGGCCGTGCCTGAGGGACGGGGAATGGGATTGCACGGTGGAGGCGGCGGGCCCGGGCGCGGACACGTTCACGGACACGTTCACGGACACGTTCACGGGCGCGGGCCCGGGCCCGCGCCCGGGCGCGGAGCCGGTGCTGCGCATCGGCTGGCGTCACATTCGCGGGCTGGGCGAGAAGGCGCGGCTCGCGCTGCAGGCGGCGCGGGCGGAGGGGCGGTTCACGAGCATCGAGGACGTGGTGCGGCGGGCGGGGCTCTCGCGCGCGGAGGCGCTGCACCTGGCGCGGGCGGGGGCGTTCGAGGCGTTCGAGCCGGGGCGGCGCCGGGCGGCGTGGGAGGCGCTGCGCGCGGCGGGGGACGATCTGCCGCTGGCGCCGGCGCACCGTCTCCCGTTCGACCCGCGGGAGTTGGAGGGGGACGAACTGATCTTCCTGGACTACCTGGCGACGGGGATCAGCGTGCGCGGGCACCCGATGGAGCACGTGCGGGCGCGGCTGGAGGCGGTGGGGGCGCTGTCGAGCCGGGGGCTGGAGGGGGCGGTGGACGGCGAGCGCGTGATGGTGGCGGGGCTCGTCGTCGCCCGGCAGCACCCGGAGACGGCGAAGGGGACGGTGTTCGTGCTGATGGAGGACGAGTTCGGCTTTCTCAACGTCATCGTGCCGGCGCGGACGTACGAGCGCAACCGGGAGGTGGTGAAGTTCGCGCCGTTCCTGGTCGTGGAGGGCGTGGTCGAACGGGAGGAGCGGATGATCAGCGTGGTGGGGCGGCGCTTCCGGAACCTGGACACACGGGAGATCACGTTCCGGTCGCACGACTTTCATTGAGGGGGAGAGCGGGGGCGACGGCGGAGTGGGCGAGCGGGTGAGCGGGTGAGCGCTGTTTCCTCCACTCCCGCACTCTCCCCCTCGGCCGGCGCCGCCGAGGTGCCGGGAACGAAAGGGGGTGGCGGGTGGAGCTTCGGAAGCTGGGGCGTGCGGGGTTCGGCGTGCCGGTGGTGGGGCTCGGCACGTGGCGGGTGTTCGACGTGCGGGGCGCCGCGGGGGAGGCGGCGGCGAGGCGGGTCGTGGACGTCGCGCTCGAGCGAGGGGCGCGGTTCTTCGATACGTCGCCGATGTACGGGGAGGCGGAGCGGGTGCTCGCGCGGGCGCTCGAGGGGCGGCGGGAGGCGGCCATCGTCGCCACGAAGGTGTGGGCATCGAGCGCGGCCGAGGGGCGGCGGCAGGTGGAGCGGGCGCTGCGCTGGTTCGGCGGCCGGGTCGACGTGTACCAGGTGCACAACCTCGTCGCCTGGCCGGAGCAGCTGGCGCTGCTGGAGGAGCTGCGGGATCGGGGCGTGGTGCGGGCCGTGGGAGCGACGCACTACGCGCCGAGCGCGTTCGGGGAGCTGCGGCGCGTCATGGAGACCGGGCGGATCGACGCGGTCCAGGTGCCATACAACCCGGAGGAGCGGGAGGTGGAGCGGGAGATCCTCCCGCTCGCGGCGGAGCTGGGGCTGGGCGTCGTCGTGATGCGGCCGTTCGGCGAGGGTGGGCTGCTGCGGCGGGAGCCGTCCCCCGACGCGCTCGCGCCGCTGGCGGAGTTCGGGGTGCGGACGTGGTCGCAGGCGCTGCTGAAGTGGATCCTGAGCGATCGGCGGTGCCACGTGGCGATCCCGGCGACGTCGAGCCCGGAGCACATGGCGGCGAACGCGGCGGCGGGGGATCCGCCGTGGCTCGGCGAGCGGGAGCGCGAGCTGGTGGCGCGGCTGGCGGGGGCGGCGTGAGCGGGGTGGGGGAGTTCGGGCGCGGGGCGGGCGGCCCGGCCGGACCTTCCGGCGCGGTGCCGCCCGGCGGCCTCGTCCCGATCCGCGGGCGGGGAGCGGTGGAGAACCCGCCGAACCGCTTCGAGCGCATTGCGTACATGCCGGACGCGGAGGCGCGGGATCCGGACGACCCGGCGCCGCAGACGCAGGTGCTCCGGGATGCGACGCGCACGATCATCGCGCGGAACGACAGCCCGGACGTGGGTTTCGAGACGAGCGTGAACCCGTACCGCGGGTGCGAGCACGGCTGCATCTACTGCTTCGCGCGGCCGTTCCACGAGTACCTCGGGTTCTCGCTCGGGCTGGACTTCGAGACGAAGATCCTGGCGAAGCCCGACGCGGCCGAGCTGCTGCGGGCGGAGCTGATGAAGCCGTCGTGGGAGCCGCGCTTCATCGCGCTGTCCGGGGTGACGGACCCGTACCAGCCGGTGGAGCGGCGGCTGCGCATCACGCGCCGGGTGCTGGAGGTGCTTGCGGAGTTCCGCAACCCGGTGGGGATCGTCACGAAGAGCCACCTGGTGACGCGGGACGTCGACCTGCTGGCGGAGCTGGCGTCGTTCGGCGCCGCGGCGGTGCACGTGTCGCTGACCTCGCTGCGACCGGAGCTGCAGCGGATCATGGAGCCGCGCGCGGCCACGCCGGCGCGGCGCCTGGCGGCGGTCGAGACGCTGGCGAAGGCGGGCGTTCCGGTGGGGGCGCTCGTCGCGCCGGTCATCCCGGGGCTGACCGACGAGGAGATGCCGGCGATCCTGCGCGCGGCCGCGGACGCGGGGGCGAGGACGGCGGGGTACGTCCTGCTGCGCCTGCCGTACGGGGTCAAGGACCTGTTCGAGGGGTGGCTCGACCAGCACATGCCGGACCGGAAGGAGAAGATCCTCGGCCGGCTGCGCGATGCGCGGGGCGGGCAGCTCTACGAGTCGCGCTGGCACGAGCGGATGCGGGGCGGCGGCGCGTACGCCGACCAGCTCAAGCAGCTCTTCGAGGCGGCCCGCCGGAAGGCCGGGTTGGAGCATCGGCTGACGGAGCTGTCGACGGCGGCGTTCCGTCGGCCCGACCCTCGCGGTCAGCTCGGGCTGTTCGACGGCGGGTGACGCGCGGGCCGCCGGGCCCGGGGCCGGGCCCGGGGCCGCGCGCGCCGAGGAGCGGGCTGTCCCGACGGCAGGTGGCGAGCGGGATGCCGCCGGGGCTTGCCGCGCCGCCGCCGCGCCGGGCATCTTCGGGCCTCCTCACGCCGACAGGGGCCCATGGACGACGCGATCCCGCCCGACCCCACCGCCGCTCCGACCGTGAGCTGGCTGCGCATCTACCCGGTCAAGGGCGCCGCGGGGATCCCGCTGGAGGCCGCCGAGCTGGATGCGTGCGGCTTTCGCTGGGATCGGCGCTGGCTGGTCACCGACCCGGCGGGCGAGTTCTTCACGCAGCGCGAGCTTCCCCGCCTGGCGCTGCTCCGGACGCGGATCGAAGGCGACGCGCTCGTGCTCGACTTCCCGGGCGCCGCGCCGCTCCGGGTGCCGCTGGAGGAGCCGGCGGCGGCGCGCTCGCCGGTGCGCGTCTGGGACGACGTCGTCGAGGCCGCGCCGGTGGGTCCAGAGGCCGCGGCGTGGCTCTCGGAGGTGCTGGGCACGCCCTGCCGGCTGATGCGCTTCCCCGCGGACGCGCGCCGGCCGGTGGACCCCCGCTACGCGGTGGCGGGGGCGGCGGACCGGGTCGCGTTCCCGGATGGGTATCCGATCCTGCTCCTCTCCGAGGCGTCGCTGGCGGAGCTGAACCGCCGCCTTGCGACGCCGGTGCCGATGGAGCGCTTCCGTCCGAGCCTGGTGGTGGCGGGGACGGCGCCGCACGCCGAGGACGGCTGGCGGCGCCTCGAGGTGGCGGGCGTGCGGCTGCATGTGGTGAAGCCGTGCGCGCGCTGCGTGGTCACGACCGTGGACCAGGCGACGGGGGTGGCGGGGAAGGAGCCGTTGCGCACGCTCGCGCGCTACCGCAAGGTCGGCTCGAAGGTGCTGTTCGGGCAGAACGTCATCCACGAAGGGCGGGGCACGATCCGGCTGGGAGACCGGGTGACGGTCCTGTGATGCACTTGCCGTGGCGCGCGGTTCCGCGCCCGTGCCGCCGCCGTGTGACCTCCCGGACGGCTGCGTGCCGCCCCGCCTGCCGATCCCTCCCTACGGCCGCACCACCAGCACCGTCCGGTACCCCGTGCGCTCCGCGGGCGGCGGGAGCGCGGACTCCGAGACGTAGCCGACGGCGCCGGGCGTGCGGGCGACGTAGAGGAGGACGGCGCGCTCGGAGTCGACGACGGGCGGCGGCTGGATGCCGTGGAAGTAGAGGTCGTTCCAGAACTCGACGAGGTCGCGGGGCGGGCGGCCGAGGATGGCGCGCGAGAACGTGTCGCGCACGGGCGAGGTGGCGGGGAGGTTGACCGGCTCGACGGGCGAGCCGTCGGCCCAGAAGCGCTGGCGCGCAAGGAAGATGCGGCGGACCTGGGCCGGCGAGAGCGCGCGGTCGGGAACGGCGGCGTTGGCCACGACGGCGAGCGGCTCGCGCGGCGGCCGGCCGCGCTGCGCCGCGAGCGATCCGGCAGCGGCCAGGCTCAGAAGAGCGCCGACGCCGAAACGAACCATCCGTCGCGAGCCCGGGGGGATGGGTGATCGACGATCTGCCGCTCGAGCTTGAGCGTGAGATGCCGGGTCGGGCGGGCGGTGGCGCCGAGCGTCTGGATGCGGAGTCGCCGGCCGTCCACGTCCGCGTAGACCTCGGTGCGGCCGACGGCGTAGACCGGCCCCACGACGCGGAACGCGCCCTGGAGGAACGCGCCCCGCTCGTTCGACTGGCCGGCCTCGGAGGAGAGCGCGACCGCCTCGGAGAGCAGCTCGAGGCGACCGATGCTCCAGGAGAAGTCGGCGCCGAGGAGGGTGCGCGGATGCGCTTCCTCGTCGCGCTCGTCCTCGCCGGCGGCGTCGCCGTCGTCGAAGCTCTCCGCGCCGGCGCTGTCGTCCTCGACCTCGCGCGGGTGGGACGCGCGCAGCCATCCGACGCTCGCGCCGACGACGAGCCCGGGAGCCAGCTCGGCCGCCGCGCGCCCGCCGACCGCCTGCACGAAGCGGCGCTCCTCGCGGCCGGGCGTGCCGAGGCCGGGCGCGGCGGCATAGACGGCGTAGCCGAGATCTCGGCCGGCGAGCACGAGCGCGCCGGCGGCCATGAGGCCGGTCGTGCTCTTCGCGAACGGACGGTAGGTCGTGAGCGGGCGGAGCGCGGTCCAGGTGAGCGGCTCGGCATGGACCTCGTTCCACTGGCCGATAGGGGTCAGGAAGCGACCCGCGCGGAGGCGCAGCGCGTCGGCGAACGCGTACTCGCCGTAGAGCCGCTCGACCTCCAGGTTGCGCCCCTCGCGGCGTCCGCTCCAGTTCTCCTCGGTCAGGCTCGCCGCCTCGAGCTCACCGAAGTAGCTCAGGCGTGGCCGTACGGTGCCGGACAGCAGCAGCGAGGCGGCGACCGCGTCCACGGCGGCGCGGCTGTCCCCGCCGGCGTTGCTGTTGCCGGCCACGACACTTCCATAGCCGCCGAGGTGTATCGGCTCCGGGCGGCTGACCGCCGGGGCCGGCAGCTGGGCGGCGAGCGGCGCTCCGAGCGCGGCCAGCAGGCCGGTGGCGAGGGCGGCGCGCCGCCATGCGGCCCGCCGGCGGGCGTGTGCGATCATTCCCTGTTCCACGGATTCAGGTGCATAAGGATAGCCGGCCCGGCGTCCGGCACGCGAGCCGTCGCCCCGCCACGCTGGCGGGCCGGCTGGCCACCGCGCTGGGGCTCTTCGTCCTGCTCGCGACCGGGGCGGCCTTCGGCACCGAGTACGTCCGCGGCCGCCAGACGCTGATGCGGGACGCCCGGCGCGAGCTGGACGGGCGGGCGCGGCGCGTGGCGGAGGGGCTGGAGCGCGGGCTGGAGATGCGCGAGGCCCTCGTGCATGTGTGGACGACGATGGGCGCCGCCCAGGACCTGGCCGTGGACGACGTCGACAAGCGGCTTTCGCAGGCGCTGACGCAGCTCGTCGGGCTGCTCGGTGGCGGCGAGCTCGCGCTCGGGACGGACGCTCGCGGCCGCATCGTCGCCGCGTCGAGCCCGGAATGGATCGGCCGGAGCCTGTCCGAGCTCGCCGACGCCGGCCCCTTCCTCCCCCGCAGCCAGGTGCAACTCCTCGGGCGCCAGCCCGGGCGGCGCTTCCCGCCCGGCGGCGCGCCCGCGCTGCTGACGCGCGCGGCCGTGACGGGCGCCGGACGCGGGGCGCTCGGCGGGATCGTGCTCGTGACGCCGGTGCGCAGGCTGCTGCTGGACGCCGCGCCGGACTCGGTCCCGCGTCTCCTCGTCCGCTCCGGCCCCGTCGTGCTCGCGGCGGTCGGGCCGAGGCCGGTCGGACCGGGCCTCACGGCCACGCAGGCGACGCCCTCCCACGACGGCGTCCGGTTGGAGGCGGAGGCGGCGCTGCCGGTGTCCGCCGCGCTCCGTCCGCTGCGGGAGACCGCGCGCCAGCTCGCGACGCTGGCGCTCCTCGTCCTGGCCGTGACGCTCCCGGCGGCCGTGCTCCTCGCCCGCTCGACCACCGGCGAGCTGCGCCGCCTGACCGCGGCCGCGCGGGCCGTGCAGGCCGGGGAAGGCGCCGACTTCGATCGCGTCGCGGCCTCGGCGCCGCGGGAGGTCCAGGTCCTCTCCGACGCGCTCGGCACCATGGTGCGGCGCCTCGAGGCCTCTCGAGGCGAGCTGGCGCGGCAGGAGAGCCTCGCCGCGATGGGCACCATGGCCGCCGCGCTGGCGCACGAGATCCGTACGCCGCTCTCGATCGTGCGCGGGTCGGCCGAGATGCTCGGGCGGCACGCGGCCCTGGGGACGCGGGAGCACGAGCTGCTCTCCTTCATCCTGGGGGAGGTGCGGCGGCTCGGACGCCTGGCCGACGACCTGCTGGTCTTCGCGCGGCCGCGTCCGCCCCGGCTCGTGCCGCTCGATCTCGCGGACGTGGTGCGTCACGCCGGCGCCTCGCTGGCGCCGGAGCTGGTGGAGACGGGCGGGGCGTTGGAGACGTCGCTCGAGCCGGCGCCGACGCGGGGCGATGCGGACCAGCTCCTGCAGGTCGTGCTGAACCTCGTGTCGAATGCGCGTCGGGCCTCGCCTCCGGGGCGCCCGGTCCGGCTGCGCACCGGGATGGACGACGGCCGGGCCGTGCTCGAGGTGAGCGACGAGGGCGCCGGCATCCCCCCGGAGCAGCGGGAGGAGGTCTGGAAGCCGTTCGTCACGACGGGCGCGAAGGGGACGGGGCTCGGGCTGCCGATCGTGCGCCGGATCGTGGAGGCGCACGGCGGGACGGTGACGCTGGCGGACGGGGCCGCGGGCGGGACCGTGGCGGAGGTCCGGCTGCCGGCGCTGCGGGGAGACGCATGAGACCGACGCTGCTGGTGGTCGACGACGAGCCGCGGATCCGCCGGATCCTGGAGCTGTCGCTGGAGGACCTGGGCTACCGCGTGCTCGGCGCCGGCACGGCGGCCGAGGCGGAGCGCGCGCTGGACGCGGAGCGCGTGGACATGGTCATCACGGACCTCCAGCTCCCGGACCGCTCGGGGATCGAGCTGCTGGAGCGGATCCGTACCTCGCGCGGCGACCTGCCGGTCATCCTCGTGACCGCGTTCGGCACGGTGGAGAGCGCGGTGCGCGCCATCAAGCTGGGCGCGTTCGACTACGTCGTGAAGCCGTTCGCGGTCGAGGAGATCGAGGCGCTGGTGACGCGGGCGCTGGGCGCGACGCGCGCCGAGCGCGAGAGCGAGTACCTGCGCGAGCTGGCGCCGGGGCTCGAGTCGATCGTGGCCGCGGGCGCGGCGATGCGGACGGTGCTGGACGCCGTCGAGCGCGTGGCCGCGGCCTCGACGACCGTGCTGGTGACGGGGGAGACGGGCGTCGGCAAGGAGCTCGTCGCCCGGGCGATCCACGGGCGCTCCCCGCGAGCGGGCGGACTCTTCGTCGCCCTGAACTGCGCGGCGATCCCCGGGGAGCTGCTCGAGGCGGAGCTGTTCGGCGTCACGAAGGGCGCGTTCACGGGCGCGGTCCGGGACCGGGCGGGGAAGTTCGAGCTGGCGGACGGCGGCACGCTGTTCCTCGACGAGATCGGCGACATGCCGCCGGCGCTGCAGCCGAAGCTGCTGCGGGCGCTCCAGGAGGGCGCCATCGAGAGGCTCGGCTCGAACGCCGTGAGGCGGGTGGACGTCCGCATCGTCGCCGCCACGCACCGGGACCTCCCGCTCCTCGTGGAGGAAGGCCGCTTCCGCGCCGACCTCTTCTACCGGCTGAACGTCTTCCCCATCCACGTGCCGCCGCTGCGCGAGCGGCCCGAGGACATTGCTCCGCTCGCGGCGCATACCGCCGAACGGGTGGCGCGCTCGCTCGGCCGGCGGACGCGCATCGCCCCGGAGGCCGTGCGGCAGCTCGAGGCGTACCCGTGGCCCGGCAACGTCCGCGAGCTCGAGAACGTGGTCGAGCGGGCCGTGCTGCTGGCCCGCGACGACGTCGTGCGCCGCTTCGACCTGCCGGCGCGGAGCGTACAGCTCGCGCCGGCGGCGAGCCCGACCGGGGGGCCTCCCGCCCCGCCGCCGCGGCTGCGCGACGCCGTGGACCGGGCGGAGCGGGAGGCCATTCTTCAGGCGCTCCGGTATACCGGGGACAACAAGACCCGCGCGGCGGAAATTCTCGGGATCAGCGTGCGGACCCTGTGGTACAAGCTCGAGCGGCTCGCGCTCGGCGCGCCCCTCGAGACCGGGTCCGATCAGACCGTGACGTAGGCGCTCGCCCACTCCTGCGCGTTCTGGTCCTGCCGGTAGAGCCTGTCCGGATCGACGAACACCTGCCCGCCCGCGGACCGCACCGCGAACCGGTCCATGCTGCGCGTGGCCCGGCCCGAGATGAACTCCCCGTCGGGCTGGTACTTGGAGTGGTGCTTCGGGCACTCGAAGCGCGTCTGCGCCGGCTGCCAGCGCAGGGCCGTATGCTGGTGTGGGCACGACAGGTTGAACGCGTAGACCTTCCCCTGCCAGCGGACCAGGATGATCTCTTGCTCGCGGTCGATCGATGCGCCGTCCGCCGCGGGCACCGGGTACGCGACCTCGCCGTCCGCCAGCAGCCCGCTCACCACACGCGGCAGCACCGCCGCGTCCGCGCGCCGCGCGCCCAGCCCGAGCAGGATCGCGGCGGCGGCCGCCGCCGCGTCCCGCAGGAACTCCCGCCGCTGCATCCCCGCCGCGCACGACGCGCAGGCGTCGTCGCCGCGCTCCTCCAGCTTCTCCGCCATTCCGATCCGCTCCAGTCTCGTGCGGCGCCGCTCAGGACGCCGAGGTCAGCAACACGCCGAACAGCAGCGCCAGCATCCAGAGGGCGCCGCTCCGCACCGACGCCGCCGTCAGCGAGCGCCAGCCCCGCCGGTCCCCGGGGTCCGCCCGCAGCCGTCGCTCCGCCCTCTGCATCAGGACCCCGTTCCCCAGCAGCAACCCCACCAGCCCCATCTTCGCCCAGAACACGCCCGACGGAAGGAACGTCGCCACGTCCGACAGCAGCATGGCCGCGCCCGTCAGCACCACGACGGTCAGCCCGACCACGACCGGGCGGTGGATCGCGCCGAGCTCGTGCAGCACGGCCGCTCGCCGCTCCGCCGGCGCCCGGCCGGCCCGAATCACCGCGCGATCCGTCGCCACCGCGAAGCCCCCCGCCACCAGCATCCCCGCCAGGTGCGTGAACGTGACCGCCGTCGACACCGCCGTGTGATCGTTGTAGAGGTCCGCCCAGGGCCGGGCGAAGCCTTCCACCGCCTGAATGAACGCCACCATCAATCCCTCCGAAATGGCGGAAGCATCATGATATAGCTGGCCAGCGCCACCCCCATGGAGCCGATCGCCAGCCCCCGGTGCAGCCCCAGGTTCCCGCCCTCGTTCTCCCGCTCGCCGAAGCCGCCGAACCGGTTCTCGAACCGATCCCCTTCGCGCTCGCCGGCCGTCAACCCCGTCGCCGCGAACCCCGCGTCCGCCACCAGCATCAGCACGCCGTGGATCGTCCTCCACGTGCGCCCCGACGGGTCCTTCCGCGACTCGATCATGTTCCACACGCCGGTCACGGTGTTGATCGCGAAGAGCCCCGCCACGCCGCTCGCCAGGATCGGGTGCCACGTCCGCGCCCACCCCGAGTCCTCCCCGTTCAGCAGCTTCGTGCCCGCGTAGTACTGCGCGGCGAACAGCGGCAGCATCGTGTAGCTCGCGATCTTGTGGATCTTCAGCCGCACGCCGTATGCGTCCGAGTACTCCACCGCCCGCGGCCGCCTCACCGGCGTGTCCGCCGGCTCGACGCGGAACCGCGGCGCCGGAAGGCTCGCGAAGGGCGACGATGAGCCCGACAAGGCGGGAACGGCCGCGACGCCCGCCGCCGCCGGTCCGCTCGGGGAGTCCGGCGCGACCGGGACCGTCACGGCCGGCTCCGGCGTGCGCGCGTTCCCGGTATCCGCCGCCACCGCCACGCGTGCGTTCCCCGTATCCGGCGCGGCTACCGCCAGCGCCACCAGCAGCACGACCAGCATCCAGGTGCCTCCGTCTCCGTCCGCCTGACCGATCCACGCGGCGCCGGGGCGCGGCCGCGCGTTCCGGGATGCGCCAGGGCAAGCGCCGGTCCACCGGCTGCGTAGGAGTAAGACGTTGTGGGATAATGGTTTGTTAAAGAGGGACCGCGTCGGCGTGCACGCGCCTGCGCGCAGCGCGCTGCACGGGCGTGCAACGGCTTGCGCGGTCGTGGCGCGCGCAGGGCCGGAACGCGCGAGCGATCAGGCGGGGCGCGCGCCGCCGGACGGGGGCGGATCCGTATGCGGCGTGGCGCGACGCGTGCAGGTGGGACGCGCCGCGGACCGAGCAGGCCTGGCGACCGGCGAGGCGACGATGAACTGGCCGAACACGCACGTTCTGATCAACCACTTCCCGATCATCCTGACGATCATGGGGGCGGCTGCGGTGGTGGTGGCGCTGCTCCTGCGCAGCCGCAAGGTCTGGCTGTACGGCGTGGCGTCGCTGACGCTGGCGGGGTTGACGGCGTACCCGGCCGTGTGGACGGGCACGCGGGCCGAGGAGGCGCTGGAGCACGCCTGGTACGTGCAGGAGCGGGCGATCCACACGCACGAGGAGGCGGCCGAGCTGACGATGTGGATCCTGCTGGCGATGGGGGCCGTCGCGGCGTTCGCGTGGTGGCGGACCGAGCGCGCGGACGAGCGGACGCTGCCGGGGGGGCGGCGGCCGCCGCCGCTCTGGCTCCGCGTGGTGGTGCTGCTGTTCGCGCTGGCGGGCGCCGGCACGGTCACGTGGACGTCGTTGCTCGGCGGGCGGATCATCCACGAGTCGCCGATCATCCGGGGCCCGCGGCCGGCGGGGGTGCCGGCGCCAGTCGAGAGGGCGCGCCCCGGCGCGACGGCGCCGTCCGGGGCGGCGCCCGCGCCGTCCGGCGCGGCGCAGCCGGGCGCGGCTCCCTGACGCCGCCGCGCCCGGCGCCGCCTCAGTGGGAGGCGGTGGTCGCGGTCGGCCGCCCGCGCTGCGCCGGCGCCGGGCGGTTCGGCCTCACGGGCGGCTTCTCCTTCAGCTCCTTGAGGACCTCGGCGATGCCGGCCTCGAGCTGCGGGTCGACGCCCTTCGCGAGCTGCGCCGGGTCGTCCTCGACCTCGATGTCGGGGTGCACGCCGTCGTTCTCGATGATCCACTTCCCGTCGGTGCTGTAGATGGCGAACGTCGGCACGCTGAGGAAGCCGCCGTCGACGAGCGGCGGGACGCCGCTGATGCCGATGAGGCCGCCCCAGGTGCGCTTGCCGATGAGCGGGCCGAGCCCCGCCTGCCGGAAGTAGTACGGGAACGCGTCGCCGCCGGAGCCGCTCCAGCCGTTGATGAGCATGACCTGCGGCCCGTCGTGCGCCGCCGGCGGCCAGGTCCAGTCGTGGCCGTCGCGGACCGCCCAGTAGTTGCGGATCGGGCGGTTCAGCAGCTCGACGAAGCGGTCGGGGATCTGGCCGCCACTGTTGAAGCGCTCGTCGATGATCAGGCCGTCCTTGTCGAACTGGCCGCTGAACTGCCGGACCAGCTCGTTCTGGCCGTCGATGCCCGTGCTGGGCACGTAGACGTAGCCGATGCGCCCGCCGCTGGCCTCGTCGACGCGCTTCCGGTTCGCCTCGATCCACGCCAGGTTGCGCAGCCGCGCCTCGCCGTCGAAGTCCAGCGTCTTCACCAGCACGGTGCGCGCGCCCTGGAGCGACGGGGTGGAGTTCACGGTGAGCTGCACGGTGGCGCCGGCCAGCCCCTGGAACGCCGCCCACGGATCCTGGGCCGGGTCGAGCGGCCGGCCGTTCACGGCCAGCAGGTAGTCGCCCGCCTTGACGTTCACGCCGGACTGCGCGAGCGGCGAGCGCACCTCGCTGTCCCACGCGGCGCCGTCGACGATCCGCCGGATGCGGAACGCGCCGTTCTCGAGCGCGAAGTCGGCGCCGAGCAGCCCGACGCCGCGCGACTCGGGCTGCTCCAGGTCGCCCCCGCCGCGGTAGGTGTGCGAGCTGTTGATCTCGGCGATGAACTCCCCGATCACGAAGTTCACGTCCTCTCGCGTGCGGGCGTCCTCGAGCAGCCGGGCGTAGGAGTCGCGCTCGGCGGCCCAGGCCACGCCGTGCAAGTTGCCGTCGTAGAAGTAATCGCGGTAGAAGCGGTAGGCGTCGGCGAACATCTGCTTCCACTCGGCGCGCGGGTCGACCACCGCCTCCATCGACGCCACCGCCAGCGGCTTCTCGATCTTCTGGGTCGGCTTCAGGTCGAGGATGGCCCAGCGCTCCTTGTCGCGGACGAGCAGCTTCTTGCCGTCCGCGGAGAGGTCGTAGCCGTCCACGCCCTCGACGACGGTCTGCTCCTTCCGGTCCGAGAGGTCCCAGTAGGCGACGTCGCCGCGCGCGCCCTCGACCGCTCCCGTCCGCGGCGAGCGACGGTACACCACCTTTCCCGACACGGCGTCCAGCCGGGTGAAGTTGCCGGCCGGCACGGGGAGCTCGACCGCGCGCCGCTCGAGCCCGGCGACGTCGATCTCGACGGGCTTGACGGCCGGCTTCGGCGCGGCGCCGGCCTTCTTCGCCTCCGGCTTCCCGCCCTTCTCGCCCGATTTCGCGGCGGAATCCTGCGCGGCCAGGTCGCGCGGCGTCTCCTCGTCGTCCTTCGGCGCGATCGGCGTCGGGACGTCCGGCCGCAGCGGCGCGGCCATGATCACGGTGGCGTTCGGGTAGATGAAGCTGTTGTCGAGCGCGCTGTACGCCGGCGCGAAGTGGCGGTCGGAGAGGAAGTAGAGGTACTTGCCGTCCGGGTCGAAGGCGGGCTGCGCCGCGGTGTAGAACCCCGACGTCGCCTGCAGCGGCTTGCCGCCGGCGCGCGTGTCGTAGAGGAAGATGGCCTGGCGCCGGCTCGGCAGGTCGCGATCGTACGCCAGCCAGCGCGAGTCCGGCGACCAGCTCGGCTGCCACTGCGCGAGCGCGCCGTGCGAGTAGTAGCTGGCCTGGTCCACGGCCTGGTCGGCGCCCGTGGCCACGTCGACCACGTGGATCCGCATGGCCTGGTCGACGTAGGCGATCTTCTTCGCGTCCGGCGACCAGTACGGGGCGTAGCGGAACCCCGCGCCGAGCTTCGTCACCGTGCGCTCCGCGCCGGTGCCGTCCGCCGGGCGCACGGTCAGCTCGTACTCGCCGGTGCGGTCGCTCCAGTACGCGATCCAGCGCCCGTCCGGCGACCAGGCGGGGCTCCGCTCCGCCGCGCCGGACGTGTTCGTCACGTCCCGCACGATCCCGTTCTCCGCCGGAACGGTGAAGACGTCGCCCCGCGCGCCGAAGACGGCGCGCTTGCCGGTCGGCGAGATGCCGGCGCTGGCGATGAGCTTCGCCACGCGTGCCGCGCGCGGCCGCAGGCTCGCCAGGTCCGTGACCACGTCGACCTTGACCTCGTGGTACTTCTCGGTGGCCAGGTCGAGGAGGAAGAGGCGGTCGCCCTGCTCGAAGACGATGTCGCTCGGCCCGATCGACGGGAAGCGCACGTCGTAGTCGGCGAAGTCCGTGACCTGCCGCATCGTGCCGCCCTTCGTGTCCAGCGCCCAGAGGTTGTTGCGCTGGTTCGCGCCGCGGTCCGAGACGAAGTACAGCGTCGAGCCGTGCCACATCGGCTGCGTGTAGTTGCCGCCGCCGTTCGTCAGCTTCCTCGCCGTGCCGGCCACGAGGTCGTAGAGCCAGATGTCCTGCATCCACCCGCCGCGGTAGCGCTTCCAGGTGCGGAAGTCGAGCGTGGCCGGCGTGTAGGCGATGCTCTTGCCGTCCGGCGAGATCGCGCCGAACTCGCCGTAGGGCATGGGAAGCTGCTGCGGCAGCCCGCCCGCGGCCGGCACCTTGAAGAGCTTGTTGAAGCGGTCCTTCTCGCTCGTCATCGAGGAAGCGACGAGGAGCGCCGTCCCGTCCGGGTACCAGCCGACCATGCGGTCCGGCGCGGGGTGGTGCGTGATCCGCTCCGCGGTCCCGCCCAACGCCGGCACCACGTACACGTCCTGGTTGCCGTCGTAGTTGCCGGTGAACGCCAGCCGCGAGCCGTCCGGCGAGAAGCGCGGGAACGATTCCTCGCCGCGCGCCGAGGTCAGGCGGTCCGCCGTGCCGCCGCTCTTCGGGACCACCCACACGTCGCCGGCATAGACGAACGCGATGCGGTCGGCCGAGACGGCCGGGTAGCGCAGCATGCGCGCATCGACCTGCGCGCGCAGCGGGGCGGCGCAGGCCAGGAGCAGTCCGGCACACGCGAGAGGGCGGAGGGCGCGGCTCATCGGGGCCTCGATCGGTTGGCGGAGGGGATCTCGGAAGACGCGCCGCGGGGCGCGGGACGATATCTAACGCGGACCGCCGAGCGCGGTCCAGGCTCCGTCGCTCGCCGGGCCGGACGGTGGGACGAACGGATGGTTGGATGATGCGGGCCGCCGGTGCGCCGCGGCCGGCGCGCACGACCGGCCGCGGCTCAGCGGCGGCGCGGCCGGGGCCGCGCGCGGAGTAGCGGCGGCGCCGGTGCGGCGCTACTCCGCGCGGAGCGTCATCGACGGGTCCACCCGCGCCGCGCGCCACGCCGGCAGCGCGCAGGCGAGCGCCGACACGCCGAGGAGCAGCGCGACCACGCCGAGGTAGGTGACCGGGTCGAGCCGCGAGACGCCGAAGAGGAGCGTGACCAGGGCGCGGCTGGCGGCCGCCGCACCGCTCACGCCGATCAGGACGCCTACGACGGACAGCGCCATCCCCTGGCCGAGCACGAGGGCGAGGATGTCGCGGCGGGATGCGCCGAGCGCCGACCGCACGCCGATCTCGCGCATCCGCTCGGCGACGCTGCCGGAGAGCACCCCGTAGATGCCGGTCGCCGCGAGCAGGAGCGCCACGAGACCGAACGCTTCGAAGACGATCAGCGCGAAGCGGCGGTCGGCCGCGGTCCCGGCGAGCCGGTCGTCCATCGTGGCCACGCGGACGATCGGCTGGTCCTTGTCGACCGACCAGATCGCCTGCTTGACCGCGGGTGCGAGCGCCGCCGCGTCGCCGCGGGCGCGGACCACCAGCCAGAGCGCGTTGTCCACGAAGACCGGCCATTGCACGGTCGGGATGTAGACTGCATCCGTCTGGCCGACGGCGAGCGACGTCTGCCGCACGTCCCCCACCACGCCGACGATCGTGGCCCACGGCCCGTCGGAGGGACCGATGCGCAGCCGCTGGCCGACCGGGTCCACGCCGGGGAGCTTGCTCTTCGCCAGCGATTCGCTGACCAGGACGACCGGCGGGCTGCCGGCCACGTCGTGGGCGTCGAGCAGGCGGCCTCGCCGGAGCGGGATCGCCATCGTCTCGAAGTAGCCCGGGAGCACGGCGTAGCGGAAGGCGCCGTTGTCCGCCTCGGGGCTGACCGTCGGGCTCGACTCGAAGTGCACGCCGTAGACATCGTCGTTGCCGCTCAGCGGGAGCTGGCTCGTGAACGACGCCCCGGCGACGCCCGGGACGCGGCGCACCGCATCCAGCGCGTCGGCGAAGAAGCGGTGCGTGGCGTCCCGATCGAACCGGTGCCCGGAGGTCTGCACCTGCATCGTGAGCAGGCGGGATGGCTCGAAGCCGGGGTCGATCGAGAACAGGCGCTCGAGGCTGCGAAGCAGCAGCCCCGCGCTCACCAGCAGCACGAGCGCGAGAGCGACCTCCGCCACGACGAGCGTGCGGCGCGTGAGCTGGTGACCGCCGACCGTGCGCCGCGAGCTCCGCTGCATCCCCGCGTGCGGGTCGGAGCGGGACGCGTGGATCGCGGGGATCAGCCCGACCAGCAGGCCGATCAGCGTGGTGACGCCCACGGCGAACGCGAACACGGCGCCGTCCAGCCGGATCGCCTCGACCCGCGGCAGCTCGGGCGGACTGAGCGCCACCAGCGCCCGCACGCCGAGCTGCGCCACCGCCATCCCCACGGCGCCGCCGAGCGCGGCCAGAAGGAGGCTCTCCGTCAGGAGCTGCCGCATCATCCGCCGGCGCCCCGCGCCGAGCGCCACGCGCACCGCGAACTCGCCACGCCGCTGCGCGCCGCGCGCGAGCAGCAGGTTCGTCACGTTCACGCACGCGATCAGGAGCACCAGCAGGACCGCGCCGAGCACCGCGAGCAGTGCCGGACGGACGGACTCCGTGACGTCGTCCTGCAAGGCGTTCACGACGAGCCCCTGCTGCAGCGACGCCCAGGTGGGCCGGGGACGCTCCGGCACCGGGAACCGCGCGATCCGATCCAGCTCCCGCCGCGCCTCGTCCCGGCCGACGCCGGGGCGCAGGCGTCCCACCATGCGCAGATGGTGGCCCCACTCCCTCCCGTCGAATGGAAGCGATGCATCGTACTGCAGCGGCGCCCAGAGCTGCGCCTCGGCCGACGGGACGTTCTCGAACGCCCGCGGCATCACGCCGACGACGGTGAAGCTCTCGTCGTCCAGGCGCACCTGGCGCCCGACGATCGCGCGGTCGCCGCCGAAGCGCCGTCGCCACAGCGCATCGCTCAAGATCACCACGTTCGGGCCGTTCACGCGGTCGTCCGACGCCTGGAACTCCCGTCCCAGCGCCGGCCGCACGCCCAGCGCGCGGAAGTAGCCCGCGCTCACCCGCTGCCCCTCGAGCCGCTCCGGCTCCGCCGGCCCCGTCAGCGCCGGCTGCCACTGCTTCATCGCCGCGAGCGCCTCGAACGAGCGACTCCGCTCCGCCACCTCCCGGTACGTCCCGAACGTCACCGGCAGGCGCGAGCCATCCGGGCCATGGTCCCAGACCATCACGATCCGCTCGGCGTCCGCGTACGGCAGCGGCTCGAACAGGATCGGGTTCACCGCGCTGAAGATCGCCGTGCTCGCGCCGATGCCCAGCGCCAGCGTGAGCACCGCGACCGCCGCGAAGCCCGGACTGCTCCGCAGCCGCCGCGCGCCGTACCGCAAGTCGGCGAGCAGCGTCGCGACCTCGTCCTCCCAGCCGGACCGGCGCACCTCCTCGCGGACGGAGAGCATGTCGCCCAGCTCCAGCCGCGCGGCCCGCCGCGCCTCGTCCGGGGCCAGGCCGCTCGCCACCAGCGCCGCGGTCGCTTCCTCGAAGTAGTGCTGCACTTCGTCGGCGAGGTCCCGGTCCGCGGCGTCCCGCCGGACGAGCACGCGGAGACCCCTCGTGAGCTGGCGCCAGAGCGACATGCGCCTACCCCTCCGCTCCCAGGAGCCGCGCGACCGCCGACGCCCGGCGCGTCCAGTCCGCGGTCTCGACCTCGAGCTGCTTCTCCCCGGCCCGCGTCAGTGCATAGAACTTCGCGCGCCGCGAGTTCTCCGTCTGCCGCCACTCCGCGTCCAGCCAGCCGGCGCGCTCCAGCCGCTGCAGCGCCGTCAGCAGCGACCCCGGGTTCACCTTGAACACCCCGCGCGAGATCTGCTCGACCCGCCGCGCGATGCCGTAGCCGTGCATCGGCTCCAGGCTCAGCGTCTTCAGGATCAGCAGGTCCAGCGTGCCCGGGATGACGTCGGTGTTCGGCTTGTCCACGGCTCCTCCACGGTGGTCGTCCACGCGACCATACCTCCCTCTCATCTTGATTGTCAAGATATGAGGGACAAGTGGAGGACGACCGGCTACGGCGCGGCGGGTGGGCGCCAGCCGCCGAGCGCCGTCTCCAGCGCCTGAGCCGCCGCGATGGTGACGTGGTCGTTGCCGCGGCGGGAGGCGACCTGCACGGCGAGGGGCAGGCCGTGCGCGTCGCGGCCGACGGGCGCCACCGTGACCGGGATGCGGAGCACGTTGAGCACGCCGGTGAAGGCGAAGTCGAACGGCCGGAGGAGGGGCGCGTTGTGCGTGGGGGCGGTGCGGGGGTGCGGCGGCATGAGGAGCACGCCGTCGCCTCCGAGGCGGTCGGCGAGGCGGTCGGCGAGGCGGCGGCCCTCGGCGAGGAGGGAGCGGGAGCGCAGGGCCGGCATGCCCCCGAGCGCCTCGCCGAGCAGGAACATGAGGGTGGGGAAGGAGTAGCGGGCGCGGCCGGCGGCGCTGCGGGCGAACTCGGCGCCGAGCGCGAGGCGTCCGCCGATGCCGACGATCTGGCGGAGCGGCGGCCCCTCGAGCTGGAGGAGCGCGGCGAACCAGACTTCCGCGCCGGCGCGGAAGAAGGCGTCGGGGAGCAGCTCGACGCCGGCGCCGAGCGCCTCGAGCGCGCGGGCGGCGCTCCAGACGGCCTGCTTCACCTCGCTCGTGGCGCGGGCGGCGAGGGTGATGCGCGGATCGTCGAGGACGAGCACCCGGCGGCCCTTCCAGGCGACGCGCCGCGGGTCCCCGAGCGGGATCTCCTCGGCGTTCGGGTCCACGCCGTCGGGCCCGGCGACGAGGCGGAGCAGCGGCATCAGGTCCCGCGCCGACCGCGCCAGCGGGCCGAGCACGACGTAGGGGTTGTCACGGGGGGCGTGCGTGTCGGGCCCGGACTCGTAGACGGGGTAGTGGCCCGTGAGCGGGACCAGGCCGTGCGTCGGCTTGTGGCCGTAGATGCCGCAGAACGCCGCGGGGATGCGGACCGAGCCGCCGATGTCGCTGCCGAGGCCGAACGGGGAGCCGCCGGCGGCGATGATCGCGGCTTCGCCGCCGGAGCTGCCGCCGGGGGTGCGGCTCGGGTCGTAGGGGTTGCTCGTGCGGCCGTAGACGAGGTTCGTCGTCTCGAACCAGAACCCCCACTCCGGCACGTTCGTGACGCCGAGCGGGATGGCGCCGGCCGCGCGCAGGCGTCGCACGGCGGTGGCGTCCTGCCCGGCCGTTCGGCCGGCGCGGCCGCGCGAGCCGAAGGTATCGGGCATCCCCTCCACGTCCACCATCTCCTTCACGGTGAACGGGACGCCGAGGAGCGCGCCGGGGGTCTCGGGGTCGTCGCGCAGGCGGCGCTCCGCGTCCTGCGCCTCGCGCCGCGCGGCGTCGAAGCGCTCCGCGACGACGGCGTTCAACACCGGGTTCACCGCCTGGATGCGGCGGATATGGGCCTCGACCACGTCCACGGGCGAGAGCCGGCGGCTACGGATCCTGGCGGCCAGCTCGGTGGCGGGGAGGGTGAGCGCGTCGTCCAGGGTGATGCCTCCGGTCGGGGTGCGTCGCCGGCGGAAGGTGGGGGGGCGGAGACGCGGTGGGCAAGGAGGGGAGCGCGGGTCGGCGCGGCCGCGGTGGGTCGGCCGGCCGGAGCGCGCCGCGCGGGGGCCGGCCGGTCGGAGCGCGCCGCGTGGGGGCTGGCCACGGCGGGGCGCTCCCGGCGCGTGCCCCTCTGGCCGACCCGCGCGCCCGGGCCTACCTTCGCCGGAGCGCCCGGCTTCACACCCGACCCCGAACGGAGGCACGATGGCGGTTCCGATGAGCGGCGAGTACACCGGCGGCCTGAAGATGCGTCTCACTCACGGCCCCTCCGGCAGCACCATGCCGACGGCCGCGCCGGTCGACAACATGGGCGACGGCAGCTCGTTCTCGCCGACGGACCTGACCGCCGCGTCGCTCGGGTGCTGCATGGTAACGACGATGGCCATCGTCGCGCAGCGCGAGGGGATTCCGTTCGGGAGCGCGCGGTTCACGCTCGAGAAGCACATGCGCTCGGATCCGCGGCGGATCGCGCGGATCCCGGTCACGATCGAGATGCCGGCGGGCCTCTCCACGGAGCAGCGCGAGCGGCTCGAGCACATCGCCCGGACCTGCCCGGTGGCCCGGAGCCTCAGCCCGGAGATCGAGCAGGAGCTGAAGTTCGTCTACCCGGAGGGCTGAGCCCGCCGGCGCCGGCTCGCGCCGGTCCGCCCGGCAACCGCACGGGAGCGGACCGCCGGGCGCTCGGTCGCCCTCCGGGTCGGCGTTACGCCCCGCCGAACCGTCACTCCAGCCGGAGGCATGCGCATGCCCGACGACACCGCACCACGCGCCGTAGTGCTCCGCACCCGCGACGTCGTCGGACAGGACGTCGCGGGCGCCGACGGCAAGAAGGCGGCGAGCGTGAAGGACGTGCTGCTGGAGCGGGACGCGCGCGAAACCCGCTTCCTGGCGCTCGACCTGGGGCTCTTCAAGAACCAGGTGCTGGTCCCCGTGGATGAAGTGGAGCCCGGGGCGGCGGGGTTCGTGCTTCGCCGCTGGACGGTCGACGATCTCCGGTCGCTCCCCGCCTACCAGGCCGACCGGCCGCTCACCGCGGATGTGCTGGAGGAGATGGCCATCGCGCACCCGCGCGCCTACGGCGACCTCCGCTTCGCCCCCACGGAGCGGGTGTCCGGGGACGGGGTCGTCGTCCCGCTGAAGCAGGCGAAGAAGTTCCGACTGGCCGAGGGCGCCCCGGACCTGCGCGGCTGGAACGTGTTCGGCGCCGACGGCGAGCGCGTCGGCGTCGTGACCGAGATGCTCGTACAGCCGGCCGCCGGCAGGGTGCGCTACCTCGACGTCGACGTGATGGAGGACCTCTTCTCGCTCGCGGAGGACCGGCACATTCTCGTTCCGCTCGAGGCCGTCTCGCTGAAGGAGCGCGGCCGCGACATCTGGTTCGAGCGTGCGCCGGCCGCCATCGTGAAGCGGCTCCCGGCCTACACGGGGGGCGAGCTGGATCCGGCCATCGCGGAGCGCGTGGACGCGGCGTTCGCGACGGAGGAGGCCGTATCCGCCCCGGGGGGCGGGGAGGCGCTCGAGGAGGATCGCGCGGGGATGGAGCCAGGGCGCCCGGCGGTCGAGTCGGGACGGGCGGAGGCGGAACCGGGACTCGCGGCGATGGAGCGGGGGCGCCCGGCGCTGGAGTCCGCCTCCGGCCGCGGCGAAGGCGAGCCGGGCGGTCCGCCGGACCGCGGCCTCGCACCGGAGTCCATGCCGCCCGGCGAGCCGCCGTACGGCGAGCCCGAGGACGCCGGCAGGGGCGGGCCGGGAAGCCGGCCGCCGGAGTAGCCGCGCGGGGCGGCCGGGCTGCCGCGGTGCCGGGCCGCCGGCGTGGCGCGCCGCCGGGCCGCCGCGCAGCCGCGTCGATCCACCGCCGCGCTCCGACCGAACGGACGCGGCACGGTCACCCGGGACGTCGCTATGTCGAGCATCGATGACTTCGAGCCGGAGCCGCGCGAGACGCATGGCTTCGCGCGGCGCTCCGGCCGGCGCGCGGCGGAGCGCGGCCGCAAGCATCTCGACCGCCTGCACGGGCGCGTCGATCGCCCGACTCGCGTCCTGATCCGCGACTTCGCCGTCTTCGAGGTCAAGCTCCTCCTCGACGGCATGAAGGGCGTGGCGATCTCTCAGGCGGCGCTTCTCGCCCTCGTCGCCGACCTGGTGCTGCGCAGGCTCGGCCGGCCGACCGGCTGGTTCTACCGCGTCCTCCGCCTCGGCGAGCGCGCCGACCTCTGGCTCAACCTCTACGGCTCCGCGCGCGGAGCCGAGGAGAACCCGGAAGGCCTCTTCGGCGAGAGCGCCGCCGGCAGCCCCACGCTGCTCGGGCAGCTCGAGAAGCTCGCCGACCGCCTCATCATCGGCGACGAGGGCCGGCCTCCCCGCGACGCCTCCGTGCGGGCCGCGCCGCCCGAGGGTCCGTCTCCCCGCGACGCCGCCGTGCGGGCCGCGCCGCCCGAGGGTCCGATAGCCGCGGCCGCGGCGCCGCGCGCGGAGCCCGGGACCGGCGCCGCGAGCCCGCCGACCGCGGACGCCGCGGAGCCTGCGGCGCGCCGCTCCTCGTTCAGCAGCCCGGCGGCGCGGGTGGCGCCGGGGACGCCGCCCGGAGGCGCCGCGCCTCCGGCCGATCCGCCGGAGCCGAACGGCCCGACGGCGCCCACCTCGGACGCGGTGCCGGCCGGCGACGTGGAGCGGACCGGCGAGGCGGACGCCGCCGCTCCGGCCGAGCCGTCCGGGTGACGCGCTCGCCGACGACGCGGGCGCGAGTGCCGCGCGTGGGCCGCGCCCGCCGCGGGAGCCGCGCGCGGCGGGTTCGAGGCGACCCCGCGGCCGGCGCACC
>DASTKT010000091.1:0-19795 GCA_035715725.1 Longimicrobiales bacterium | reverse complement strand
CGTGCAGGTTGTGATCGACGCGGCGCGGCACCGTATAGTCCTCGCTCAGGTCCAGGAAGTCCCGGTTGTAGCGCGTGGAGAGGCCGAGCTCGCCGTCGAGGGTGAGCGGCCCGAGCAGGCGCTGGTGGCGGACGGACGCGGCGAGCTCCACGTCGTGGCCGCGGAAGCCGTAGGTGCGCGCCCAGACGCCGTAGTAGGCGTCGTTGTCGTGGGCGATGCGCGCGAGGGCGAGCCCGGTGACCGAGCGGCCGGCGAAGAGGTCGGCGCCGATGGCGGCGGCGTTGGAGCCGGGGCCGATGCTCGCGCCGAGGAGCTGGCCGCGCTGCGTGTAGCCCTGGCGGACCTGGCTGTGGAGGTAGAACGTGACGGCGCCGCGGCCGCTGCGCAGGCTGGTCGAGGTCTCGAGGTGGGTGAGCTCGCCGAAGAGGCGCAGCGAGCGCGGCCCGGCCGGGACCACCTTCTGGAATCCGAGCGTGTAGCCCTGCGAGTGCTCGGGCTCGAGGAGGAGGTCGTGGAACGTGTCCCAGTTGTCGTCGCGGGCCCACTCGGCGTAGGCCTCGAAGCCGCTGGCGGGGAGCGCCCAACGGCCGAAGAGCGACACGAGCTGGTTGCCGCCGATCGGGCCGGTCGGATTCGCGCGCGGGTGCGCATAGGGGCGGCGCAGGTAGTCGAGGAGCGAGAGCCCGCCGGGCGGGATTGTCTCGAGGTAGGCGCGGGTGAAGCCGAGCGTGAGGCCAGGGAGCCCGCGCGGCTCGAGGCCGAGGACGACGCCGGCGAAGAGGCGGCGATCGTTCGTCGGGTCGGCGTCCCAGGAGTCGGACTCGGCGAGGTGGCCCCAGATCAGCTCGCCGTCCACGCGGCCGATGCCGACGTTCAGCGGGCGGGACGTGCCGAGGAAGACGTGCGGGAAGCCAGGCGCGGACGCGCCGAGGACGATCGAGTTGAGCCGCCCGGGCCCCCACCAGAGGTTCTCGTTGGAGACGCCGAGCTCGGCGCCGCGGTAGTCGATGCGGACGAAGCTCTGCCCGGGGTCGATGGTCCAGTAGGGGTCGGCGCCGAAGCGCTGGGGCCAATCGATGCTCTCGGTGTGCCACGGGTTCGCGTAGCGCGAGTAGCCGGGCACGCCGACGGGGACGGTCTCGAAGTCGAGGTTCTGCTGGTAGACGAGCGCCGGCGCGAGCGCGGCGGAGAGCACGCCCCAGTGCAGGCCGACGCCGGCGGAGATCGCGGACGAGACGCCGCGGCCGGCCCAGAGCACCCCGTTGTCGCGGTCCAGCGGATAGGCGCTGTTCAGCTCGGTCGAGCTGACGGCCGGGAGCACGCGGATCAGCGTCGCGCCGGTCGGGTCGGCGGCGGGCGGCAGAAGCGCCGAGCGCACCATGTCGCGGCCGTCGGCGCAGAGACGGAGCCCGGAGCCGCGCGAGAGCCGGCGCACGGAGACGACCCGCAGGGGCGCGGCGCCGGTGATCTCGAGGACGCGCGCCAGGTCGGCGCTGAAGTCGTCGACCGAGGTCAGCTCGAGGTTGACGGGGTGCTCGCACGCCGCGGGGCGCGGCGGAGCGGACTGGGCCCCGAGCGGTGCGGGGCCGAAGGTCGCGGCGGCGGAAGCGGCCGCGAGGATGATGCGAATTCGACGGCGCGGCATAGCGGATCGTTCGGGTGAAACGGCCGGGACCGGGCCGGCAACGTAGACCGGGGTCGTGCGGGGAGCAAGCAGAAATGGGGCCGCGGGTGGCGCATCGCCCGGCGAGCCCGCGGCGCGGGGCGGGGACGGCCGGGCGCGGCTGCGCGTCCTCGTCGTCGGGCCGACGCCGCCGCCGTACCACGGCGGGGCGGTGGCCACGCGGTACCTGCTGGAGGGCGGCCTCGGCGACGACCTCGAGCTGATCCACCTCGACACGTCCGACCGCCGCGACCTGCGCAACATCGGGCGGCTGGACGCGACGAACGTGGCGCTGGCCCTGAGGCACGGCGTAACCTGCCTGTGGCTCCTCGTGCGGCGGCGGCCGGCCGTGGTCTACGTGCCGGTCGCGCAGAACCGGCTCGGCTTCCTGCGCGACGCGCTCTTCCTGCTGGGCGCGCTGGCGCTCCGGCGCGCGGTCGTCCTGCACGTGCATGGCGGCCATTTCCGCGCGTTCTACGACGGAACGGACCCGCTGACGCGCGCGGTGGCGCGGCTGGTGGTGCGCCGCGCCACCCGGGTGGTCGTGCTGGGCGAGGGGCTGCGCGCCATGTTCCGGGGGCTGCTGCCGGAGGCGCGTGTCGTGGTGGTGCCGAACGGCACGCCGCGGGCGACGTCGGCGGCGAGCGGCCGGGCCGAGGGCGCCGCGCCGGCGCCGCGCGAATCGACGGCCGCGGCGGCTTCCAGACCGGGGGACGCGGCGCCGCGGCGGGGCCGGCAGGTGCTGTACCTCGGCGCGCTGCTGCGGACGAAGGGCGTGCTCGACGTGCTCGCGGCGGCGCGGCTCGTGGCCGCGCGGCGGCCGGATGTCCGCTTCGTGTTCGCCGGGGGCGCGTACGGTCCGGGGGACGAAGAGGCGCTGCTGCGTGCGGCGGCCGCCGAGCTGCCGGAGACGATCGAGTGCCGGGGCGTCGTCGCCGGCGCGGCGAAGCGGCGCGCGCTCGAGGAGTCGGACATCTTCGTGCTGCCGACCTACTACCCGTACGAGGGGCACCCTTACGTGATCATCGAGGCCATGGAGGCGGGACTGCCGGTCGTCGCCACGGCGCACGGCGCCATCGCGGAGTGCGTGGCGGATGGCGAGACGGGCGTCATCGTCCCGGCGCGCTCGCCGGAGATCCTGGCCGAGACGCTGGTGCGGCTGCTGGACGACGATGCGCTGCGCGAGCGGATGGGGCGGGCGGCGCGAGCGGCGTACGCGCGGTCGTACACGCTGGAGCACTGGACGGCGCGGATGGCGGAGGTGCTGCGGGCGGCCGGGAGCGGCGCATGACGGCGACGACGCGCGGAGCGGAGGGCGGCGGGGCGGGCGGGCCGCTCAAGGTGATGGCGGTCGTGGGCGCGCGGCCCAACATGATGAAGGCCGCGCCGCTGATGCAGGAGCTGTCGCGCTACCCCGACGTCGAGACGGTGCTGGTGCACACCGGACAGCACTACGACGAGCGGATGTCGGAGGCGTTCTTCCGGGATCTCGGGCTGCCGGCGCCGGACCACTACCTCGGCGTGGGCTCGGGGACGCACGCGGCGCAGACGGCGCACGTGATGCTCGCGCTCGAGCCGATCATGACGGCGGAGCGGCCGGAGGTGCTGGTCGTGGTCGGGGATGTGAACTCGACGCTGGCCGCGGCGCTCGTGGCGGCGAAGCTCGGCATCCGGATCGCGCACGTCGAGGCGGGGCTGCGCAGCTACGACCGGGGGATGCCCGAGGAGATCAACCGCGTGCTGACCGATGCGATCTCCGACCTGCTGTTCACGACGGAGCGGGACGCGGAGGAGAACCTGCGGCGGGAGGGCGTGCCGCCGGAGCGGATCCACTTCGTCGGCAACGTCATGATCGACACGCTGCTGCGGGAGCTGGCGCGGGCGCGCGCACTGGGGATGCCGGCGCGGATGGGGGTGCGCCCGCGGGGCTACGCGGTGCTCACGCTGCACCGGCCGTCCAACGTCGATGACCCGGTGGTGCTGGAGCAGCTCCTCGAGGCGGTGGCCGCGGTGCAGTCGCGCGTGCCGGTGCTGTTCCCGGTGCATCCGCGCACGCGGCAGCGGCTGGCGCAGGGGAGCCTCGGCGAGCGGCTGGCGGCGATGCCGGGGCTGCGGCTGCTCGAGCCGCTGGGCTACCTCGAGTTCCTGGGGCTGCTGGCGGACGCGCGGCTCGTGCTGACGGACTCCGGCGGGATCCAGGAGGAGACGACGATCCTGGACGTGCCGTGCCTCACGCTGCGGGAGAACACGGAACGGCCGGTCACGGTGACGGAGGGCACGAACGAGGTGGTCGGCACGAACGCGGACCGGATCACCGCGGCGGCGCTGCGGATCCTGGACGGCGGCGGGAAGGCGGGCGCGCGCCCGGAGCTGTGGGACGGGCGCGCGGCGGAGCGGATCGTGGCCGTGCTGCGCTCGGTGGGGAAGGCCGGGTCGTGAGCGGGGTGGCGGCCCAGCCGCCCGCACGGGGAGTGACGTGGGAGGCGGCGTGGCTCGCGGGCGCGGGGCTGAGCGCAGTGGTGGCGGCGTTCGCGCTGGCGCGGCAGCCGTTCTTCGCGGCGGGCGTCGTGTTCGGCGGGCTGCTCCTGATGGTCACGCTCGTGCGGCCGCTCGCGATCATGGCGGCCATGCTGGTGATCGGCCCGATCGACCTGTCGTTCCTGACCGGCGGCTTCAAGAGCCTGCTCGAGGAGCAGGGCGGGCTCGACATGAACGGCATCCGGCTGATCGGGATGGTCGTGGCGCTGGGCGTCATGACGGTGGCCGACCGGGACCTGCTGCGGATCGCCGCGGCGCGGTACGGGCGGTGGTGGCTCGTGTTCCTGGCGTACGCGGCGGCGAGCCTGGCGTTCACGACGTCGCTCGTGGACGGGCTGCGGCTGCTGCTCAAGCTGGCGTACCCGTTCCTGCTCTTCGTCGGCATCCTGGGCGTCGTGCGGACCCGCGCGGAGCTGGAGCGGCTGGCCTCGTGGCTGCTCTGGGGCGCCGCGGCGATCACGCTCCTGCTCGCGCCGGCGCTGGTGGCGCTCGGACACTACGAGCTGGACCAGGGCCGGGTGCGGATCCCGATGATCGGCGTGCACGAGAACCCGATGTCGTTCTACCTGCTGATGGTCATCCTGGTCGCGTTCACGCGCTTCACGACGCGGGGCCACTACCGCTACCTGGGGCTGTGCCTCGCGTGCGGCGCCTGGATCGCCGTGGCCATGACGCGCATCACGGTGCTGGCGGCGCTGGCGAGCTTCGCCGGCTGTGCGCTCTTCGCCGCCGTGGTCGTGCGCAACTACCGCGGCGTGCTCGCGGCGGTGGTCGTCGGCGCGCTGCTCGGGGTGGCGCTGCTGCCGACCGCGCTGGAGCGCACATTCGGCTACGTGCCGGGCGCCGGTGAGCTGGCGGCGCTCGCGGCGCACCCGGCGCAGCTCTTCCGCTCCATGAACTTCCAGGGGCGGGAGATCTTCTGGGCGCTCGTGCTGAAGAGCTTCCTGGCGCACCCGTGGGTCGGGGAAGGGCTCGGCTCGTCGACGGCGCTGATTCTCCGGAACTTCCCGCCGTCGTGGGGCGGCGTCGTGCACAACGAATATCTGCGGCTGCTCTCCGAGCTGGGCGTGGTCGGCGTCGCGCTCTTCGCGCTGGCCGTCTTCAAGTGGTGGGGCGCGGTGGTGCGCGCGGCGCGGCGGGCGGACCCGCTGGTGCGGGAGTTCGCGCTGCCGGCGTTCGCCGGCCTCGTGGCCTGGGCCACCATCTCGCTGACCGACAACACGTTCGACTACTACGCGCCGTTCACGCAGTACGTGGCGTTCCTGTGCGCCGGCGCGCTGGCGGCGGCGGCGCTGCCGGGCGGAGCGGCGGGGGCCTGGTCGGGCGGCGCGGCGCCGGGCGCCGCGCCGGCCGGGCCGCCGTTGCCCGCGCCGGCCGGGCCCGCCTTGACCGCGCCCGCGGCGCCGGGCGCGACCGAGCGGGGCGGGGCATGAGCGCGAACGGCGCCTCGGCGGGGCGCGTCGACCTGCACAACCACCTGATGCCGGGGGTGGACGACGGCGCGCCGGACCTGGAGGCGTCGCGGCGGGGGCTGGCGGCGATGCAAGCGGAGGGGATCGAGCGGCTGGCCGTGACGCCGCACTTCGATGCCTCGCTGACGGAGCGGCCGGACGCGCTGGAGAGGCGGCTGGGCGAGCTGGACCGCGGGTGGGAGGCGCTGTCGGGGCTGGCGCGGGCGGAGTTTCCGCGGGTCGAGGTGAGTCGGGCGGCGGAGGTCATGCTGGACATGCCGGAGCCCGACCTGTCGGATCCGCGCCTGCGGCTGGGCGGTGGGCCGTTCGTGCTCGTCGAGTTCCCGTTCGCGCTGAGCGCGGCCTTCTCCGGCCCGGCGCTGGCGGCGGTCCGCTCCGGCGGCTGGACGCCCGTGGTGGCCCACCCGGAGCGCTACACGGCGATCCCGAACCTGGTGCGGACGGCCGACGCGTGGCGGAGCGCGGGCGCGTACCTGCAGGTGAACGGGCTGTCGCTGCTCGGCCGCTACGGCGCGGAGGCGAAGGCGAGCGCGGAGGCGCTCTTCGAGGCAGGGCTGGTGGACTACCTGGCCAGCGATTTCCACGCGCGGGGGCGGCCGCTCGTGCGCGAGTACGCGGAGGCGCTGCGGCGCGCCTGCACGGAGGAGATCGTGGAGCTGCTGACCCGGACGAACCCGGGCCGGATCCTGAACGGCGAGACGCCGATTCCCGTGGGCGCGGTGCGGCTGCGGCGCCACCTCTGGCAGCGGCTCATCGGCGGCTGGCGGCCGTGATCCGCGCCTCGATCAACGACACCGGAGTTCGAGAATGAAGCGAGGACCGGCTCTGCTGGGCGCCGTCGCGCTGCTGCTGGCCGCGGCGCCGCTGCGGGCGCAGGCGGCGCGGAGTGCGCCGCCGGCCGCCCCGGCCGAGGCGTTGCTGCGGCCGGGCGACGTCGTCGCGCTCAAGATCTGGCGGGAGAAGGACCTGACCGGCGAGTTCGACGTGGACGCGGATGGCGTCGTCGTCTTCCCGAAGATCGGGCCGATGCAGGTGACGGCGCTGGCGCCGGACACGCTGCGGGAGCGGCTGCTCGAGGCGTACGGCCGCTACCTGCGCAACCCGTCGATCGAGATCACGTTCATGCGCCGGGTCACGATCCTGGGCGCCGTGCACAAGCCGGGGCTCTACCCGGTCAGCCCGACGATGACCATCGCGGACGCGCTGGCGCTGGCGGGCGGCGCGACGTCGGAGGGGAAGGCGGACCGGATCGAGGTCGTGCGGGACGGCGAGCGGATCAAGACGAAGCTGAGCCAGCGCACGCGGATCGCGGACTCGCCGATCACCTCGGGCGACCAGATCTTCGTGCCCGAGCGGTCCTGGGCGAGCCGCAACACCCCCATCGTGGCGACGGTGATCTCCGCGGCCACCAGCCTCTTCATCGCGCTGCGCCGATGACACTCATGCTGCCGAGCCCCAACGGCCGGCCCCGGGACGAAGCGCAGTTGCGGACCGTCTGGAACTTCATCCAGCGGAACCGGTTGCTGGCGTTCGGGATCCCCGTCCTGGTCGTTGTCGCCACGGCGCTGTTCGTGGCGGCGGCGACGCCGGTCTACGAGGCCACGGCGACGGTGCGCATCGACGAGCAGCAGTCGAACATCGCCGTGCTCGACGCGCTGAAGACGCTGGCCAACGGCAGCAAGATCGAGACGGAGATGGAGGTGCTGCAGAGCCGGACGCTGGCCGAGGACGTGGTGGCGGACCTCTCGCTCGCGCTGCAGGTGACGGCCCCGCGGCGCGTGCCGCGGAGCGCGCTGTTCGCCGAGGTGCACGTCTCGCCGGATGCGCCGAAGGGCGAGTACGTGCTGCGGCGGCGCGGCGAGACGTTCGCGGTGGCGACGAAGGAGGGGACGCCGCTCGGGGAAGCGCGGGCGGGCGGCGTGCTGCGCGTTCCCGGCGCGACGCTCACGCTGGCGAAGGGCGCCGCGACGCAGGCGGAGATCGACCTGGCGGTGACGCCGTTCGAGGCGGCGGTCTACCGATTCCGCAAGACGGTGAGCGTCAGCCGGCCGAACCGGGACGCGGACATCGTGGTCGTGCGCTACGAGGGGACGGACCCGGAGCTGGTGCGGGCGGTGCCGAACGCCATGGCGCAGATGTTCATCGCGCGGCGGCAGCGGGTGCAGAGCGCGCAGGCGCTGAGCACGGTGCGGTTCCTGGACGAGCAGCTCGACACGCTGCGGTGGCAGCTCGTGGGCGCGGAGGACAGCCTGAAGCGCTTCCGCGAGCAGGCGCGCGTGGTCAGTCCGGAGGCGGAGGCGAAGGCGCAGGTCGGGCGGCTGGTCGAGCTGCAGGCGCAGCGGGACATGGTCGAGGCGGAGCGGGCGGCGCTGGCCAGTCTGCTCGGGGAGATCTCGGCGGCGCCGGCCGGGGCGGAGGGCGCGCCCTCGCCGCTGCGGCGGCTCATCGCGTTCCCGACGCTCTACAAGAACCCGGCGACGTCGGAGCTGCTGCGCTCGCTGTCGGAGGTCGAGAACGAGCGGGGCGAGCTGCTGGTGAAGCGCAAGCCGGCGGACCCGGACGTGCAGCAGCTCACGGCTCGGGTGCACGAGCTGGAGCAGCAGCTCGGCTCGATCGCGTCGACGTACCTGGAGGGGCTGACGGCGCAGGTCGCGTCGCTGAACGTGGTGCTGGGCCGGTTCGGCGGCGAGCTGGATCGGATCCCGGCGACGGAGGTCGCGTACGCGCGGCTGGAGCGGCAGGCGAAGGTGCTGGAGGACATCTACACCATGCTCCAGACGCGGCTGAAGGAGGCGCAGATCGCCGCGGCGGTCGAGGACCCGTCGGTGCGCGTGGTCGACCCGGCGATCGCGCCGCTGAAGCCGATCCGGCCGAACGTGCCGCTGAGCCTCGGGCTCGCGCTGGTGGTCGGGCTCGTGCTGGGCGCGGGCGCCGCCGTCGCCCGGGAGCACATGGACACGCGGGTGCGCTCGCGCGAGGACCTGCAGTTGGCGACGAGCGGGATCCCGGTGCTGGGGATGATCCCGCGCATCGCCGAGGCGCGAGTGCTGGACGGCTCGCGCTGGCGGCGGCGCGCGCCGGCGCTGCCCGCCGCGACGGACGGGTTCCATGCCCGGCTGGTGGCGATCCGCGACCCGCGCAGCCCGATCTCGGAGGCGTACCGGAGCCTGCGCACGAACATCACGTTCGCGCGGCCGGAGCGCGCGCCGAAGACGCTGGTCTTCACGAGCCCGACGCCGGGGGACGGCAAGTCGACGAGCACGTCCAACCTGGCGGCCACGCTCGCGCAGCAGGGGCTGCGCTGCATCGTGCTGGACGCGGACCTGCGGCGCGGCGTGCTGCACGAGGTGCTGAACGCGCCGCGCGAGCCCGGGCTGTCGAACGTGCTGGTGGGCGCCTGCCGCGTGGAGGACGCGCGCTCGACGGTCGCGGTGGACGGGATCGGCCGCTTCGACTTCCTGTCCTCGGGGACGCTGCCGCCGAACCCGGCGGAGCTGCTCGGCTCGCCGCGCATGCGCGCGCTCCTCGACCGGCTCGAGGAGGAGTACGACGCCGTGCTGCTGGACGCGCCGCCGCTCAACCTGGTCACGGACGCGGCCGTGCTCGGCACGAACGTGGACGGCGTGGTGGTGGTTGCGCGCGCGGGTGTGACGGAGCGCGGCGCGCTGCACTACGCGCTGGAGCAGCTCACCGCGGTGCGCGCGCCGGTGCTCGGGACGGTGCTGAACGACATCGATGCGCGCAGCGGCCGGTACTACGGGGCCTACTACGGCGGTTACCATTACGGCCGCTCCACCTAGGCCCGCGCGCGGTCGGCGACCGCGCCGGGGAGGAGTCTCGAGGACGGCGGCGGCCCTGATCGGTGGGCTGGCCGTCGGCGCGGCGCTCGTGCCGACCGCCGGGGTGGCGCAGACGTCGCAGCGCCGCGCGGCGCCCCCGGACGGCGCGGCCGCCATGGACAGCGCCGCCGTTCCGTCGCCGCCGGCGTTCCCCCGGCGGCCGCCATCCTGGGCCTCTCCTTTCGTCCCCCCCGACCACTGGAGCCGCCGCGCGGCTCGCCGTCTCCAGACGCTCGGGCTCGCGCCGCCCGGCTACGAGGCCGGGCTAGCGCTGCTCACGCGGCGCGAGGTGGCGTACGTGCTCGACTACGCCGCCGCGCGCGCCACGCTCGACCGGCCGAGCGTCGCGGCGGTGGCGCGCGGGTACGCGGAGCGCTTCGCGGAGGAGCTCGGCGGCCGCGTCCCCGCGGACACGTCGGCGCTGGGGCGCCTGCGGCGCGGCGCCGGCTGGATCGGCGCGGGCTATGACCACGCCGACGGACGCGTGCTGGCGGGCGTGGGCTACGACAACGGCACGGACTGGACGGGCACCCGACCCGTGCCGGACAGCGTGGCCGGCATCCTGGCCACGAGCCTGAGCGCGGGGCTCGGCCGCTACCTCGCGCTGCGCGCGGTGCCGACGCTGCGGGAGACGGCGGTCGGGCTGCCGGAGGTGGAAGCCGTCGCGACCTGGCGCGCGCTCGGGGCGTGGGTGGGCCGCCGGCGCGTCGCCTTCGGGCCGGCGCGCGGCGGCGGCATCGTGCTGTCGGGCGGCGTGCCGCTGAACGGGTTCGGCGTCTTCCTGGCCGACCCGATCCGCTTCCCGTGGATCTTCCGTCACATGGGTCCGATCCGGATCGAGACGTTCGCCTCGCAGGTGCGCGGCGGCGACCGGATCCGCGACCCCTACTTCGTCGCCTTCCGCGGCACCATGACGCCGCACCCCCGCTTCACCGCCGGACTGAACCGGGCCGCGATGTTCGGCGGGGAAGGGAACGATCCGCTCACGCTGCGCAACCTGTCGTTCCTGCTCGTCGGCGGCACGCGCTCCGGCCAGCAGGGCGAGTTCGCCAACGACGTGCTGTCGGCGGACTTCCAGTTCCGGCCGCCGCTCGGACCGGTCCCGCTCCAGCTCTACCTCGAGTGGGGGATGGACGACAGCTCCGGCGCCTGGCTGGACGTGCCCGGGATGACGGCGGGCGCGGAGCTGGGCGCGCTCCCCGGCGCGCCGTGGCTGTCGCTCGGCGGCGAGTGGACGTTCTTCCACCGGTCCTGCTGCGGCAACACGATCTGGTACCGCAACTGGGCGATGCGGCAGGGCTGGACGGACGACGGCTGGCTGCTCGGCCACCCGCTCGGCGGCGAGGGGACGCAGTGGCTGGCGTACGGCGCGGCCGAGGCCGCGGGCGCGCGCCTCCGGCTCGAGTGGAGCGCGTTCCTGCGCCGCCGACAGGAAGAGAACCTGCTGGCGCCCGAGCGGCTCGGGCGCAGCCGGGGCGGCTCCCTGGCCGGCGCGCTGCGCATCGACCGGGCGCTCGAGCTCGAGGCCGTCGGCGGCCTCGAGCGGGGCGCGGCCGGCTGGCACTCCTCCTCCCTCACGCTCGGAATCCGCGCGCTGTTCTGACGCGGCGCCGCGCGCCGGCCCCCCGCGGGGCGGTCCAGCTCCCCGGCTGGATGCGCCGTGGGACGGCCCGACACGGAAACGTGCACACCTTTTGCGCCCGGGCTCGGCCGCCGACGCGGTCGGGCCGATGGCGCCCAACAGTCCCTATCGGAGGTCGAAGGAATCCCGCACGGCCGGAGCGACCGGCCCGTGCGATTCGGAGCGATGCAGCTCCGACGCTGGACGTGGAAGTGGCTCGACCACACGCCGTACCCCCCAGCATCGGATCGACGAATGACGATTTTCCTGGCCGCGTTCCTCGCAGCGCTCGTTCTTACGCTTCTCCTGACATCGGTGGTGCGGAGCCTGGCGACGAGATTCGGGATCGTCGACGTCCCGGATGGTGTGCGCCGCCAGCACGAGCGTCCGGTCCCACGGATCGGCGGCGTGGCGGTCGGCACGGCGGTGCTCGCGGTCGCGGTCGTGGCGCTGCGAGCCGCGGGCGGGGCGCCGGCGCTCACCGGCGCCCAGACCACGGCGTGGATCTCGGGCGCCGTCGCCGTCATCGCGCTCGGCCTCTGGGACGACCTCCGCGGGCTCTCCGCGTACGAGAAGTTCGCCGGCCAGGGGCTCGTCAGCCTGATCGTCTTCTTCGGCGGGATCCGGCCGGAATCCATCGTGCTCGCCAGCGGCCAGGCGCTGCAGATCCCGATCGGCGTCGGGCTGGCCGCCGTGACGCTCTGGATCGTGGGGATCACGAACGCGTTCAACCTGATCGACGGCAGCGACGGCGTGGCCGCCGGCTCCGCGCTCTTCTCGTCCGTGGGCGCGGCCGTCCTCGGGGTCCTCACCGGGCACCTCGCGGTCGCGGTGATCGGGCTGGCGCTGACGGCCGCGGTGCTCGGGTTCCTGTACTTCAACTTCCCGCCGGCGTCCGTCTTCCTCGGCGATTCCGGGAGCCTGTTCCTCGGCTATCAGCTCGGGGTCCTCGGGCTGCTCGTCGTCGGGCCGAGTCCTGCGCTGCGCTCGCTCGCGGTGCCCGTCGCGCTCTGCGGCGTGCCGCTCCTGGACATGGGGCTGGCGCTGGTGCGGCGCTTCTTGCGGCGCGACCGGCTCTTCACCGGCGACCGCGGCCACATCCACCACCGGCTACGCGACCTCGGCTACTCGCCCCGCATGGTCGTGGCGATCATCGCGGCGGCGTCCGCGGCGTTCGTCGTGCTGGCGCTGGCGAGCGCCCGTGCCCGGCCGGAGGCGGCCGCCGCGTGCGCCGTCGTCCTCGGCCTCATCGTGCTCCGCTGGATCGGCCGGCTCGGGATCCCGGAGCTGCTCGAGGTGCGCCGCATCGCCTCGCGCGGGCTGCGCCAGCGCTGGGTGATCGCGAACAACGTGCGGATCCGCGAGGCCGTCGTGCGCCTGCGCGGCGCGCAGGACTCGGCGGCCATCGCCGGCGCGCTCACCCACGCCTTCGACTCCGGCGAGTTCGAGCACGTCGAGATCACGTTCGAGGTGCCGCAGCCGTTCCTGTCGCTGGACGCGGGGCCGCTGCAGCGCGAGGGGCACGCGTACCGCTGGGCGTGGACGACGAAGGCCGCCGGCGTGCCCGGCCGGGGCTGGGAGATCCGCCTCCCGTTCGCCGCCGAGGAGCTCGGCCTCTCCGGCCAGCTCTCGCTCTGGCGCTCGAACGCCGGCCAGCATCTGCTCACGGACCTGCCGCTCATCGCGCGCGAAGTGGTGCCGGAGATCCAACACGCGCTCTCGCGACTCGAGCGCGGCGCCGCGGTGGCCGACCGGCGCATCCCCGTCCGCATCGAGCGGCACGGCGGCGTCCCGACGCTGGTCTCGTCCGGATCGTCGGAGGTGGAGGGCGGCTCGGTCAAGCAGGTCGCGGCGATGCCCCTCGGGAGCACGGCGCGCCCCACGTCTTAGTCTGGAGAACGCAATGAAGCGCGCGTTGATCACCGGCATCACCGGGCAGGACGGCTCGTACCTGGCCGAGCTGCTCCTGGCGAAGGGGTACGAGGTCCATGGGCTGATCCGCCGCAGCTCGAGCTTCAACACCGACCGGATCGACCACCTGTACGTGGACCCCCACGAGGCGGGGGCGCGGCTCTTCCTGCACCACGGCGACCTGGCGGACGCGACGGCGGTGCGGCGGGTGCTGGAGAGCGTCGAGCCGGACGAGCTCTACCACCTGGGTGCGCAGTCCCACGTGCGCGTCTCGTTCGCGGAGCCGGAGTACACGGGCGACGTCGTCGCGCTGGGCACGCTGCGCCTGCTCGAATCGCTTCGCGACTACGTCGCGCGGACGGGGAAGCCGGTGCGGTTCTACCAGGCCGGGTCGTCCGAGATGTTCGGCGCCTCGCCGCCGCCGCAGAGCGAGCGCACGCCCTTCCACCCGCGCAGCCCGTACGCGGTCAGCAAGGTGGCGGCCCACTGGTACGCCGTGAACTACCGCGAGGCGTACGGCCTCTACATCTGCAACGGCATCCTCTTCAACCACGAGTCGCCGCGGCGGGGCGAGACGTTCGTGACCCGCAAGGTGACGCGCGCCGCCGGGCGGATCGCCGAGGGGCTGCAGGACCGGCTCTACCTCGGCAACCTCGACGCGCGCCGCGACTGGGGGTTCGCGGGCGACTACGTGCAGGCGATGTGGCTCATGATGCAGCACCCGGAGCCGGACGACTACGTGATCGCGACGGGGGAATCCCACACCGTGCGGGAGCTGCTGGACGAGGCGTTCGGGCTGGTCGGGCTGGACTGGCGCGAGCACGTCGAGCTCGATCCGCGCTACCGGCGGCCGACGGAGGTCGAGGCGCTCGAGGGGGATGCCTCCAAGGCCCACGCGAAGCTCGGCTGGCGCCCGCGGGTCGGCTTCCGCGACCTCGTGCGGATGATGGTGACCCACGACCTGGAGCAGGCGCGCCAGGAGCGCACGCTGCTGCAGGCGGGGCATGTCGTGCCGATCCGCGGGGTGGCGGTCCGATGACGCCCGGGGACCGGGTCTACGTCGCCGGGCACCGCGGCCTGGTCGGCTCCGCCCTCGTGCGACGGCTCGAGGCGGAGGGCTTCGAGCGGCTGCTGCTCCGCACGCGCGCCGAGCTCGACCTCACCGACGCGAAGCAGGTGGACGCGTTCTTCGCCGCGGAGCGGCCGGAGTACGTGTTCGTGGCCGCGGCCCGCGTCGGCGGGATCCTGGCGAACGCCACGCAGCCCGCCGACTTCCTGCGGGACAACCTGGCGATCGCGCTGAACGTCATCGATGCCGCGCACCGCCACGGCGTCCGGAAGCTCCTCTTCCTGGGCAGCTCGTGCATCTACCCCCGGCTCGCCCCGCAGCCGATCCGCGAGGCGTCGCTCCTCACGGGCCCGCTCGAGCCGACGAACGAGGCGTACGCGATTGCCAAGATCGCCGGCCTGAAGCTGTGCGAGGCGTATGCCCGGCAGCACGGCGCGCGCTTCATCAGCGCGATGCCCACGAACCTGTACGGCCCGAGCGACAACTTCGACCTCCAGACCAGCCACGTCCTCCCCGCGCTCATCCGGAAGTTCCACGAGGCGCGCCGGCTCGCGGAGCCGGAGGTCGTGGTGTGGGGGACGGGCACGCCACGGCGCGAGTTCCTGCACGTGGACGACCTGGCCGACGCGCTCGTGTTCCTGATGCGGCACTACGAGTCGCCGGAGCCGATCAACGTGGGCGTCGGCCGGGACATCTCGATCGCCGAGCTGGCCGGGCTCGTATGCGACGTCGTCGGCTACGAGGGCCGGATCGCGCTCGATCCGTCGAAGCCGGACGGCACGCCGCGGAAGCTGCTGGACGTGTCGCGGCTGACCGCGCTCGGGTGGGCCGCGCGCATCCCGCTCCGGCAGGGGATCGAGCAGACGTACCGCTGGTTCGCCGCGCAGCCCGACGCCCGCGGGCTCGGCCCCGCGCGGCCGGCGGCCGTGCCGGCGCGCTGAGCGATGTGCGGCATCTGCGGCAGGCTCGACTTCCGCGGCGCGCCGGTCGCGCGCGAGCGGATCGCCGCCATGTGCGCCACGCTGGTGCACCGCGGCCCGGACGACGAGGGGATCCACGTCGCGCCGGGGATCGGGCTCGGGCAGCGCCGGCTCTCCATCATCGACCTGAGCGCCGGGGCCGCGCCGCCGCTCTCGAACGAGGACGGCACCGTGTGGGTCGTCCTCAACGGCGAGATCTACAACTTCCGCGAGCTGCGCGAGGGGCTGCGCGCGCGCGGCCACGTATTCCGCACGGCGAGCGACACCGAGGTCCTGGTGCACCTCTACGAGGAGCATGGGACCGCGATGCTCGGGCGCCTGGCCGGGATGTTCGCGTTCGCGATCTGGGACGCGGCGCGCGGCCGGCTCTTCGCCGCGCGGGACCGCCTGGGGAAGAAGCCGTTCTACTTCGCGCGGAGCGCGTCGGCGCTCGTCTTCGCGTCCGAGCTGAAGGCGATCCTGGCCGATCCCGACGTCGTGGCGGAGCCGGACTACGTCGCCCTCGATCAGTACCTCACGTACCAGTACGTACCGAGCCCGCGGACCGCGTTCGCGGGGATCGCGAAGCTGCCGCCCGGGCACTTCCTGGTCTGCGGCCGCGACGGCGCCGTCGCGGTCGAGCGGTACTGGGCGCCGCCCGAGATTCGGCCGGACGCGCGCTCGCCCGACGAGCTGGCCGAGGAGACCGTGCACCGGCTGCGGGAGGCGGTGCGCCGCCGGCTCGTGGCGGACGTGCCGCTCGGCGCGTTCTTGAGCGGCGGCATCGACTCGGCGTCGGTGGTCGCGCTGATGGCCGCCGAGGTCGGTGCACCGGTCAAGACGTTCTCGATCGGCTTCACCGAGGAGACGCACGACGAGCTGCCGTTCGCGCGACTCGTCGCCGAGCGCTACGGCACGGAGCACCACGAGCTGGTGGTCGAGCCGGACATGCTGGACGTGCTCCCGCGGATCGTCCAGGCTTGCGACGAGCCGTTCGCCGACTCTTCGGCCGTGCCCACGTTCTACCTCTCGCAGCTCACGCGGCGCCATGTGACGGTCGCGCTGAGCGGCGACGGCGGCGACGAGACGTTCGGCGGCTACCGCGCCTACCGGGACGTCGGCCGCTGGGCAACGGCCGACCGCCTGCCGGCGCTGGCGCGCCGGTCCGTCTCGCGCTCGGCCGCCGGGGTGCTGGAGCTGCTGCCGTACTCGCCCCGCGTGGCGCGGGGCAGTCGCGCCGCCGCGATGCTCGGCGGCACGCTGCGGGAGCGGTACCTGCTCCACATGAGCCTGGTCAAGCCGCAGGAGCGGCGCGTCCTGTACGCGGACGCGTTCCGCGCGCGGCTCGCCGCGGCTCCGCCGGCTCCCGCCGCGGCGGTGCCGTGGAGCCCCGGCGAGGATGCGTACGCCTGGATGATGCGGCACGACCTGCAGTTCTATCTGCCGGACTGCCTGATGGTGAAGACGGACCGCGCGTCCATGGCGAACAGCCTCGAGGTCCGCTGCCCCTTCTTGGATCACGAGCTCGTCGAGTTCGCGGCGGCGGTCCCGGGCGCGCTCAAGGTTTCCGGCTCCACGGGGAAGCTCCTCCTCCGCCGCGCGGTGGGGCACCTGCTTCCGGAGCCGGTGCTGCGCCGGCCGAAGATGGGCTTCGGGCTGCCGCTCGGCGCCTGGCTGCGCGCGGATGGCGGCGAGTTCCTGCGCGGCGTGCTGCTGGACGAGCGCGCGGAGCGGCGCGGGCTGCTGCGCCCCGCGGCGGTTTCGCGGATGGTGGCCGATCACGTGGCGGGAGGCCGCGACATGAGCGGTCGCCTCTGGGCGCTGATCATGCTCGAGCTCTGGCACCGGGAGTACATCGATTGAGCGAAGGCGGACAGGAGGGGGGTTCGGCCAGCGCCGAGAGCGTGCTCGCGCGGCTCCGCCGCGGCCTGACGTGGAGTCTCGTCGGCACCGTCGCCAACCAGGGGAGCACGTTCCTGGTCGTGCTGATCGTGGCCAACCTGCTGGGGCGGGAGCAGTTCGGCCGGTTCGCCACGATTCAGAGCACGCTGCTCACCGCGGCGGCCGTCGCCCAGCTGGCGATGGGATACACGGCCACGAAATACCTGGCGGAGCTGCGGTCGGTCGATCCCGGGCGCGCAGGCCGGGTGCTGGCGCTCTGTGGCGCCGTGGCCGGCGCGATGGCGATGCTGGCCGCCGCGGCGCTCCTCTTCGGTGGCGATGCGCTGGCCGCCTCCGTGCTCCATGCGCGGACCCTCGGACCGGCGCTCCGCCTGGCGGCGCCGGCCGTGTTGTTCACCGTGCTGAACGGGTTCCTGGCCGGGGGGCTCGCCGGGCTGGAGGCGTACCCGGCGCTCGGGCGCGCGTGGGTGGCGAGCGGCGTGGCGTACCTGGTCGTGTGCACCGGCGGCGCGTGGTGGGCCGGACTCGACGGCGTGGTGGCGGCGCTCGGCGCGGCCGCCGCGATCCAGACCGCGCTGCTCGGTGTCGTGCTCCGGCACGCGCTGCGGGAGCACGGCGTCCCGCTGACGCTCCGCGCGATCCGGCGGGAGTGGGGCGTGCTGGCCCGGTTCGCCTTGCCGGCGGCGCTGAGCGGCCTCGTCTCCATGCCGGCCCTCTGGCTCGGCAACGCACTGCTCGTACGGAGCGCCGGCGGCTTCGGCGCCATGGCGCTGTTCAGCGCCGCGAACAACTTCCGGGTGCTGGTGCTCTTCTTGCCCGCCATCCTGAACGGGGTCGTGCTCTCCGTCATGAACCACGCACGCGGCGTAGGCGAGCGGCAGCGCTACCGCCGCGTGTTCGGCATGAGCGTGGGGCTGGCCGGCGGGCTCGTGCTGGCGGGCTCGCTCGTGGCGGCGCTGTGCGGGCCGACGCTGCTGCGCCTCTTCGGCCGGGAGTTCCCGGCGGGCTACCCGACGCTGCTCGTCCTCCTCGGCGCCGCCGTGGTGGAGGCGCTCGCCGCCGCCACCTATGGCGCCATCCAGAGCCAGGAGCGGCTCTGGCTCTCGTTCTTCCTGGTCGCCGTGCCGAGGGACGGGCTGATCGTGCTGATCGCCTATCTGCTGATCCCGCAATGGGGTGCGCTCGGGCTGGCCGCGGCGTACGCGACCGGCTGGGCGGTGGCGCTGGCGGCCGTCACGGCACTGGTGTGGCGGATCGGGCTGGGTGCGGTGCCCCGGCGCGAGGCGGTGTTCGCCGGCGCACCCTCGATGGTTCTCGAACAGCAGACATGATGCGACACACACTCGTGCGAGCGGGCAAACTCGTGTGGCGGGCCACGCCCTCGCGGGCGATCCGCGAGCTCTATCTCCAGGCGTTCACCCGCCTGGTCCGACAGCGGCGCACGACCGTGGAGGTGGAGGGGATCCGCTTCGCGCTCGACCTCGGCGAGACGATCGATCTCAGCCTGTTCCTCGAGCAGTACGAGCGGGACGTGGTGGAGGTCATCCGCGCGGTCTGCCGTCCCGGCTGGCGCGTGCTGGACATCGGCGCCAACATCGGCGCCCACGCGCTGCGCCTGGCCCGGATGGTCGGGCCGAGCGGCGCGGTCTACGCCTTCGAGCCGACGGAATACGCGTTCGCCAAGCTCCGGCGCAACGTCGAGCTGAACGGCTTCGGCCACCTGGTACCGACGCGCGTGGCGCTCTCGGACGAGAACCGTCCGGCGCAGCCGCTCGACGTGCGCGCGAGCTGGCGGACGGACGGCCAGGCGCAGACCGCGGCGTGCACCGTGGATTTCCGGCGCCTCGACGACTGGTGCGACGAGCACGGCGTCGACGCCGTGGACTTCGTGAAGCTCGATGTGGATGGCTTCGAGTACGCCGTGCTGGCCGGCGGCGAGCGGGTGCTGAGCCGCGCCCGCCCGCCGCTCGTGATGGAGGTCGGCGCCTGGCACTTTGCGGATCCGGCGCGGAACCCGCTGTCGCTGCTCCGGCGCTGGGGGTACCGATCCTACCGCGTGCTGCGGGGCGAGCGGCACGCGCAACCGGACGAGCTGCGTCGCTATCTCCCCGAGCACGACGAGGCGATGTCGTACTCCATCAACGTGCTGGCGACGGCGGAGTAGGCGCTCGTGCGCAATTCCTCCGCCGCTCCCGGCTCCCCGCGCACCCGTGCCGACGCCGCCCGCCGATGAGGCTCCTGATCTCCTTCAACAAGACGGGATACGAGGGCGCCTGCTGGATGCGGGAGATCGCCCAGGCGTCCACGGAGCGGGTCCGCTTCATCCCGTTCAACCCCGGCGCGCTGTGCCCCCCGGCGCTCTACGACAGCGCGGCCGCGCTCGACCGGGCATACCAGCGGCGGGACCCGCGGGTGCTGGCGCTCCAGGCCGGGCTGGAGGCGGCGATCCTGGAGCACTCCCCGGACGTGCTCTTCGTGACGAACTCGCCGCCCTACCACCCGGATTATCTGCGGACGCTCCGGCTCTACAAGGTGCTGAACACCACGGACGATCCGGGCTCGACCTACGTCCGGACGATCCCCTACCTGCATGCGTACGACCACGTGGTCTACGCCGACCCGGCCTACAGCCAGGACTTCGACATGCCGGACCTGCTGCGCTACTGCGGCGTCCGGGACGCGGACTGGCTGCCGATCGGCGTCTTCGACTACGAGCACCGCCCCGACCGTGACGAGGCGACGCTGTTCCGCCAGGAGCGCGACATCGAGGTCGTCTACGTCGGCTCGTTCTTCATGCAGAAGCTGCCGCTCTTCTCGACGC
>DASTKT010000090.1:0-2470 GCA_035715725.1 Longimicrobiales bacterium | reverse complement strand
TCCGCATCGCCGCGCCCCTTGAGGGCCACCGCGAAGACCGCATCGAAGCACTCGTCACTCCCGTCGTACTGCGCCGCCACGATGGCGGTCGGCTTCCGCTGGAACTCACGCATCGGTTCCCTCCGGGGTCGGCGCGGGGGCCGCCGCCCCACGCACGACCGGCGCGGAGTCGTCGAGGTGCGCCCGTAGCCGCTCCAACGGGAACCAGAGCGTCGCGTGCCCTTCGTGTGAGAGGTGGCCCCGGTCGCAGAGGTCGCGCATGGTGCGGAGCACCTCATCCCACAGCGCGGCCGTCCGGGCGGGCTCCGGCGGGCGCGACCCCCGCAGCGCAGCAGCAGCCCGATAGACGACGGACGCCAGATTCGACTGTCCGGCCGCGTCGAGATGCCGCGCGACGATAGCCAACTCCTCCTCCGTCACGCCCGCCACGCCATCGCTCGGCGCGCTCGGCGGGCGCGGGGCCGCCCCACGCAGCACGGCACGCGCGACTGTCTCAATCAGCCGATCCCGCGACGTCAGTACGTCCCAGATGTCGGCCTCTCCCCGCGCGTAGCGATTCTGCGCGGCGATCAACGCATTCTCCGCGTCGTCCACGCCGGGAAGCCGCCGCAACTCCTGCGCGGTCGGCTCCGGGGTCGGTGTCGCCGCCCCGGCGGATACCCGCTGTCGGGGCTGATGCCGCCGCACGTTGTCGCCCACCACGTCGAGCCCGCCCGCTTGGAAGCGGTAGAACGCTTCGTCGTCAATCGGCGCCGTCGTCGCCGCCCCGGCCGCGCCAGCAAGGCCCGACCGCTGTCGCAGCCGATGCGCGATTTCGCACACCGAATCCGCCTTCCAATGGCCGTAGCCGGCCTTGCGCAGCAAGAGCGCGACCCCCTCCAGATACTCCGCGTCCTCCAGGTCGGCGTTCCGCTCCTCGTCCACATCATCGTCCTCGTACTCGGGGGGCTCGATAATCTCCCCGTCCACGTCACGCGGAACCCAGCCGTTCGCCTTCGGTTCCGTCGTCGCCGCCCCGGCGGCCCGCACCCGCACCGCCGCAGCCAGTACGTCCTCCGGGGCGATGGTCTGCCCCTCGTCGCCCCCGGTGAGCGCCGCCCACACCTTGCCGAGATGGGCCGTCGCCCACGCGGCCTGCTCCCGTGCCGCCGCCAGCTCGGCCGCCAGATCGGTCGCCGCCCCGGCGGCCCGGAGGGCGCGCACGATGCGCTCGGCCCACGCGGGCGAGGCGTCGCACACCGGCTCCAATCCGGCGGCGGGGCAGCGAACCACCGCGACGTGCGGCATACCCGGTGCGTACTTTCGGATCTCGTACCGCTCGATGCCGGAGTGGGCGTCCTGCGGGTGCCCGCACCGATCGCACGGATCGGCGGCGGTGTCATACGGCAGATTCGGCGTCACCGACGTGCTTGGGGGCGCCGCCGCCCCCGCGAACGTGATGAGGGTGCCGTACCCCGGGTCGCGCGTCGGATCATGACCGGCTGCCATCGTGCGCCTCCTGCTTCGTCGTCGTTGGCGCCGCCGGGGTGGGCGGCGCGGCGGGCAGGGCGAACGTGTGCGCGTCGGCGTGGCCTGCCGGCTTCTCGCATTGCGACACCCCGAAGCCCCGGAAACTGCATCGCGGTGCCGGGGCGGGCGGCCCCCCACGCCCGGACGCGGCAGCGGCGACCGCTTCGGCGAAGTCATCCAACGCGGAGCCAAACGCGAGATGGGGCGAGATGGCCGACGGATCTTCCCGCAGCGTGACCGCCGCCGCGTTCGCCACCGCCAAGACCTTCGCGCGCGCCGCTTCCACCGCGGAAGTCGAGCCCGTCGTCCCGGCCTCCGGCCTCCCGGACGCGGACACCCCAGCGGACGCACGGTCAGCCATGGGGCACCTCTGCCGTGCGCGGGTGAAACTCGATGCCCGTCACGCCCCAGACGTTCGCCGGCCAGTGGCCATGATCGGCGAGCCAGCGGGTGAACTCCGCGGTGAGCCGGTCGCACAGCTCGGCCTCTTCCTCGTGTGAGACGCGCTCCAGCCAGATTTCCCCGACCTCGCCCACCTGCTCGTCCATGTCCTCGCGCGCCTGCTCGATCACGCTGTCGGCGTTCACGGTCGGCACCGTCACCGGCACGACGACGGCGGTGTAGACGCCCGCCTCGTCCGGGTCGCTCTCGGCGAAAGCCGCCCCCGCCGCCGCCTCGCGCGTCGGGTAGCCGCGCTCGTCGAACCGCTCGTCGCTGAGGCCCCAGCAGTACTCCACGGTCGGCGCCTTGGTCTCACGCATCGGTCGTGGTCTCCTCCGGGTCTCCCGGGGTCGTGGGGGCGCCCGCCCCGGACAGGGGCTCCCCGGACAGGGGCTCCCCGGGCAGGACGGACGGCAGCGGGACGCGCGGGGTGACCTCGGTCTTCCCGACCGCGATCATGGCGTCGAGGAGCGCGAACGCCGCCGTCTGCAGCGAGAGCACCGTAGGTGCGAGCACGGCC
>DASTKT010000089.1:0-23758 GCA_035715725.1 Longimicrobiales bacterium | reverse complement strand
TCCGATCACCTTCCCCGCGATCCGCGGCAACCCCTCCCGCTCGAAGTCCTGCCCCATGCGCTCGAGCAGATCCATCCTCTTATCCTGCATTGCGTTGCCTCCGCATCGCACTCCGTGCCGCGAAATCTAATCGTTCAGTACATAAAGTCAATGCTGTACGATCAGAGCACAACGCGCCCCAGCGACCGACGTTCGGCCACGGCGACGTGTCGGCGGCGACGTGTCGGCGGCGACGTCTCGGCGGCGACGGCTCGCTGGCGACGACTCGGCGGCGGCGCCTCGACGGCGGCATCTCAGTGGCGGCATCTCAGCGGCGGCATCTCGGCGGCGACCGCTCGGCGACGGCGCCGCCTGCTCCCCGACACTTTCCCGAACCTGTGGCTCTGTCCGCGGGAAGTGTTGGTGGCCGGTCTCGCCATGGCCGGCGCGCCGCCACCGCCCGTTCCTGCCGGCGCGGGAGCGACGCCCGCCGCGCCGGCGGTGTACCGCCCGGAGGTGGCGCGGCGACGCCGAACCGATGCGACCGTGACGGGACGGCGGGGTTCGATGGGGGCACCAACACTTCCCGCCGACAGAGCCACAGGTTCGGGGGTCGAACACATGGTTTCCCCCGGGTCGAACACATGGTTTCCCCGGGGTCGAACGCATGTTTGGCCCGGCTCGACCGCATGGTTTCCCCCGGGTCGAACGCACGGTTTCTGCGGGGTCGAACGCACGGTTTCTGCGGGGTCGAACGCGTGGACGCCCGGGGTCGAGGGCGTCGGCGCCGCGGGGGCGGGCGCGTGGCTCCGCGAGGTCGACCTCGTGGTCCCGGGGGTCGGGCGCCTCACCACCCGGGCGCGGAACCCGGCCGCGACGGTGCCAGTATATCTGCTCGTTCCGGTGCCGTCGCGAAGATTCCGATGGAGGCGCAGATGTCCGCGCGTCCGAGTTCCGTCCTCTTGCTTCCGCTCGCGCTGCTGCTCGGGCTCACGCTGCCGGCCGTGCTGCGCGCGCAGGATTCGCCGCTGCCGGACTCCGCGAGGCTCGCGGCGGACGCTCCGCAGGATCCGATCGAGCTTCTCTTCGCGAACCGGAAGGAGCTGGTCCTCGCCGACTCGCAGGTGGTGCGGCTGCGCGTGATCCAGGACTCGCTGCGGGTCCGGAATGCGCCGCTGCTCCGGCGGTTGGCGGAAGCGGAGGGGCAGGCCGCGGAGGGCCCGCGCTGGGCCACGCGGCGCGGGCGGATGGTGGCGGAGTTCGGCACGCGCGAGGAGATCCGCAAGAACGACGAGCGCGCGTGGAAGGCGGCGCGGAAGCTGTTGTCCGACTGGCAGAGGAAGCTCGCCGACCGGCTGCGGCGGGAGCAGCTCAAGCGGGACGAGCGGCTCTCCGGCTCGGACCGGCCGGGCTGGTTCCCTCGGCCGGTCCCCTGACCGAGCGAGGGCAGTTCCCGCTCCCGCTTACGCTCCCGCTCCCGGGACGGCTTCGCGCCGGACTCGCCAACGGCCTTGGACGCCGAAGTGCTTGGTTTCCCGGACGCGGACGCGGACGCGGGACCGGCGACCGCCCCACGACCTCAGTTCCCGCGACGCCACCGCTCCAGGATTCCCCCCATCTGCTCGGCGATCTCGCTGGTCGACTCGCGCATCGCCTGCAGGCGCCGGCGCACCGCCGGCTTCTCCGCCGCCGGGACCGAGCAGCCCTCGCCCAGCAGCTCCGTGAGCTGGCGGATCCGGGCCAGGCGCAGCTCGAGCTGCCGCGTCGAGCTCGGCGCCACCTCGTAGAAGTCGCGCCGGTCGCCGGGCTGCGTCACCCGCTCGATCAACCCCCACTGCTCCAGCAGCCGGGCGTTCGTGCTGATGCTCGTCTTGCTGACCGCGAGCGCCCCGGCCAGGTCCTCCAGCGCCCGGGGCTGATCCTGCAGGATCAGGTAGCCGTAGAGGCGGCCGCCGATCCGCGGGATCCCATCCGCCTCGAAGTAGCGGCCCATCTTCTCGACGAACCGAGCGGTCTGTGCGTCCACGACGTTCTCCGGTTCCGGGTCGGAGCCAAGATACGGCACGTAGTGCACGGACCGCAAAATCCGAACGCGGCGTCGGGGGGGGCCGACCGGACCGGACCGGACCGGACCGGACCGGACCGGACCGGACCGGAGCGGAGCGGACCGGAGCGGACCGGAGCGGACCGGAGTGGGGGAGTAGGGGAGTGGGGGACTGGGCGAGTGGGGGAGCGGGCGAGTGGGCGAGGAGGCGAGTGGGCGAGTGGGCGAGTGGGCGAGGGGGCGAGGGGGCGAGGAGGCGAGGAGGCGAGGAGGCGAGGAGGCGAGGAGGCGAGGAGGCGAGGAGGCGAGGAGGCGAGCGGGCGAGCGGGCGAGCGGGCGAGCGGGCGAGCGGGCGAGCGGGCGAGGGGGCGAGGGGGCGAGCGGAACAGGGGGTGGCGGAGCGTCCGGCACTCCGTGTCGTGCGGTCCCCGGTACGCGCGGTCCGTGCGCCTCCGGCACGCCGCGTCGCGCGGCGTTCGGCGTGTGGCGCCGGTTGGACTGCTGCAGCCGGCGGCGCGGCGTGTCCGGCGCGGGCGGCCGCGTCGAGGCCGAACCGGCGCGCCCACGGCACAGTGACGCCGGCGCTCAGTCCCCGCCCGCGGGCACGGGCTCGGCGCGCCGCTCGGCACCCAGCTCCGCGACGAAGCTGCGCCGCGTCGCGAGGCTGACGAGGGTGAGGGCGGCGACGTTCACGACGAGGGCGACGATGCCGACGTTGAGGTCGGTGATCGCGGCCGGCCAGCTCGGGAAGAGGCGGGCCATGGTGGCGCCGGTGAGCGTGAGGTACGCGACGGTCGCCTCGCCGGCGAGGATCCCGGCGACGGCGCCGGCGCGGGTGGCGAGGGGGATGCGCGACAGGCTGAGCACGACGGCGGGGAAGAGCTGCGTGACCAGGTTGTAGCCCATGAGCAGGAGCGGCACGAGCGCGTTGCCGGGGCGGAGCGTGAGCCAGACGGCGACGAGCGCGATGACCGGGACGAGGCTCTTGGCGATGAGGGAGACGGCGCGGTCGCCGGTGGAGGGGACGGCGGCGCGGTAGACGTTCTGGGCCAGGATCGTGGCGGCGGAGACGAGCAGCATCGAGCCGGGCACGAGCGCGGTCAGGAGTCCGGCGCCGCCGACCACGCCGACGATCCAGGGTGGGAACGTCGCCTTGGAGACGCGCAGGAGGGAGAGGTCGGCGTCGGCGCCGGCGAGGCCGGGCACCTGGAGGATGGCGGCGAAGCCGGTGAAGAAGACGAAGAGCAGGACGAGCTGGTAGAGCGGCATGACCACGGCGTTGCGGCGGAAGACGCCCTCGCTCCTGGCGGTGTAGGCGGAGCCGAACGTGTGGGGCCACATGTAGAAGCCGAGCGCGGTCAGGAGCACGGTCGAGACGAGCCAGGCGGGGCTCATCCCGGTCGGCGGCAGGGAGAGGAAGCCGGGGCGGGTGCGCTCGATCGCCTCGAACATCGGCTGGAAGCCGCCGTAGTAGTGGAACGGCAGGTACACGCCGAGCGCGACGGCGACGGCGAGGATCATCACGTCCTTGACGACGGCGGTCCAGGCGGAGCCGTGCACGCCGGACAGGATGACGTAGAGCACGAGCGCGGCGGTGCTGAGCCAGACGGCGGTCGCCGGGGCGATCGTGCCGTAGGACGCCTCGGAGACGATGATGCCGAGCCCCTTGAGCTGGAGGACGAGATAGGGGACGAGGGCGACGACGCTGACGAGCGAGACGAGCACGCCGAGGCCGCGGCTGCGGTACTTGTGGACGAAGAAGTCGGCCTGGGAGACGAGCTGGTGCGCCGTCGCGTAGCGCCAGATGGCGGGGAGCAGGAAGTACGAGAGCGCGTACGCGACGGCGCCGTAGCAGAGGATGTAGAATGCCGGCGCGCCCTTGCCGTAGGCCCAGCCGCTGCCGCCGAGGAACGTGAACGTCGTGTAGATCTCGCCCGCCATGAGCAGGAAGACGAAGATCGTGCCGAAGCCGCGTCCACCGACGCTCCACTGCTCGAGGCTCATGGTGCGGCCGCGCCGTGCCAGCACGCCGAGGAGGAGCGAGAGCAGGAGGAACGCGGCGATGATGGCGAGCGCCGCGCTCACGGCCGCCCCCCGCCCGGCGCGCCATCGGCCGGCGCGCCGGCCCGGCGCGCGTGCGCCTGGTCGAGCGCGTAGATCACGCCCATGACGCCGGACGTGACCACCACCCAGGCCAGGATCCAGAAGAGCAGGAACGGCAGCCCGAGCACGTACGGCTCGACGCGGTTCGCGAACGGGATCCCGGCGAGCATGCCGACGGCCGGCAGCGCGGCGAGCCAGTGGTAGGGGCGCGCGCCGCGGGGCTCGGCGCCGGCGGACGGACGGGCGGCGCTCATGCGTCGCCCCGGGTTCGACGGGCCGCGCTGCGCGGAAGGAGCATGGGACCTCCGGGGAAGGCGATCGGATCGGCGGAGCGCGCCCGGCCCGCTCGCCCGGCCGCGGCCCGCCCGGGCGCGCCGGGCAAGCATAGGCCCGCCGCGGAGCGGGTGTCAACGCGCGGAGCCGCGGCGACGCATGGGGGCTGCCGCGCGGCGGGAGAGATTCGGTGGTCCCCTCGGCGGCTAGCGTGGGACGCTTGGCGTCACGGCCCGGGCCGTCGCGGGCGATCGCGGTGCCGATCGGGATGCGGGCTGCGCACCCACCCCGTCGCACCCCCGGCGCGAACCTTGTATCGCGTCCGGCCGCCAGCCGGAACCCTCGTGGGCCGGCTTCCCCGGGCGATACCCGTCGGGATCGAGCCATGCGCCTCCGCGCCCTGCTTCTCGCCCTCGCCCTCGCGCTGCTGGCCGCGCCGCTGGCGCCGCAGCAGCGCCCGCCATCCGCGCCGGCGCCCACCGCCGCGAAAGCGCCGGAGGTCGTCGACATCGACTTCCCCGGCGCCCGCTCGCTGGACAAGTCGCTCCTGGAGAGCGCCATCGAGACGGAGGAGACGCACTGCCGCTCGCCGCTGCTGTTCTGGGCGTGCGCGTTCGGCGCGGGCTGGGCGGAGCGGCGCGCCACGCTCGACACCGCCCGGGTCCGCGGGGACGTGGAGCGGCTGAGAAAGCTGTATGCCGATTGGGGCTATCCGCAGGCGCGGGTCGGCTCGGAGATCGTGCCGAGCGGGCGGAACGAGGTGGAGGTGCGCTTCCCGGTCGAGGAGGGCCGGCCGACGCTGGTGCGCTCGGTCCGCGTGGTGGGGCTCGACTCGCTGCCGAACCCGCCCCGGCTGCCGACGCTGCCGCTGCGCCCGGGCCGGCCATACGCGCTCCCGCTGCTGGAGCTGTCGCAGCGCCTGATCACGGGGCGGCTGGCGGACATCGGCCATCCGTTCGCGACGGTGGAGGTCGGCGGCAACGTCGCGTCGGCGGGCGGCGCGGCGGACGTAGTGCTGACCGTGCACCCGGGGCGGCTCGGGGTGTTCGACTCGACGACGATCGAGGCGCAGGCGCCGATCGAGGAGAACGAGATCCGCGAGCGGCTGGCGTACCGGCCGGGGGAGCGCTTCTCGACGAAGGCGCTGCGGCGGACGCACGAGCTGATCGCGGACCTGCCGATCGTGCAGGAGGCGACGATCGAGCCGAGCGGCGTGGTCGGCGACTCGGCGGTGGCGATCCACGTGGCGGTGAAGGCCACGCGCCGGACCGGCGTGCAGGCCGAGGGCACGGTCTCGGCCGCCTCCTGCCTGCAGCTCCAGACGACGGCCGCCGACCGCTACTTCCTCGGCCGCCCACGCGTCGTCTCGGCGACGGTCGGCGTGGGAAACCTGCTGGCCGGCAGCCTGGGCGGCTTCCCCTGCACGGGCGAGAACGCCGGCTTCACGAAACCCGCCTACTTCGTCACGGGCGACTGGCGCGAGCCCGTGGCGCCGGCCACCTGGCTGCTGTTCTCCGGCACGTACGTGCGGCAGGTGCAGCCGCCGGCGTTCGTGCGCGAGGCGGCGGAGGCGCGTCTGGGCGTGTCGCACCGCTTCCCGTCGGGGCTGGACGCGGCGCTGGCGTACGCGCCCTCCCGCACCCGCAACCTGGAAGAGGGCTCGTTCCTGTGCGCGGTCTGGGGGGCGTGCGGCCCCGACGCCGCGCCGTTCGCGGACCGCTGGACCACGCTCGCGCCCGGGGAGCTGTCGCTCGCACTCCTGCCGCGGCTCCGCGCGCCGTACCCGGAGGGTCCGATCCGGGGCCTGGCCGCGTCGCTCCCCTACTCGCGCACGCGGGGCTCCCTCCAGCTCACCTCCTCCGCGGCGGGGACGCCCACGCTCTCCGACTGGAGCTTCGGCCGCTCCCTGCTCCTGGCGACCGTGACGCACCGCACCGGCCCGCGCATCGAGCTGGCCGCCCGCGCCCGCGTCGGCGGGCTCGGCGGCGACGACACGCTCCCGCCCCAGCTCCGCTTCTACGGCGGCGGCCCGGCCGGCGTGCGCGGCGTCCAGGCCAACCTGCTCGGCCGGCGCCTCCTCGTCACCTCACGCAGGAACGCGCTGGACTTCGGCTGTGCGATCGAGACCGGCGGCTGCCCCGGCGGCACCGAGGTGGACCCCGACAAGGTCGACGTCCAACCCGCCGGCGGTACGTTCCTCCTCGAGACGAGCGCCGAGGCGCGCACCTGGATCTCCGCGCGGGTGCAGCTCGCCGCCTTCGTCGACTACGGCTTCGTGCGCGGCGGCGTGCCGGCCGACGCGCCGGTCGCCGCGGTCTCCGCCGCCGCGCTGGCCACGCCCGGCATCGGCATCCGCGTGCTCTCGCCGTTCGGGCCGCTGCGCCTCGACGTCGCGTACGACCCGCGGCACGCCCAGGACCTGCCGCTCGTCGTGCCCGACAGCCTCTCGCCCGGCGACCTGTTCCTCGGCCTCGTGCGCTACGACCCGTACGGCCACGGCAACCCCAGCGGCTTCACCCGCTTCCGGCGACACCTCCAGCTCCAGTTCACCGCCGGACAGATCGGCTTTTGAGGCGGCCGCAAGCGTTCTGGTCGCCGGCGCTGCGTTGGTCCGAGTCGCGGCGTCGCGAGCGCGGCGCGCCGCTCGAGGCGGTCCTCACAGCGTCTCGAGCGCGTCCGGCAGCTCGGCCAGCCCGTCCAGCCGCAGGTCCGCGCGCGCCACCTCCGGCCATCCCGCGTGCACGATCCCCCACGGCCCCCGCCGCACGAACACCGCCCGCATCCCGGCCGCCAGCGCCGGGAGCACGTCGTTGTCCACCCGGTCGCCCACGTAGGCGATCTGCGCCGGCGGCACGCCGGCCGCCTCGACGATGCGCCGGAAGAACGCCGGATCCGGCTTCGCGACGCCCCAGCGCCCCGAGGTGGCGACGACGTCGACCGGGATCCCGAGCCCGCGCACCGCGTCCTCCGCCGCGAGGGGCTGGTTCGCCGCGATGCCGACGAAGTAGCCGCGGCGGCGCAGCTCGCGCAGGCACTCCACCGCGTCGGGGTAGACGTCGCTCGCGACGACGACGTCGGTCGGCAGTCCGGCCGCCGCCCGCTCGGCCCGCGCGCGCGCCGGATCGAAGCCGGGCTGGAGCAGGTCGAAGACGTGCGCGTGCGACTCGCGGCGCTCGATCAGCGCGCCGAGCAGCGCGAACACCGTGTGATGCGGCACGCCCAGCCAGTCGGCCCACTGCTCCCAGAGCCGGGCTTCGTTGAAGAGCGTCTCGCCGATGTCGAGGAAGACCGCGCGAATGCTCATGTGGGCCCCGGTGGCGGGTTCTCGCCGGCAGCCGGGCGGGTCGTGCCCCGGCGGGCGCCCGCGCGCTCACGCCGGGTACTTCGCCGCGAGCCGGTGGACCGTGTTCACGTTCCGCATCGTGGTCGGCATGCCGAGCGTCCGCTCCAGACGCGCGCCCGTGATCGTGGACTCGCTGAACCGCCCCCGGCGCAGCCAGTAGAACTCGCGCCCCTGCACGTGGAACTCGTCCGCGTCGGTGCGCAGGCCCAGCAGCGCGGCCCGCGCCTCCGCGGACGGCGGCTCGCGCAGGAACCCGACGTGGAGCGACGTCCCCTCCGCGCGCGCCACGGCGCCCGGGAACGGCTCGTAGCGCGCGATCCCCACCACCTCCGCCGGCGAGCGCACGAACGTGGCCACCTCGTAGCCGAGCGACGTCCGCAGCTCCCGCTCGATCCGCTCCTCCAGCGCCCGCGCGTCCGCCGCCGGCGACTCGAAGATGACGTTCCCGCTCGCGATGAAGCTGGCGACGCCCGCGAAGCCCAGCGCCTCGAAGCGCGCGCACAGCTCGGTCATCTTCACGGTCCGGCCGCCGACGTTGATGGCCCGGAGGAACGCGATGAATCGTTGCATGCTCGCCTGGGTTCGGGGGGTCCGCGGCGGCGCGCGCCGGCGAATGTCGGCGCGGCACGCCTCGCCTTTCCGGCAAAAAGAGCGGCGCCGCCGCCCGGCGGGCAAGGCGAGCGCCCGACCGGCGCTCACCGGCCCGCGGCCGCCTCGCGCAGGTAGGCGGCGATCTCCGGATGGCCGAGGTACTCGGCCCAATCGAGCGGCGTGCCGTCGTACATTCGGTCCCTGGTGCCGAGCGCCGCGCCGGCCTCCACGAGCACCCGGACCGCGTCGAGCGAGCCCGAGTCGACGGCGTGGTGCAGCGCCGTCGCGTGCGCGTGGAACCCTTCGGGGCTGTACGCGTCGAGGTCGACGCCGAGGTCGATCACCTGGCCGAGGATGCCGGCGAGGCCATGGAGCGCGGCACCGGTCAGCGCGGTCTGCCGCTCCACCGCGCTCGCGAGCGGCCCGAGCCGGGCGACGTCGCCTGCGCGGCCCGTGCACGCCGCGGCCGTCAGCGTCAGCGCGGCCCCGCGCTCCAGGAGCCGCTCGACCGCGGCCAGCTCGCGGTGCGCGAGCGCCGGCAGCAGCGCGCCGTCCGCACGGGCGCCCGCGTCGACGAGCACGTCGATCAGCTCGACCTGCACGCCGCACTCCCGCGGCACCCGGCCGGAGCAGACGAGCCCGAGCGCATAGTCGCGCTGCGCCGGCACGCTCTTTACGCCCGTGCGCTCCGCCGCGCGCAGGATCGTGCGCGTCACCTCCGCGATGTTCGGGGGGAGCCGCCCGTTCCGGATCGGGTTCTCGGCGACGAACCAGAGCAGGTGCGGCCGGCGGAAATACCCCTCCCCGTAGTCGAGCCGATCGCGCAGCAGCGCGGGGTGCGCGGCGAGAAGGCGCTCGAGCGCGCCCACGTCGCCGGCGTCGATCGCGGCCACCGCCTCGCGGAACCGCGGGTCGCCGATCTCGGGGATGTCCATGAGGCGGCCCCCGTCTCCGCGGTCAGGGAAGGTTGAGCTGCCAGGACACGCCGTACCGGTCCGCGACCCAGGTGAAGCGCTCGCTGAAGCCGTACGACCCCGGCGGCATGAGCACGGAGCCGCCCTCGGAGAGCTGCCCGAACAGCCGCTCAAGCTCCTCGGCGCTCCCGCAGTTCACGAACAGCGACATCGCAGGGGTGAACGTGAAAGCGTGCTTCACCGAGCTGTCGATGCACATGAACTCCTGCCCGTTCAGCGCGAAGCGCGCGTGCATCACCGTGCCGGCGGCGCCCGGTCCGCTCTCGTCGTAGCGCTCGATGCTCAGGAGCCTGGAGTCCTCGAACAGCGACAGGTAGAGCGACATCGCTTCCTCGGCCTTGCCGTCGAACATCAGGAACGTCGTGATCTTCTGCATGGCTCTCCCTCGATGGATGGCGGGCGCCGTCGACCCCGGGGCGCCGGTGGTGCGACCGGCGTGGATCTTGGCGCGCGGGCGGCGCGGCGTCCAGTCGCGACCGGACCGGACCGCTTCCCCTCGCTCGGCGTCGTGGCCCGCCGCGGTACGGATTCTCACGCGGAGGCGCCAGGCCGCGGAGACGTCGAATCCGGGGTCGTCGCGTAGGCGGCGGCAGGCCCGTGCCGGCCGGGCGGCGGCCATTGCGCGGCCTCATGCGCGCGCGGCTCCCCACTGGCCGAGACGCGCGCCAGCACGCGGAGCCGCGTCCACCGGCGGCGGGAGAGGCAAACGTCGCCACCGGTTGATCGACCCGCCTGGCCGATCTTCTTCGTTCGGCGCCGCGGCGAGCACCTCGGCACGCGCCCTCGTGCCGGTAGCGGACGAGCATCACCGGCACCACCGGGCGCTCGACCGTCGGTTGCGGCGCGACCGCGGGCCGCGGCTAAGTCCCTGCCGGCATGTCCGTTGCGATCCACGGACCGGTGAACGTGATGGGTGTCGGGTAACGGAGACGGCGAGCACACCCGGTCCGATCGAGCGTCGGCGCACGCCGCTCGTTCGCGCCGGCGACCCGCCCCCCGGTCCGGACCGCGGTGATACGGTCGTTGCCGCAGCTCGCGCTTCCGACTCGGCCGCACCGGCACCCCGGGGATTCAGCAGGGGCATGCTGAAGAGGGAGGTTGACGGGGACGATCGCCCACCCGCAACGCGCAGCCCTGAAGCGGCCACGACCTCGAGGCGCACCCCGTCACGTCGGCCTGATCGACCCGAGGGTTTCACCTTGCCATATGCCGAAGCCATCCGGTCGGTGCCGAAGCAGCTCGCGTCGGTAGCACCCTCACCCGGACAGAAGGAGCCCTCCCGTGACCAGTTTCGCTCCCGCCGGCAGACACCCGTCCGCCTCCACCGCGCCCGCTTCCCCATCCGTGACTCATTATCGGACGGCGAAGGTCGACGGGGTGAACATCTTCTACCGCGAGGCAGGCCCTGAAGACGCGCCGGTCGTGCTGCTGCTCCACGGCTTTCCGACGTCGTCGCACATGTTCCGCAACCTGATCCCCGCCCTGGCGGATCGTTACCACGTGATCGCCCCCGACTACCCGGGCTTCGGCCAGAGCGACATGCCGGATCGCGCCACGTTCTCCTACACCTTTGCGCGCTTCGCCGACCTCATCGACGGCCTCCTCGATCGGCTCGGCGTAAGACGCTTCGCCATGTACGTCATGGATTACGGAGCGCCCGTCGGTTACCGGCTGGCGCTCGAGCACCCCGATCGGGTTACGGCTCTCATCGTGCAGAACGGCAACGCCTACGAGGAAGGGCTGACGGAGTTCTGGGATCCGATCAAGGCCTACTGGGCCGACGGTTCGGACGCCCATCGCCGCGCGCTGGCCGGATTCGTCGCTCCGGAGACGACGAAGCTTCAGTACACGGACGGCGTCGCCGATGTGACCCGCATCTCCCCCGACAACTGGGTCCACGACCAGGCGCTGCTCGATCGCCCGGGCAACGCGGACATCCAGATGGACCTCTTTTACGACTACCGGACCAACGTGCAGCTCTATCCGGAAATCCAGGCATATTTCCGCGAGCACCAACCGCCCACGCTGATCGTCTGGGGCAAGAACGACAAGATCTTCCCCGCCGAAGGTGCGCATCCCTACAGGCGCGACCTCCCCGACGCGGAGTTTTACCTCCTCGACACCGGCCACTTCGCGCTCGAGGACAAGGCCGATGAAATGGTCCCACTCATCCGGGATTTCCTCGGCCGGACGTTACCCGGGAGTGAAGCGTAGCCGTGCCGTTCGAACCGCCGCACGGGGCTGCGCCATGATCCCGAGAGCGGGGCGGGGCGGGGCGGGGCGGGCGGAGCATGGCGGATTCAGATTCGATCCGGACGGTCCGTTGGATCCCGCCTCCGCGCCCGCGTCCGCCTCCGAACGGCACGGGGCGGGCGCGGAGGCGGAGGCGGGAACGGATCTGCCGGATTCGGTATCGCGCGGCGGCGCCGAGCCGCGGAGCGGCGAAGTTGGGGTTCGTCGGGTACGCGACGGAAGGACGGGGACGGTCCGGCTACCCGCTGAAGTCGTGCGCGTCGTCCAGCGGCTCACCCAGCATCCGCCGGTGATCCATCAGGAAGCGACGCACCACCTGGACGTGCTCCGTGTCCTCGTATGCCACGGGGTCGATCCCATCCCCGCCGAGCGAGAAGATCCGCGAGGCCGGGTAGGCCAGCAGGAAATGCTTCGCATCGATCGATCTCATGGCGCCGCCGAGGGTGGCGGGGAAGCCGCCCACGGCCGCCCCTCCTCGCGCGGCGGGAGCCGCGCCGGCGTCACGGTCTCGAGCCCGCGCACGGGAGGTACGCGTCGTCGTACGCCTGCCGCACCTGCTCCACGTACGGCTTCGCGCGAAGGCGCTGCGCGAAGCCCTTCGTCGTGCACGCCGCGATCGCGTCCACCTTCTCCTGGGTCATCGCCTTCATCCTCAGCGCCGGATCGTACGTCATGTGCATCATCGCCGAGATGTAGGCCGCGATGCGCTGGTCCGTGAGGCACTCCGCGCAGTCGAGCTTCCAGCGGAGGCCCGAGATGAGGGCTGGAACCGACGGCGGCCGAGGAGGCTCGCCGCCGCCCACCACCTCCCGCTCCTCCGGATGCGCCAGCCGGTGGTGCAGCACCATCTGCGCGAAGCAGTCGCAGTCGAAGAGCGCCCGGAGCTCGCGCATGTTGTGCTCGCAGTACCCCTTCGAGTTCGCCACCTCCGCGAGCGCCGCCGTGCGATCCGCGGCCGTCGGCGCCGCGGGCGCGGCCTTGGCCGCCGGCGCCGCCGGCTTCTCCTGCGCGGAGTCGGACGCGACCGCCAGCGCCGGCGCCGAGCCGTACGTCCAGTCGACGTCGACGATGGGCTGGTGCATCTGGTCGCGCACGAGCGCGATGAACCGGTCGCGCGCGGTCTTCGCCTGGGCGGGCGTGTCGTACCCGCCCTGGCTGCAGGGATAGTACGGGAGAGCCGCGTCCCCGTACTTCGAGGTCAGCAGCTGGCCCCAGGCGTTCCCGACCTTCACGAACTCCGCCTGCGGTCCGGTGGCCGCGAAGATCGGACTGACGTAGCCGACGCGCTTCGCGAAGTCCCGCGTGAGGCAGACGTAGTAGCGGGTGGTGGACTGCGCCCGCGCGGCGGGTGCCGGCAGCAGCGCGAGCGAGAGTGCGACCATGGTGCCGGAGAGCGTGGAGCGCCGCATGGTGCCTCCTCGGCCCGATCGTTGGGAGCCCAATCGAAGCAGGGTCGAGTATGGCCGCGGCCCGGACCGGTAGCAAGGCTCGTGTGCGACCCGTCGCCGCCGTGTCCGCCGCGGATTCCGGCCGGCGGCCGGCGGTCCGGCGCTACCCCGCGCCGCGGGCCGATCCGCCCGCCTCGCCGAGGGCGACGCGGCCCGCCGGCCGCCCGCTCCTGCACAGCGCCCACGCGTACGCCACCGCCACCACCGCGCACGCGGCGCCGGCGAGGAGGAGCGGCACACTCCACCAGCGCGGGAAGAGGCCGAGCCTCATGTTCGCGTGCAGGCTCACGGCGGCCGCGGTCCCGACCACGTACGTCGCCCACTCGGCGCGGCCGAGCCGGTGCTCGCGCGGCGCGGCGAGCCCGCCGACCGCGCCGCCGGGGGCGCCGAGGATCGGCCGGAGCCGGTCGTAGTCCCAGCCGAGCAGGTAGAGGTTCGCGAGGAGCATGAGCCCGGTGACGACGGGCGTGAAGTGGAAGTCGTAGGAGAGCGTGATCACGAAGATGTTCAGCAGGATCGGGAAGAACAGCACGGCCCCGAGCGTCGCGGTGGCGGGGACGAGCAGGCAGAGCCCCGCGACCACCTGCCCGGCGCCGATGAAGTGCCAGTAGAGCCCGGACCGGTAGAGCGTCTCGAAGAAGGCGCCGATCGGGTAGTCCAGGCTCATCGTGGTGAAGCGCCGGCCCAGCAGCTTCACCAGTCCGGTCGGGATGAAGGCCACCACCAGGAGGACGCGCGTGGCCAGCGTGAAGCGGTAGAGGAAGGCGTCGGAGCGCGCGCTTCGCTGCCAGCGGAGGAACACCGCATCGAGGCGGCCGGCCCGGGCGACCGCCGCTCGGCGGAACGACCCGGTGCGCGTCGGACGGCGGAATTCCGGGGTCACGGGATGTCACTCCTGCCAGGCTGCCTGAGGATCGAGAGCGCGTTCCCGAGTCCTTCCGGCTCGCCCGACGAACAACCCCCGCCCGGTGAGCCCCTGTGGATCATACGTCACGTCGAATCCCGCGTCCTCGAAGCAGCCGCGCAGCTCCGTCGTCGTGAAGAGCCCCAGCTCGTGGACCTCCGAGGCCCGCTCGATCCCGGTCCCGCTCCCGATCAGGTACTCGAAGCGCAGGCGCGACAGCGGACCCTCGACCTCCGTGTGGCTCATGCGGCAGATCGTCACCCCTTCCCCCTCGCCCGTGTGCAGCCCGACGTACCCGTGCTCCAGCACCCCCGGAGCGAACCAGGGCTCGACGATCGCGACGCCCCCGTCCTTCACGTGGCGCCGAAAGCACGCGAGGGCGCGCCGCGCGTTCTCCAGCGTCCGCACGTAGCCGATGGAGCTGAACAGGCACAACACCGCGTCGAACCGCCGTCCCAGATCGAATGCGACCATGTCGGCCACCGCGAACTCGCCGGCCGGATTCTTGGCCCGGGCGATCTCGACGAACTCGGGCTGCAGGTCGATCCCGCCGACCGCGTAGCCGTAGCGCTCCCGGAGCAACCGGGCGTGCTCGCCCGTGCCGCACCCCACGTCCAGGAGCGCGTGCGCCGCGGGGTGAAGCTCACGGAGCAGCGCCGCGATCCGGTCGACCTCGTCGCCGTAGCTCTTGAAGCGCGAGTAGATCAGGTCGTACAGCCGGGCAGTCGAGGAGAACACGCGAGTTCTTCCGTTCGGGCGAGATGTGCGGGAGGCCCAGGAGCTGAGTATGACGCCCGCGGCTCCAGCGGACAACGCACTGCCGGCACGGCCGAGCGCCGACGCCTACACCGGCACCCTCGGCACGAGCTGCTCCGCGGGCGTGAAGAAGCGCCGGCAGTACCAGAGCACGACGATCGCGGCGGTGACCGCGACGGCGCCGGCGAGCATGAACGCGACGACGATCTGGTAGCGCACGGCGAGCAGCGGCGAATTCCCGGCGAGGATCTGGCCGGTCATCATCCCGGGGAGCGTCACCAGCCCGACCACGGCCAGCCCGTTCACCGACGGGATCAGCGCGGCGGTGAGCGCGCGGCGCACGGCGTCCTGCGCCGCGCGCATCGGGCTCGCGCCGAGCGCGAGGTACGCCTCGATCTCGCCGCGGCGGGCCTCGATCTCCGAGGTCAGCCGCTCCGCGGCGAGCGAGGCGCCGTTCATGGCGTTGCCGATGATCATCCCGAAGAGCGGGATGAGGTAGCGCGGGTTGTACCACTCGGCCGGGCGGAGCACGATGGCGTCCACGTACGCGAGCGTCAGGCCGGCGCCGACGAGCATGGCGACGCCGGCGATCGGGCCGATCACCCGGCGAGGCGCGCGCACCCGCTGCACGGACGTCCAGGTGGCGGCGCCGAGCATCACGAGCAGCGCCGCGAGCACGAGCCACCACCGGTTCGCGGCGAAGACGTAGACGAGCACGTAGCCGACGGCGACGAGCTGCACGACCGCGCGCACGGCGCCGACGGCGAAGCCGCGCGCGAGCCCGAGGCGCTGCCACGCCGAGATGGCGACGGCGACGAGCACCAGCCCGGCCGCGAGGCCGAGGTCGAGCCACGAGATGTCGATGGTCGGCCTCGTCCCGGGGGGGGCCGCGGCCTGGAGGAGCGCCGCGGCGCCGGGCGCGCCCGCGAGGCGCGCGAAGGCGTGAACGGCGGCGCTCACGCGCGGACCCCCGCCGCGCGGCGCCGCACGCCGCGGCCGTCGAGGTACGCCGCGAGCCGGGCCGGCTCCGCCCGCGCGTCGGCCAGCGCCACGTACCCGTCCGGCCGCACGAGGTAGACGGCCTCGCGTGCGAGGCCGGCGCTCCCCATGGCGGGGCGCCAGGGGAACGCGTGCAGCGCCAGGTCCCGCGCCGCGCATGTCTCGCGCACGCCCGCCGCCGGCTCGCCGTAGACGTGCACCTGCCAGTCCAGCGACTCGAGCGGCGCGAAGTTGTCGGCGCCGGCCGCCCGCTCGTCCAGCCGCACCCAGGGCAGCCGGTCGCCGCCGTGCACCGCTCCCGCCACGCCCTCGCTCAGCGCACTGTCGCGGTAGCGGATCGCCGTCTGGGAGACCGTGCGGAACATGAACCGCCTCACGACGTCGATCCGGAACAGCCAGGGGACGAGGCGCGGGGCGACGTAGTCTCGCACCAGCCGGGCGAGCGCCCCGCGACTCGTGGTCACGATGAATGCGCGGTCCGTCGTGGCGACGAGGCGGCGCGCGAACGCGATGCGCTCGGGCTCGTAGCTGTCGAGGATCGGCGCGTCGGCGCGCCGGCGCAGCACGGCGGCGAGCTTCCAGGCCAGGTTCACGGCATCGCCGATGCCGGTGTTCATCCCCTGGCCGCCGACCGGACTGTGGATGTGCGCGGCGTCGCCGAGGAGGAATGCGCGGCCGACCCTGAACCGGCCGGCGACGCGGTGGTGCACGTGGTACGTCGAGAACCAGTTCACGCGCTCGACCTCGATGCCCATGCGCTCGACGACGCGCGGACTCACGTCCTCCCAGGTCGGATCGGACCGCCGGCGCTCCGCCTCCGTGCGCACGGTGCCGATGAGGCGGACGCGTCCCGCGCCCTTCAGCGGGAAGACGGCCAGGAAGTCGGCGTCGTCCAGCGCGATGTGCAGCTCGCCGTCCGTGACCGCGCCCCGCGCCTGGACGTCCGCGACGTAGTAGACGTGCGCGTAGGTGCCGCCCGGGAAGCCGACGCCGAGCGTCTCGCGCACCGTGGAGCGGGCGCCGTCGCAGCCGGCCAGGAACGCGGCCGCGCACGGCGCCTCGGCGCCGTCCGGCCGGCGGAGCCGCGCCACGACCCGGTCGCCGGTGTCGTCGAAGCCGACCAGCTCGGTGCGCCGCTCGACCTCGACGCCGAGCCGGGCGAGGCGCTCGATCAGCAGCCGCTCGTGCTCGTCCTGCGGGTAGACGAGCACGTACGGGAACGGGCTCAGCCCCTTCCCCATGTCGCCGAACGGGGCGCGCCCGGCCTTCCTCCCGCGGACCCAGAGGTTCGCGGCGACCATCGGCAGCCCGCGCTCGACGACCGCGGCGGCGAGCCCGACCTGGCGGTACTGCTCGAGCGTACGCGCCTGTACCGCGAGCGCGCGCGACGTCGTGGCGGGCTCGGCCGTCCGGTCCACGATCCGGACGCGCACGCCCAGCCGCGCCAGCCAGAGCGCGAGCACGAGCCCGGTCGGGCCCGCGCCGACGACGAGGACTTCGGTCTCTTCCATGGATCGACTTCTCGGGTTTGGCGCCCGCGCCCCCGCGGGCGACGCGGGCGCCCGCTACGCGCCGGTGGCCAGGTACGCCCGCGTGCGCGGATGCGACGGGTGCTCGAACAGCTCGCGCGTCGGCCCCGCCTCCACGACGCGCCCGGCCTCGAGCATGATCGTGAACGTGCTGGCCTGGCGGGCCTCCGCGAGCCGGTGCGTGACCATGACGACGGTGTGGCCCTTCTCCGCGTTGATCCGCGCGACCGTCGCCATCAGGCGCTCGGCCACCTCCGGGTCGAGCGCGGACGTCGGCTCGTCCAGCAGCAGGACCTCGGGGCCGGTGGCCAGCGCCCGCGCCAGCGCCACGCGCTGCTTCTCGCCGCCCGAGAGCGTGTCGGCCGGACGCGCCGCCAGGCGCGGGTCCAGCTCGACGCCCTCCAGCAGCGCGGCGATCCACGCGTCGTCCGGCGGCCCCAGCCCCGCGATCGACGCCGCCACCCGCAGGTTGTCCGCCACGCTGCCCGAAAACATCACCGGCGTCTGGAACACGAAGCCGACGCGCCGGCGGAGCTGCCGCACCGGGTAGCTCTCGATCGGCCGGCCGTGGAAGTGGACGGCGCCGGCGGTCGGGTCGTCCAGGCGGTTCAGCAGCCGCAGCAGCGACGTCTTCCCCGCCCCCGACGGCCCCACCACCGCCGTGAACCGGCCCGGCGGGATGCGCGCCGAGACGCCGTCGAGCACCTGCACGCCGCCCCGCTCCTGGCGCACGTCGTCGAGCCCGAACCCGCCCGAGCCGTCCCCGTCCCCGTCCGTCATTCCACCCGTCCCCCGGCGATTCGCCCGCCGCCGCGCCTCACGCCCGGACTTCGCCCAGCGGCACCGTGTAGCAGAGCGCCGTCCCCTCGAGCGCCACGACCCCATCGCCGCGCGTGACCGTCGTGCGCAGCCGCGTGATCGGCTTGTCCGCGCGCACCTCCAGCACCTCCACCGCGCCCGTGATCGTGTCCCCCGGCCGCACCGGCGCGCGGAAGCTCCAGTCGACGTGCAGGAACACCGTCCCCGGGCCAGGCAGCTCCTCCGCCACCACCGCGTTCAGGATCGCGCTCGTGACGCCGCCCTGCACGATGATCTCGCCGAAGCGTGACGCCCTCGCCGCTGCCTCGTCGTAGTGCAGCGGGTTGTAGTCGCCGCTGATCTCCGTGAAGCGGACGATGTCCTCCGCCGTCACCGCGCGGGAGCGCTCCGCGCGCGCCCCGACGGTCGGGGCGCCGTGCGGCCACGCGGCCGCGGAATCGATCGCTTCGCTCATGGCTGCCTCATGCGTTCGGGGGGTCCGGTCCGGCGTGCTCCGTTGCGCTGCATGCAGCTTGAGCGCCGCGCCCGCCGCCCGCCACCCCCGGCGCTCCGAAGCCGCCCGCCGGCGGGTCAGCGCGCCGCCGGGGTGCCGGCGTGGCCCATGAGGCCACGCTTCGCTCATGGACACAACGAGTTACGCGGGGCGAGATTCCATCCATACGCCATGCACGCCGCGGGGGCGTCGCCCCACTTCACCGCACCGAAGTCCGGCTGCGGCGCCGGGAGGCCGACGTGCCGGGCTCGCGGGGAGGCCATGATGTCGCAAGCACTCGTGCTCGTCGCCGACGACGACCAGGACCAGCGGTCCATCCTGGGCACGATGCTGAGACACGCCGGCTTCGCCGCGGTCGAGGCCGGCAACGGCGCCGAGGCGGTGGAGCGGGTGCGCGAGCACGCGCCGGATCTGATCCTGATGGACCTCCAGATGCCGGTCGTGAGCGGGCTGGAGGCCATGCGCGTGCTGCGCGAGGCGGCGAGCTCGGCCGGCGTGCCGGTGGTCGCGATGACCGCCTACGACGTATCGCCGGCGGCCATCCGCGCGGCCGGCTTCTGCGCGCTGCTCGTCAAGCCGGTGCTGCCGCGGGACATCGTGCGGGCCATCGAGCGGTGCCTGGCCGGCGCGGCCGAGCGGCGCACCTGGATCGACCTCCAGGACCGGGCGGAGCCGCTGCCGCCGCCGGCGTGAGGGTGAGGCCGGGAACTGCTTTCTTCACAGGGAGCTAGAGAGAACGGCGACCGGGCGACGCGAGCGGCCTCGCATCCGCCTGCTTTCTCGAGTGGGACCGGTGGGACGAGGGTCAGCGGCCCAACTGCTCTTGTCGGGGTGGACCGGCGTGACGCGGGTCACCGGTTCCAGCCGTGCACCGGCGGTCGGCGAGTCACCGGTCCACCGCATTCGCCCTGATCGGACGCCGCGGCCGGCGTACCCCGGATCCAGCTTCCAGATGTGATGCGCCGCCCCGGAACGCGCCCCACCCCGCGCATCCTCCCATGCTCCCCTGCTCCCTGTGAAAACGATCCGTTCCCGTCCTCACCCGCCCGCCAGCGCCTCCACGAACGCCTCCGAGGAGCTCACCGTCGCCTGGCGGGGGAACACCTTCTCCAGCAGGCAGCGGTGCACCTCCGCGTCGGCGTCGGCGCAGCAGTCCGCGAGCACGACGAGGCGGTAATCGGCGTCGGCCGCGTGCCGCACGGTGGAGAGGACGACGCCGCTCGTGGCGATGCCGAGCAGGACGAGCGTGTCGATCTCCCGCGCCCGCAGGATCACCTCCAGGTCGGTGCCGTGGAACGCGCCGACGCGGTGCTTGACGACGGTCACGTCGCCCGGCGCGGGGGCGACGGCGGGCGCGATCTCGGCGCCCGGCGTGCCGAGGAGGAGGCGCGACGACCCCTTCACCCGCGCGAACAGCACGTTGCGCTCGCTCACCTCCGGGTACCCCTCGCGGAAGCCGACGACGATGTAGATGACGGGCACGCCGGCGGCGCGCGCCGCGTCGAGCACGCGCCGCGCCCGCTCGAGCAGCGCATCGGCGCCCCCGCCGACGCCCGAGACCATCGCCTGCTGGTAATCCATGATCAGGACGGCCGTTCGGCCGCGCTCGAACGACAGCTCCGCCGGCACGTTCTCCTCCGGGCTCGAGGGTCTCCCGCCGCGTGGATCGCGGCGGCGCGGCGTCGCCTCCGGGCACCCCGGGCCGCGCCGCGCGCGCCCCGCGGCCCGGCAGCGCTGGTCCGCGAGGCTCGCCGCCCGTAGTAGTACGGTGCCCGGAGTCCGAGCACCACCGCCGGGAGCGGCGGGCACGCCGCGCCCCGCCCACGGAGACCGCGACCGATGACGCGCGAGCCGACCGCGGCCGTCCGCGCCGCCTACGACCGGCTCGCCGGCCGCTACGACCGCCGCTGGCGCCGCTACCTCGAGGCGAGCGTGCGCGAGACGCTCGCCCGCACGCCGGTCCCCGCCGACGGCCGCGTCCTCGACGCCGGCTGCGGGACCGGGCTGCTGCTCGCCACGCTGCACGCGGGCGCGCCCCACGCCCGGCTCTTCGGCCTGGACCTCTCGACCGCGATGCTGGCGCGCGCGCGCGAGCGGCTCGGCACGGCGGCCGCCCTCGTCGCCGGCGACGTCGAGGCACCGCCCTTCCGGGACGCCGCCTTCGACCTCGTCGTCTCGACCAGCTCGCTCCACTACTGGACGCGCCCGGAGCGAGGGCTCGCGGCGATCCACGCGCTCCTCCGCCCCGGCGGCGTCCTCGTGCTGACCGACTGGGCCGCCGACTACCTCGCCTGCCGCATCCTCGACCGCGTGCTGCGCCGCGTGGACCCGGCGCACCGGCGGGTGTACGGTACCGCGGAGCTGGCTCCGCTCCTCGACGGCGCGGGCTTCGACGTCGCCTCGCTGGAGCGGTATCGGATCGGCTGGCCCTGGGGGCTGATGACCGCCGTCGCGGTCCGGCGCCCGGCGTGACGACCGCTGCGCGGCGCCGCGGGCTGCGGAACACGCCGGCGAGCGTGCCGGCCTGGCGCGCGCCTAGCGGATCCAGTACCCGGAGACCCGCCACGCCCCATCGTCTTCCCGCACGAGGACGACGGTCTCCACGCCGTGCTTCTTCCGCTCGAACTCCGTGTCGTACTCGAGCACCACGTACTCGCCGTCCGGCGCGCCCGGCAGCTCGGTGGCGTACTTCCGCGATCGCAGCGTCCGCGCGACCACCCAGCCCAGCGGCTGCCGCGCCGCCCGGAGCGCCTCCTCCCAGCGCTCCGGGGTGAGCGCCGCACGGAAGATCGCGGCGGCCGCGCGATAGCTGTCGCCGGCCTCGCCGTGGTCGATCCAGTCGAGCCACCGCTCCGCGGCGTCCAGGGCAGCATCTTCGGGTGCCGATTCGTCCACCATCGGCGGGCTCCTTCCTGAGGGTTCCGGGCGCATCCGCGGCCCGCGCCCGATCCGCTCGAGCTCCGCGGCCGAGCGGTTCTACTGAAGTCTAATCCTGGCGCGAGCCCTCGAGCGTGTGTCCGGCCTGCTGGAGCACGACGCCGATGATGCGCCCCACCTCGGATACGAGCCGCAAGCGCAGAGTCGCGTCGAACGCCGCGCCGAACGTCCCCTCGCCGAGGTACACCAACGGGAGCGCCGGCTGCCCGGGCGCCTGTGCGAGCAGGCGCTCGCCCTCGGCGCGCAACACCAGCGCCAGTTCGCGGCCGCCCGGCAGCCGCAGGCCGAACGTGCCTGCGGCTGCGTCACGGAGCTCGACCGGGAGCGGCATCGCCGGCAACGGCAAAAGTGCTGTCATGCGCCGGTTTGCGGTACCGGCCTGCGGAGACGGCTAGCGAAGCCACAGCGGCATGCCTGCGAAATGCCACGCCCGGTGCTCGCAGGCGATTCGCGCGGCGCGCAGCACGAACACCAGAGCGGACTCGCTGCTGAAGCCGTCGGCCTCCCACCGAAGGACGGCGGCCCGACCCATCAGCGAGTCGCCCGTAATCGCGGCCTGGATTCCCACAGCCCGGTTTCGACCTCGGTCGAACCAGAACAGCATGACCGAGTCGCGCCCGAGAGGACTCCACCTCGAAGGGAAATAGCTTCTGTAGAGCGGATCCGAGGTCGAGAGTACGTGCGCCACCTGGCCGGTTTCGGCGTCCAGGCGCAGGTCCAGGCGCATATCGAACGGGAGCTGGCTTCTCAGCTCGTCCAGCGGCGGCCGGACATTGCCAACCAGAAAGCACGCCGGGTGGAACGGCGTCGGCAGCGCCGGATTCCGCGGGTGCTGGGCGCCCGCAGCCCTCGCGAAGACAACCGCGAGCAACGCGGCTGCAGCGGTGCGATGGACGAGCATGCCGGGACGATCTCCCGAGGTGTGTTCTCGTCAGGCATGGCGCAGAGGAGGCTGCCGCGTGACGCGATCCAGGTATGCGACGTGGCAGAGCCGCGCCCATCGACTCCAGCGTGGAAACGTGCTTCCGCTCGGTTCCATGATCTCGCTGGCGGCACGGCTGCGGCGGCGCCATGTGCCCGCGGCTGAGAGCGTACGCGACGCGGCTGGGCGTTTACCGCGGGCCGCGCGCCCCGAACGGGGAGCGCCGGCGCATGGACCGAGGGTTATGGAAGGTTGCCCGCGTCTGGCAAAGCCGCATGCGGCTTGGCCCCTGCCCTGCCTTCGAGCTTGCTCTCGGTGCCCAGGCGGCGCGCAATAAGCCGATGGCGGCAGACATCCAAATGGGGCAAGCTCGTCGAGCGACCGGACGAGTCAGGAGGTAGAGGTCAAGTCGCGTGACACGCTGATCCCCACGTGTTGGCTATTTCTCGCCAATGAGTCACGAGTGACGGCACGGGATCGCTCACCGAGCCGAGCAGTCCCGCAGTCTAGATCCGTTTGATCGTCGCGAACCAGGCCGGTGCGCCGTCGGCGTGGTATCTCGTCTGAACCCGGTCCGGTTCGATGGCGGCGACACTCCATCCATTGCTGGGGCTGAACGCCGCTCTCAGCTCTTCCTGACTGATGGGATGCGGGCCGGTATCGGGACCCTCGTCACTGAAGCACAACACATACAGGGTTCCATCGGGCTCGGTCACCGACGCCAGGCTCGCCACGTATCGTGGTCGCTCGTCGCCGTCGAAGGTGTGGAACAGTCCGCAGTCCAGCACCGTCGCAAACCTGCGCCCCAAACGCTCCAGCTGGAACGCGTCGCCCGCAGCGAACTCGACCTCGATCCCACGGTCGCTGGCCTTCTTCCGGGCGATCGCCAGTGCCGTCTCAGCCACGTCGACGCCCAGGACCGACCATCCCAGCGAGGCGAGGTGAAGCGCGTTCTCGCCGGTCCCGCAGCCCGCATCGAGCACCGCTCCGGCGAATCCGCCCCGGGAGGCCAAACGCACGATCGCCGGCTGCGGCTGGCCAATATCCCAAGGCGCAGGGCCGTCGTGATACGACGCATCCCAGGGGAGTCCCGTCAGCCGTTCGTGACTGGTCGGGTGCCGACCACGGAACGGATCGCCAGCGAAGGCTTCTGCTCGCTCCGACAACTTCGTCCCCTCCTGCAACGGTTCTTGCCGCGTCGTCGCGGCACGCCGATCCACGGGTCTCGACCATTCCTCACCCTCCATCGCTTCCCAAGGGACAAAGCATCGACCTCGAGGTCGCGCAGCAGGGTGTCGGCCTTCTCTGACCTGGACCACGGCTTCTGCTTGAAGTCTACGCGACCATCTCGATGGAAACGACCAGAGAGTCGGAACGCGGCCTCGGACGTG
>DASTKT010000088.1:0-8981 GCA_035715725.1 Longimicrobiales bacterium | reverse complement strand
CCGTATTGCAGCGGCGGGCGGTGCGGCGCGTCTTCATCGACCGGGACGTCCGAACGCCAGCGACCTCCCCGGTGCAGGTGTGGGCATGCAGCCGGCCGGCATCCTCGCCCTGGAGAAGCGTGCGGCCGGGTGCAGCGAGCGAACGAGTGCAGCGAGCGGACGGTGATGCGAGCGGACCGGTGATGCGCCCCCCGCCCGACGTGCTCCCGCAGTGGGCCCGCGCCCGCGCTCGCGCTCGCCGCCACCCGCAGTCTCCGCCCCCACCCACCGTCGGACCCGGAGTTGTCCCCCCGTCGCCCTCGCCCCCGCCCGCAGTCGACCCCGCAGTGATCCCCGCCCGCAGCGACTGCCCCGGCCCCCGTCCGTGAACATTCCCTACGGACTTGCAAGGGGGATGTCGTGTGTGCATTGTGGCGGGAGCCCCTTGCGGCTGGCCGTGCGGATCACGGGTCAGCACCCAGTTCAGGGAAGTGCTCGCGCAGCACGTCGCTGATGGGGTGGGGCGCGTTCGTCCTCCGGCTTGAGGCGTCCTTGGGCGGCCTCGCACATGCCGGAGACGGCCGCCCCACCTTCTCCTCTTTCTCCCCTCGCGCGGCTGTGGCGCGAGCGGCCTCTTGCCGCTTCTGGGCCGCCGGTCCGGGAAACTCCTCCTGCACGCGCTTCTTCGCGTCGGCCGGGGCAATCGTGCGGCCTGCGAGGTCCCGAAAGCGGTAGGGGCGCTTCTCGGGCTCCGTGCGCCGGCGCAGCACGGCGTAGGCGCGGCCCGCCAGCTTGTTGGCCACCGCGCAGACCGCCTGGTCGTGCGAGTTGCCGCGCCTGCGCAGGCGGGTGTAGAAGGCGGCCAGCTCGAGATCCTGCTGGCGCGCCCCTTCGGCGGCCAGGTAGAAGTACTTCTTGAGTAGACGTGGCCCGGCCTTGCGCAGGCGCTGGTGGGGATTCTTGCTCGTGCCGGTCTGGTTGTAGCGCGGCACGAGCGAGACGTAGCCGCGGTAGCTGCCCACGTTGGCGAAGCGCTCGAGTGCGCCCGTCTCGCCGAGCACGCCCGCGGCAATCAGCGGCCCGAATCCGGGCAGGCTCAGGAGCAGGCCCTCGGGATCGAGCTGGCGGTAGAGCTTGGCGATGCGCTCCTCGAGAAGCCCCTGCTGGCGCTCGATCGCCTCCAGGAGATCCAGTTCCAGCGACACCTCGAGCTGGATCTGCGTGGGGTCGAAGGGCCGGTGCTCGGCATCCTGCGCGGCGAGGAACTGGGCTGCCGAGCACTGAGCGTCGAAGATGCGCTGCGTGCGCTCGGGATCGAAGACGCCGCGGTAGCGGCGGGCGAGAAAGGTGTGCAGGCGCTTCGTGCCCAGGCGCACGACCACGTTCGGCTCGAGGTAGCGCCGCAGCAGCGCCCGGTACGCGGGGAGGAACTTCTCCTCTCCGAGGGCCTCCATGAGCGTGGGGCTGAGCTGGGCGATGAGCGACTGGATGCGCCGTTTGCGGTCACTCGCCTCCTCAGCCAGCCGGTCGCGGTGACGCACGAGATCGCGCAGGCGAGCGCCCTCGGTTTCGGGCAAACAGAGCCGGTCGAGCCCGTCGGGATCCACCAGCAGCAGCCGCGCCAGGGTCTCGGCGTCGATGCGGTCACTCTTTGCGTAGGCCGAGAGCGCCTTGCGCAGGCGGGCCACCTTGGTGGTGCTCACCAGGTAAACCGGGTAGCCGGCCGCGATCAGCACCGCCGCCAAGGGGCGCCAGAGATTGCCCGTCGGCTCCAGAACCACGGCCGCCGACGCCGCGGGCGAGAGCAGCGCCACCAACTGCTCCGCGCCGGCGTAGTCGCGCCCAATGGACACGCTCCTGCGCACGCGCCGGCCCGTGCGCCGGTCCACGATGGCGACTTTGTGCTTGCTCTTGAGGGCGAGATCGATTCCGACCAGCCAGTGCGGGGACGAGGACGTCTCGTGCATGACACCTCCGGGTGAGGGGAACCCAACCAAACCCGAGCGCGAGGAGGCATCTCCCAGGGCCCTGCGACGGAGCGAAGCGCTCACACTCCCAGCGTTGTGGATCTTGCGGGGCCGGAGCCCGGGGGCGCTCCGCCACCAATTCCCTGACTCGGAGCTGGACCGCAGGGGCGGGAGTCGGCAGAGTTCACGACGAGGCCACCGCAAGGGGTGCCATCAGGTTACCCTTTCGCACCTCCCGCACTCTGCGGCCCAGCATAAGGCCAAGGCCCAGCGGATGCGAACCTCCTCCCCCGAACCCCCTCCTCGCGTGGGCTGGCGGCCGCCCGCTCACCCAGGGCTCGCGGCCGCCAGCCCACGAACGGACCATACAACGGTTACGGGCGCCGAGGAGCGCGGCTCGGGAGGTGGGACCAAAGCCGCCAGATTCGTTGTCGCCTCCACCTCCGCGCCCGCCCGCGAACAGCCGGAGGCGGGCGCGGAGACGGGATGACAAACGGACGTTCCGGATCTCAGACGAGGGCAGATACGGCGGACGCGCCGGCGGCGCGCCTCCGCGGTGGGCATGCGGCCGGCCTCACGCCTCCCGCGCCGCCGGCGCGTCCGGCGGGTTCTCGAGCACGCCGCGCCAGCGCGCCAGCACGGGCGCCAGCGAGCGCTCCACCCGCCGCCCCGCCGGGCGCAGCCCCAGCGACACCATCGGCGACGCGCCGCCCGCCCCGCCCCAGCGCCGCACGCCGAGCCGGTCCCCGAGGTCCCGCGAGAGCCCCTGCAGCCGTGCCCGCGCCAGCTCCTGCTGCGGCCGGTCCCCCACGGCCAGCGCCGCCAGCAGCGCCTCCCGCGCCGCCAGCGGATCCCCGCCCGCGACCGCGACATCCGCGAGCAGGTGCGCCGCGCGCGCCCGGTCCACCCGGCCGTGGTGACGAAGCGCCGCCACCGCCAGGTCCCGCGCGGCGCCGCGCCAGTTCCCCGCCGAGCGCCGCAGCCGGGCACGCTCCTCCAGTCCGACCGCCGCCGCGTGCGCATCCCCGCTCACCACCGCCTCCCGCACCGCGACCGACAGCGCCCGCTCCGGCTGGCCCGCCAGCAGCGCCTCGCCCATCTGCGCCAACCGCGCGATCCGCCCCGCGCCCGCGGGCGGGCCGGCGGCGTCCAGAGCCGCCGCTTCGCGGTACAGCGCCCGCGCCCGCTCCGGCTCTCCCGACTTGCGCGCCAGCCGCGCCGCGTGCAGCGCCAGCTCCGCGTCCTCCGGCGCCACGCCGCGCGCGAGCTCGAGCACCGCCCCGGCCTCCGCGTAACGCGACGACTCCTCCAGCACGCCGGCGTACGCCGCCGCCAACCCGGCCACCCGACCCCGCTCCGGCTCGGCGGCCACCATGCACGCCAGCGCGAGCAGGACCCGCGCCTCCGGCACCGGCCCGAGCGCCTCCACCTCCGCGAGCGCGCGGGCGGCCAGGAAGCGGACTCCCTCGCCGCCGGCCAGTGCCGCCTGCACGCCGCGCAGCACGACGGCGCCCGCCGCGGCGCGGCGTGCGTGCTCGCCTGCCGTCTCCGCGGCGATCCGCTGGAGCCGACCCGCGGCGTCGGGCATCGGGGGTGTCATCGATGATTCGTGCGCTGGGTGCCTGCATATTGAGAATGATTCTCAATAAAGGTAGCACCCGCGACCGGGCGTGTCAAAGCCGGCGGGGATGGCGCGCGCCCCCGCCGGCGAGAAGGAAGGGAGCGTTACGGCCGGGGTTGCGGCTTCTGGGGATCGTACGTGCCGCAGATGGCGCCGTTCGGGCTCATGCGGACCTCGATCTCACCCGCGTGGCACTGCTGGTCGCGATTGTGGGAGCAGTCCGTGGCGCTGCACGAAGCGACGCGGCTGATCGCCGGGGTCGGCTGTCTCATGGGTTCGGCCATCGGTCCTCCGGGGCCAGGGGAGCGTGCGCTGTTCAGACCACAAGTCGTTGCGGGTGCAACAACTACGCCGTGCTCGGCGGCGTCGCTCCGGCTCCGGCTGCCGTGCTCGTCCTCGCTCGTGGCCGCTGCCCCCGCCCGCCGCTACGGCGCCCGCAGCGCGTCGGCCGGTGATCTGGTCCGGCCGGAAGGCGTGCAGCTCGCCCCCGCCCGCCGCTACGGCGCCCGCAGCGCGTCGGCCGGGTCCACGCAGGCGGCGCGGCGCGCGGGGAGCCACGCGGCGGCGGCGGCGACGGCGAGGAGGCCGGCGGTGGCGGCGAGGAACGTGAGCGGGTCGATCGCGCGGACGCCGAAGAGGAGGCCGGAGAGCATCCGCGTCGCCGCCAGGGCGCCGGCGACGCCGAGGGCGAGGCCGGCGGCGGCCAGGCGGAGCGCGTCGGCGCCGACGAGGCGGAAGACGTCGCGGGAGGTGGCGCCGAGGGCGATGCGGACACCGATCTCGCGCGTCCGTCGGGCCACCCCGTAGGCGAGCACGCCGTAGAGGCCGATGGCGGCGAGGAGCGCCGCCACTGCCCCGAAGAGGCCGAGCAGGAGCGTACGGTAGCGGGGCTGCCCGACGGTCTGGGCGACGACGTCCTCCATGCCGCGGATGTCGGAGACGGGCTGCGCCGGATCGATGCTCGCGACGGTCCGGCGGAGCGCCGCGGCGAGGGCGGCGGGGTCGCCGGTGGTACGCAGCACGACGGTCATCTCGCGCGCGGGGTGCTGCGCCAGCGGGAGGTAGAGGTGCGGCGCCGGCTCGCGGGAGAGCGCGTCGTGGCGCACGTCGGCGACCACGCCGACGACGGTCCTGTAGGCGGAGGGGAAGTCGAGGATCGGCGGCCCGTCGCCGCGGAAGCGGAGCGCCTCGATGGAGAGGGCTACGCGCTTGCCGATCGGGTCCTGCCCGGGCCAGGAGTGGCGCGCCATGCTCTCGCTGACCAGGGCGACCCGGGCGGCGCGCTCGTCGTCTCGCCGGTCGAAGTCCCGTCCGCGGAGCACGCGGATGCCGAGCGCGCCGACGTAGCCCGGCGTGGCGACGGCGTAGCGGACCTCCGGCCCCTCGCCGGGCCTGGGCGGCGGCCCGCCCTCGAGCACGAAGTCGGTGGAGGGACCGATGCCGGCGAGCGGGAGGAGCTGGACGGCACCGGCGTCGCGTACGCCGGGGAGGGCGCGCGCCCGCTCGAGGAGCGCTCCCCAGAAGGCGCGGACCCGGTCCGGGTCGGCGTAGCGGCCGTCCGGCAGGCCGACCTCGGCGGTGAGCACGTGCTCGGCGTGGAAGCCGGGGTCGACGCGGCGGAGCGCCGTCAGGGTGCGCAGCATGAGCCCGGCGCCGGCGAGCAGGACGAGCGAGACGGCGATCTCGGCGACGACGAGCGCGTCCCGCGTCCGGCGCCCGGCGGGCGCGTCGGAGCCGCGGCCGCCGTCGGCGAGGCGCGAGGCCGAGCCGCCACGGGCGGCGTGCAGCGCGGGCCAGAGTCCGGCGAGCGCGGTCGTCGCGGCGCAGAGCGCGAGCGTGAAGGCCAGGGCGCGGCCGTCGACGCGCAGGGCCGTGGTCGGCGTGGTGTACGGCACGAAGACGCTGGGCGAAGCCAGGTCGAGGTGGCCGAGGAGGCGGAGCAGCCCCGCGGCCGCGGCGAGCCCGAGCGCGCCGCCGGCCAGCGCGAGGACGCCGGCCTCGGTCAGGAGCTGCACCACGATCCGCGCGCGCCCGGCGCCGAGCGCGGTCCGGAGCGCCAGCTCGCGGGCGCGGGTGGTGCCCCGCGCGAGCAGCAGGTTCGCCACGTTCGCGCAGGCGATGAGCAGCACGCATCCCACCGCGGCCAGGAGCACGAGCAGCGTGGGCCGGCGGCCCTCGACCGCGCGCTCCGCCAGCGGCACGACGCGGATGCGCCACTCCCGGTCGAAGTGGGGATAGCGCTCCGCCAGGCGCGCGGCGGCGGCATCCGCGTCCGCCTGCGCGCGCCCGACGCCGACGCCCGGCCGCAGCCTGGCGACGACGCCGAGGAACGATGCGCCGCGCGCGAACTGCCGCGAGCGCGGCCCGGTGCCGGCCGGGTCCTGGCCGAGCGGGATCCAGACGTCCGGCGCATGCCGGTCGCCGCCGAAGCGGAAGCTCGCCGGGAGCACGCCGACAACGGTGTAGGGCCGCCCGTCGAGCGTGAGGCTCCGCCCGACGGCGCCCGGCTCGCCGCCGAGCCGGCGCCGCCAGAGACCCTCCGAGACCAGCACGACGGGACCGCTGCGCGCCTCGTCGTCCGCCGGCGTGAACGTCCGCCCGGCCACGGGCCACACGCCGAGCACGTCGAAGAAGTCGCCGGAGGCGACGCCGAAGCGGAGCTGCTCCGGCTCCCCCGCGCCGGTCAGCACCAGCCGCGAGTCCTCGAAGGAGCTCCACGCCGCGACGCCGGCGAACGCCGACGTCGCCTCGCGCAGGTCCCGGAAGTTCGGGTACGAGATCGGAAGCTCCGGCGAGCCCGCGTCCGGACGCTGCCCCCAGAGCAGCACCAGCCGCCCCGGCGCCGGGAACGGCGGCGGCCGGAGCAGCACGGCGTCCACGGCGCTGAAGATCGCGCTATTCGCGCCGATGCCGAGCCCCAGCGTGACGACGGCCGCCGCGGTGAAGCCGGGCGCGCGGCGCAGCCCGCGCGCGGCGTAGCGCACGTCGCCCGCGAAGTTCTCGAGGAGGCGCGTGCCGCGCGCATCCCGCGCCTCCTCCTTGAAGCGCTCCACGCCGCCGAACGCGAGGAGCGCCGCCCGGCGCGCCTCCGCCGCGCTCATCCCCCGTGCGATGTTCTGCTCCGTCGCCATCTCGAGGTGGAACGCCAGCTCGTCCGCCAGCTCCCGCTCCCGCCGACCGCGCCCGAACCACCCGCCCAGCCACCGGAGTGCTCCCGCCAGCCGAATCATGCGCGTCCGTCCGTTCCGCTGCGTTCGCCCCCGCCGGGACTCCCCCGGCGGCCCTCCGCGCTCCGCGGCCGCACCGCCCTACGGCAGCTCCAGGATCAGCTCCACCGCCCCCGCGAACCGCCGCCAGCTCGCCGTCTCGTCCCCCAGCGCCCGCCGCCCCGCCGTCGTCAGCCGATAGTACTTCGCCTTCCGGTTGTTCTCCGTCGTCGCCCACTCCGACCCGATCCACCCCTTCCGCTCCAGCCGGTGCAGCGCCGGATACAGCGAGCCCTGGTTCACCTGCAGCACGTCCCGCGAAACCTGCTGGATCCGCTGGCTAATCCCCCACCCGTGCATCGGCGCCAGCGACAACGTCTTCAGGATCAGCAGCTCCAGCGTCCCCTGCAGGACGTCCGATTGTGGCGTGCCCATCCCCTCTCCTTCGCGCGACGCCCCGTCCCCGGGGCCTTCCTGTCGACCGTCGACAGAGGATGCGGCGGACTCCTGTCGAACGTCAAGAGGAATGGGGCGGGGGAGGGGTCGGGGGAGCGGGGCGCGGATGGTCCAGGAGAAGCCGGGCGGGTCGGGTGCGAGGGGGTCCCGGGGGCGGGAGCGGGAGCGTAGGCGAGAGCGGGAACTGCAACTACCGGTAGATCTCCACGCTCACCTTCCCGTCCGGCCCGACCCATCCCCGGTACATCCCCTCCGAGTTGAAGGGCGTGGCGAAGCGGCCGTCGCGGGCGAGGATGATGACGCCGCCCTCGCCGCCGAGCTTGCCGATGCGGTCGAGGACCTCGCGGCCGGCGGTCTCGGGGGCTTTGCCGAGGTACTCGACGCGGGCGCAGATGTCGCGGGCGGCGGTGGCGCGGATGAAGTACTCGCCGTCGCCGGTGGCGGAGACGGCGCAACTCGCGTTGTCGGCGTAGGTGTCGGCGCCGATGATGGGCGAGTCGCCGACGCGGCCCCAGCGCTTGTTGCTCATCCCGCCGGTGGCGGTCACGGCTGTGACGAAGTGGTGTCGTTGATCGTCCTGAGGACGACGTCGAAGACGAGAGTGTTCTTGTCGCCGTAGGCCTGCGACGGCGGGATCACGAGCTTGCGCTCGCCGCCCTCCTTCATCCCGGGCACGGCGTCGACCCAGCCGGGGATGACGCTGTCCTGGGCGAGCCGGAAGGCGGTGTTCGTGCCCCGATCGAGCATGGTGCCGTTCGGATACCAGACGGTGTAGTCGACGGTCGCGCGGTTGCCGGCCTTGAGCGTGCGGCCGCTGCCGGGGGCGAGGTCCTGGTAGTAGTTGCCGGCGGTGGTCTTCGTCATCTGCGACAGGTCGACCTTGAGCCCCGGGTAGTACTTGATCGTCGTGGGGTCGGACCAATCGGGGTGGTCCGCGTCGGTGGCGCTGGAGCAGGCGGTGGCCACCAGCGCGAGGCCGGCGAGCAGCGGTAGCAGACGTCGCATCGTGCGGCACTCCTCGGGGGGATGTCGTATGGGTTCCCCGGAAACTGGCGAGGGTGCGGAGGCGAGGCAAGTCCGCGCCAATCCGGGGGTTGGTCCCGTCCTTGCACCGGGCACGGCCTCGGTCGAGGCGGTCTCACACATAGACGGAGTCGACGCATGAAGAGAGGAATCGTCGCGCTGGCGATGGTCATGGCACTGCCGACCATGGCCAGTGCGCAGCGGATGGGGCGGTCGGGGAGCGGGATCGGCATCTTCGCGGCCGCGGGGCCGGCGCTGCCGACGGGGGACCTGGCCGATGCGTGGGACTGGGGGCTGGACGTAGGGGGCGGGATCGCCATCCCGCTCGGCAGCTCGCTGCAGCTCCGCGGCGAGGTGAACTACGACCGCTTCCTGCTGGACAAGGAGAAGTTCGGCGTACCGGACAACGTGAGCGGCGGCGACGCGACGGCGCTCACGGTCCTGGGCACGCTCAAGCTGCCGTTCCGGATGCAGGGGCAGTCGTGGACGCCGTACCTGCTCGGCGGCGGCGGCTACATGCACCTCGCGGTGAAGGACATCCCGGGCTTCGGCGGCAGCGTCAGCGACGACCGCGCGGCGGCGGCGGTCGGCGCCGGCGCCGACTTCCCGCTCGGCGACTCGAACTGGGCGTTCTTCGTGGAGGGGCGCTACGTCATCGGCTTCGGTCACACCGACGAGTTCGGCACGCAGCTGGACAACGAGAACTTCGTCCCGATCAAGATCGGGCTG
>DASTKT010000087.1:0-15670 GCA_035715725.1 Longimicrobiales bacterium | reverse complement strand
TACGGTCGCGGGTGCGGTGCGACGGCTGCGGACGTGGCTGCGTCGCTTCCATGGGGTGGCGACGAAGTACCTGCTGCGCTACTGGGCCTGGCACCGCTTCCTGGATCCCCTCGGCTGGGTCGAGGCCATCCGGCGATTGCTCAGCCTGACACGAGGCGGTCGCTGAGACGGGTCGCGAGGCCGTGTCCAGCCGGCCGCCGTGCGCATCGCGTCGGTCGGCGGGCGAGCCCTATCGGTCGGCGGGCTGGAGGGGCTTGCGGCTCCAGACGACGGGGCGTCGCTGAGCACCTGGGGCGTGTCGTCCGAACGCGCGCGTGAGCGTGACGATCCGCGATTCCGGGGCTCGGCCGGCCTCGGCAGGGTCGCGCGGTCGAGGGATGGCGACGCTGCGGTCGGTGCCCGCGCGTCGCCGTCGGAACGCAGTACCTGCGGTTTCAGACACGCCATGTCCCGCCCGACCAACATTTCCGGCAGACAGAGACCGAGGGTGCCGGCGGGTTCGTGCGGTCCCCGATCCGCCGCCCGCGTGCGCCGCGGGCCTCGGGCGTAGCGAGCGTGCATGGTTGGCAACGGGGCGGTGGCGCGCACCCGAGGCACATCGGCGCGGCCGCGCGCGGGCGGCGCATGCGTCCGGACGATGCGGAGCGCCAACGCATCGACGCGTCGGTGGTGCAGGCGAGGGAGACCGCCGAAGGCGACGCAGTCACAGGCCCGCGCCCCGGGGGAGGGGCGCGGGCGCGTCGGGCGGGGCAGCGGATGATGCCGGCGGCTGCTGGGGCGGAAGGCTCGCGCCCGTTGCTGCCGCCCCACCCTCCGCCGCCCCGTCACTGCTGCGTGCTGGCCGCCGCGGGCTTGAGGTACTTCGCGTACCAGGCCAGGTAGCGCTCGAAGCGGTCCTTCTGGAAGCTGGGCCGGCTGATGCCGTGGTGCTGGCCCGGGTAGATGACGAGCTGCGTCGGCACGCCGAGGCTGCGGAGCGCCTGGTACATCTGCTCGCCGCCGACGAGCGGGACGTTGAAGTCCTTGTCGCCGCCGAGGAAGAGCGTCGGTGTTTTGATCCGGTCCGCGTGGAAGAACGGATACGACAGCTTGACCCACAGGTCCTGGCTCTTCCACGGCGGGCCGAGCTCGTTGTCGTACTGCACGATGTACTCGTCGACGCCGTACATCGCGATCTGCATGGCGCTGCCGGCGCCGCAGGTGGCGGCCTTGAAGCGGGTGTCCGTCGCCATCGTGTAGTCCGTCAGGATGCAGCCGTAGCTCCAGCCGCCGATGCCGAGGCGCTGCGGGTCCGCGACGCCCATGGCGACGACGGCATCCATGGCGCCGAGCAGGTCCACGACCTCCTTGTGCCCCCAGTCGGCGAAGATGCTCCGGCTCCACTCCTGGCCGCGCCCGGCGCTGCCGCGGTAGTTGACGGACACGACGACGTAGCCGTTGGCCGCGAACAGCTCCCGTTCCACGCTCAGCGCGTACTGGTCCTGCCCGTTCGGGCCGCCGTGGATGCGGAGCAGCGTCGGGTACTTGCGGCCGGGCTCGTAGTCCGCCGGCTTGACCAGCAGCCCGTGCACCTCGTTGCCGTCCTTCGTCGTGTAGCTCAGGTCCTCGGTCGTGCCGAGCTTCAGCTCCGCGAGCCACGCATCGTTCTGGTGGGAAAGCGGCCGGAGTGCGCCCTTGTCGAGCGCCTGCACCTCCATGGACTGCGTGGCCGTCGCGGCCGTGACGGCGATGCGCCCGTCCGGCGCCTGCGTCAGCGCGCCGACGACCCGCTTCCCCTCGGTCAGGTGCTCGACCGCGCCGCCCGCCGGCCGTACACGCCCGAGCCAGCGCGCCCGGTCATCCGTGACCAGCACGTAGAGCCAGCCGTCCTTCCCCCAGCGCGGCGAGGCGACGCCGCGGTCGAGCGACGCCGTGACGATCCTCGCCTCACCGCCCTCCACCGGGATCACCGCCAGCCGGTCCTGGTTGTACGCGGAGTACTTCGTCTCGCTCCCCTGCAGGTACGCCAGGAACTTGCCGTCCGGGCTCCACGCGACGGGGCCGTCGTCCGGACCGTCGTACGTGGTCACCTTGCGCGGCGCCGCGCCGGCCCGCGCCTCCACGACCCAGACATCCGAGTTCGAGGTGCGGTCCGGGTCCGGCGCCGAACGGTTGCTCACGAACGCGATGAACCGGCCGTCCGGCGACCAGGACGGCTGGCTCTCCTCGTACGCCCCGGCCGTCAGCGTGTCCACCTTCTTCGCCTCCACGTCGAAGAGGTAGAGATGGCTGCGCTTCACGCCCAGGTAGCCGCTGTCGTCGTTCTTGAAGTGGTAGCGGTCGAGCACGATCGGCTTTGGCGCCTTCGCCGAATCCCCCTTTGCCGGCGTGGAGTCCGCGTCCGTCGCCTCGAGCACCAGGCGCTTGCCGTCCGGCGCCCAGGCGAAGCCGTCGACCCCGCCCTTCAGCAAGGTCAGCCGTACCGCCTCGCCGCCCCGCCGGTCGAGGAGCCAGACCTGCGAGCCGTCGCCGTCCTGCCGCCCGGAGAGGAAAGCCAGGTAGCGGCCGTCCGGGCTCCAGCGCGGCGAGCTCTCGCTCTCGGGCGACGACGTCAGCCGCACGTTCTCCTTGCCGTCCCAGCTCGCCATCCAGACGTCGCTGTCGTTCTTGTCCTTCGCGAGGTCGACGGCGCCGACGGTGTAGGCCACCCACTTGCCGTCGGGCGAGAGCTGCGGGTCGCGCACGTCGCGCAGCCGCGCGAAGTCGTCCACGCGCATGGCGCGGCGCGCCGTCTGCGCGCCGAGCGGCGCCGCGGCGAGGACGAGGAGCGCCGCCAGGCCGGCGGACGCGAGCCGGACCTGCACCGGCGCGCTCACGCGTCCCTCCGCGGGAGCGCCGTCGAGCCCTGCCGCTCGGCGACGAGCTGCTCCAGGAAGCGGACCTGATCACGCAGCTCACGCGTGCCGGAGTCCCCCGCCTCCAGCGAGGCAAGCCGCCCCTCGATCGCGCCGAGACGGCTCCTCACCTCGTCCACGCCGTTCCCCGCCAGCGCGCGGCGGCGCGCCTCCGCCGCCACCTCCAGGAAGACCGCGAGCTTCTTCACGATCGGCCGCAGCAGCACGACGCCGCTGACGGCGAAGATCAGCGCCAGGGTCACGACCATGGCCACGGTGTTGTCGTCCACGACTCCTCCTCGAGGGTGGTTGGCGGGGCGGTGCCGGAGTAAGGTAATCGCCGGCGGGGCGCGCGGGTACGGGCGCGGAGCCGGAGCACCCGGGACCGCGCCGGCGGGCGCGCGGGACCGCCCGGGACCGCGCCCGGACTGCTCGCGCCCACGGTGGCGCCGGCCCGGCGCGTTCCGGCGCCGCTCGCGCCCGCTGGCGCCCGCCGCGCCCGCTCGCGCCCGCTCGCGCCCGCCGAGACCGCCGAGACCGCCGAGACCGCCGAGACCGCCGAGACCGCCGGGACCGCCGAGACCGCCGGGACCGCCGGGACCGCCGCGCCCGCCGCGCCCGCCGGCGGACGCCCGATAGCCCCGCGCGGCCGCCACCGGTCGGGATTTTCCCGACGCCGGCCGGCCCGAAACCCCGATTGTCGCCGCCCGCGCCGCGTCTAGAATTCGCCGTTGAGAACGGATCGCATCCCCACCAGCCCCAGCGGAGCGGCGCCGCGTGCGCGAACGTCCTTCCACAGACCGCCCGAGGCGGGACCCGTCCGATGTCGGAACGACGTCGGGCGGCGCGTGCCAGGGGGGCGCAGATCGCGACGCCGCACCTCCCGCCGACGCGCTCCCCGCCGCCGCGTGCCACGGTGGCGGCGCGCGCCGGCTGCGGCTCGAGCCGGACCGGATCCGCGTCACGCTCGTCGGCTCGCCGAACGTGGGGAAGAGCGCGCTGTTCAACCGGCTGACGGGCGCGTACGTGACGGTGTCGAACTATCCCGGCACGTCGGTGGAGGTGTCGAGCGGCGGCGCGACGATCGCGGGGCGCGGGGCGGAGGTGGTGGATACGCCCGGGATGTATTCGCTGCTGCCGACGACGGAGGAGGAGCGCGTCGCGCGGCGGGCGGTTCTCTCGGGCGAAGCGGGCGTGCTGGTGCACGTGATCGACGCGAAGAACCTGGACCGGATGCTGCCGCTGACGCTGCAGCTCGCGGAGACGGGGGAGCCGCTCGTCGTCGCGCTGAACATGATGGACGAGCTGGAGCGGCTGGGGATGACGGTGGACGCGGCGCTGCTGGCGGAGCGGCTCTCGGTGCGCGTGGTGCCGATCACGGCGGTCAGCGGCCGCGGGCTCGACGAGCTGGAGCGGGCGATCGCGGCGGCGGCGGGGGAGCGGCGGCCGGTCCGGCCGATCTACACGAACGGCGTGGGGACGGCGGTCGAGGCGGTGTCCGGCCGGCTGTCGGCGCGCTACCCGGTGGATCCGGTCGGCTACGCGACGCTGGTGCTGCAGGCGGACGAGGAGGCGCTGGAGCTGGTGCGGCGGCTCGAGCCGGACGGCGGCGAGGCGGCGCTGGCGGCGGCACGGGAGGCGGCGGCGCGCATGGGCGGGCCGCCGGTCTACCGGATGGCGTACGAGCGGCAGCGCACGGCCGAGCGGCTGCTGGAGGGCGTGCTGGGCGGGGGCCGGGACGGCGGCCGCACCTGGAGCGACCGCATCGGGCCGTGGCTGACGCGGCCGCTCACCGGAGTGCCGATCCTCGTCGTCGTGCTGTACTTCGGGCTCTTCAAGTTCGTCGGGCAGTTCGGCGCCGGCACGCTCGTCGACTTCCTCGAGAACACGGTCTTCCAGGCGCACGTGAACCCGGTCCTGGAGCGCGCGTTCGCGGCCGTGCCGTGGGAATGGCTGCGCAGCCTCTTCGTCGGCGAGTACGGCGTGCTCACGCTGGGCGTGCGCTACGCCGTCGCCATCATCCTGCCGGTGGTCGGCTCGTTCTTCGTCTTCTTCTCGATCCTGGAGGACAGCGGCTACTTCCCGCGGCTGGCGCTGCTGGTGGACCGCGCGTTCAAGCGGATCGGGCTCTCCGGCCGCGCCGTCATCCCGATGGTGCTGGGCTTCGCCTGCGACACCATGGCGACGATGGTCACGCGCACGCTCGAGACCCGCCGCGAGCGCGTGCTCGCCACGCTGCTGCTGGCGCTGGCCGTGCCGTGCTCCGCGCAGCTCGGCGTGATCCTGGCCATCCTCTCGGCGACGCCGACCGCGCTCGGCATCTGGGCGGGCGTCCTCGTGCTCACGTTCCTGCTCGTCGGCGTGATCACCGCGCGGCTGCTCCCCGGCGAGAGCGCGACGTTCCACATGGAGCTGCCGCCGCTGCGCCGGCCGCGGCTCGGCAACGTCGCCGTCAAGACGTACAGCCGGATGCAGTGGTACTTCATCGAGGTGCTGCCACTCTTCCTGTTCGCCAGCGTGATGCTGTGGGCGCTCAAGCTGACGGGGCTGTTCGGCACGATCATCGGCGGGCTCGCCCCGCTCGTGCGCCTGCTCGGGCTGCCGCCGGAGACCGCGCGCATCTTCCTGTTCGGCTTCTTCCGCCGCGACTACGGCGCCGCCGGCCTCTACGACCTGCACCGCCAGGGCGCGCTCGACACGGTGCAGCTCACCGTGGCGGCCGTCACGCTCACGCTCTTCGTGCCGTGCATCGCGCAGTTCCTGATGATGATCAAGGAGCGGGGCTGGAAGACGGCGCTCGGGATGTTCGCGTTCATCACGCCCTTCGCGTTCGGCGCGGGGCTCGTGCTGTTCCACCTGCTGCGGGGGCTGGGCCTGTGACGACCTGTGCGTTCTGCGGCCGGGAATTCGAGGAGGACCGCGGCCAGCCGACGTGCCAGGGCTGCCCGCTCTCCCACGGCTGCCATTTCCTGCGCTGCCCGTTCTGCGGCTACGAGAACCCGACGACCCCGGACTGGCTGCGCAAGGTGCAGAGCGCGCTGCGCCGGGTCATGGCCATGGAGGAGGCCGCGTGACCGGGCTCGTCCGCTCGTTCCGCGCCGGCCTGCGCGTGCTCCGCCGCACCGCCTGGAAGGACGAATGTCTCGCCGGCGCGCCCGTCCCCGACACCGAGGGGTGCGACCTGGCCGCGTGCGGCGTCGTCGCGCTCACCGACCTCCACATCGGCGGCGGCGGGGCGATCTCCTGCCTGGAGGACCCAGGCGCGCCCCGCTCCGCCAAGCTGATGGCGCTCGGCCTCGTCCCCGGCGTGCGCCTGCGCCTGCTGCAGCGCTACCCCGCGTTCGTGATCCGCGTCGGCCGCGCCGAGCTGGCGCTGGACGCGGAGCTGGCGGGAAGGGTGCGGGTGCGGGTGGAGTAGGGTGCCACGTTCGCGGGCGGGCTCATCCGCGTCGATTCACAGGAAGACCCGGGAGCTGAGGGAGGAACGACGGCGCCTCGCGCGAAGCCGCGGCAGGGTGCCGGACGTTCGGGCAGACCGGGGGATGTGAACGGCGCCCGGTCGGAAGCAGCCCACCGGGCGCCGGCCATTCCGGTCCTCCCTGTGAAACGTTTCCGTTCCGGGCCGACTCCTCAGCGCCCGCCCGCCGCCCGAGGCGCCGCCCCGATGCGACGCAGCAGCTCGGGCGACCAGCGCGAGAGCCGCTCGCCGGTGCGCCGCTCGTGGAGCGCGGCCGCGGCGTCGTACGCGGCCAGGAAGCGGCGGGGGTCGCAGCTCGCCGCGACCAGGCGCGGCCGGCCGAACGTCCGCTCCACCACCACCGCCATCTTCCACCCGACCGTGTACCACGGCCCCTGGACGCCGAAGAAGGACATGGCCTTTTCCTGGATCTGCTCCGGCGCGCGCAGCCGGCCGTCCAGCACGTCCAGCAGGAACGCCTGCACGTCGGCCAGGTCGGCGTCGAAATGGGCGACGTCGCGATCCCACCGTTCCCTGTCCGCGACCGGCGATGTCGCGTGCGGGTGCACGTCCGGCCCGCCCGCCGCCGCCAGCATCGCCAGCCCCTCGCCGAACGCGCCCAGCCACTGGAGCGCCGTGCGCGTCGGCTCCGGCACGTCGGCGAACGCGTCGTCGCATACGGTGCCGTAGCCGATGTGGTGCAGCTCGTGGGCGAGGGTGTTCTCGAAGCGCGCGCGGTCGACGGCCGGGTCGAGGTACAGGAAGATCGCCGGGTCGCGCTTCACGTCGAAGACGAAGCTGTTGCCGCTGGGCTTGATGACGGGGTAGACGGTCGCCCGGATGCGTGCGCCCGCCGGCAGGTAGACGAACGCCCGCCGCGCCGCCGCCGCCGGGTCCGCGCGCCGCCGCGCCTCCAGCGCCCGCCGAAGTTCCGGCGCCCGCGCCAGCAGCGAGTCGGAGAGGACGAACGCGCGGAACGTCGAGTCCTCGAGCGGCCGCCCCATCGAGCGCTCCCGCTCCTTCAGGCGACGGTACCCCTCCGACCCGAACAGCCGCGCCCAGTCCGCGTCCTCGACCGTCCGCCCGGCGGCCCGCTTCTCCAGCACCGCCATCACCGCATCCGCCTCGTCGGTCGCGAGCCGGACGCGGAGCCGCGCCGTGTCCACCCCCTGCCCCGCCCCGCCCGTCGCGCCCACCCACGCCAGCGCCACACCGCAACCGACCGCCCGCAGCCAGCTTCTCCCGTCGCGCATCTCGACTCCCCCGCGAATCTCACCCGGACCCCACCCGCCCCACCGGACGTGAGACACGCGCCACCGCCCCCGCCGTTGCCCGGTCCGGAAGCCGGCCGCGCAGCGCCGGCTCGGACCGGCCGCCACGCCTCGGCCGGCTGCCCGAAGCCCGCCTCCCGCGCGAGCGTGCAGCGCGCCCTCCCGCGGCCGCCGCCGTCAGGCCGCGCCTCGCGCGGGAGGGCGCAGCCCGACCTCTTGCGGGAGGGCGAAGCCCGACCTCTTGCGGGAGGGCGCAGCCCGACCTCTCGCAGCGGCCGCCAGGCCGCTCAGATCAAACTCCGCCCCTGCCCCCCGTCCACCGCCACGCACGCCCCCGTCACCAGGCTCGCCCGCGGCGACGCCAGCCACGCCACCACGGCCGCCACCTCCTCCGGCGTACCGAAGCGCTCCAGCGGCAGCGTCCGCCGGACGAAGTCCGCCATCGCCTCCGGATCCTCGCGCACCCGCCGGTCCCAGCTCCCGCCCGGGAACAGGATCGACCCCGGCGCCACGCTGTTCACCCGGATCCCGTCGTGCGCCAGCTCCCGCGCCATCACGCCGGCCAGGCTGATGACGGCCGACTTCGTGGCGTTGTAGAGCGAGAGCCCCGGCCCGCCGATCTCCCGGCCGTACAGCGAGGCGATGAAGACGATCGAACCGCCGCCCCGCTCCCGCAGCCGCGGGATCGCCGCCCGCGCCACCCGCACGCCGGTCATGACGTTCAGCTCGAAGAGGTCCCGCCAATCCTCGTCCGTCGCCTCCTCGAACGGCTTGCGCCGGTTCCCGCCCGCGTTGCAGACGACGACGTCCACGCCGCCGAACGCGTCCACCGCCGCCTCCACGAAGCGCCGGCCGGAGTCCGGCTCCGTCAGATCGAGCGCGACGGCGCGAACCCGGTCGGGACCGCCGAGCTCCGCGGCCGCGCGCTCCAGCTCCTCCCGGCCCCGCGCGCACAGCGCCAGGCGACACCCCTCCGCCGCCAGCGCCCCGGCGATCGCGCGCCCGATCCCCCGGCTCGCCCCGGCCACCAGGGCCACCTTGTCCCGCAGCATGAGATCCATGCCGTTATTGTCGGCCGCCCCCCGGAGTCGGGCAAGGCCGAGCCAGCGCGCCATGCGTTCCGATCTCGATCTCGATCTCGAGCGCGATCTCGTGTTTTCGGTGTTCGAGCCCGAGCCAAGCGCCCGTCGGGCGCGGAGCCCGAGCCCGAGCCCGGCCTCTCGTCCGCGGGCGACCGCCGGCTCCATCAGGTGTCACACGGAGACACGGGGCACACGGAGGGACGGCAACGGCCCGCCGGCCGCACGCCAGCCGCCGGCGTACGCCGGAGATGACATCAAACGGGTGCGTCACCCCAGCTCCCCGAAGCCGCCCGGCCACTCTCCGTGTCCCCCGTGGGCTCCGTGTGAAACGATTCCGTTCCCGGCCGCGGCCACCCGCCGCCATCCCAGGATCAGGCTCTCCCCGACACTCCATCCGCCGCCTCCCGACGCGGGGTCCGGGGCGCCGGCGCATCTTGGTGCGATGGGACGGACATTCCCGCGCGCGGCGCGGCCCGGGAGGCGTGAAGGCGTCCGGGTCGGCCGCTGGCTGCGTTCGTGGCGGGGACGGCGCCGGGCGCGGTGGGCGGAAGGATCGAGATGGCGAAGAAGACGCGGGTTCTGCTGTTCACGGGAAAGGGCGGGGTCGGCAAGACGACGTGCGCGGCGGCGACGGCGGTGCGCGCCGCCGAGCGCGGCTATCGCACGCTCGTGCTCTCGGCCGATCCCGCCCACTCGCTGGCGGACGCGCTGGACCTGCCGCTCGGGCCGGAGCCGGTGCAGGTGCTGCCCAACCTGGAGGCGCAGGAGATCGACCTCTACTACTCGACGAAGAAGTACTGGGGCAACGTCCGCGAGCTGATGCTGATGGTGCTGCGCTGGCAGGGCGTGGGCCGGCTGGCGGCGGAGGAGATGGCGGCGCTCCCGGGGATGAACGAGGGGATCGTGCTCCTCTGGCTCGAGCACTTCTACCGGGAGGGCGGCTACGACCTGATCGTCGTGGACAGCGCGCCGACGGGGGAGACGCTGACGCTGCTGACGCTGCCGCAGGCGACGGAGTGGTGGGTGACGCGGGCGTTCCCGTTCCAGAAGGCGGCGATCAAGACGGCGGGCTACGCCGTCCGCAAGACGACGGGGATCCCGCTCGACAAGGGCTACGAGGAGCTGAACGCGCTGTTCGCGAAGCTGAAGGCGATCCACGCGGTTCTCGCCGACGCGGACACGAGCTCGGTCCGGCTGGTGATGAACCCGGAGAAGATGGTGATCGAGGAGGCGCGGCGGGCGTACGCGTACCTGGAGCTGTACGGCTACGGCGTGGACGCCGTGATCGTGAACCGGATCCTGCCGGAGGCCGGCGTGGGCGAGGCGCTGCGGCTGTACGTGGAGGCACAGGCGCGGCACCTCGAGGAGATCGAGGCGAGCTTCGCGCCGCTGCCGATCCTGCGCGTGCCGCACGAGGGGCAGGAGGTCTTCGGCCTGCCGCTGCTGCGCGAGATCGGCGAGCGCATCTACGGCGAGCGGGACCCGACGTTCGTGTTCTTCCGCGGGCAGGCGTACCGCGTCGAGGCCACGGACGGCGGCTACCGCGTGGAGCTGCGCCTCCCCGGCGTGGCGGAGGGGGAGGTGTCCGCGCGCCAGTTCGGCGACCAGGTCGTGATCCAACTCGCGAACCAGCGGCGTCACTACGCGCTCCCCCGCTTCCTCGCCCACTACACGCTGGTGGACGCGCGGGTCGACGACGGCTGGCTGAAGCTCGCGTTCACGGAGGGGGAGACGACAGACTAGCCGGCCGCGTCCCCGGGCCGGGGAAACGTAGGGTAGGGAGAGAGCCGCCATGCACATCCCGACGATGCTGCTGCGCCAGATCTACACGTTCGGCAGCCTGGCGAATTCTCCGGCCGGCGTGCGCTTCTCGGTGAAGAACCGGCTGAGCGACGCGGAGATCACCGGACTGCGGACCGTCCGGATCGACGAGGAGAACGTGCCGCTGGAGCAGGTCCGCGTGCTGGTCACGGACGGCGAGGCGTACGCGCCCACCGAGATCTCGCACGCGAAGCCGCTCCCCTTCCCGCTGCGGCGCGCGCTGACGCTGGAGGCGGACCACCAGGCCCTGGGCCCGGGGAAGCACGAGATCGAGCTCGCGTTCGACTGCACGCCGTTCGGCACGCTCCGGCTGCACGTCAACGACGCGATCGCGGAGATCGCGCCGGACCGGGTGCGCATCCCGCGCGACCGCCGCGACGACTACGCGCCCGAGGCGATCGCCCGGCGCCACGCGTTCGCCGAGAGCTTCACGGGGACCGTGCTGAACCACGTGAAGCGCTACTCGTTCGACCCGCACGTCGTCATCGGCAACTGCGAGCACTTCGCCGGCGTCGCGCAGGTCCCGCTCGGCCTGGCCGGCCCGCTGAAGGTCGACGGCGAGCACGCGCAGGGCGAGTTCCTGATCCCGCTGGCGACGTCGGAGGGCACCCTCGTCGCCTCCTACAACCGCGGGATGCAGGTGCTGAACGCGTGCGGCGGCGTGCGCTGCACCGTGGTCGGGGACAACATGCAGCGGGCGCCGGTCTTCGTCTTCGCGGACGCGCGCAAGGGGCGGGACTTCGCCGCCTGGGTGGCGGAGCACACGGCCGAGATCCGCGCCGCCGCCGAGTCCACCTCCCGCGTGGCGCGCCTCGACTACATCGACACGTTCCTGGCCAGCAAGTTCGTCTATCTGCGCTTCAACTTCACGACGGGCGACGCGGCCGGCCAGAACATGGTCACCCGCGCCACGCTCGCCGGCTGCGGCTGGATCCTCGACAACTACGCCGGCGTCGAGCGCTTCTATTTGGAGTCGAACTTCGCGACCGACAAGAAGGCGTCCCACATCAACACGTTGAAGTCGCGCGGCAAGCGCGTCACCGCCGAGGCCGTCATCAAGCGCACGGTGCTGACGCAGCGGCTGCGCGTGGAGCCGGAGGCGCTGGCGCACCACTACGCCGTCGCCAACGTGGGCGCGTTCATGGCCGGCGCCAACAACAACGGCCTGCACGCCGCGAACGCCATCACGGCGATGTTCATCGCCTGCGGGCAGGACGTGGCGAACGTGGCGGAATCGTGCGCCGGCATCGTCTTCGCCGAGCTGACGCCGGACGCGGACCTGTACCTGTCCATCACGCTGCCGTCGCTGATCGTGGCCACGCACGGCGGCGGGACCGGGCTCGCCACGCAGCGCGAGTGCCTCGAGCTGCTCGGGTGCTTCGGCCGCGGCGGCGTGCGCAAGCTCGCGGAGATCGTGGCGGGCGTGGTGCTGGCGGGCGAGGTCTCGCTGGCGGCGGCGATCTCGGCGTCGGAGTGGGTGTCCAGCCACGAGCGCTACGGGCGGCACCGCTGAGCGGGAATACCCGCTTGCGCTTGCGCGCCCGCTCCCGCTTGCGGCCCTTCCTCGGCGGGGCGGCGCGGAGCGGAACGGATCGGGCGCGGGAGCGGGCGCGCAAGCGCAAGCGGGGAGAAGGAGGCTGACATGGCGAACGTGCACCCCGTCGAGCCGGGCGCCCGCGCCGGGCGGCCGAACGGCGGCTCGCTCTCGGCCGCCGATGCGGCGTGGTGGTTCATGGAAGAGCCCACGAACCAGATGACCATCACGGCCGTGCTCACGTTCGCCGGGCGCATCCCGTACGAGGGCCTGCGCGAGCTGCTGGCCACGCGGCTGCTGCGCCACGAGCGCTTCCGCCAGCGCGTCGCCATGCCGGCGCATCCCGGGCCGCCGCGCTGGGTCGCGGCGGAGGACTTCTCGCTCGACGAGCACGTGCTGCGCGACCGGCTCCCGCCGCCGGCCGACCGGCAGGCGCTCCAGGAGCACGTGAGCGAGGTCATGAGCCGGCGGCTCGACTACGCCCGGCCGCTCTGGGAGTTCAGGCTCGTCGAGAACTACGCCGAGGGCGCCGCCGTCATCGCGCGCTTCCACCACTGCATCGCCGACGGCGTCGCGCTGATCCGCGTGCTCCTCACGCTCGGCGACCCGGAGGGCGACGCCGGCATGCCGCGGGAGCCGGGGACGCCGCAGGCGACGTCGGCGCCCTCGGCCGGACCGGCCGAGCCGGCGCCGGCCGCCGGGCCGGGCGCGGCGACGCGGCGGCCGGGACCGCCCTCCGGCGCGCGCGGCGGCGTGGCGGCGGCCGCCTCGCTCGCGCACCTCCTCGGGATGCGGCGCGACCCGCGCACGCTCCTCTCCGGCCGGCTCTGCCCGCGCAAGCGCGCCGCCTGGTCCGAGCCGTTCCCGCTGCAGTCGATCAAGGACGCGGCGCACCGGATCGGCGGCACGATCAACGACGTGCTCGTCTCGGCCGTCGCGGGCGCGCTCGGCGCGTACCTGGAGCGCCACGGCGCGCCGGCCGCCGGACTCACGCTCCACGCCGTCGTCCCCGTGAACCTGCGCCGCGACGACGACACGGAGACGCTCGGCAACCGCTTCGGCATGGTCTTCCTGCCGCTGCCGGTCGGGACGCGCGACGCCATCGAGCGGCTGCGCGCCGTGAAGGCGGCCATGGACCGCATCAAGCGCTCGCCCGAGGCGATGGTGGTCTACGGGCTGCTCGCGGTGTTCGGGCGCACGGCCAAGCGGATGCTCGAGTGGGCGGTGGGCTTCTTCGGCCGCAGCGCGTCGCTCGTGCTCACGAACGTGCCCGGGCCGCGCGGGCCGATCCGCTTCTGCGGCGTGCGCATGACCGGCCTCATAGCCTGGGTGCCGCAGTCCGCGCGGCTCGCGCTCGGGATCAGCGTGCTCAGCTACGACGGGCAGGTGCAGCTCGGCGTCGCTTCCGACGCCGGCATCGTGCCGGACCCCGACATCATCGTCGAGGCGTTCGGCCGCGCGCTCCGCGATCTGCTGGAACGGGTCGGCGTGCCGGTGGCGCCGCGGGTCGAAGGCGCGCCGGCGCCCGACCTCGCCGGGGCGGCCGGACAGCGGGAAGGCGCGCCGGCGCCCGACCTCGCCGGGGCGGCCGGACAGCGGGAGGGCGCGCCGGCGCTCGATCTCGCCGCGGCGACCGGACCCGCGGTCGCGCCCCTGTCGGTGACCGCGCCCGCCCGCCTCCCGGCGAGCGCGGCGCCATGAGCGCGCAGCGGCTCCCCGGCCCGCGGCGGCGACGCGGCGCCGCGCACCCGGCCGACGCCGAGCCGATCGTGCTCCCGCTCGCGCCGGCCGAGCCGCCGCGCCTCCCGGCCGGCCCGTCCTTCACCGGCCCGCTGGCGACGTACCGCGGCCTGCTGCGCCGCTTCCTCGTCGTGCACCGGCACCTGATCGGGCTGGCCGCGGGCGGGCTCGTCGCCTATGTGCGGGCGCTGCCGCCGGCACGCCGGCGGCGGCTGCACTCCCCGGGCGTGCGGCTGGCCGCGGCGCTCGTGCGCCCGCTCCTCGACCGCCGCCTGCGCGATCTGCCGTTCCCGCGCCAGCTCCGGCGGCGCCTCGAGCTGCTCGGCCCGACCTACGTCAAGCTCGGCCAGATCATGGCGATCCGCGAGGACCTGCTCCCCGCGCCCGTCTGCCACGAGCTGCAGAACCTGTTCGACCGGCTGCCGCCGATCCCGTTCCCGGAGCTGCGCACGGTCATCGAGGCCGGGCTCGGCCGCCGGCTCGACGAGATGTTCGTGAGCGTGGACGAGGAGCCGATCGGCTCCGCCTCCATCGCGCAGGCGCACCGGGCGCTCACGCTCGAGGGCGACGACGTCGTCCTGAAAGTCATGAAGCCCGGCATCCGCCACGCCATCGAGGCGGACCTGCGCCTGCTGCGGATCCTGGGCGGCGTGCTCCAGCGCCTGTTGCCGCGCTACCAGCCGCGCCGCATCATCGACGAGTTCGCCGCCTACACCTCGCGCGAGGTCGATTTCACCTACGAGGCGGACAACGCCGAGATGTTCGCGGCCAACTTCCGCGGCTCGCCCGACGTCGTCTTCCCCCGCGTGTTCCGCGACCTCAGCTCGCCCGACGTGCTCACGCTCGAGTTCCTGGACGGCTTCAGGCCGGGCTCCGCCGAGACGGCGAGCCTGAGCGCCGAAGCGCGCGAGCGGCTGATCGACCTCGGCGCCGGCTCCATCATCCAGATGCTCTACCAGGACGGCTTCTTCCACGCCGACCTGCACGCCGGCAACCTGCTCGTGCTCCCCGGAGAGCCGGTCCGCATCGGCTTCATCGACCTCGGCATGGTCGGCCGCTTCGAGGACACCACGCGCCGCCGCATGCTCTACTACTACCACGCCCTCGTCACCGGCGACGTCGACGGCGCCGCCAAGTTCCTCACCGACATGGCCACCGTCGGTCCCGGCGGCGACCCGCAGGGCTTCCGCCGCGCCGTCGTCGACCTGTCGCGCCGCTTCGTCGTCCACGCCGCGCGCGGCGAGTTCAGCATCGCGCAGCTCATCCTAGAGTCCGTCGGGCTCGGCGGCCGCTTCGCCGTCTTCTTCCCGGTCGAGATGACGCTCATGGTCAAGGCGCTGGTCACGTTCGAGGGCGTCGGCCGCATGTTCGACCCGAAGCTCGACGTGGCCGCCGTCTCGCGCCGCCACGTCAGCCGCGTGTTCCAGCACCACTTCAACCCCCAGCTCCTGTTCCGCGAGCTGCTGCGCGGCGCGCCCGAGCTGATCGACGTCGCCGTGCGCCTGCCGCAGCTCACCGCCGCCGGCGTGCACCGCCTCGAGGACCTCCTCTCCCGCCGTCCGCCCCGCAACCCGCTCGAGGGCGTGCGCGGCAGCATCCTCGCCGCCGCCTGCATCGTCGGCGGCGTCATCGCGCTCATCCAGGGCGGCCCGCTCGCGCTGTGGGCCGGGCTGTTCGCGCTGGCGGCGCTGCTGGCGGTGTGGGGGAAGTAGGGCGCGACGCGGTCCCGGTGTCGCCGCGGGCGAGGCCGCGTTCGCGGGCGTCGTCACATCCAGGCGTCTCACGGGGAGCCAGGAGCGGCGTTCGACCGGCTCGTGGTCGGGGTCGGGAACGGAAATGTGTCACACGGAGGCACGGAGGGCGCGGAGGGTTGCCGGGCGGCGGAAGCTCGC
>DASTKT010000086.1:0-35334 GCA_035715725.1 Longimicrobiales bacterium | reverse complement strand
TCGACGTCGACGCCGTGGCGCTCGAGGAGTCGCTGCTCGGCCGCTCGGACGCGGCCGAGGCGCGGACGTGGGTCCGTCCGGGCGCCGCGGTGACGCCCGAGGAGGTGCGGGCGCTGCTGGCGGCCGGCGCCGCGGCGGGGCAGGCCGGTACGGCGGGCTGGGCGCCGGCCGGCGGTGCGGCCCGGGCGGTATTCTCGCTCCATCTCCCGGTGGAGCTGCGAGGCGAGGTGATCGGCTCGCTCTCGCTGATGCGGCGGTCGGGCCGCCCGCCATGGACGGCCGAGCGGACGCGCCGGCTCCGGTTGGTGCTCGATCTGATCGCCTCGGCGCTGGCGCGCCAGCGGGCGACGCGGGAGCTGGCGGAGGGGGAGGCCTTGAGCTCGGCGGTGCTCGACGCGCTGCCGAGCGAGGTCGCGGTGCTGGACGAGCAGGGGGTCATCGTCCGGGTCAACGAGGCGTGGCGGCGGGGCGGGCCGCCGTGGGAGGCGGGCGAGACACGCGACCCGGTCGGCGTGGCCTACCTCGAGGCGTGCCGGCTCGCGGCGGCGGCGGGCGACGAGGAGGGGGTGACTGTGCTCGCCGGGCTCCGCGCGGTTCTCGAGGGCTCGGCGCCGGTGTTCACGGCGGAATACGTCCGCGGCGGCGCGCCGGAGCCGCACTGGTTCGCGCTGCGGGTGCACCCGCTCAGCCGGCCGCGGCGCGGGGCGGTCGTCTCGCATCTCGACATCACGAGCCGCAAGCGGGCCGAGATGGAGGCCATCAACCGGCTCCAGGCGCTGGCGCACGCGAACCGGGCGGCGACCATCGGCGCGCTGGCGGGCTCGCTGGCGCACGAGCTGAACCAGCCGCTCACGGCCATGCTGAGCAACGCGCAGGCCGGGCTGCGCCTCCTGGGCGGCGAGCAGCCGCAGATCGACATGGTGCGCGACATCCTCTCCGACGTCGCGACGGACGCCTACCGCGCCGGCGAGATCATCCGGCGCACGCGGCACCTGCTGAAGCAGGGCGAGCCGGAGCGCGTGCTGCTCGACGTGACGGACGTGGTGAGCGAGACGATCCGGACGGTGAGCGACGAGGCGCTGCTGCGGAAGGTGCGGGTGACCGTGGAGGCCGGGCCGAACGTGCCGCCGGTGGAGGCCGACCCGGTCCAGCTCCAGCAGGTGGTGCTGAACCTCGTGCTCAACGGCTTCGACGCGATGGAGGAGGTTCCGCCGGAGGAGCGGAGCCTGTCGGTCCGGGTCTCGCGGTCCGCCGAGGGCGGCGTGGAGATCGCCGTGCGGGACCGCGGGCCGGGCGTCGAGCCGCACCGGCTGCCGCGGATCTTCGACCCGTTCTACACCACCAAGGGGAGCGGGATGGGGATGGGCCTGTACGTCACGCGCGCCATCGTGGACGCGCATGGCGGGAGCATCACGGCGGCGAGCGAGCCCGATCGCGGGCTGGAGGTTCGCGTCCGGCTGCCGAGCGCCGGGCCGCCGCGCCTCGGCGGCCCGCAGGCCGTCGAGACGCCGCTGACGCCGTAGCGCGCCGGCACCGCCCGGCGGAGCGGGCCGGGGTGCCGTGCGCGGCCCGCGCATTGGACCTTGGTCCAATAACGCGACGCGCCCGTGCGGTTCACACTCGACCGGGCCGGTCGCGTGGCTCTCCAACGGGCGAAACGGGTGACGAGCATGGACGCCGCAGGTACCACCGGGCCGCGCACCGGGACGGTTCCCCTTCCGGGGAGGGAGAGCGCGCGGGCGCCCGTCGTGGCGGAGTCGGCCGGCGCGGGGGGGCAGCCGGTGGCGGTGGTGGACGACGACGACTCCGTGCGCCGGTCGCTCGAGCGACTGCTCGCGGCCGGCGGGATCCCGACGGTCACGTTCGCCTCGGCGGAGGAGTACCTGGCCGCGGGGGCCGGGATCGACTTCCGCTGCCTTCTCCTCGACATCCACCTGGACGGCATCAGCGGACTGCAGCTCGCGGCCGGGCTCGCGGCGCGCGGCGGCGCGGTCCCGATCATCTTTCTCACCGGCAGTGACGACGAGCTGGCGACGGCCGCGATAGCCGCCGGCCACGCATCCGCGGTTCTCCGGAAGCCGATCGACGTCGCGGCGCTCCGCGCGGCGATCACGCAGGCGACGCTGGCGTCCCCCTAGGCCGTTGGTCCGATCCCGCCGTGAGGCGGGCCCGACTAAGATCGCGGGGAGCCGACCGTTCCGGGCCCCTGCGAGGACCGGTGGCGGCCGGCCGAGTTGCCGACCACGGAGGTGGGGCGGCGCCACCGGTCCGCCGCGGTACAGGGGCGGGCGGCGACGTGCGGGCGACGGCCCCCGACGGCCACAGCGCGGCAGCACCCCGTTCCATCGGGCCAGGGCTCCCCCCGAGCTGCCGCCCTCGACGCGCCACCGACGTGGCGCCCGAGCGAGCCGAGAGCGCCCCACTCCGGGTCGGTGCCCGGCGGATCAATTCTCCACGCGGAACACGACCGGCAGCTGGATCCACACGGGCACCTTCTTCCCCAGGTTCACCGCGGGCGAGAACCGCATGTGGTCGGTGGCCTCGAGGGCGGCGTCGTCCAACGATTCCCGCCCGCTCGACCGTAGCAGCAAGGACTTCCGGATGTGGCCGCGCTCGTCCAGCAGGATCCACAGGACGCACTGGCCGCCGATCCCCATCTGCTGCAGCCCCGGCGGGTACCGCCGCCGGAGGTACTCCGTGATCTCGGCACGATTCACCAGCTCGGGCGCCCTCGTGAACGGGGTGAACGTCGGCGGGCCCAGCGCCAGCTCCTCGACGGTGGCGGGGCGCTCCGCGCCCGCGGCGCCGAGCGCGCCCGCGCCGCCGGCGCCGTCGCCCGCGGCCGCGGGGGCGTCGTCGGTCGCCGCGCGGGGCGCGTCGTCCTTCACCGCGTCGGTGACCGGGCCGGGCGTGTCGTCCCTCGCCGCGGCCGCCGGTGCGGCCGCCGGTGCGGCCGCCGGTGCGGGCGCTGGCGCGGGCGCCGGCACTCGCGCCGGCTCGAACGCGAACTTCGGCTCGGCGAGCGCGGGCGCGGCGGGGGCGGGAGTGGGGATCGAGCCGAGCACGCGCGGTGGCGGCGGGAGCGCGCGGTGCGCGGCGGGGGAGGCGGGGCGAGCCGCGGGCGCCACCCGGCGGGGCGGGTCCGCGCGCCGGGGGCCCGGCGCGGCCGGGAAGAGCGCCCGCGGCATGGAGAGGCCGGGCTCCGGCAGCTCCAGCACGATCATGTCGACGCCGTCGACGGGCGTGATCGGCACGGAGCGGGCCGTGGCCCAGATCAGGACGGCGAGCGCCACCGCGTGAGCGGCCGCCGCCGCGGCGGTCGTCCAGGCGACGGCCCGCCGGTCGCGGACCGGTCGGCTCGAGATCAGCAACGTGCACGGAGCCGCCGTGATACGGGGCTCCTTGGTCGTCGGGGTCATGCGCACCTCCCGATTTCGGCGTGCGCCGCACGCCGGATCCGGGCAGGGCTCCCGACGGACCGCCCTCGCAACCCTCACGCCCCCCACGGCCCCGGAACGCCCGCGCGCCGTGGGACCTAGGTCCGATCGACGGCCGCCGCCCCGGCGGCTAGATCGGGGGCGCACGGCAGCCGGCGGGCGGGACGCAACCCGGCTGCGGGGCTCACCCAACTCGGAAGGTCGCCGATGTCGATGGGACGGTTGGGTCGGACAGCCGCGGCGGGCGCCGCGAAGTTCGGCCGGCTCGGCGCCGCCGCGCTCCACGCCGCGCGGCATCCCACCATCCCGTGGCGGATGTTCGGCGCGTTCGCCTTCGTCATCCTGGCCATGACGGTGCTGAGCATCGCGCCGTACTGGAGCGCCCGGCGGCTGGAGCCTCGCCGGCGGCGCGTGGACTCGGTCGTCGAGCCGGCGCGCCGGCTCACCACGCGCCTGGAGCTCGGGATCGCGCTGCAGATGGCCGGCGGGCGCGCCTTCCTCCTGACCCGCGACCCGGCGTTCCTGGTCGGCGCGCGCGACGCGCTCGACATGGGACGGCAGGCGATCGCGAGCCTCGATCCGCTGGCGCGGCAGCTCGGGCCCGACGTCGTCGCCCGGCTGGAGGTCGTGGAGCGCCTCGGGCGGCGCTGGTACGCGGCGAACGAGGGGCTGCTGCCGGGCGCCGTGGCCCCCGCCGCGTACCTGCGGCGCATCCCGGAGCAGCAGCGCCGGTCCGAGGAGCTGCTGCGCGCGACGGCGGCGCTGGAGCGGGAGATCGCGTTCGCGGGCCGGGAGGTTCAGCGCGAGATCCGGGCGTCGGAGGGGCGCGACGTCGCGATCGCCGCCGCGCTCGCGTGGCTCGCGCTCCTGGCCGCGCTGACGGTCGGCTGGATCTTCTGGCGCCAGCGGACGCTCGTCGTCGAGGCCGGCTCGGCCCGCGCCGAGGCGGAGCGGCGGGCGTCGGACGAGGAGGCGCTGCGCGACGCCGCGGCGGCGACGGCGGGCGCGCTCGGCACCGCGGACGTCGCACAGCGGATCGCGCAGCGCACGCTGGAGGCGACGAGCGCGGGCGGCGCCTACATCGGCTCGCTCGAGCCGGACGCCGCGGAGGTACGCGTCATCGCCGTGGCGGGGGAGGCGGTGCCCGCCGTGGAGCACCGCTTCCGCTACGCCGGCTCGCCGGCGGAGCGGGCGCTCGAGGGGAGGGGGAGGGCCATCGTGGTGACGCACCGGCCGGCCGCGCCGGAGCGCGCGGCCGCCGCGGACGCGGAGGGCACCGAGCTGATCGTGCCGCTCGCCGATGCGCTGGGCGCGCTCGGCGTGCTCGTGCTCCGCTACGCGGGCCCGCGGTCGGCGCCCGGGCGGGAAGCGCGCGCCCGCGCCGCCACGTTCGGCGAGCTGGCCGCGCTCGCGCTGCGGAAGGGCCGCCTGCTCGAGGAGGCGGAGCGGCGCGGCCGCGAGCTGGAGCGCATGGCGGAGAACCGGGCGCTCCTGCTGCGCGGCTTCTCCCACGACCTGAAGAACCCGCTCTGGGCGGCGGACGGCTTCCTCCAGCTCCTCGAGCTCGGCGTGCGCGGCCCGATCAGCGCGGCGCAGCAGGAATGCGTGGTCTGCGCGCGGCGCTCGCTCGGCGCGGCGCTCAAGCTCGTGCAGGACCTGATCGAGCTCGGGCGCGCGGGGACCGGCCGCATCGAGGTCGAGGCGACGCCGACCGATCTCGCGGGGTGCCTGCGCGACGTCGTCGCCGACCACCGCGCGGGGGCGGAGACGCGCGAGATCCGGGTCCACGTCGACATCCCGGGGGAGCTCCCCATCGTGCCCACGGACTCGGCGCGCGTCCGCCAGATCATGGACAACCTGCTCTCGAACGCCATCAAGTACACGCCGCCGGGCGGCGTCGTCACGGTGCGAGCGGGGCTGCGGCCGCCGTCCGACGGCGGCGCGGGCGTGTGGCTCGCCGTGGACGTGGCGGACAGCGGGCTCGGCATCCGGTCCGAGGAGCAGGGGCTGGTGTTCGAGGAGTTCGCCCGGGTCGGCCCGCTCGCCGGCGTGCCGGGCGCGGGCATCGGACTCGCCATCAGCCAGCGTGTGGCCGGCGCCCTGGGTGGGCGCATCACGCTCCAGAGCCAGGAGGGCGCCGGCTCGACGTTCACGCTCTGGCTGCCGCTGGGCGCCGCGTGAGGGCCGCCGCGGCGCGGCACGACCGCGCGCGCCGCCGGGGAAACGCGACGCGCCACTTCCGGATTGCCCGGCACGGCGTGGGACGTTCCGGGAAGGCGTGCTACCGGGTTGTCCGATAGCCGGTGCGGCCATCGCGGCCGAATGTCGAGTCGTGGCGGCCCGTCGGCCGCCGCCGGAGGTCGAGCCGGGCCTCGAGGGCGCTCGTCGCAAGGAGGGAGAGTGAACATGTTGCGCACCGACAGCGACATCGAGAAGGACATCATCAACGAGTTGAAGTGGGAGCCCAGCCTGCGGGACGACGACATCGCGGTATCGGTGAAGGACGGCGTGGTCACGCTCGCCGGCTTCGTGGACAGCTACTACGACAAGTGGAAGGCCGAGCGCGTGGTCTCGCGGATCAAGGGCGTCAAGGCGATCGCGAACGACATCGAGGTGCGGCTGCCGACGGCGTCCGAGCGCCCGGACCCGGAGCTGGCCCGCGCCGCCGTGGACGCGCTCCGCTGGAACGTGCTCGTGCCCGTCGACCGGATCAAGTTGAAGGTCGAGAACGGGTGGGTGACGCTCGAGGGGGACGTGGACTGGTACTACCAGAAGGAGGAGGCGGAGCGCACGGTACGGCGGCTGGTCGGCGTGCGCGGGGTCACGAACCTGATCACGGTGCACGCGCGCGCCACGCCGACGGACATCAAGCGCAAGATCCGTGAGGCGCTGGAGCGGGGCGCGCAGTTCGACGCCAGCCGGATCACGGTGGAGGTGGAGGGGAACCGGGTCGTGCTGCGCGGGACGGTGCGCTCCTACGCCGAGAAGCGCGACGCGGAGCGCGCGGCCCGCAACGCGCCCGGCGTGACCGAGGTCGAGAACGACCTCACCGTGGATCCCTCGATCCCGGCGCCGGTCTGACCGCGACGGCGGGGGCGCTCGGCGTGACGGGGGGCGCCGGGCGTCACCGCGCCGTCTCCGCCTGTGAGATCGCCCACGCCGCGTTCACGAGGCCGATGTGGCTGAACGCCTGCGGGAAGTTGCCGAGCAGCTCGCCGCTCGCGCTGTCGACCTCCTCGGCGAGTAGCCCGAGATCGTTCGCGTGCGCCGCGGCGGCCTCGAACGTCGCGCGCGCCCGGGCCGTCTCGCCGGCGAGCGCCCACGCCTCGGCGAGCCAGAACGTGCACAGCAGGAACGCGCCCTCGCCGCCGGCGAGTCCGTCCGGCGCACGGTAGCGGTAGACCAGCCCGCGGTCGTCTGTCAGGCGCGCGGCCACGGCCTCGATCGTCGAGCGCATCCGCGGATCGCCGGCCGGGAGGAAGCCGACGAGCGCCGGGACGAGCGCCGAGGCGTCCAGGATGTCCCCGCCGAACGACTGCACGAACGCGCCGGCGGCGTCGCTCCAGCCCCGCTCGAGGATCGCCCGGCGCACCGCGCCGGCCTCGGCGCGCCAGCGCTCGACGCGCGCCGCGTCGGCGCGGAGGAAGTCCGCCATCCGGATCGCGCGGTCGAGCGCGACCCAGCACATCAGCTTCGAGTGGACGAAGTGCTGGGGCTCGCCGCGGATCTCCCAGATGCCGTGGTCCGGCTCGGGCCAACGCGCGGCCGCGCCGTCCGCGGCGGCCGCGAGGAGCTCGCGGGCGACGTCGCCGAGCGCCGAGATCTGGTCGCGCAGCATCCAGGCCGCGTCGAGCAGCTCGCCGTAGACGTCGAGCTGCCGCTGCACCCATGCGCCGTTCCCGATGCGCACCGGCCGGCTTCGGCGCCACCCCGACAGGTGCGGCAGCTCGCGCTCGGTGAGGTCGTGCTCGCCGCCGATGCCGAACACCACCTGGAGGTCCGTGCCGCTGCGCACCTGCGGGAGCGCGGCGCGTGCCAGGAAATCGAAGAAGCGCGTCGCCTCGTCGGGGCAGGCGGCCACCCAGAGCGCGCGCAGCGTCAGGCTCGCGTCCCGCACCCAGCAGTAGCGGTAGTCCCAGTTGCGCACGCCGCCGACCCGCTCCGGAAGCGACGTCGTCGGCGCCGCGACGATCGCGCCGGTAGTGGCGTACGTCAGCGCCTGGAGCACGCGCCCGCTCCCGTGCACGAGCTCCTTCCACGGACCCTGGTACGCCTGGTGCATCCGGGACCAGCTCCGCCAGGCCGCCGCAGTCTCCCGCAGCCGCCGCTCGACGTCCTCCGGCGTCCAGAGCTCCGGCACCGGCTCGATGCTGGCCGCGAAGCGGAGCGCGAACCCCACGCTCTCGCCCGCCCGCACCCGGAGCCTCGCCCGCGCCGTGCTGTCGGCCACTTCGAGCGGCACCGGAGAGCAGAGCCGGACCAGCGCCGCGCCGCCCCGGCCGACGACGCCGCCGTCGCCCTCGACGATCAGCGGGAGCACGACGCCGTACTCCGGGCGGGGCGCGAACTCGAGCTCGAGGTCGACCTCGCCGCGCACGCCGCGGACGTGCCGGAGCAGCGCGTGCGGCGAGGCGGAGCCGAGCTCGTGGCCGCGATCGCCGACGGCCATCGCCAGCGCGTCCGTGACCACGGCCTCGCCGCCGCCGCACGCCCACCGCGTCTCCAGCACGAGCGTGCCGTCCGCGTACCCGCGCGCCGCGGTGGCCTCGCCCACGGGCCGGAGGCTCCAGCGCCCGGCCGCCTCGTCCAGCAGCCGCCCGAAGACCGCGGGCGAATCGAAGCGCGGCAGGCAGAGCCAGTCCACCGACCCCGCGCGGCTGACGAGCGCGGCGGAATGGCAGTCCGAGAGGAGGGCGTATTCGGCGAGCGGAAGCGAGCTCAAGGCGACGTCTCCTGCGCGGCCCCCGTCGCGTCCCCCGGCCACGAGGGCGACGCGCGGGCCGCCGCCGCGGCCGGCGGCTCCGGCACGAACCCCACCCGTCCGCGGCGCTGCAACAGTAGCGCCCGGCGGCCCGGCGCCGCCCCGGCTCGCGGCTACGGCGTGGCCGGCCCGCACCCGCCGGCCTCGGCGAGCAGCGCCGGCGGCGTCCTCCCCGCCAGCGCCGCGGCGAGGCGGGCGTCGTGGCCGTAGAGGTCGTCGCGGAACTGGACCGTGCCGGCGCCGTCCACCCACGCGGTGCGGTACAGGACGTGGACCGGGATCTCCGCCGCCAGCGCAACGGTGCGCTCGACGCCGGCGTCGATGCCCGCGTGGATGCGCTCGGCGGTCCAGACGGTGTCGGCGCCCAGGACGTAGCGCGCGAGCTCCATCGGCTTCTCGATGCGGATGCAGCCGTGGCTGAACGCCCGGAGCGGCCGGGCGAAGAGCTGCCGCTCGGGCGTGTCGTGGAGGTAGACGTCGTAGGGGTTGGGAAACACGAATTTCACGCCGCCCAGCGCGTTCCACGGCCCCGGCTCCTGCCGGATCCGCCCGCCGGACAGCCGCACCATGTGATGCCGAGCCAGGTACCCCGGGTCGCGACGCACCCGCGGCAGCACCTCGAGCGCGGCGATGCTCGGCGGCACGTTCCAGTACGGGGCGAGCACGACGGCATTCATCCGCGCGCTGAAGATCGGCGTCGGCCAGTCCGCGCGGCCGCCCACGACCCGCATGCCGAGCACCGGCACGTCCCCCTCGACGACGGCGAGCTCGAACGCCGGGATGTCGACCTCGACGTAGCGCGCGCCGAGGGACTCCGGCAGCCAGCGCAGCCGCTCCATCGACCGCTCGAGCTGGGCGACGCGGTCCTCGACCGGAACGTTCAGCGCCCGGCGCGTCTCGCCCCCGACCACGCCGTCGCTCTCGAGGCCGTGGTCGAGCTGGAACGAGCGGACCGCCGCGTCCAGCGGAGCGTCGAAGCTGTCCGTCGGCTCGCCGGGCACGCCGAGCTCGAGGTCCACCCGCCGGCGCAGCGCGCGCACGACATCGCCGGTGTCGCCGAGCCGGAGCGCGCGCCCGGCCGGGAGCGACGCCCAGCCGCCCGCCAGCGCGATCCCGCGGTAGCGGCGCAGCGCGGCCCGCAGCCGCACGTACTCCGCGGACGACGGCGCGAGCGAGTCCAGCGCCGGCGCGACCGCGTTCGCGGCCAGCGCCTCGCGCAGCAGGGCGGGGAGGTCCCGCCGCCGCGGCGCCAGCGTCCAGCCGCGATGGAGCGTGCGCGGGTCGACTCGCCCGGCCAGGAGGTCGTGGCCGTACGTCAGGAACGCGTCCGTCAGCAGCAGCTCGAGGTCGGCGCGCGTCGCCGCGCCCGCGCGCACCGGCACCGAGGAAAGCAGCCGCTCCAGCGCCGCGGAATGGTACGCCGCCGCGACCAGGCCGTCCGCCGGCGCCCGCGCCACGCGGCGCATCAGGGCCGCGGCGGCCGGCGGCGGCGCGTCGGCGCGCGTCCACGCGGCCGCGTAGTCGCGGGCCTCGTAGAAGCGCCGCACGTCGGCGAGGGAGACGAGCAGGTCGCCGGCGGCGGCCGCGCGGCCCGCGGCCAGCCGCCCGCGCAGCAGCTCGCTCACGGAGTCCGGGCCGATCAGCGCCGCCGCCGCCCAGCGCCGGCCGCGCGGTGCGCCGACCAGCGCGACCAGCAGCAACACGACGACGCCCGCGACCGCGAGCCGGGCCGCGCGCCCGCCGCGTCCCCCGCCAGTCCTCGCGCGTCTCGTCGTCATGGCTCGCCTCGTGGAGTCTCGACCGCCGCCCCGCGGCAGAACCATCGCACCGCCGGGACCGCGCCGGGCGGCCCGGGAGAGGCCGCGCCGCCAGAGGGGTTCGCGCGGGAGGAGTCGATCGAGGAGCGCGCGGCGCGGACGTTTTGTCCCGCAGCCGGAGGCGTCGGGCGCCAGAACGCCCCGGCAGATTCTCCTCCGCCGGCGGCCCCCGCGTCCGCCTGTGTCACGCGAAGACGCGGAGGTAATGGAACTGGCGCGAAGGGGGCGGCCGCAGCACGCCGGCGAGGCGCCGGAAATCCGGATCCGCCGGATTCGACATCGAGGGATGGTGCATCATCCCGGTGAGCTTCCGGAGCCTGGTGATCCTCCCCGAACTCTGTGTCCTTATAGGTACTCCGGAGTTATCCACGGGCGGTTCGCCGGAACCCCGAACGAGCTCGGTGGTGAACGATTCCGTTCCCGTCCCCGCCTACCCGAGCGCCGCGCCCAGCGCCGCGCGCACCGCCGCCGCGAGCGCCGGCACGATGGTCACGACGCGGACCGGCGGCCACGCCTCCGGCACCGGAGCGATGGTGTCGGTCACGACGATCTCGCGGATGCGCGGATCCCGGAGCGCGGCGCCGGCGCCGTCGGAGAAGACACCGTGCGTGGCGGCCACGACGAACGCGGGGTGCGCGCCGGCGGCCTCCAGCGCCCGCATCGCCTCCACGACCGTCTTTCCGGTCGAGATCATGTCGTCCACGATGACGCAGCTCCGCCCGGCCACCTCCCCGGCGACGTGCAGCATCTCGACGTTCTGGCCGCTCAGCCGGCGCTTGATGAGCACGGCGACGGGCCGGCCGAGCGCCGCGCCCACGCGGGTGGCCATCCGCGCGCCGCCGAGGTCCGGGGAGACGACGACGGCGTCCTCCGGCAGGGGCTGAAGCGCCGCGCCGAGGACCGGTACGGGGTCGACGTCGTCCGCCGGGATCGCGAAGAAGCCCTCGACCGCGGGCGAATGCAGGTGGACGGCGACCAGGTGACGCGCGCCGGCCACCTGGATCGCGTCGGCGGCCACGCGGGCCAGGACCGGCTCGCGGCGGCCGTGCCGGTTGTCGCCACGGGCGTAGCCGAAGTACGGCACCACGGCGATCGTCCGCCGGGCGCCCGCCCGCCGCGCGGCATCGAGCAGCCCGAGCAGCTCGACCAGGTTGTCCGCGACCGGCGGCGCCGTGGGCTGCACGATGACGACGGTCCGTCCCGAGACCGGCTCGCGGAGCTCGATCCCCAGCTCGCCGTCCGGGAAGCGCTGCACGACGCGGTCGGCGGCGCGGATGCCCAGCTCCGCGGCCAGCGAGGCGGCGAGCGCCGGGTGCGCGCTCCCGGCGAGCAGGATCGGATCGGCCGAGCTCATACGCGCCTCCCACGCGAAGAGGGGTCGCCCCGGTCGGTCCCGGCGGCGTCGTCCCCGGCCGCGCCACACTGCACGCCCCGCGCCCCGGGAGAGCCCGGTGTCCGGGCCCGGCCGGCGGCGCGCTCGGCGAACCCGCGCGCGCCCCGGCCCGCGATCCCCCCGCTGTCCGGTGAAGTGCCGACGCCGGACGCGGGGCTTCCCCGACGGCGGCGCGCGGCGCACGCCGCGATCTTCCGGAGGATACGTCGCCGGAGGGAGAGATGGCGGGCCGGAGGGCCCTCGACACCTTGCTCGAGCCGCCGCCGGCCGGGTCGGCGCCACAGGCGGTGTTCCGCGCCCGCGGCCTGGGCAAGGTCTACCACATGGGGGACGTCGAGGTGCCGGCGCTGCGCGCCGTGGACCTGGACCTCTACCGGGGCGAGCTGCTCGTCCTGCTCGGCGCGTCCGGGAGCGGCAAGTCCACGCTGCTGAACATCCTCGGCGGCCTCGACACGCCCACGAGCGGCAGCGTCTGGTTCGAGGACCACGACCTCGTCGCCGCGGACCAGGCGGACCTGACCCGCTACCGCCGCGAGCACGTCGGCTTCGTCTTCCAGTTCTACAACCTGATCCCGAGCCTCACGGCGCGGGAGAACGTCGAGCTCGTCACCGAGATCGCCGACGATCCGATGGCGCCGGAGGACGCGCTCCGCCTCGTCGGCCTCGGCGAGCGCCTCGACCATTTCCCGGCGCAGCTCTCGGGCGGCGAGCAGCAGCGCGTCGCCATTGCGCGGGCCGTGGCCAAGCGCCCGGACGTGCTGCTCTGCGACGAGCCGACCGGCGCGCTCGACGCCGAGACCGGAAAGATCGTCCTCGCCGTGCTCGACCGCGTGAACCGCGAGCTCGGCACCACGACGGCGATCATCACGCACAACGCCGCCATCGCCGCCATGGCCGACCGGGTCGTGCGGCTCAGCAGCGGCCGCATCGTCGAGGAGCGCCGCAACGCCCGCCGCGCGTCCCTCGACGAGATCGAGTGGTGAGGCCGCCGTGCGCGCGCTCGACCGCAAGCTCGCCCGCGACCTCTGGCGCCTGCGCTGGCAGGTCCTCTCCATCGCCTCGCTCGTGGCGTGCGGCGTCATGGTCGTGGTCGGCATGCGCAGCACCTACGACTCGCTCGACGACGCCCGCGAGCGCTACTACCGCGCTTCCCGCTTCGGCGACGTCTTCGCCTCGCTGAAGCGCGCGCCGGAGGGCGTCGCCGACCGGCTGGCGCGGCTCCCGGGCGTCACGGCCGTCGAGACGCGCGTCGTGCTCGACGTCACGCTCGACGTGCCCGGGCTGCGCGAGCCGGCCACCGGCCACGTCGTCTCCGTGCCGCGGCGCACCGGCGGGCTGAACCTGCTGCACCTGCGGGCGGGGAGGCTCCCCGAGCCCGGCCGCGCCGGCGAGGCCGTGCTGAGCGAGCGCTTCGCGGAGGCGAACGCGCTCCGCGTCGGCGACTCGCTCGGCGCCGTCGTCAACGGCCGCTGGCAGCGGCTGCACGTGGTGGGCGTCGCGCTCTCGCCGGAGTACGTCTTCGAGGCGCAACCCGGGCTCTTCATCACGAACAACCGCCTCTACGGCGTGCTGTGGATGGACCGCGACGCGCTGGCCTTCGCCTACGCCATGCGCGGCGCGTTCAACGACGTCGTCCTCTCGCTGGCGCCGGGCGCCAGCACGGACGCCGTCGTCGACGCGGTGGACGGCGTGCTCCGCCCGTGGGGCGGGTTCGGCGCCTATGGCCGCGAGGACCAGCCGTCCAACCGGATCCTGCGCGACGAGGAGCGGCAGAACCGCATCACCGGCATCGTCGTCCCGCTCATCTTCCTCGGCGTCGCCGCGTTCCTGCTGAACGTGGTGCTGAGCCGCCTGGTCGGCATCGAGCGCGACCAGATCGGCGTGCTCAAGGCGTTCGGCTACACGGATGTCGACGTCGGCCGCCACTACCTGCGCTTCGCGCTGCTCGTCGTGCTCCTGGGCGCGCTCCTCGGGATCGGTGGCGGGCTCTGGCTCGGTCGCGGGTTCACGCGGCTCTACGGCGAGTACTTCCGCTTCCCGGACCTGCGCTACCGGGCGAGCTGGGGGCTCGTCCTCGGCTCCGTGGCGCTGAGCGCGGCGGCCGCGGCCGGTGGCGCGCTGGCCGCCGTGCGCCGCGCCGTGCGGCTGCCGCCGGCCGAGGCCATGCGCCCGGAGGCGCCCGCGCGCTTCCACGCCGGCCGCATCGACCGGCTCCTCCCGCGGCTCGCGCCCGACGCGCGCATGGTGCTCCGCTCGCTCGTGCGGCGGCCGGCAAGGGCGTTCCTCTCCGCGCTCGGCGTCGGCCTCGGGACCTCGATCCTGATCACCGGCTTCTTCTTCTTCGACGCCATCAACTACATGGCCGACCTGCAGTTCTACGTCACGCAGCGGCAGGACCTGACGGTGGCGTTCCGCGGGCCGCGCGCGCTCGCGGTCCGCCACGACCTGGCGCACCTGCCCGGCGTGACGCGCGTCGAGACGTGGCGCGCCGTGCCGGTCCGGCTGCGCGCCGCGCAGCGCAGCCGCCGCCTCGGGATCATGGGCCTCGAGCCCGGCACCGCGCTCCGCCGCGTGGCCGACCGCGACGGCATGCCGGTCACGCTCCCGCCCGACGGGCTGCTGCTCACCACGACGCTCGCCGAGGTGCTCGGCGTCCGGCCCGGGGACTCGCTCACGGTCGAGGTGCTCGAGGGCGCGCGGCCGGTGCGCCGCGTCCCCGTCGCCGCCACGGTCGACGAGCTGCTCGGCACCGCAGCCTACATGGACCTCCGCGCGCTGGCCCGGCTCCTCGGCGAGGCGCCCGCCGCCTCCGGCGCCGACCTGGCGCTCGACGCCGCCGCCGAGGCCGACGTCTACCGCGCGCTCAAGCGCATGCCGCTCCTCGCCGGCGTGTCCTCCCGCCACGCGCTGCTGCTCAACTTCCGCAACGAGATGACGCGCAGCCTCCGCTACAACGCCGTCATCCTGTCGATCCTGGCCGGCGTGATCGCGCTCGGCATCGTCTACAACGGCGCCCGCATCACGCTCTCCGAGCGCGGCCGCGAGCTGGCCAGCCTGCGCGTCCTCGGCTTCACCGAGCGCGAGGTCGGCTCGATCCTGCTCGGCGAGCAGGCGCTGCTCATGGCGGCCGGCATCCCCATCGGCTACGCCATCGGCGCCGCGTTCTGCTGGGTGCTGATCACGGCGCTCCACTCGGAGGTCTACCGGATTCCCCTCACGATCCGGCCACCGACGTTCGTGCTCGCCGCCGGCGTCATCGTGCTCGCCTCGGTCGTGGCCGGGCTCGCCGTCGTCCGCCGCATCTCCCGCATGGACCTCGTCGAGGTCCTCAAGACGAGGGAGTGACCGTATGTCCAGGAGCCGCAGAGGCCGGGGTCGCCGCTGGTGGGGCGTGGGCGTCGCCGCCGCGATCGCGACCACGCTCTATCTGGCGCTGCGCCCCGTGCCCGTCGAGGTGGAGCTCGCGGCGGTCGGCCGCGGGCCGCTGCAGGTCGCCGTCGAGGAGGAGGCCATCGCCCGCGTCCGCGACCGCTTCGTCGTCGCCGCGCCGATCACCGGGCGGCTGGCCCGGCTCGCGCTCCGCCCGGGCGACGAGGTGGCCGCCGGCGACGTCCTCGCCCGCATCGCGCCGGCGCCCGCCGACGCCCGCGCCGAGGCCGAAGCCCGCGCGCGCGTCGCCGCGGCCGCGTCCCGCCTCGCCGGCGCGCGCTCGGCGCTCGTGCCGGCGCGCCAGGCTCTGGATCAGGCCCGGCGCGACCTGGAGCGCCGGCGCTCGCTGCGGGATGCCGGCGCGCTCTCGCCCGCGGATTACGAGGCGGCGTCGCTGCTCGCCACGAGCCGGGCGCGCGACTACGAGGCGGCCACCGCCGAGGCCCGCGGCGCCGCGGCGGAGCTCGACGCGGCGCGCGCCACGCTGCTCGGCCTGTCCGCGGCGGCGCCGGCGCCGACCTCCGGCGCGGCGGGGCGGACGCTCGTCGCCGTGCGCGCGCCGGCCGCCGGGCGCGTGCTCCGCGTCTTCGAGGAGAGCGAGCGGATCCTCCCCGCCGGCACGCCCGTCCTCGAGGTCGGCGATCCGGGCTCGCTCGAGCTGGTGATCGAGGTGCTGACCACGGACGCCGTCGCCATCTGCGCCGGCGCGCCCGTCCTGCTCGACGACTGGGGCGGTGCCGGGACGCTGCGCGGCCGCGTGCTGCGCGTCGAGCCCTCCGCCTTCACGAAGGTCTCGGCGCTCGGCGTCGAGGAGCACCGCGTGCGCGTCATCGCCGACGTCGCGGACGCGCCGGCCGCGCTCGGCGACGGCTTCCACGCCGTCGCCCGGATCGTCACCTGGCAGGCGCCGTCCGTGCTGACGGTCCCGGCGACGGCGCTGTTCCGGCAGGGAGCCGAATGGCGGGTGTTCACCGCGGAGTCCGGGCGGACGCGCGGCCGGCGCGTCACGATCGGGCACCGCGGTGGGGAGCGGGTCGAGGTGCTGTCCGGGCTGCGCGCCGGCGAGCGGGTCGTCCTCTTCCCGTCCGACCGCATCGCCGAGGGGACGCGCATCCGGAGCCGGTGACGCCGCCGCTGTCAGGCGCGCTCCGTCCGGCGAACTCCCACGCGTCCTGTCCGGGGAAGCCCCTGCGCGGCGCGGCGCCTCCCCTATGGTCGCGCCCGCGCCGCCGGCCGATCTTGCGGGCGTAGGCGACGGCGCCGACCAGTCCGCGGACTGCCGGACGCCGTTCCGCCAGCTCCGCCACGCGGCGTCCGTCCGAACCCTCGAGCCACGGACGAACATAATGGAGCAACTCCCGGTCGCTCCCGGCGCGCATGTGCTCGTCGTCGACGACGACGAGCTGACCCGACGGCTCCTGACCCAGCTCCTCGCGGAGAAGGGCTACCGCGTGGACCCGGCCCGCGACGGCGCCGAGGCGCTGGCGGCGCTGGAGCGCGGCGTCCCCGACGTCGCCCTGCTCGACCTCCACCTCCCCGACATGGACGGAATGCAGGTGCTCGCGGCCGGGCGCGCGCTCGGCACCGACACCCGCTTCGTCCTGATGACCGGGCACGGCTCCGTCGATACCGCGGTCGAGGCCATGAAGCTCGGCGCGCTCGACTACCTGACGAAGCCGCTCCACACGGACGAGCTGCTCCTCGTCCTCGAGCGCGCGGTCCGCGAGAAGGAGCTCCGGCAAGAGGTCGCCCGGCTGCGCACGGAGCGCGGGCAGCGCGGCCACGCCCGCATCGTCGGCCGCGCGCCCGTGCTCGAGCGGATGTTCGAGCTGCTCGCCCGCGTCGCGCCGATGCGCGCGACGGTCCTGGTCATCGGCGAGACCGGCACCGGCAAGGAGCTCGTCGCCCGGGCGATCCACGACCTCTCCGACCGCGCCTCCCGCCCGTTCATCCCGATCAACTGCTCGGCGCTGCCGGAGACGCTGCTCGAGTCCGAGCTGTTCGGGCACGTCCGCGGCAGCTTCACCGGCGCCGTCGGCACGCGCCGCGGGCTCATCGAGGAGGCGCAGGGCGGGTCGCTGTTCCTGGACGAGATCAGCACGATGTCGGCCGCCATCCAGGTGAAGCTGCTCCGGGTGCTGCAGGAGCGGACGATCCACCGCGTCGGCGGCAACCAGCCGATCCCGGTCGACTTCCGGCTCGTCGTCGCCACGAACGTGGACCTGGCCGTGGAGGTGCGCGAGGGCCGCTTCCGCGAGGACCTGTACTACCGGCTCAACGTCTTCCCGATCCGCGTGCCGCCGCTCCGGGAGCGACGAAGCGACATCCCGCTCCTCGCCGACCATTTCCGCCGCCGCTTCGCCGCGGAGAACGGGATCCAGCCGCCCGCGATCTCCGCCGAGACGCTGACCCGCCTCACCGAGTACGACTGGCCCGGCAACGTCCGCGAGCTCGAGAACTTCATCGAACGGGCCATGATCACGTACACCGGCGAGGCGACGATCCGCTTCGACCCGCCCGCCGGCGAGAACCGCGAGTCCACCCGCACGCTCCTCGAGCAGGCGCGCCGCGAGCGCTGGGACCTCGAGCGCCTCGAGCGCGAGTACATCATGGACGTGCTCCAGGAGGTCCACGGCCACCGCGGCCGCGCCGCCGACCTCCTCGGCATCGACCGGCGCACGTTGTATCGGAAGCTGAAGAGCTACCGGGGGCAGCCGGCGCGGCTGGAGCTGGTGGGGTGAGGGGGTGAGGAGGCGCCGCGCGCCTCACACCCCCAGCAGCCTCGCCGCGTTCCCGCCCAGCATCCCCTCCCGCTCCGCCGCCGGCGCGTCCACGGCCGACAGGCTCTCGATCATCGAGGGGATGCTGCCGATCCGGTGCGGGTAGTCGCTGCCGCCCAGGATCCGGCCGGGCGCGGCGAAGGCGTGCGCCAGGCGCAGCGCGGACGGGTCGAAGTTGACCGTGTCGAGGTAGAACTCGCGCAGGTATTCGCTCGGCGGGCGGTCGATGTTCGCGCGGCACTCGGGGAACGCCTCGAAGCCGCGGTCGAGCCGCTCGGCCAGATACGGGATCGCGCCGCCCAGGTGGCCGAGCACCCAGCGGATCCCGGGGAACCGCTCCGGCACGCCCGCGAAGACGAGCCCCGCGGCCGCGAGCGTCGTGTCGAACAGGAAGCCCACGAGCGGCATCAGCCAGTAGCGCTGCATGGCACGCACGTCCGGCGGGTTCGTCGGGTGGATGTGCAGCACCGCGCCGAGCGCGTCCGCGCGCTCGTACAGCGGCCAGAAGCGCTCGTCGGAGAGCGGCACGCCGTTCACGTTGCTGAACAGCATCGCGCCCGGCAGGCCCAGCTCGGTCACGGCCCGCTCCAGCTCGCGGGCGGACGCGAGCGGATCGTTCAGCGGCAGCGTCGCATACGCCGTGAAGCGCCCGCTCGGCCGCGAGCGCAGCGCCGCGAACGCGTCGTTCACGAGCCGCGCGAGCTCGACCGCGCGCGCCGGCGTCTCGACGTGCGTGCCCGGCGTCGTCAGCGAGAGCACCTGCAGCGCGACGCCGTGCTCCTCCAGCACCGCCTCGCGGTGCTCGATGTCGCGGTGCCCCGGCACGGCCACGTTGTAGTCGCCCGGGTAGTGCAGCACGGGGTTCCCCTCCGCGTCCGTGCTCACGCGCACGGCCGACGGGCCCCGCCGCAGCGCATCCAGGTACTCCGGTGGGTAGAAATGGTTATGCACGTCCAGGATCCGCACGGCTGACCTCTCCTTTTCGGGCGTTGGCACGACTCCAAAGCCAGTAGACGGGAAGACCCGCCGCCACGAAGGCGACGCCGGCGGCGCTCTCCGCCGGCCGACTCACGACCTGCGTCCCCAGCACCGCGGCCGTCCCGGCGATGAACAGCCCCGGCACCAGGAAGCCGCCCGGCACCCGGTACGCCGGCGCGTAGTCCGAGCGGCGCCGCGCCGCCCACATCCCGGCGGCCATGAGCGCGAAGAAGATCCACTCCGTGAACACGACCCGGCCGACCAGCCCCCGGAACGTGCCCGTGACCACCAGCACCGCCGCCCACGTCGCCTGGAGCACGATCGCGCGGTGCGGCGTGCGGAAGCGGGGATGGATCGCGCCGGCCCAGCGGAACAGCAGCCCGTCCTCCGCCATGGCGCGGTAGACGCGCGAGCCCGCCAGCGTCAGCCCGTTCAGCCCGCCGAACGTCGAGAAGACGACGAGCCCCGCCAGCAGCGCGCCGCCCCCCGAGCCGACCACGGCGTCCGCCGCGTCCGCCGCCACGCGCGTCGAGCGCGCCACCGTGTCCAGCGGCAGCACGTACAGGTACGCGGCGTTCAACGCCATGTAGCACGCCGTCACGACCAGGATCCCCACGAACAGCGCCCGCGGGATCGTGCGCCGCGGATCGACCGTCTCTTCCGCTGCGTACGTGATCATGTGCCACCCGCCGAACGTGATCAGCCCCGCCGCGAGCGCGCGGGCGAAGCCCGTCCCGGAGACGGGCGGCGGCGCCGCCGGACCGACGAAGTGCGCGGGCACCCGCCCACCGAGCACGAACGCCGCCACGATGAGCAGCGCGATGGCCGCGACCTTCGCCACCGTGAACGCGGCCTGCACCCGCCCGCCGTACTGCACGCCGACGTAGTTGATCGCCGCCGCCGTCGCGATCGCGCCCACGGCGAGGAGCGGGATCGCCGCGTCGCCGACGGGGAGGAGCACGGCCGCGTAGCGCGCGAAGACCAGCGCGATCACCGCCAGGATCCCCGTCTGCGCGCTCCAGAACGCCGCCCACCCCCACAGGAACCCCGTCGCCGGCGAGAGCGTCTCCCGCAGGAACGAGTACACGCCGCCCGCCCGCGGATACGCCGAGGACAGCTCCGCGCAGATCAGCGCGCCGCCCAGCGTCAGCGCGCCGGACGCCAGCCACGCCGCGAAGATCCACGGGATGGACGGCACCTCCCGCGTGATCTCCGACGGCTGCACGAAGATCGACGCGCCGATGACGATGCCCACCACGAGCGACGTCGCCTGCAGCGTCCCGATCGAGCGCCTCAGCGCCGCGGGCGCCACGCTCGGCGGGGAGACGGCCATGCCCGACGCCTCCGGTCCAGGGGAGCGTCATAGATCGACGCCGGCCCCCGCCGCGCGCAAGGCCGGCCTCGGGCACGACGTCGCCTCCCGACCCCGTGTCGGCCAATCCCCCGCCCGCTTTCCGCCTTCTCCCGATACGCCCGCCGCCGCCGCGGCCGCACGTTGGACGGCGGACCCGCGGCCCCGCCGGCCGCCAGCGCCCACCCGAGCCGGGCCGCAGGACACCGATGAGCAGCCATCCCTGGACGCGCCCCGTGCCGTTCCTGCGAATCGCGACGCTCGTCCTCGCCGGCGCGATGGCCACCATCGCGGCGCTCACCATGCGCCACTTCTTCGACGCGCGCTTCCCGACGTCCATGGCCCGGGCCGCCGCCTGCCAGGCCGACTCGTTCTTCAGCTGCGGCAGCTCGGCGACGGCGTCCGTCGCCGCGCTCCTCCTCGTGCCCATCGGCTACTTCGGCCTCGCGCTCGCCACGTTCCTCGCGCTCGCCGCCGCGTTCGCCACGCCCGCGCTCGAGCGGACCGCCCGCGCGCTCGCGTTCCTGAACGCGATCGTCGCGCTCGCGCTCGTGGGCTACTCGCTCGCCGTGCTGCGCGCGCTCTGCCTCCTCTGTACCAGCTACGCGGCGCTCGCGGTGATCGTCGCCATCGGCTTCGCGCGCGGCCGGCTGCGGCCGCGCGAGCCGGCGGGAGCGGGAGCGCGCGCGTCGTGGGCGCACCTCGTCGCCTTCGGCGCGATCACCGCCCTCGGCGCCACCGGCGCGCGCGCCTACCACCAGGCCCGCCTCGCCGCCCGCTCCGGCGACGAGGCCACGCGCATCGTCCACCAGTACTTCGCGCTCGACAGCGTGAGGCCGCCCAGCACGCTCGCCGCGACCTGGACGGTGCGCTCGACGGCGCGCTTCGAGGACGCGCCGATCCGCATCGTCGAGTTCGGCGATCTGCTCTGCCCGGACTGCCGGTTCTTCGCCGGGCAGATGCGCCGCCTCGAGCGCGAGTTCCCGGGCCGGATCAACGTCGTCTTCCAGCCGTTCCCGCTCGAGGCACGGTGCAACGCGGTCGTCCAGAAGGACAAGCACCCCGGCGCCTGCGAGCTGGCCTACATCGCCAGCTACCGCCCCGAGCGCTTCGCCGCCATCCACGACGAGGTCTTCGCGCACATGGACGACGCCCGCCGCCCCGCGTGGCGCGCCGCGCTCGCCCGCCGGTTCGGCGTCGAGGCCGCGCTCGGCGACTCCGCCACCCACGCCCGCGTCCGCGAGCTCATCGCCACCGGCGCGGAGTACGAGAAGACGTCCGAGACGTACGCCCACGGCATCCGCTCCACCCCCACGCTGCTGCTCAACGACCGCATGGTCATCGGCACCCTCCCCGACGAGCAGATGCGCGCCATCTTCCAGGCCATCCTCGATCAGAGAAGCGGCCGCGGGAAGCGCTTCATCGAGCACTGGGTGGAGTAGGGAACGGGGCGCGGCGCCGTCGACCCTACGCCGGCACCCACCGCCGCACCGCGAGCAGCGCCAGCGAGGCTACGGCCAGCCACAGCAGCAGCCCCTGCACCAGCGGCCGCGGCCCGACGTCCTTCAGCGTCGATCGGCTCAGCCCCGCGCCGATCAGGAAAAGCGTGACCACCAGCCCGACCCGCGCCACGTGCGCCAGCACGTCCAGCGCCGGCAGGGCAGGGGACGGCAGCAGCGTCCGCAGCAGCGCCGCCGCCACGAACAGGCCGATGAACCACGGCAGCTTCACCCGCGCCGCGCCCGCACCGGCCGGCGGCCGCGCCCGCCGGCGCGCGTAGGCCGCCGCCGCCAGCGTCAGCGGCACGATCCACAGCGCCCGAGCCAGCTTCAGCACCGTCGCCGACTGCAGCGCCTCCGCGCCGTAGCTCGACGCCGCGCCCACCACCGAGCTCGTGTCGTGGATCGCGACCGCCGCCCACACCGCGAACTGCCCCTGGCTCAGCCCGAGCAGGTGCCCGATCGCCGGAAACGCATACAGGGCGACGGCGTTCAGCACGAACACCGTCGCCAGCGCCACGCTCATCGACTCCGAGCGCGCCCCGATCGCCGGTCCCACCGCCGCGATCGCGCTCCCGCCACAGATGCTCGTCCCCGCCGTCAGCAGGAGCGACGTCTGCTCCTCCACCTCCAGCCACCGCCCCAGCAGCAGCCCCAGCACCAGCGCCGTCGCGATCCCCGCCACCGTGTAGCCCACCCCCGCCGCCCCCGCCCGGACCACCGCAGACAGCGGCATCCCGAACCCCAGCCCCACCACCGACGCCTGAAGCAGCCACTTCGACGCCCGCGCCGTCCGCGCCGCGAACGGGTTCCCCGCCGTCAGCGCCAGCGCCGCGCCGAGCCCCAGCGCCAGCGCCGGCGTCGCCCACGGCGTCGCCATGAACACCAGCAGCGCCAGGAACGCCGCGCGGCGGAGCCACGCGCCTCGAGCGCCTCCCGCGAACACGCCCGCGCCCACGCCCCGCGAAGCCGTCCCTGCGTCCGTGCCCGTGCCCCTTCCCGCGTCGGCTCGATCCATACCTCTCCCGCCTGATCCGGTGAACTTCTCCCGCAAGCTATCCCGTTGACGCGCATAACTCTAATGAACAACTTACATGGCAACCTGAACCGGGAGTTATGCGTGAACCTGAACGCGCTGCGGCTGTTCGCCGCGGTCGTCGAGAGCCGCGGCTTCTCGCGGGGCGCGCGGGCGGCCGGCGTCAGTCAGCCGGCGGTCTCCAAGGCGGTCCGCCAGCTCGAGCGGGAGGTCGGGCTGCCGCTGGTCGAGCGAGGCGGGCGTGGGCTGCGGCTGACGGAAGCCGGCTCGGCGCTGGCGGAGCATGCGCGCCGGATCTTCGCCGAGGAGCGGGCGGCGGAGGAGGAGGTGCGAGCACGCCGCGGACTGGAGGCGGGGTCGCTGCGGGTGGGCGCGAGCACGACGATCGCCACCTACCTGCTCCCGCCGCTGCTGGCGGCGTACGCCCACCGGCACCCGGGAGTGACCCTCCGGGTGGCGAGCCTGAACACGCGGGAGGTGGTGCAGCGCCTGCGCGGATACGAGCTGGACGTGGCGCTGGTCGAGGGCCCGGTCGCGCAGGCGGGCGTCGACGTCGTCCCGTGGCGGGAAGACGAGCTGGTCGTGGTGGCGCCGCTCGGCCATCGTCTGGGCGGCGCGGGCCCCGTGGAGGCCTCGGAGCTCGCGGAGGAGGTGTTCCTGGTGCGAGAGCCGGGCTCCGGCACGCGCGCCGTGGCGGAGGCGGCGCTGCTCGAGCACGGCGTCGCGCTGCGCCGAACGGTGGAGCTCGGGAGCACGGAGGCGATCAAGCGGGCGGTGACGGCGGGCCTGGGGCTCGCCGTCGTCTCCCGCGCGACGCTGGCGGACGAGCTGGCGCTCGGTGCGCTCCGGATCGTGGAGGTGCGCGGGGTCCGCATTCCCCGGCTGTTGAGCCGGCTCGCGCTGGCGGGCCGGAGGCCGAGCCCGGCGGCGCGGGCGTTCGAGGTGCTGCTCGGGGCGGCCGGCACGAGCCGCGCCCGGGGGCCGCTCGTGCCGCAGTAACCCGCGCTCAGTGCTCCTCGCCCGCTTCCCGTCCGACCTCGGCTCCGGCGGCCTCCGCCGCGCTGGCGGCGCCCGCCGTGCCCGCCGGGGCCGCGTACGCGCTGGCCGCGCCGTGACGGTAGACCAGCTCGCCGCCGGCCTTGCCGACCTGGACGCCGGCGAGCACGAGGCCGAGCGCGCCGGCGGTGCCGAGGGTGCGGGCGGCGCTCCCGAGCGGGCCGCGGGCGAGCCCGGTGCCGAGCAGCAGGAAGACCACGCCGGAGAGGAGCAGGAACCGCTCGGCCGCCTCCTCGTGGCCGTGCAGGACGCGCTCGCTGACGACGCGCTCGACCTTCTCCTCCTCGGCCTCGCCGGTCTTGAGGGCCACGAACGCGCTCAGCGCGAGGGCGCCGGCCAGGACCACGGGGACGGCCCACGCCCGGGCAGGCGAGGCTCCGCGCCGGATTGCCCACAGCGCGGCGGCGGCGGAGATTGGGAGCAGGATGACGAGCACCATCGGGAAGTGGACGATCATCGGATGAAGTGGGACGCCGTTCATGGGATCACGCTCCGGTTGAGGTCGACCCGTGAACGATCCCGCCGCGGGGGCGGCCGGGGAATCCGACAGACGTCGCGAACCCCGTGAGGCGACGGGGGAATCGGCCGTATCCGGCGGATGACGGAGGGCCACGTGGACGAGGACAGGGACCGGCGGCTGCGCTGGATCTACATCGCGGCGCTGGTCTCGATCGTGGTCGGCGGGACGCTCGACCTGTGGATGGACCGGCCGCGGCGCTGGTTGTCGTTCCACGTCGTCTTCGAGACGCTCATGGTGGCCGGCGCGCTTCTGATGGCGACGACGCTCTGGCTCGGCTGGTGGCGGGCCGAGCGGTCGATCGGCGACCTGCGCCGGACGCTGGAGCAGCGCCGGGCGGAGCGGGACGCGTGGCAGACGAGCGCGCGCCTGGCGCTGGAAGGCCTCGGGCGCGCCATCGACGAGCGGTTCCGCGCCTGGGGGCTGACGCCGGCGGAGCGGGAGGTCGCGCTCCTCCTGCTCAAGGGGCACAGCCACAAGCACATCGCCCGGGACACCGGCCGCAGCGACCGGACCGTGCGCCAGCACGCGGCCGCCGTCTACGAGAAGGCCGGCCTGGCCGGCCGCGCCGAGCTCGCCGCGTTCTTCCTCGAGGACCTGATGCTCCCGGCAGGCGACCGCGAGGTCGCCCCGCCGGCCGCGCCGCTCACTTCGCCAGGTAGCCGCCGTCCACCGGATAGTACGCGCCGGTGATGAACGACGCGCGGTCGGAGCTGAGGAACACCACCAGCTCCGCCACCTCCTCGGGCCGCCCCAGCCGGCCGATCGGGTGCGCGGCGAGCAGCGCCTGCCGCGTCGCCTCGTCCGCCTCGAGGTCCGCGATCAGCGGCGTCCGGATGAACGCCGGCCCGACCGCGTTCGCGCGGATCCCCCAGGCGGAATACTCCAGCGCGGCGTTCTGCGTCAGGCCGACGACGCCGTGCTTCGCCGCCACGTACCCGCACGCCCCCGCGAAGCCGACCGCTCCCAGGATCGACGCCATGTTGACGATCGCGCCGCCGCCTCCCTCGAGCATCGCCGGGATCTCGTACTTCATGCAGTAGAAGACGCTGGAGAGGTTGACCGCGATCACGTGGTTCCACCCCTCCACCGACAGGTCGGCGATCGGGTTCTGCTCGCCGCCGATCCCGGCGTTGTTGCAGGCGACGTGCAGCGCGCCGAAGCGCTCGAGCGTCCGCGCCACCATGGCCTCGCACTCGTCGGCGCGGCTGACGTCGACGCGGACCACCGCGGCCTCCCCGCCGGCCCCCCGAATCATCCCGACCGTCTCCTCCGCGCCGGCCTCGTCCAGGTCCGAGACGACGACGCGCGCGCCCTCCCGCGCGTACGCCTGCGCCGTCGCGCGCCCGATCCCCGACCCGCCGCCCGTCACCAGCGCGACCTTCCCGTCGAGCACTCCCATGCGCACCTCCGTCGAACATCGGTCCACCGCCGCGCGACAATCACCGGGCCCGCGACCCGCTCGGCCTCGGCCGGTCCACCCGCGGCGACCGCGCCGCGAGCCGCCGCTCCGTGAGCAGCGTCGCCCCGCGCAAGATCGTCGCCGCCGCGCCCGCCGTCCGGCGCACCGGCCGCAAGCCCGCCGCGCGGGACGGAACGCCCCGCGCGGCTCGGTACGCCCGGGACGTTCGAGAACACCCGCGCCGCCCCGCTCGTCCGCTCCCCGGTCCGATGCGATCTCGGCTCTTCGGTGGTCGAGCCCGAGCCCGGCTGGCGGCGTTCATCGGCGTTCGCGGGCGCGGCTGCGGTCGGAAACGGAAATTTTCGCCGCGGAGGTGCAGAGGGCTCAGAGGGTCACCGGGCACTGGAGAACCGCCGCGGTGACGCACCATTTTTTGCTGTCATGTCCGGCGAGCGCAGGCGGCTCGGGGTGCTGCCGGGATCGTCCGGCCGGCCTCCGTGGCTCGTTCGTTGGCTCCCTGGCTCCGTGTGACACTTCTGGAGGTCGGGCCGCCCGCGGACGTGTGGCCGGGCGCGGGCGCGGCCGCGGCGGCGCCGGGCGCGGGCTTGGGCTCGAAACACACCAGATCGAGACCGACTCCGCCCCCGGAACGGACGGCGCCCGGCGGGTTGCTCCCCACCGGGCGCCTCGACGATCTCTCGCGAATGTCCGATTCCCGCCACGCTCCGCGCCTCCGCTCCCGCCGAAGCGCCCCCCGCCCTACTCCATCACCGCGTGCACCCCACCCGCGCCCCGCGCTTGCCGCACCAGCACGAGCAGCGGGATCAGCGCCAGGATGCAGAGCGCGCTCAGCACGTAGATGCGGCCGTATGCGATCACGCTCGCCTGTCCGACGAGCTGCCGGTCCAGCAGCGCCAGCGCCCGCTGGTGCGCCGTCCACCGGTCCGCGCCCCGCGCCATCATCCCCCGCGTGAGCGTCTCCACCCGCCCCAGGCTCGTCGCGTCCAGCGAGGTCACGTGCTCGCCGAGCACCGCCCGGAACTGCGACGTGTAGCGCGACACCAGCGTCGCGATCCCCGCGATCCCGAACGAGCCGCCCAGCTGCCGGAAGAAGTTGTACAGCCCCGTCCCCTGCGGCAGCTCCCGCGACGACAGCTCCGCCAGCGTGATCGTCGTCACCGGCACGAACATCAGCCCCAGCCCCACGCCCCGCAGCACCAGCGGCCAGAAGAAGTCTCCCGCGCCGCTCTGCCCCGTGATCTTCGACAGCCGCCACGCCGCGTCCGCGAAGATCAGCGCCCCCACCAGGATCAGCAGCCGCGGGTCGATCCTCGACGTCAGCCGCCCCACCACCGCCATCGAGATCGCCGTCGCCAGCGCCCCCGGCAGCAGGATCAGCCCCGTCTGCTCCGCCGTCATCCGCAGGTTCCCCTGCAGGAACACCGGCAGCGTGAACGACATCGCGTACAGCCCGACGCCCATCACGATCCCCAGCAGCGTCCCCACCCACATCTGCCGGTGCCGCAGCACCCGGAACTGGATGATCGGGTGCTCCGCCCGCAGCTCGTGCCACAGCAGCAGCGCACCCCCCACCACACCCATCACCGCCAGAACCGCGATCCGCCGCGAGTCGAACCAGTCCTCCCGCTCGCCGTGCTCCAGCACGTACTGGATCGCCCCGATGCTCACCGTCAGCAGCGCGATCCCGAAGTAGTCCACCGACGCCGGCTTCCGCCGGTCCTCCGGGTCGTGCACGTACGCCGCGATCATCACCGACGCCAGGATCCCCACCGGCACGTTGATGAAGAAGATCCACGGCCAGCCGTAGTTGTCCGTCAGCCACCCCCCGAGCGTCGGGCCGATGGTAGGGCCGACCATGACCCCGAGACCGAACAGCGCCATCGCCATTCCGGCCTCCTCCCGCGGAAATGCTTCCAGCAATACCGCCTGTGAGACCACCATCAAGGCCCCGCCGCCCAGCCCCTGCACGATCCGCCAGAACACCAGCGCGCCCAGCGAGTGCGACGCGCCGCACAGGAAGCTCGACGCCGTGAAGATCACGATCGACCCCACGAAGTACCGCTTCCGCCCGAACAGATCCCCCAGCCACGCCGTCATCGGCATGATGATGACGCTCGCCAGGATGTAGCCCGTCGTCACCCACGCGATCTCGTCCAGGCTCGCGCCCAGATTCCCCATCATGTCCGGCAACGCCACGTTGACGATCGAGCTGTCGATCACCTGCATCAGCGCCGCCAGCACCACCGCGAACGCGATGACGTACTTGTGCTCCGCACCCCCGGTGGCCGCGCTCCGCCCCCGCGATGCCCCGCCGGCCACCCCGCCCTCTCCAGGCGCGGCCCCCAGCTCCGCGTTCGCCGACAATTCTCGTCCCGTCGTAGGTTGGATCGGTCGGTGTCGGGGAAGCCCGCCCGCCGCCACCCCCTCGCCCGGCCGGGACTCCCCCTGATTTAAATTAGAAGATATATTCTAGTCGTCAAGCGGCGGCCCGTGGCCTTAGGTTTCGCGGGCGCCCCGGTATTCTGGAGGCGGCAAGGCACGCCGGCGACGTGGCCGGCGCCGGGGGCGCGCATCCAATGGAGGCGGAGGCATGGAGACCGAGAAGCGATGGGAGGCGGTGCGGGGTGCGGGGCATGCCGGGGCGGACCCGCGGGCGGAGCCGGCGGCGCCCGGTGCGGGCCCGGACGGGATGGATCCATCGGTCGCGGAGCGCGCGACGCCGCCGCTTCCCGGCCCTGAGCCGGCGGCGGCGCCACGGCAGCCGCAGCAGGAGCGGGGCCGGCGGCGGGTGGATGCGATCCTGGACGGCGTCGCGGCGATGGTCGCGGAGGTCGGCGTGGTAGGGGTGACGGTGCACGGCGTGGCAAAGCGGTCGGGCACGGCGATCGGCTCGATCTATCATTTCTTCCCGGACCGGGAAGCGATGCTGTCGGCGCTGGCGGACCGTCATGCCGAGGCGATGCGGATCCGCACGGAAGCGCTGCGGGCGGAGCCGGTGGACTGGCCGGCGCTCTCCGCGCAGGAGACCGTGCGGCGCTTCCTCGCGCCGTTCCTGACGTACTTCGACGCGCACCCGGACTACCTTCCCGTGATCCGCGCCATGAGTGGCCCGGGCGGGGTGACGCGGCGGCATCCGGAGCTGTTGATGCGGGTGATCGAGGTCGCGGCGTTCATCCTGCGCGAGCGGCGGCCGGACCTCACGGACGAGGAGATCGGCGCCCGCGCGACGACGATCGTCGGCGTCATGGAGGGTCTGCTGAGCATGACGCTGCGCCCGGTGCCGAGCGCGCGGACCCAGTTGCTCCACGAGCTCGAGCGCGCGCTCACCGCGTACGTCGCCGCGGACGACATCGAGGCGGCCGGTTCCGCGGCCGCTCGGCCTGGTCCGCGCCGTCGCGCGCCGCGTGAGCACTGAGCCCCGGAGCTCCGCTCACATGAGCGGCGCCAGCTCCGCCGCCGTGAGGTGCCGGCGGCGCGGCAGGAACCACGCGAGGCACGCCATGCAGAAGGCGACGGCGGCGGCCGCGAGCGCCGGCGGCAGGGCGCCGAGCCGCCAGAGCACGGCGCACGCGGCGGCCAGCGCCAGCAGCCGCGCCGCCTCGAGCGGCCCGGCCCAGCGCGCGGCCTGGAAGATCCCACCCACCGCCGCCAGGCTCACCGCGATGTAGAACCCGCCGGCAGCGGCGTGGGCGAGCGGCATCCCCGCCGCCGACCGCAGCAGGAGCAGCGTCGCCCCGAGGGCGAGGAGGAACTGCCCGAACGCGTAGGCGGCCAGCGCACGCGGGATCGTCGGGTCGTACGTCTCGGCCGGCCGGCACGCGGGCTCGGGCGCCGCGCGCTCCGTCGCCTCCGCGGGCGACCAGCCCGGCGGCCCGAAGACCCGCAGCCAGCGCTCCCGCCAGCTCCGCGCCCGCCACGTCTCCCGCGCGATCTCCCAGTACACGTGCACGTTCGCCCACAGCGGGTTCCAGCTCCGGAGCGGCTTCGTGATCCCGTACACCGGCGGCGCCGCCTCCGGCTCGAACGTTCCGAACAGCCGGTCCCACACGATCAGCACGCCGCCGTAGTTCCGGTCCAGGTACTCGGCGTTCGTCCCGTGATGCACCCGGTGGTGCGACGGCGTGTTCAGCACCGCCTCCAGCGCCGGCGCCAGCCGTCCCACGGTCCGCGTGTGGATCCAGAACTGGTAGACCAGGTTCAGCGCGTAGCACGCCACGTACATCCGCCACGGCACGCCCAGCAGCGCCAGCGGGATGTAGAACACCCACGTCATCATGCCGTGCAGCGAGCTCTGCCGCAGCGCCACCGTCAGGTTGTACTCCTCGCTCGAGTGGTGCACCACGTGCCCCGCCCAGAGCACGTTCACCTCGTGCGAGAGCCGGTGGCTCCAGTAGTAGGCCAGGTCGACCAGCACGAAGACCGCGACCCAGCTCGCCAGATCCGCCGGCCGCACCCGGGTCCCGGCGAACGCCGTCGTCGCCTGGACGGGATCTCCCGACGGCCATGCCGGGACCACCGCCAGCCAGTGTTGCACCGCCCAGCGCCGCTCCACCGCGATGTACATCCCGACCGCGAACAGCTTCGTGAAGATCCCCGAGAGCTGGCTCAGGATCCCGCACGACAGGTCCGCCACGGAGTCGTTCAGCCGCAGCAGCCGGCGCCCGCTCCACGCCGCGTACGCCACCTCCGCGCCGATCAGCAGGAAGAACAGCGGGATCGAGTAGAGAATGATGGCCACGGGCGCACCGTCCCGGAGGGATCCAAGCGACGTCCCGAATCTACGGCCGCGCCGGCGGCGCTGACAGCCGCTCGTCCCCCGCCGAGCACGCCGCCCCCGCGCCGCCCGCCGGCCGCTCCACCCGCTCCACCCGCGCCGAGCATGCCCTGCGCACGCCGCTCTCCGCCCTCGCCGCCCTCGCCGCCCTCGCCGCCCTCGCCGCCCTCGCCGCCCTCGCCGCCCTCGCCGCCCTCGCCGCCCTCGCCGAATACCTTGACATCCGACAGCTGCAACCCCACCCATTTGTCGAGTGTCTAGGTATCAAGGACGACCCCACGGAATCGCGAACGCGGAGGCGGGACATGGTCGGAGTCGCAGCGGCGTGGCGCCGCCTGCGGGCGTGGCGGCGGCGGGCCGAGATCGATCGCGCCGTGGACGACGAGATGCGCTTCCACGTCGAGATGGAGACGGCGGACCGGATCCGCGCCGGGATGGCGCCGTCGGAGGCACGGCGCGCGGCGCTGCTGGGCTTCGGCGGCGTGGACCGCTTCAAGGAGGAGGCGCGGGACGTCCGTGGCTGGCGGGTGCTCGAGGACCTGGCCGCGGATGTCGGGTACGCGCTCCGCGGTCTCCGGCGGAGCCCGGGCTTCACCGCGGCCGCGGTCGCCACGCTGGCGCTGGGGGTCGGCGCGACGTCGGCGGTCTTCAGCGCGGTGGATGGCGTGCTGCTCCGGGCGTTGCCGTACCCGGAGCCGGACCGGCTGGTCCGGATCTACGAGCAGGACTCGCCCACGAACCGGTGGGCGCTGTCGACCGTGGACTATCAGGCCATCGCCGAGCGGCAGCGCAGCCTGGAGTCGGTGGCGGCGATCACGGTACGGGAGGCCGCGCTCTCGGGGTTCGCGCGGCCGGAGCGCGTGCGTGCCGGGTGGGCGACGGCGGGGCTGTTCCGCACGCTCGGCGTCGGCGTCGCGCGCGGGCGCGGGTTCGCGCCCGGCGAGGACCGCAGGGGCGCCGCGCCGGTGGTCGTGCTGGGGCATGCGTTCGCGGAGCGCCATTTCGGCCGCGGTGTCGACCCCGTCGGCCGCTCGGTCACGCTGGACCGCGCGGCCTACATCGTGGTCGGCGTGTTGCCGGCGGGTGTGGACGAGCTGGCCGGCGTCCGTGCGGAGCTCTGGCCGATCCTGCAACTGGAGACGCCGACGCGGCGGGGCCCGTTCTATCTGGTCGGGGTCGGCCGCCTGCGTTCCGGCGTCTCCCTGGCCGAGGCCCGTCGGGACCTGGCCTCGGTCAGCGAGCGGATCTTCCCGATCTGGTCGGCGGGGTTCCAGGACCGCGAGGCCCGGCTCACGCCGTACGCGCTGCGGGAGGTCGTCGTCGGGGACGCCGCCCGCGGCCTGCGCCTCTTCGGAGTCGCCGTCGGGCTCGTGCTGCTCATCGCGGTGGCCAACGTGGCGAACCTGGTGCTGGCCCGCGCCTCGGGGCGGCGGCGCGAGATGGCCGTGCGCGCCGCGCTCGGTGCCCGCCGCGGCCGGCTCGGTCGGCTCCTCCTCACGGAGAGCACGGTGCTGGGGCTGCTCGGCGGCATGGTCGGGGTCGGCGTCGCGGCGCTGGGGATCCGCGGGCTGGCCGCGGTGAATCCGGGGCTGCCGCGCCTCGCGGCCGTCGGCGTGGATTGGCGCACGGTCGCGTTCGCGGCGCTCGTCGCGCTGGTCAGCGGCGCGCTCGTCGGCGCCTATCCGCTCGCCCTCGGCGCCTCGCGGGACCTCGCGACGCCGCTCCGCGGGAGCGACCGCCGGACCGGCGCGGGCGCCGGGGCGAAGCGCCTCCAGACGGCGCTCGTCGTCGCGGAGTTCGCGCTGGCGCTGCCGCTGCTCGTGACGGCCGGGCTGCTGCTGCGGAGCGTCGCCCGGCTGCAGCAGGTCGACCCCGGCTTCGATCCGGCCGGGCTCATCGCTCTCCGCGTCTCGCTGCCGCGGGCGGGGTACCCGGATCCGGCCGCGATGCTGCGCTTCTGGGACGAGGCGCGACGCCGCGTGGCCGGCATCCCCGGCGTCGACGCGGTGGCGCTCACGAGCATTCTTCCGCCGCTCGACGACGCGCAGCTGAACCTGAACAACTTCGACCTGCTGGACCGGCCCGTGGCGTCGGGGGGGCGCCAGCCCGTCTCGCCGTGGCCGACCGCGTCGCCGGAGCTCTTCACGGCGCTCGGCGTCCCGCTCCTCGAGGGCCGGCTCCTCACGCCGCGCGACGACTCGCTCGCCCCCACGGTGGTGGTCGTCAGCCGCTCCTGGGCACGGCGGTTCTACCCGGGGGAGAGCGCCGTCGGCAAGCGCATGGTCGCCGGCGGCTGCGTCGAGTGTCCGCCCACGACGGTCGTCGGCGTCGTCGGCGATGTGAAGTTCCAGGGGCTCGCCGGCGTCGGCGACGCCGTGTACGACCCGTACGCCCAGGCCCCACAGCGGACGATGTACCTCGTCGCCCGCACGCGGCTCCGCCCGGAGGCGCTGCAGCGCGCGGTCGAGGAGCGCATCCGCGCGCTCGATCCGGACCTCCCGATCGGCTCCGCCGAGACCCTCGAGGAGCGGGTGCGCGCTTCGGTGGCCGCGCCGCGCCACTGGACGCTGCTGCTCGGCACCTTCGCCGGCGCGGCCGTGGCGCTCGCCGCGGTCGGAATCTTCGGCGTCATGTCCTACATCGTCCGGCAGCAGGCGCCGGAGATCGGCGTGCGCATGGCGCTCGGCGCGGAGCCCGCGGCGGTGTTGCGCTGGGTGGTGCGGCGCGGACTCGGGCGGGCGGTTGCGGGGCTCTTCCTCGGGGTCCTGGGCTCGGCGCTGGGCGTCCGCCTGGTGCGCGGCTTCCTCTTCGCGACCAGCCCGGCCGACCCGGTCACGTGGGCCGCCGTCGCCGGCGGGCTGCTCGCGGTCGCCGCGCTGGCGTGCCTGCTCCCCGGGCGGCGCGCCGCCCGGATCGACCCCGTCCGCGCCATGGACGGCGGGTGAGCGATCCCGCGCCGCGGCGCGCAGCGCGGCTACAGCGCAGCGTGCGCGGCCGAAGGCGGCTGCAGCGCAGCGTACGCGACCGGTAGGCGAGCTACCGCGCCCCGTGCGCCGCGCTCCGCGCCGCGACAGGGTCGGCGTGCGCCGCGCTCCGCGCGGCGACGACGTCCTGCGCCAGCCGCACCACCAGCGCCGTCCACCCGGTCTGGTGGCTCGCGCCGACGCCGCGCCCCGTGTCGCCGCAGAAGTACTCGTGGAAGAGGAGCAGGTCGCGCCAGTGCGGATCCTCGGCGTAGCGGCGCTCGGCGCCGTGGACGGGCCGGCGCCCCTGCGCGTCCGGGATGAAGATCGAGACCAGCCGCCTCGCCAGCTCCCGCGCCACCTCGTACAGGCTCAGGCGCCGGCCCGAGCCCGCCGGGCATTCCACCGTGAGCGTGTCGCCGTAGAAGTGGTGGTAGCGCTCCAGCGCCTCGATGAGCAGGTAGTTCAGCGGGAACCAGACCGGCCCGCGCCAGTTCGAGTTGCCGCCGAACAGGCCGGTGTCCGACTCGGCCGGCGTGTAGCGGATCCCGTACTCGGCGTCGCCGATGCGCAGCGTGTAGGGCGCGTCGCGGTAGACCCGCGACAGCGAGCGGATGCCGTACGGCGAGAGGAACTCGCTCTCGTCCAGCAGGTAGCCGAGCACGCGCTCGAGCCGCTCGCGCGAGGCGATCGCCAGGAGCTGCCGCTCCGGCTCGTCCGGCCCGTCCGGCTGCAGGAACGCGATGCTGTCGGTCAGGTCCGGCCGGTTCTCGCTCAGCCACCGGACGCGCTCGGCGAACGCCGGCAGCCGCTGGATGACCCGCCCGTTCAGCACCTCGCACGCGAACAGCGGCACGAGCCCGACCATCGAGCGGATGCGCAGCGGCACCTCGTCGTCGCCCATGTGGAGGTGGTCGTAGAAGAAGCCGTCCCGCTCGTCCCACAGCCCCACGCCGCCGACGTTGTAGATCGCCTCCACGATGGAGAGGTAGTGCTCGAAGAACTTCGCGGCCACGTCCTCGTACGCCGCGTCCTCCGCCGCCAGCTCGAGCGCGATGGCCAGCATCGTCGAGCAGAAGAACGCCATCCACGCGGTCCCGTCGGCCTGCTCCAGGAAGCCGCCCCCGGGGAGCGGCTGCGAGCGGTCGAAGATCCCGATGTTGTCCAGCCCCAGGAACCCGCCCGAGAACAGGTGGTTGCCGTCCGGGTCCTTCCGGTTGACCCACCACGTGAAGTTCAGCAGCAGCTTCTGGAACGCCCGCTCCAGGAAGAGCCGGTCCCGTTTCCCGACCGCGCCGGTCATCTTGTAGACGCGCCACACCGCCCACGCGTGCACCGGCGGGTTCACGTCGCCGAACGCCCATTCGTACGCCGGCAGCTGGCCGTTCGGATGCATGTACCATTCACGCGTCAGCAGCGTGAGCTGCTGCTTCGCGAAGTCGGGATCGACCAGCGCGAGCGGCACGCAGTGAAACGCGAGGTCCCACGCCGCGTACCAGGGGTACTCCCACTTGTCCGGCATCGAGAGCACTTCGCTGTTGAACAGGTGCCGCCACTCGCGATTGCGACCGCGGCGCCGCTCGGGCGGCGGCGGCGGCATGTTGGGATCGCCCGCGAGCCAGCGCTCGAGATCGAAGCAGTAGTACTGCTTCGTCCAGAGGAGCCCGGCGAGCGCCTGGCGGAAGACGGCGCGCGTCTCCCCTTCCACGGTGGGCGGCGTGATGGCGTCGTAGAACTCGTCGGCCTCGGCGCACCGGTCGGCGATCACCGCGTCGAAGGAGGGGCCGAAGGTGTGCTCGTCCGGCTCCTGCTGGGCCAGCCGCAGGCGGACGCGGACCGACGAACCCGACGGCACGTTCTCCGCGAGGTCGCAGAACGCCGCCTTCGACCCCGTGCCGTC
>DASTKT010000085.1:0-96216 GCA_035715725.1 Longimicrobiales bacterium | reverse complement strand
GGTCCCGCCCCCGGTGTTTCGCTCCCGTCAGGCTCCGTCGGCCGACCGCCCGTTCACCGGGCGCGCGGCCGCATCACCTCGGGATCCCGCCTCACCCGCACTCGCTGTACCCGCACGACAGGCACTTCACGCACCCCTCCGCGAACTGCAGGTCGCTGTGGCACTCCGGGCAGGTGCCGATGAAGGTCTGACCCGGGTCGTAGGCGCCGAAGTCGAACTGCGTCTGCGGCTGCGCGCTGCTCTGCGCCGACGGCGCGACGATCGGCGCCGGAGCGGGGAGCATCGGCGCGCCGGGGATCGGCAGCTCCTGCTGGATCCCGGCCTTCTCGCGCTCGTGCTGCGCGATCGCCTGGGCGATGGCGTCGGGGACCGAGAGCACCTTGTTCGGGCCGAGGCCGACGGCACGGTCGCACGAGATGCCGCGGAGCTGCTGGTAGACGTCGCCGATCGAGACGCCGCTGCGCAGCGCGAGCGAGATCAGCCGGCCGATCGCTTCGACGTCCGCCATGGCGGCGCCGCCGGCCTTGCCGAGCGTGGCGAACACCTCGAACGGGCGCGCCGTCTCGTCCTCGTTGATCGTGACGTAGAGGTCCCCGAGCGGGCTGGGCATGCGCCGCGTCGTGCCACGCAGCAGCTCCGGCCGGCTCCGCTTCTGGCGACGCCGCTGCAGCCGCCCCTCCGCGTCCGCGAGCTGCGACCGCAGCCGTTCCGCCTCGTGCTCGAGCCCGTGGATCCGCTCGCGCGCGTCCGCCAGCGCCTGCTCCGGCTCCGCGGCCGCACCCGCCTTCGCGACCACCTCCTGCGCCGTCTTCCCGGTCGAGAGCACCTGCATCGGGCGCGAGCCGTCGCGGTAGACCGTCACGCCCTTGCAGTCCAGCTCGTACGCCTGGAGGTAGATCTCGCGCACGTCCTCCGGCGTGGCCTCGTGCGGGAAGTTGCACGTCTTCGAGATCGCCGAGTCGACGTGCGCCTGGAAGGCCGCCTGCGTCCGGATGTGCCACGCCGGCGTCACATCGTGCGCCGTCACGAACACCCGCTGCACCTCCGCAGGCACCTCCGGGAAGTGGATGTGCCCCTCCTCCGCGATCCGCCGCATCAGGTCCTCGCTGTACCACCCCTCGCGCCGCGCGCGGGCGACAAAGTCCCCGTTCACGTCCGGCATCAGCGAGCCCGCCTGGTTGCGCATGAACGCCACCGCGAACAGCGGCTCGATCCCGCCCGAGCAGTCCGCGAAGATCGAGATCGTCCCCGTCGGCGCCACCGTGTTCACGTTGCAGTTGCGCAGGCGGCGCAGCGGGCGGATGCGCTCGCCGGCCGCGTCACGCGCACACGTCGCGTCCGGACCCCAGATGCTCTCCTCCCACTCCGGGAACGCGCCGCGCGTCTCCGCCAGCTTCTCCGACGCCCGCTTCCCCTCCTCGTCGATGAAGCCCATGACCTTGTGCGCCAGCGCGATCGCCGCGTCGCTGTCGTACGGCACGCCCACGCGCACGAGCAGGTCCGCCCACCCCATGATCCCCAGCCCGATGCGCCGGATCCGGTGCGCCAGATCGTGGATCTCCTGCAGCGGGTAATTGTTCGCGTCGATCACGTTGTCCAGGAAGTGCACCGCCAGGTGCGTCACCTGCCGCAGCCCCTCCCAGTCGATCCGCTCCTCCGGCGGCGTCCCGGGCGCCGCATCCGCGCGCGCGAACAACCCCACGTTCACCGAGCCCAGGTTGCAGACGTCGTACGCCAGCAGCGGCTGCTCGCCGCACGGGTTCGTCGCCTCGTAGCTCCCGAGCTTCGGCACCGGGTTGTACGCGTTCGCCTTGTCGATGAAGAAGACGCCCGGCTCCCCCGTCGCCCACGCCCCCTGCACCATCAGGGCGAAGATCTCCCGCGCGTCCTCCTGCCCCACCACCTCGCCCGTCCGCGGCGAGACCAGATCGTACTTCGCCCCCGCCTTCACCGCCTCCATGAACGCGTCCGTCACCGCGACCGAGATGTTGAAGTTCGTCACCTGCGTCACGTCCGCCTTGCACGTGACGAACTCGCGGATGTCCGGATGATCCACCCGCAGGATCCCCATGTTCGCGCCCCGCCGCGTCCCCCCCTGCTTCACCACCTCCGTCGACGCGTCGTACAGCTTCATGAACGACACCGGCCCGCTCGCCACCCCCATCGTGCTCTTCACCACGTCGTTCGACGGACGCAGACGCGAAAAAGCGAACCCCGTCCCGCCGCCCGACTGGTGCACCAGCGCCATCGACCGCAGCGTGTCGTAGATCCCGTTCCTCCCGTTCGACAGCGCGTCCTCCACTGGCAGCACGAAGCACGCGGAGAGCTGCCCCAGCGGCCGCCCCGCGTTCATCAGCGTCGGCGAGTTCGGCTCGAACAGCCGCTGCGTCATCAGCCGGTAGAACTCCCGCGCCAGTGCGTCCACCGCGCCCGCACTCGCCCCGAACTTCGCATCCTCCTCCGCGATCACGCGCGCGACCCGCCAGAACATGTCCTCCGGCTCCTCCGTCGGCTTGCCGCGATCGTCCTTCTTCAGGTACCGCTTCGCCAGCACGATGCGGGCGTTGGCCGACAGGTCCGCGGGCGGAAGATCGTCGGGGCGTGCGAGGCCGGCGGCGACGCCGGTGGCCGAGCTGGGATTCGCGGGGCTCATGGCTCTCCTCAGGAGTTGAAGCAGCAACAGGTCTGCACAGCGGAAAAAACGCTCGGCGAAAGCCGGGCCTGCAGGCCGGCCGCCGTTGCTAAATGGGCTCGTCCGTTGGATGTGCGGCGTCGCGAGGCACCCCATATCTAGTGGGGAGGTGGAAAGTACCGCCACGACATCTTGTGGTCAAGCCCGCCCCCCTCGCTGCAAACATCATACCCCGAAAGGACCCGAAGGTAGCCGCCCCCACCACAAGGATTTGGCGAATTGTCCACGCCGAATCCACAGTCCATCCACAGTCGTTTCCACAGCCGGCGGTGTAACGCCGCGGCGCACGGCCAGAGCCCCGCGGGCACGGGTCGGACGGCCGAGGCCGGACAAGGGGCGACCGCCGCGCGCAGTGCCGCGCTCTGGTCGTGCGAGCCCGGCCGGCCTGGCCCGGCGGCGGCGCGCATCCGCCGCGCCCCCGTCCGGCGGCGGACCCCGCTTGCAAATTAGGACGTCCTAAATTATGGTTCCGATCGGCGTGCAGAACAGGTATCGACCAAGCGAAAGAAAGGGGCCGAGGTGGCGGGGACGAGGTGGAGGAGACCGGTGGCGTGGGCAGCCGTCGCGCTGCTGGCCGGGGCGGGGGACGTGGCGGCGCAGGCCGGCGGCGACGTGTATGGCCAGGTGTTGGACCGGGCGGGCGGGGTGGTGCCATTCGGGGAGGTCACCCTGCTGCCGGGCGGGCGGGGGACGCTGGCGGACGGCGCTGGGCGCTTTTCGATCCGGGACGTGCGGCCGGGGCGGTATCGGGTGCACGCGTCGTCGATCGGGTATGCGCCGGCGGCGGTCGTGGCGGCGGTCGCGGCGGGCGGGGCGACGGAGGTACGGATCGCGCTCGGGCGCACGGCGCTGGCGGTGCCGGGGCTGGAGGTGACGGCGTCTCCGGGGGCGGCCGATGCGCGCGCGGTGGCGCAGGCGACGACGCAGCTCTCCGGCCGCGCGCTGGAGCGGCACTTGGGGGGGACGGTGGCGCAGACGCTGGAGGGGCAGCCGGGGGTGGCGGTGCGCTACAACGGCCCGGCGGCGGCGGCGCCGGTGATCCGGGGGCTTTCGGGGGAGCGGATCGTGGTGCTGGAGGACGGGCAGCGGGCGGCGGATCTGTCCGGCAGCGCGATCGATCACGGGGTGACGATCGACCCGCTGTCGGCATCGCGCATCGAGGTGGTGCGCGGCCCGGCGTCGCTGTTGTACGGCAATAACGCGCTGGGCGGGGTGGTGAACGTGATCACGGGGGAGCTGCCGCTGGACGTGCCGTCGTCGGGGCGTTGGGTGGCGGGGGCGCAGACGGAGACGGCGCTTCGGGGCGGGAGCGTATCGGTGCACGGGGCACTGCCGCTGGCGGGGCGGTGGGCGGTCTCGGCGGGGGGGAGCGCGCGGCGCACGGGGAATGTGCGGATCCCGGCGGCGGCCGAGCTGGGCGGAGCGCTGGCGAACACGGCGTTCCGGTCACAGGAGGCGTCGCTGGGGGTGGGGTACGGCGGGTCGGCGGCGTCGGCGGCGGTGGAGATGAAGGGGTACGGCTTCCATTACGGGCTTCCGGCGCGCCCGGGGACGGACCCGCTCTACTGGGAGGGGCGGCGGCTGGAGGTGCGGGGGCGCGCCGAGGCGTCGCTCGGCTCGGCGGCGTTCTCGTCGCTGCGGCTGGACGGCACGGCGCAGGACTATGCGCACGACGAGCTGTCGCGCGCGAGCGGGACGGGCAACCACTTTGCGCTGCGCACGGCCACCGCGGGGGCGCTGCTCCAGCAGGAGCGCCTGGGTCCGTTCCGGCGGGGCGCGATCGGCGCGAGCGTGCTCGGCCGCCGCTACACCTCGCGCGGCGCGTCCGCGCTCACGCCGCCGGCGGCGTCGCGCTCCGCCGGCGCGTTCGCGTTCGAGGAGGCGGGGCTCGGCGGCGAGGCGGCGCTGCAGTTCGGCGCGCGCGTGGACCGCTACCGGGTGGCGACGGACGCGGACGAGCGCTTCGGCCCGGCGGCCGAGCGGACGTTCACGTCGTTCTCCGGCTCCGTGGGCGCGGTGGTGCCGCTGACGCCGGCGCTGTCCGGGGCGCTGACGCTGGCGCGGGCATTCCGGGCGCCGACGGTGGAGGAGCTGTTCTCGCACGCGCTGCACGCCGGGACGGGCGAGGTCGAGCTGGGCGCGCCGACGCTGGAGCCGGAGCGTAGCCTGGGCGTGGATGCGGTGCTGCGGCTGCACGCCGGCGGCGCCGAGGGCCAGTTGGCGGCCTACCAAAACGATGTGGCGGGCTACATCTACCCCTCGACGGTGGGCGACACGCTGGTCGGCGGGCAGCGGCTCCCCGTCGTGCGCTACGTGCAGGAGGGAGCGGTGCTGCGCGGGCTGGAGGGCTCGCTCGAGGTGGCGCCGGTCGCGAGCGTCGTCCTGGGCTTCTCGGGCGACGTCGTGGCGGGCCACCGGCGGAGTGGCGAACCCCTCCCCTTCCTGCCGCCGGCGCGGCTCGGCGCGAGTCTCCGCTGGGACGACGGCACCCGCAGCGTGGGCGCCGAGGCGCGGCACGCGTTCGCGCGCCGCCGCGCGAGCGCCGGCGACGAGACGCCGACGAACGGCTACACGCTGCTGAACCTCGAGGCGGCGCTCCGCTGGCGCGCGGGACCGGCGCTGCACGCGGTCTCGCTCCGCCTCGACAACGCGACGAACGCGCTGTACCGCGACGCCGCGAGCCGGATCAAGGACTTCGCGCCGAATCCCGGCCGTAGCCTGGCACTTCTCTACCGACTGTACCGCTGAGGAACGACATGGAAGCTCAGAGGGTCCCGCCGCCGGGGGAGCGGCCGGAGGCGGACCGTGCCTGGCGGCGCACGCGGACGACGCCGAGCCTGGCGGAGGTCTACCGCACGATCGACGTGCGGCACGCCTCGTGGCTGCGGAAGCTGCTGGCGTTCGCGGGGCCGGGGTACCTCGTGGCCGTCGGATACATGGACCCGGGGAACTGGGCGACGGACCTGGCGGGCGGCTCGGCGTTCGGCTACACGCTGCTGAGCGTGATCATGGTGTCGAACCTGATGGCGATCCTGCTCCAGGGACTGGCCTCCAAGCTGGGGATCGTGACCGGTCGGGACCTGGCGCAGGCGGTGCGGGACAGCTATTCGACGCCGTCGGTGTGGCTGCACTGGATCCTGGCGGAGATCGCGATCGCGGCGTGCGACCTGGCGGAGGTGATCGGCTCGGCGATCGCGCTGAACCTGCTGTTCGGCATCCCGCTGGCGGTGGGCGTGGTGCTGACGGCGCTGGACGTGCTGATCGTGCTGGCGCTGCAGAACAAGGGGTTCCGCTACCTGGAGGCGGTGGTGATCGCGCTGATCGCGGTGATCGCGATCTGCTTCCTGTTCGAGATCATCGTATCGAGGCCGGAGCTGGCGGGGGTGCTGCGCGGCTTCGTGCCGACGCCGGAGATCGTCCGCAACCCGCAGATGCTGTACATTGCCATCGGCATCCTGGGGGCGACGGTGATGCCGCACAACATCTACCTGCACTCGTCGGTGGTGCAGACGCGGAAGTACGAGGAGACGGCGGAGGGGAAGCGGGAGGCGGTCCGCTTCGCGTTCCTGGACTCGACGATCGCGCTGATGATGGCGCTCTTCATCAACGCCGCGATCCTGATCGTGGCGGCGGCGACGTTCCACCGCACGGGGCACACGGAGGTGGCGGAGATCCAGGACGCGTACAAGCTGCTGACGCCGCTGCTCGGGGTGACGGGGGCGAGCGCGGTGTTCGCGCTGGCGCTGCTGGCGTCGGGGCAGAACTCGACGCTGACAGGGACGCTGGCCGGACAGATCGTGATGGAGGGGTTCCTCAACATCCGGCTGCGGCCGTGGGTGCGGCGGCTGATCACGCGGGCGATCGCGATCGTGCCGGCGGTGATCGTAGCGATCGTGTCCGGCGCGCAGGGGACGGCGCGGCTGCTGATCCTGAGCCAGGTGATCCTGAGCCTGCAGCTCTCGTTCGCGGTCTTCCCGCTGGTGCGCTTCACGTCGGACCGGCGCAAGATGGGCGAGTTCGCGAACGCCCGGTGGCTGCGCGCGCTCGCCTGGACGGTGGCGTGGTTCATCGCGCTCCTGAACGCCTGGCTGCTGGTGCAGACCGCGCGGGGGTGGCTGGGATGAGCGTGTACAACCGGATCCTGGTGCCGCTGGAGAACAGCGCCTACGACGAGGCGATCCTCGCGCACGTGAAGCCGCTGGCGCGGCTGTGCGAGGCGTCGCTGCTGCTGATCCACGTGGCGGACGGGTGGGCGGCGCGCAACCTCAGGCAGCTCGAGCTGCGCGAGAGCGAGGAGATCCGGAAGGACCGCGAGTACCTGGAGCGAGTGTCCGCCGAGCTGGCGAAGGAGGGCTTCGACGTGGACGCCGTGCTGGCGTGCGGCGAGCCCGCGGACGAGATCACCGCGGCGGCCGCGCGCGAGAAGTGCGACCTGATCGCCATGTCCACGCACGGACACCGCTGGCTCAAGGACCTGTTGTTCGGAAGCGTGGCCTCTTCGGTGCGCCACAAGTCGATGACGCCGGTGCTGCTCGTGCGTGGCACGCCCCCGGCGCAGCCGGTGAAGAACGAATGATGCGACGCGGGATCGACGAGTACACGGCCCCGGTGGAGGACTACCTCAAGACGATCTACGAGATCGAGCGGGGGTCCGACACCGGCGCCGCCACGACGACGGACATCGCCGGACGGCTGGAGCTGGCGCCCGCCTCGGTGAGCGGGATGGTGCGCCGGCTGGCGGACCAGGGGCTGCTGCAGCACGAGAAGTACCGCGGCGTGCGCCTGACGGAGGAGGGGCGGCGCGTGGCCCTCGGCACGATCCGCCGCCACCGCATCATCGAGACGTACCTCACGGAGGCGCTCGGCTACCCGTGGGACCGCGTGCACGAGGAGGCCGAGCGCCTCGAGCATGCCGCCTCGGACGAGCTCGTGGACCGGATGGCCGCCGCGCTCGGCGAGCCGACCGTCGACCCCCACGGCGCGCCGATCCCGACCCGCGACCTGCACGTCGAGGAGGCCAACTCCGTTCCGCTCGCCGACCTCCCGGCCGGCCGCTCCGGCCGCGTCGTCCAGGTCGCCGACGACGACCCCGCCCTGCTCCGCTACCTCGACGAGCTCGGCATCTCGATCGGCACCCGTGTCACGCTCCTCGCCCGCGCACCGTTCGACGGGCCGATCACGCTGCGGCTCGACGGCCGCGCCGAGCGCGCCGTCGGGCCCGTCGTGGCGGCGCAGCTGCGGGTGCGGGAGGAGTAGCGCGCGCGCCGCCTACTTCTCCTCCTCCTCGTGGATGTGCCGCTCGCGCTCCATCTCCTTCTCGCGCAGACGCTCCACGGCCGGGTTCAGCACGGCGGGCGGGATCATCTGCCGCCCCTTCAGCGCCGCCTTGTCCCGGCTCGCCTCCCCCTCGTGCAGGTCCACGTCGTCCTGGTCTTCGGTCCACTTGTAGTCGGTCCTCGTGCCCTCTCCGGGCGCGACGCGGTACTGGTCGGGTCGCTTGCCCCCCATGCGGCCTCCGTCGTTCGGGGGTCGTCGTATCCGGCTTCAGCGTAACACGTTACACGAACCGTACCAGCCGGCGTCGGACCCTCGGACTCGGTATCAGAACGCGGAGCCGAATTCGACCCAGAGCCTGGGCTTGCGGTCCGCGCCGGCCGAGAGCGGCACGCCGGCGCCGAGCCGCGCGCGGAGGGTGGCGGGGAAGAGCACGCGGCCGTCGACCTGGAGCTCGCCGCCGGCGGAGTAGAGCGTGCCGGCGGAGCGGTCGGCGCAGGCGCGGTAGCGGGCGGCCGCGTCGCTCTCGCACCAGGCGTCGCCGGCATCGAGGAAGGCGGCGGCGGCGATGCGGTCGAGGAAGTAGGGGCTGACGCCCAGGCCGCGGCCGACGAGCGCGATCGGGACGCGGTACTCGAGGGAGGCGCTCCAGGCGCGGGTGCCGTAGCGGACGTCGGCGTCGTAGCCGCGGACCGGGAGCAGCCGGAAGCCGCCGACCGTCGTGATGCCGAGGCTCGCGGAGCCGCCGGACGGCCCGCCGATGCCGTGCGGCTCGGCGCCGGGGCCGGCGCGGAGCAGCGCGGAGGCGCGCAGGGCGAGGACGTGGTGGGCGAAGCCGAACGCGCGGAGCCCCTGGTAGGCGGCGCCCCACGCCGTCGCCTCGGAGTAGGTGCCGCTCAGCGAGTCGGGCCGCGTATCCCAGCGCCGGCGCGCGGAGGCGGTGAGCGAGACGCCGTTCTCGCGGCTGATCGAGAACGGGTAGGTCTGGGCGTTCGCGAAGCTGGCGGTGGCGACGGCGCCGACGAGGCGGTCGGTCGGATCGAACCCGACGAGGCGCAGGCCGGCCGGCAGGTCGGGGATGCCGCGCTCGCGGCGCACGAGCTCGCCGCCGAGGGAGAGCGCGGCGCTGGAGCGGGCGCGCCGCCGCACCAGCCAGGTGGCGGCGGAAAGCACGTCCTCGCGCTCGAAGATGGTGACCGTGCCGCTGTCGCGCGGGAGGCGGACGAAGCCGACATCGTCCCAGGTGCGCGCGGCGCTCACGCCGAGGACGGGGTTGCCGAGCCCCGCGTACTGGTAGCCGAAGCTCCCCTCCGTCCAGCGGCGGCGGGGCGCGTAGGCCAGCGCGGCCGACCAGGAGTGCCGGCCGACCAGGTCGCCGCCGGCGCTGGCGGCGCCGACGAACGTGCCGGCCTCGCCGCCGCCGTAGAGGAGCGGCAGCCAGAAGTGCGGCAGCACCGTGGGGAACGCCGAGTAGCCGCGCGGGCCGGAGCGGGGCGTGGTGTCCGCCGCCTGCCGGGGGAACGTCGCCACCCGGGTCGGCGCCGCGAGGAGCGACGGCGCGCGCCGCCAGGTCGCGGTGTCGAAGGGAACGCGCTCGATGTGGAAGCCGTCCGCGTGGTAGCCGCTGTAGTAGATCCAGCGGCCGTCCGGCGAGACGTCCGGGTAGAACGCGCCGGTGAGCAGGTTCGTGATCCGCAGGATGCGGACGCTCGCGCGCGGCTCGGCGGCCGCGCCCGGCGCGGCGCGCTCGGCGGCGCCGTCCGCGGCCGTCACCCCCGCCATGTCGGCGGCGAAGAGGTTCGGGATGCCGGTCCGATCCGAGCCGAAGACGAGCCAGCGGCCGTCGGGAGACCACGCCGGCGCCAGGTCGACCGCCTGGTCGCGCGTGACCTGGACGAGCACGTTGCCGGCCGTGTCGAGGACGACGACGTCGTAGAACCCACCCTGCTCCCAGCGGCCGACGGCGATGCGGCCGCCGTCGGGCGACCAGCGCGGGTACGCCCAGTTCACCCGCGGGTCCATGGGCGTGACCGGGCGCACGCCGCCGGTCGCGAGGTCGAGGATGACGACGCGGTTCGTGCCGTCGCTTCCCTGCACCGCCACGGCGCGGCGGCCGTCCGGGTGCACGTCGACCTCGCCGAGACGCGCGCCATGCGTGAGGCGCTTCTCGCCGCCACGACGCTGGACGTACACGTCGCCGAAGAGGCGGTAGGGCCCGTCGTACTCGAGCTGCGCCGTGAGGGCGGAGCCGTCGGGGAGCCAGTCGGCCACGTCGAGGCCGTTGCGGCGGCTCAGGCGGCGGCTCGCGCCCGTGCGCGCATCCAGCACGCGCGTGGCGGCGGCGGAGCGGCCGTCGTAGGCCGCGTAGAGCACCTGCCGCGAGTCGGGGCCGACGCGCGGGCTCACCGCGTAGTAGCCGGCGCGGGTGAGCACCTCGGGCCGGGTCAGCCCCTCGGCACGGAGCGTGTCCGCCAGCGCGCGGTAGCGGCGCTCGGCCTCGGCGCGCCACTCCGCGTACGCGTCGCCGAAGGACGTCTTCAGCACCTTGTGCGCGACGCCGGCGAAGTTCGGGAACCGCTGGTAGGCCGTGGCGGTGGAGAGGCGGGCCTGCACGTCGCGCCCGTATTTCCGGGCGAGATGGTCCATGAAGAGCGAGCCGTAGATGTAGGCGCCCTGTCCACCCGGCCAGATCGGCGTGCCGCCGGTGAGCCGGTCGAGCGGCTCCCACGCGCCCTCGAGCGCGGCGGTGCGCACCGCCATGTCGTGGAACGTGCCGTGGATGCGGCCCAGTCCGGTGAGCCCGGACTCGTAGACGACGGCGAGCCCCTCGACGTTCCAGCCGGGGGTGCCGAGCGCCGGGAAGAACGGCCACGAGACCGGCAGCCGGCCGAACACCGAGCGCAGCCCCTCCCCCAGCGGCCCGGCGCGGTCGAGATGGAAGACGTGGGTCAGCTCATGGTCGATGACGAGCTCGAGCCAGTCGCTGTAGTACTCGAGCGACAGCTCGTCCACCGGCGGCCGCGCGTACACGACCACGTGGTTGAACGGCAGCGGCGAGGCGAAGCCGTTGGAGAAGTCGACATTGTCGGAGAGGAGCAGCTCGACCTTCCCCGCGGGCGGCGGCCCGAAGGAGGCGATCAGGCGCGAGCGCGCGCGCTCCGCGACCGCGCCCGCGTGCCGGGCCAGCGCCTCGAGGCCCGGCCCGTACGTCACGCGGAAGTGCTCGGTCTCCAGCGTGCTCCAGCGCGTGTCCGGCGGGATCTGCGCGGCGGCCGCGCGGGGCGGCAGCAGCATCAGCGCGCCGAGCAGCAGCGCGCGGACGGCAGAGCGTCGTCGCATCGACGAAGTCCGTTCCGTTGGCGAGGGTATGCGTCTCCCCCGAAGGATGGCGGAGCGGGGCGGCGGCGACAACGGGTGCGGCGCGGACCGCGCCGTCCGGCGCCCGCGCCGGCGGCCCGGGCAGGCGTGCCGGCGCCGGACGCGGCGCCCGGCCGGCGGCGCGGTGGCCGACCCGCCTCGCCGTCAGCGCCGCGCCACCGTGCCCTGCTCCCGGGCGCGGGAGAGGAGGAACGCCCGGAGTCCGGCCACGTGCGCCCGCGCGATCCGCTCCTGCGCGTCCGGGTTGCGCAGCGCGGCCTCCTGCTGCGGCACCATCAGGAACATCGTCTCGGTCAGCACGGACGGGAACCAGGGCGTGCGCACGAGCGCGAAGTCCGCGCGCCCGACGCCCAGGTCCTTGAGCCCGAGCTCCCGCAGCAGCGCCTGCTGGAGATCGACGGCGAGCGGCTGCGAGAACGGGTGGAAGTAGTACGCGCTCGTCCCGGTGTTCACGTACGGGTTCAGCCCCGGCGGCAGGCCGTTGTTGTGGAGCGAAAGGTAGATGTCGGCGTTCTCGCGCGCGGCCCGGAGCGGCCGCGAGTTGAGCGGCACGGCCGTCATGTCGGTGCGCGACATGAGCACGGTCGCGCCCTCCCGCTCGAGCATCGGCTTCAGGCGCAGCGCCACGGCCAGGTTGGCCTGCGCCTCCGTCCAGCGCGTCGGCCCGACGGCGCCGCCCGGCGGGTGCCCCGGGTCCAACGCGATCTTCAGCCCCTTGAACGGGGCGCGCGGGTCGATCGCCGGCGGCCGGCGGATGCGCAGCACGAGGTCGCCGCCCTCCGTCCAGAGCGTGCGGTACCCCCACACCGGCTGCGTCAGGCGCACGGTCACCCGGTAGATGCTGTCCGCCGGCTGGCTCCACTCCGCCTGCCGGATGAGCGGGTCGTGCGGGCCGTACTGCAGGTAGTTCGTGTTGCTGACCGCGCCGTAGAGGTCGATCTGCAGCGTGCGCTCGTCCGGGACGGTGACGAAGAACGGCACGCGGTCGCCGAGGACCATGCGCACGTCCACCCAGCCGGGCGCGGGGTTCAGCCGCACCGTGTTCACGCGGGTGAACGGCGGCGGTGCGCCGACGGGGAGCAGGCGGACGAGACTGCGCTCGACCCAGGCGTCCTGCCCGTCGCCGAGGGTGACGCGGAAGAGGCCGGCCCGCTCGCCGGTGAGCGCGAGCTTCGTGCTGTTCGGCCAGAGGTAGTGGTACGGCCCGCTCGTCCCCGGGCGCGCCGGCACGAAGCCGCGCGCATCCGCGCCGGCCGGCTCGTCCGCCGCGCCGACGCGCGGGCGGCCCTCGGGGAGCACCGCGAGGGAGAGCGGCAGCGGCGTGCGCGCGGTATCGGGCCCGACGACCAGCTCGAAGATGGCCGCGGTCTGCAGCCGGCCCGCCGAGCCCGGGCGCAGCCCGCGCGCCGGCGCCGGCCGACGCGCGCGGTCGGCGGAGGCGGAGGCGTCCGCGGCGCGCAGCGCGTCCACGCTCCCGGCCGCCTCCGCGCCGCGCTCCATGGCGCTGTCGGCCGAGCCGAGCCGCCCGAAAGACGCCGGGCTCGGCAGCGGCGCGAGCGTGGTGCGCCCGAGCACCGTGTCCGCGGAGAGGAGCGGGACCGCGCCGAAGAAGCCGCGGTACGTCGAGACGCCCGGCACCGCGGCCCCCGCCGGCTGGCCGTCGCTCGCGAAGTTCTCGGCGCCCTCCATCGGCTGGTCGAACGCGCCGGACTCCGCGAGCGGGATGCGCCGCCCGTCCGGGAGCACGAGGGTGGCGACGCCGCCGGGCGTGCCGCGGAAGCCGACGTCGATGCGCTCGCCGGGGAGCGCGGTCCAGGCGCCCCGCGGCGTGGCCGTGCCGGCGAGGATGCGCGCGCCGGTGGACGGGATGGCGGCGGCGCCGGGGACGCGCACGCGGCGGTCGGCGCGGGCGGTCTGGCCCGCCGCCGTCGCCTCGAGGTGGTAGACGCCGCCGGCCGGCACCGGCAGGTACGCCATGAAGGCGCCGTTCGGCTCGACCGGGACGCGCGCGCCGTCGATCGTGAGCGTGGCGCCGCCGGTGCCGACGGAGCCGTAGACGAACGTCGAGTCGCGGGTCGGCAGCGCCTCGTTCTCCCCGGGGGCGACGACGTCGATCCGGAGCGGCCCGCTGGCCGCGGGGATCGGCGGCAGCCCGGCCGGGCGGGGCGCGGGGCCGGCGGCCGGTTTCGGCGCGCAGGCGAGCACGAGCGCGAGGCCGAGCAGGCGGAGCGGGCGGCTCCGCGGTGTGTGGCGAGAGACGGACATCGTGGTCACGGGTTCGGGTTCAGCGTTCCCTGCGGGCCAGCTCCTCCGCCTCGCGGCGCCGCGCGCGCAGCAGGAGCAGCCCCGAGACGATCGCGATGGCCAGCGCGACGGCGGCCTCGGTCCACCGCAGCAGCAGCGCGCCGCCGATGGCGAACATGGCGCCGAACAGCAGGAGCACGCCCCAGAGCGTGCTGACCATGTCGGCGCCGAGGTCCTGGAGCGGCGCCAGCCCCGTGCGCTCGCGCTGCCGCTTCCACCCCGGCCCGCCGGGCCGCGTCCGCTGGTAGAACCGGTCCAGCACGGTGTCCGTCTCGGGCGCCGTCGCGAGCATGACCACGATCCAGATCACGGCCGTGCCCAGCGCCGTGATGGTGAGCACGCCGGCGTTGCCGAGCGTCGCCACCGGGCCGATGTAGCCGGCGAGCGCCTCCATCGGCGCGTTGGCCCAATGGAGCTTCGGCACGTAGAGCAGCAGCGCGATGAGCAGCCCCGCCACCATGCTGGCGATCTCCGCCCACGCATTGATCCGCCACCAGAACCAGCGCAGGATCAGCACGGCGCCCGGCCCGGTGCCGATCGCGATGATGAACGTGAAGATCGTGCCGATGCTCTCGGCGTTGAAGGCGACCCAGGCGGCGAGCACCGCCAGCACGAGCGAGGCGATGCGGCCGACCCAGACCAGCTCGCGCTGCGTCGCGGTCGGGTGCGCGAAGCGCTTGTACATGTCGTTCGTGATGTAGCTGGCGCCCCAGTTGATGTGCACGGACGCCACCGACATGAACGCCGCGATCAGCGAGGCGACGACCAGCCCCAGCAGCCCCGTCGGCAGGAACTGCAGCATCAGCCGCGGATAGGCCACCTCCGGGTCGCCGCCGGGCGCCAGCACCTCGGGGTAGATCAGGAGCGCCACCAGCCCCACCAGCACCCACGGCCACGTCCGCACGATGTAGTGCAGCACGTTGAACAGCCCGGCCGCGCGCTCCGCCGACTTCTCGTCGCGCGCCGCGGAGAGCCGCTGCACGAACTCGCCGCCGCCGTCGGAGCGCCGGAACGCCCACCACTGGATCCCGATGTAGGCCAGGAACGTGGTGACGGCCAGCTCGCTCGCCTCGCCGATGGGAAAGAATGCCATGCGGTCGCCGAGGCCGCGCGCCACGAGCTGGTCGCGCAGCGCCCCGAGCCCGCCCACGTTGACGATGGCCATGACGGCGACGAGAATGGCGCCGAAGAGCGCGAGGAAGAACTGGAAGAAGTCCGCCGTGACGACGCCCCAGAGCCCCGCCACGCCGGCGTACGCCAGCGTCAGCACGGTGACGATGATGACGGCGGCCAGCTCCGGGTCGCCGCCCAGCCCGGCCGGCAGCGAGTTGGCGAGCCCGAGCGCGACGAATACCTTCTTCGCCGCCAGCATCGCGTAGCCGAGGCCGATGACGTTGACCGGCACGGCGAAGATGAAGGCGCGCAGCCCGCGCAGGATGGCGGCGGGGCGGCCGCCGTAACGGATCTCGGTCAGCTCGGCGTCGGTGATGACCTCCGCGCGCCGCCACAGCCGGGCGAAGACGAAGACCATCAGCACGTGGGCGATGGCGAAGGACCACCACTGCCAGTTCCCCGCCACGCCCTGCCGGGCGACGACGCCGGTCACGTACAGCGGCGTGTCGATGCTGAACGCCGCCGCGGCCATCCCGGTCCCGGCGAGCCACCACGGCAGCTCGCGGCCGGAGACGAAGAACTCGACCATGTTCTTCGAGCCGCGGCGCCCCATGTAGAGGCCGAGGCCGAGCGCGGCGACGAGGTAGAGCCCGATGACGATCCAGTCGAGCGCGCTCACGTCCGGGTGCTCCTCCCGGGCACGGGGGTTGCACCCCGCACGGCCGGCCCTTCCTTGTCACGAGTCGAGGATCTCATGCCCGCACCCCTCCCGGATTCGCATCTGGACCGTGCCTTCTACCGCCTCGGCTACCTCCTCGAGGAGCTGAGCCAGCACGGGGATGGCAAAGCGAGTGCCGCCGGGCCCGCCGACGAGCTTCGCCGCGTGGCCGTCGCCGCGGCGCTCACCGGAGTGCTGCGGCCGCGGAAGGTTGGCTGGTCCCGCCTCCTTGCCGCAACCCTCGTCGGTCACATGATCGGCGAGGCGCTGACTGGTTTCGGCATGGATGGCCTGACCGACGAGGAGCTGGATGCCCGGCTCCGGGAGGAGCTGGAGGCGGAGGAAGCGGCGCTCCGCGGCCACGAGGAGGCCGGCGAAGGCGAGTACGCCGACATCTACGCGGCGCAGGGCGTGGCGGAGGAGCACGGCTACGACACGGAGCTCGCCGGCGACGAGCTCGCCGCGGAGGAAGCGGTCCTGGACATGGTCGAGGACGCGGAGGCGGCCGCCGCGCTCGAGGCCGAGCTCGCCGGCGCCGAGGCGCCGGGCGCGAGCGAGGCGCTCGCAGAGGAGGACGAGCGCGAGGAGCGGGCGCTGCAGCATGTCGCCGCGGAGGCGGGCCGGGCGCTGGCGCAGCGCGCCGCCGCCGACCTGGCGACCGCCGCCGCCTATGCGGCCCTCGTCTACCCGCGGCTTCCCGGACCGGCGCTGCTGAAGGGGCTGGCGTTCGGCGTCCTCGACGCGGGCACCGGGACGGGCGGCGGGGCGGTCGGCGTGCTGCGCGGACTCGCGCCGCGGGTGCGGTTCCCGCTCGCGCGTCTGCATCCGGCCGGCACGGAGCGCGCCGCGACCCGCGCGCTGGCGCTCGGCCTCGCGCTCGGCCTGCTCTACCGCGCGCCCGGCGAGAACGACGGCGCGTAGTAGCTCGCCGGGCAGCTCTCCAGCGAGATGCCGTCGCGCGACCGGGGCGCCGGCCGCGGCGGCGCGGGCTCGGTCCGGATCGCGAGCAGCGCCACGCCCTGCTCGCCGGCCGTCCGCATCAGGCAGAACGCCTCCGGCCGGGCCATGAGTACCGGCCCGAAGTAGTACGCGGTCAGCCCACCGAGCCGGTCCAGCAGCACGTAGCCCACCTTCTGCGCCCGCGCCTCGCGGAAGAACTCCGCCGGATCCCGCGTCATCGGCACCGGCAGGCTCGGGTGCCCGCTCTCCACGTAGAAGAAGCCCGGCTTGCGCGAGTAGACGGCCGCGCCGGGCGGGAGCGCGCCCTTCGCCCAGCCGGCCAGGCCGAAGAACTCCTGCCAGGCGTCGTCCAGGCAGCCGAGCGGCTGGCCGGCGCGGTAGACGCCGCGGCACTGCGCGGCCGTGGCGGCGTCGGCCTGGACGGCGGGCATCCCGAGCAGCAGCAGGAGCGCCGTCGCCACCGCGCCGACGGGGACGACGGCGCGCCGGTCGACGCGCGCCGCGAGCCAGCCCAGCGCCTCGCCCGCGTACGCCAGGACGAGCGGGATCGCGGGGAGGAGGAAGCGCTCCCCGGACCAGACCTCCGGCCAGACGAAGATCAGGCCGACATAGAGCGGGAAGAACAGCTCGGCCACCCGCGGCCGGCGGATGCGCGCGATCCAGCCGAAGACCGCCAGGATCGAGACCAGGTAGGAGAGCACGGCGAGCGCGCCGGCCGTGCTCTCCGCGAGCAGCACGGGCAGGTGTGTGCCGAGGTACTTCCGCTCGTTCTCGAAGAGGCGGTGGATCAGGCCGGCCGGCCCGATCGTGCCCAGCTCCGGCTGGTACGGGTTCACGTACCAGAAGAGCCGCGCGTAGTTGACGCCGCCGGCCTGGTGCGCCCGCAGCCACCAGAGGAACGCCAGCGGGAGCAGCACGGCGGCGAACACCGCGAGCTGCCGCCAGCGCCGGCGCCACGCCAGCCAGCCGCCGGCCGCGACCACGAGCGGGAGCCCCGCCGAGCGGGTGAAGTACGCCAGCACGGTGGCCACGATGGCGATCGCGAAGCGGACCCGGTCCCCCTTGCCGAGGCGCTCGAACGCCCACAGCGCGATCATCACGAACGCCCAGAACGGCACGTCCGACAGCTCGAGGTGGCTCTGCGCGAGGACGCCGGGGCTCGCCGCGAGGATGAGCCCGACCGCGAGCGCGAGCCCCGGCCGGCCGCGCCGGCGCAGCCACAGGTAGGAGAAGGCGACGGCGACGGCGGAGAACGCCAGCACGATCAGCTTCAGCCCCACCCACGGCTTCAGCCCCAGGAGGAGTCCGAGCGCGATCAGCGCCGGGAAGACCGGCGGGTACTGCGTGTGGAGCGGGGCGCCCGGCTCCCAGGTCGAGCGATACCCGTGTCCCTCGACCAGCGAGCGTGCGAGCGAGAGGTAGGACGCGTTGTCGCCCCCGGTGAAGACGGTCGGGTCGAAGACCCAGGCGGCCAGGAGCAGGTGGAGCGCGACGAGCCCGAGCGCGATGGCCCACGGCGGCGTGCGCCGCAGCCACGAGCCGCGCGCCGGTTCCGGCCGCCCCCCGGCCGCTCCCGCCCGGGCCGGCGCCGGCCGCGGCCGCGGCTCCGACCGGCCCGCCTTCTTGCTCATCGCCCCGCCCTTCAGGACGCCGGCCGCCCGCTCGGGGCCAGGTCCGGCAACGCGAAGGTGACGATGCCCTCGCCCACGATCTTGAACGCGCCGCTCTCCTCGACGATGCGCATCCAGCGCGCCGGGGAGGCGTTGCCGTTCAGCGCGGGGCGCGCCGTCGCCTTGAGCACGCCGAGCGTGCGCGCGCCGTCGCGGTCGGCGTAGCCGGCGAAGCGCACGTCGTACTCCAGCGGATCGCCGCCCACTTCGCGGTGCTGCTGCGGCCGCTGCACCAGGTAGATGAAGCCGTGGGCGAGCGGCGCGGCACGCGGCGCGATCCCGGGGCCGAGCACCGCGTCGGTGCCCTTGCGCAGGTCGCGCACGTGGATCTTCCGCCCGGCCTCGTACGCCACGTACTCCCCGTCCGGCGAGACCGCGACCGGCAGCACGTTCGCCACGACCTCGACGCCGGAGGCGACGACCGGCTTCCCCTTCACCGGCGTGATGGTCAGCTCGCCGGCGGCCGAGTTCCAGTGCGGCCAGCGGCGCGCGGGCTTGAACGCCAGCCGCACGCCGGACAGCGAGGTGTGCGCGAGGGCGCCGCTCGAGTCCACCGGCGCGAGCGGCGCGCCGCGCTCCTCCGCCGCCCGCAGGAGCTGCTCGGCCAGGGTGCGCAGCTCCGCCGGCGGCGAGCCCGCCAGGAAGGCGCGCAGCACCGGCGCCTCGCGGTCGCCGAGCGACTCGAGCGCCTTGGCCTGCACGCGCTCGTCCGGGTCCTTCAGCGCGCGCTTCAGCACGTCCACCGCGCCGCCGTACGTCTCCGGATCGTCGAGCGCGATGCGCAGCGCCGCCACCGCGGCCGCGCGCAGCGTCGGGTCCGCCGCGTCGTAGCCGGCCCTGAAGGTGCCGAGGCGGACGACGCCCAGGTCGCGCAGCGCGAGGAGCGCGTTGGCGCGCTGCATGGCCGGGAGGTCCGGATCCACGGCGTCCAGCGCGAGGTAGTCGTACAGCAGCGTGCCCAGCTCGAGGCGCAGCGTCTGGATGCCGCCGAGGTATTCCCGCGTCCCGTACGGCTGCGCGAGGACCTGGCGGACGTGGGCCTGGTCGGCGGCGGAGGTGGCGGGGAGCGGAGCCGCCTTGGCGGCCGCGGCCGCCTGCGCCCACACGGGGCACGGGACCAGCAGCGCGGCCGCGAGGAGCGCGAAGGGCGCCGCGCGGGAGAGAGCCGTCGGAAGTCGCGTCGTTGCCATGGCCGTCACGTCGATGCGTTCGTCGGAGTCGGAAGCCGCCCGCCGGCGCCCGGGGTGAGGGAGCCGAGGATCCGCGGGCCGAGCGCGCCGGTCGCCTCCGGCACGCTCCCCGGGATCCCGTGGACGAACGCCCAGGCCAGGCCGGCGAAGGCGATGGCCTCCTTCGCATCCGGATCGATCCCGAGCGCCTCGCCGGTCACCACCGGAATCGGCGCGAGCGCGTCCCGTACCATCCGGACCAGCACGGGGTTCCGCGCGCCGCCGCCCGAGATGACGACCTCGTCGACGCCGCGGTGCAGCACCCACTCGCGGATCGCGTCCACGATGCTCCGTGCCGTGACCGCCGTGAGCGAGGCGATGACGTCGTCCCAGCCGGCGTCGCTCACCGGCCGGAGATTCCGCACCAGATCCTCGACGAACGGCCGCCCGAACAGCTCGCGGCCGGTCGACTTCGGCGGCGTGAGCATGAAGAAGGAGTGCGACAGCGCCCGCCGCACCAGCTCCTCGTCGACGTGGCCCCGCGCCGCCCGCTCGCCGTCGCGATCGAACGTCTCGCGCCCGCCGGTGGCCAGCTCCACGGCCGCGTCGATCAGCGCATTCCCCGGCCCCGTGTCGAACGCCAGCAGCGGCAGCTCCTCCCCCTTCGGCGGGATCCACGTCAGGTTGCCCATGCCGCCGATGTTCTGGAGCACGCGCGCCTTCCCCGGCGCGGAGAACAGCACGCGGTCCTGCCACGGCACGAGCGGCGCGCCCTCGCCGCCCGCCGCCACGTCCCGCGCCCGGAAATCGCTGACGACGGGGATCCCCGTCCGCTCCGCGATCGTCGCCGGATCGCCGAGCTGCAGCGTGTAGCCGCGCTTCCCCGGGAGCGGCGGAATGTGCCAGACCGTCTGGCCGTGCGAGCCGACCAGGCCCACCTGCGCGGCATCCACCATCGACGCCTCGCACACCTGCAGCGCCGCCGCCGCGAGCCATTCGCCGAGCTCGCCGTGCAGCCGGCAGAGCGCCTCCGCGCCGCCGTCCAGGATCACGCGGTGGATGCGCTCCCGCTCCTCCGGCGAGTACGGCCGCGAGACGAAGCCGACGACGCGCCACGCCACCTCCGCCTCCGTCGCCCCGGAGAACTCGACGAGCACCGCGTCGATGCCGTCCAGCGACGTGCCGGACATCAGGCCGATTACGAGCATGGGAGAGTCACCGCCGCGCTGTCCTGGTCAAATCCTGCATTCGCATTCGCATTCGGGGGGTCCCCCGCCTCCGGCAGTTCCCGCATCCGCATTCGCATCCGCATTCGATTTGTTCATGCACCGCGGCCCGGTCGAGGAAAATCCGGGATGCGAATGCGAATGCGGAGCCCCCGGAACGCGAACGCGGATGCCTGGACCTCAGACGCCCAGATCCCCCACCACGTCCGAGATCCGCCCGTCCGCCTCGTCCAGCCGCCGCCGCGCCTCGCGCGCGTCCACGCCCAGCTTCCCCATGGCGATCCCCGTCTTGACGTGACCGCCCGCCTCCTCGAGCAGGCGCTCGGCCTCCGGCCGCTCGACGCCCAGGACCTCCATGAGGATGCGCTGGCCGCGGTCCCGCAGCTTCTCGCACGTGACCTGCAGGTCGACCATCAGGTTGCCGTAGACCTTCCCGAGGAGCACCATCGACGCGGTCGTGATGGTGTTCAGCACCATCTTCGTGGCCGTGCCGGCCTTCATCCGCGTCGAGCCGGTGATGACCTCCGGCCCGACCAGCGGCGAGATCACCACGTCGTGCGTGCGGACCAGCTCCTCCGTCGGGTACGTCGCGAGGAGGAAGCCCGTGCGCGCACCCCGCTCCCGCGCGCGCCGCAGCGCGCCGTGCACGAACGGCGTCGTCCCCGAGGTGGCGATGCCGAGCACGAAGTCGTCCGGGCCGACATCCCGCTCGTCGATCGCGGCGGCGCCGTCCTCCGGGTGGTCCTCGGCGCCCTCCTGCGCCTTCACCAGCGCCGCGAGCCCGCCCGCGATGATCCCCTGCACCATGTTGGGATCGGTCCGGTACGTGGGCGGCATCTCCGACGCGTCGAGCACGCCGAGCCGGCCCGACGTGCCCGCGCCGACGTAGATCAACCGGCCGCCCCGCCGGAAGCTGTCCACCACCATCTCGATGCAGCGCGCGATCTGCTCCCGCTCCTCGTGGACCGCTTCCGCGACCATGCGGTCCTCGGCGTTGATCAGGTCCACGATCTCGAGCGGGGTCAACTGGTCGATCCGCATGCTGCGCGGGTTGCGCTGCTCGGTGAGCCGTCGGTCGAGGGGAGAGTTCGGCATGGGACGTCCGGTCTTGCCTCAGGTCGTCGAGTCGGTACAATTCCCTGGGAAAACCGAAAGTTAACCGAGCGGCGCGGACGGCGGCAACCGGGCGCGGCGCCGGCCCGCGGAGGTTGCCATGACCGAGCTCCTCGTCCGTGCCCGTCAGCTCGCGCCCCAGCTCGTCGAGGTGCGCCGGGACCTGCACCGCTACCCGGAGCTGGGCTTCCAGGAGGTCCGCACCGCGGCGGTGGCGGCGGAGCGGGTGGCGGCGCTCGGCTACCGCGTGCGGCGCGGCGTCGGGCGCACGGGCGTGGTGGCGGAGCTGGGGAGCGGCGGCCCCGTCGTCGCCTTGCGCGCCGACATGGACGCGCTCCCGATCCAGGAGGAGAGCGAGCAGGACTACCGCTCGACGGTGGCGGGCGTCATGCACGCCTGCGGCCACGACGCGCACGTGTCGATGCTGCTCGGCGCCGCCACGCTGCTCGCGGAGCTGGCCCAGCGAGGCGAGCTGCCGGCCGGCACCGTGCGGCTCCTCTTCCAGCCGTCGGAGGAGTGCTCCGACGCCGAGAACAAGAGCGGCGCCATGCGCATGGTGGACGATGGCGCCATGGACGGCGTCGGCGCCGTGTTCGGGCTGCACATCGGCGCGCACCTCCCCGCCGGGAAGGCGTTCCTGGTCCAGCCCGGCCCGGTCATGGCCGGGACGGACACGTTCACCATCACGGTACGGGGGAAAAGCGCGCACGCGGCGCGGCCGAACGAGGGCGTAGACGCGCTCGTGCTGGCGGCCCATGTGGTGCTCGCGGCGCAGAACGTCGTGGCCCGACGGATCTCTCCACTGGATCAAGGCGTAGTATCGATCGGCCAGATCCAGGGGGGCACCGCCGAGAACATTGTGGCGGAGTCGGTTACGCTTCGCGGCACGCTGCGCTACTTCGACCCGAACGTGCGGGACGTGCTCCGCGAGGAGTTGCGGCGAGCCGTCGCGGTGGCGGACGCGCTGGGCGGTCGCGGGGAGCTCGACCTCCGCACCGGCTACCCGGCCGTCGTCAACGATCCGGGAGCCAGCGAGCTGGCGCGCACGGCCATCGGCAAGACGCTGGGGCCGGACGCGTTCGGCGAGCTGGCGCCCTGGATGGGCGGCGAGGACTTCGCGGTGCTGCAGCAGCAGGCACCCGGATGCTTCTTCTGGCTCGGCGCGGCGCTGACGGACGCGCGGGAGCACCACCACCCGCGGTTCGACATCGACGAGTCGGTGCTTCCCCTGGGGGCCGGTATGCTGGCGGCCTGCGCCGTGAATGCGCTGCGGGCGCTCAGCGAATGACCATCACGTTTCACAGCAGGGGCAGGGCAGCATGAGATGGATGACGACGGTCGTGGTGGCGGTGGTGGTGGTCGGGGCCGCGGCGCCGCTGGCGGCGCAGCAGCCACAGCAGCAGCCAGGCTCCGCGCTGGCGCCCCCGAAGACGTTCACCTCGATCTTTGCGACCGGCTACACGGACGCCGGCGCTCTGAAGAATGGGGAGAACTCCTGGAACCTGGGCAGCGGCGTCGGCATCGGCGCCTCCATGCAGCGGCAGCTCAAGCAGGGCTTGACCATCGGGCTGGAGGGGACCTACGTCCCGTCCGTCGGGATGGAGGTCAGCCATCCCGGGGCGGGCGGCAGCGCCGTGACGGAGAAGGGCAACGGTTCGATCTCCACGGCGATGGCGACCGGCCGAATCTCCACCGGCGGCGGCGGCGGTGTGGGGCTCTACCTGGCGGGCGGCGCCGGGCTGGTGGGATATTCCATGCCCGCGCTGGCCGGCCTGAACTCCCGTTTCGAGACCGACTTCGGGTTCCGCACCTCGGCGGGGCTCGAGTACCAGTTCTCCCGGCGGAATCACCTCTTCCTGGAATGGGGGAAGATCTGGGCCCTCCACCCGGGGACGGGCGTCGACAAGCAGACGAACAAGTTCACCCAGCTTCGCGGAGGCATGAGAATCGGATGGTGAGACTTCGCGCCCTTCTCGTCGCGGCGCCGCTGGCGGTGGCGCTGGCCGCCTGCGGGCCCGCCCGCCCCGCCGCCACCCCGGCCACCGGCGCCGGCGCGGGCGCCGTGGCCGACCCGGAAACCGGCAAGGTCCCGGCCGAGTGGCCGTATCCGCTGCGGCCGCGCGCCGTCGTCGCCCCCCACGGGATGGTGGTGAGCGACGCGCCGCTCGCCACCCACGTCGGCGTCGAGGTGCTGCGCGCCGGCGGCAACGCCGTCGACGCCGCGGTGGCGACGGCGTTCGCGCTCGCCGTGGTCTACCCCGAGGCCGGCAACCTGGGCGGCGGCGGCTTCATGGTGGCGCGGCTCGGCGACGGCCGCACGGCGGCGCTCGATTTTCGAGAGATGGCGCCGCAGGCCGCCTCGCGCGACATGTACCTCGACGAGAAGGGCACGCTCACCGACAAGTCGATCAACGGGCACCTGGCGTCGGGCGTGCCCGGGAGCGTCATGGGGCTGTGGGAGGCGCACAAGCGCTTCGGCACGCGTCCGTGGCCGGAGCTGCTCGCCCCCGCCATCCGCCTGGCCGAGCAGGGCTTCCGCGTGGATGCGCAGCTCCATCGCTCGATCGCCAACGCGGCGCGGCGGCTGGCGAAGTACCCCGGCTCCGCGACGCTCTTCCTCCCGGGCGGCCAGCCGCCGGCGGAGGGGAGCACGTTCCGGAACCCCGAGCTCGCGGCGGTGCTGAAGCGGATCGCCGAGCGGGGGCCCGCCGGCTTCTACGAGGGCGAGACCGCGGAGCTGATCGCCGCCGAGATGAAGCGGGGCGGCGGCATCATCACCACGGCGGACCTGAAGCGCTACCAGGCGCGCTGGCGCGAGCCGGTCGAATTCGAGTACCGCGGCCACCGCGTCCTGTCGATGCCGCCGGCCTCCTCGGGCGGACTCACGCTCGCCCTCATCGCCAACATCCTGCAGGGCTACGACCTGAAGGCGCTGGGCTGGCACTCGCCGGAGTCGCTGCACCTGCTGGCGGAGGCGTCGCGCCGCGCGTTCGCCGACCGCAACGAGTTCCTCGCGGACCCGGACTTCGTCGCCGTGCCGCAGGAGCGCTTCCTGTCCACGGCGTACGCCACCCGGCTGCGCGGGACGATCTCCGCCGACCACGCCACGCCCTCGGCGCAGATCCGCCCCGGGCTGGCCGCGCTCCCGGACGGCAACCACACCACCCACTTCGGCGTGGTCGACGGACAGGGCGGCGCCGTCGCGCTCACCACGACGCTGAACGAGCTGTACGGCTCCGGCGTCACGGTGGCCGGCGCCGGCATCGTGCTCAACGACGAGATGGACGACTTCGCCGCCAAGCCGGGCGCGCCCAACATGTTCGGGCTGGTGCAGGGAGAGGCGAACGCGGTCGCGCCGGGGAAGCGGCCGCTCTCCGCCATGACGCCGACGATCGTGCTCGACGAGGCCGGCCGGCCGCTCCTCGTCACCGGCGCGCGCGGCGGTCCCCGCATCATCTCGGCAACGTTCGACGTCCTCTCCAACGTGCTCGACTATGGGATGGACGTCGGCGCCGCAGTGGACGCGCCGCGCATCCACCATCAGCACCTCCCCGACGTGCTCTACTACGAGGAGCACGGCCTGGTACCGGCCACGATCGAGGCGCTCAAGTCGATGGGGCACGACGTGAAGCCGCGCGACGGCGTGGCCAACGCGCCGTCGATCCTGCGCCGCGGCGGCGTCTGGACCGCCTGGGCGGATCCGCGCTCGGGCGGCGCGGCGGAAGGGTACTGAGCGCGGCGGCCGGGCGCCCCGGCCCGCCGGCGCGGTCTCGCGCCGGCGGATCCCGCGCGGACCGCGCTACCGCCGCGTCGGCACACTGTCCGGCCGGCCCGGCATCGAGACCGGCACCGGCGTTCCGAGGAGCCTGGCGTCCAGACCGGTCGACGTCGGCGCCCCCGGCTCCGGGAGCGGCGCCTGCCGCAGGCCGCCGCCCGGTGGCGCCGCGGCGTCGGAGACCACGCGCGCGGAGGCGGCCGCGGCTCCGGGGGCCGCGGCCGCCGGCGCGGTGGCGAGCTTCCCTTCCCCGCCCGCCGCGGGCGCCGGCTCCAGCGCCGCCACGTTGTAGTTGCTCCCGGGGTTCCAGAGGATCCACTCGTCCAGCCCGTTGTCGTAGACCGCCTGGATCTGGGCGCGCACCTCGCTCGGCCCGTAGTGCGGCGGCCCGAGCGTGAAGTCCTGGAGCCAGGGCCGGATCTGCGCGGTCCCGCCCGCCGCCTTCGTGCGCCGGAGCGCCTCCGACATCGCGTTGTAGACCGTCTTGTACGGCACCGCGTTCGGGTACGCCAACCCGTAGTTGCCGCGGAAGTAGTGCGACGGGTAGACCATCGGCAGCAGGACGTCCGCCGCCGTCGTCAGCTTCTCCCACCGCTGTCCGATCCCCATGTCGTCGATCGCCGTGACCGTCAGACCGAACACGTCCGCGGTCACCGGCACGCCGTACGGCGCCAGCTCCTTCCTCGAGTACAGCAGGAACTCGCGGATCGCGTCCTCCCGCGTCCGCCCCTGCGCCGCCGGATAGACCATCGTCTTGCGCACGCTCGCGGTCACGTCCGGGAAGCGCACGTAATCCCACTGCACCTCCGCGAACCCCAGCTCCAGCGCCTCCTTCGCGATCGCGATGTTGTAGTCCCAGACGCGCCGGTTGTACGAGTCCACCCAGTGCTTCCCCTTCGCGTCCGCCCACAGCGCGCCGTCCTGCCTGTGGATCGCCCACTCCGGCCGCTTCTCCGCCAGCACCGGGTCCTTGAAGCACACGATCCGCGCGATCGGGTAGATCCCGTGCGCCTTCAGCTTCTTCAGCACCCCCCGGATGTCGCGGATGTACGCCGAATCGAGCCCCAGCTCCTTCGCCACCGGCACCTGGCTCCGGTAGCTGATGAAGCCGCCCTCCTTCACGTCCACGACGAACGTGTTCACCTCGGTCCGGTCCGCGATGTCGATCAGCTTCGCCAGCTTCCGCGGCGAGCCCGCCGCCCACGCGTTCAGGTACAGCCCGCGGATCGCCTTCGGCCGCGGCACGTGCAGCGCCGCGAGCCGCTCCGCCAGGCTCGGCTCCGCCGCCTTCGGCTTCGCCGCCGTCCCGTGCACCCGGGCCTTCGCCTCCGCGTGCGCCTCGCGCGCGCGGTCCACCACCCCGCCGCCGCGCCGCGACCACGCGAAGAGCCCCGCCCCCACGACGATCACCGCCACGAGAGCCGTGTACCCGAGCGTCCGGCCCCGCGGCCGCTCACGGACGGCGTCGAGGTGCTCGCTGGCCTTCTGGTTCACGATCCACTCCCGTTCGGGTGGGTGTTCGGCGGCCGGCGGCCCTCCGCTCCGCGCGCGGCACGGCCACCCCGTCCAAGCGTGCAGGGGACGTACCACACGTCCCCATAAGTGCTACCAGATTAATAACTTGCGGTTTCGCGCGAGTCAGTAGCGCGCGAGCGAAGGGTCGACCTCGTCCGTCCAGGCGCGGATCCCGCCCGCGAGGTTGGCCACGTGCTGGAAGCCGGACTCGCGCAGGCGCCGGGACGCGGCGGCGCTGCGTGCGCCGGAGAGGCAGTAGACGACGACGTCGCGTTCGGGGTCGAGCTCGTCGAGGCGGCGGCCCAGCTCGCCGAGCGGGATCAGGCGCGCGCCGTACGCCGCCAGGCTCGCGATGTCCCACTCGTAGGGCTCGCGGACATCGACGAGCTGGAGGGGCTCGCCGCGGTCGAGGCGGGCCTTCAGCTCGGCGGGCGCGAGCTCGGCGGGGAACTCGGCACCGGGCTCCGCCGGCGTCGCCCCGGGCCCCACGCCGCAGAAGAAATCGTAGTCGATCAGCTCGGTGATCGTCGGATGCTCGCCGCAAATCGGGCAATCGGCGGCCTTCCGCAGCTTCAGCTCGCGGAACTGGAAGGCCAGCGCGTCGAAGAGCACGAGCCGGCCGACCAGCGTCTCGCCGCGGCCGAGGATCAGCTTCAGCGCCTCGAGCGCCTGGAGCGTCCCGATGATCCCGGGGAGCACGCCCAGGACGCCGCCCTCGGCGCAGCTCGGCACGAGTCCGGGCGGGGGCGGCTCGCGGAACAGGCAGCGGTAGCACGGCCCGCGCGCCCCCCAGAACACCGAGACCTGCCCCTCGAAGCGGAGGATCGAGCCGTAGACGTACGGCTTGCCGAGCAGCACGCAGGCGTCGTTGACGAGGTAGCGCGTCGGGAAATTATCGGTGCCGTCGATGACGACGTCGTAGCCGGCCACGACGTCGAGCGCGGTCTCGCGCGTCAGCCGGCCATCGTGGCGGACCACGCTGACGTACGGGTTCAGATCCGCGAGGCGCGCCGTGGCGGCCTCCGTCTTCGGCCGGCCGAGGTCGGAGACGCCGTAGAGGATCTGCCGCTGCAGGTTCGTGGCATCGACCTCGTCGAAGTCGACGAGCCCGATCGTGCCGACGCCGGCCGCCGCGAGGTAGAGCGCAACCGGCGAGCCGAGGCCGCCGGCGCCGACGACGAGGACGCGCGCCGCCTTGAGGCGGCGCTGCCCCTCGACGCCCACCTCCTCGAGGGCGAGGTGCCGGGAGTAGCGGGCCAGCTCGGGGCGGGAGAGCGTGGGGCCGGACTCCGGCTCGGCCGGCGCCTCGGTGCCGCCGGCGATGCTCGGGACGATCACCAACGTGTCCCCCTCCTCGAGCGGCGTCGCCACGCCCTGCCGCGCGCGGACGTCCTCCTCGTTGACGTAGACGTTCACGAAGCCGCGCAGCCGACCGTCGTCGCCGAAGAGGTGCCGCCGGATCTGCGGATGCTCGGCGACGAGCGCGGCCAGCGCCTCGGCCACGCTCCCGCCGTCCACGCCCACCTCGCCCTGCCCGGCGGTGCACGCACGCAGCGGAGTCGGGATGCGGATCGTCACGCCCACGTCGCCTCCTGGATCGATCCTGGTCTATCGGTAAGCTAGGCCGGTCCGCGCGGGTGTCAACGCGACGCGGCGGCGCGCGACCGCCCGCGCGCCGCCCGGCGCTCACCCGGCGGAGAGCAGCTCCAGCAGCAGCTCGGCGTTCGCGGCGGCGCCGCCGAGCCGCGAGCGGACGTAGCCGGCGGCGGCCTCGCCCCGCGCCCGGCGGATGGCGGGGTCGCCCGCGTAGAGGCGGAGCGCCTCCTCCAGCGCCTCGGCGTCACGGACGGCCAGCCCGCCGCCGGCGCGCTCGAGCTCCTCCGCCTCCCGCGCGTTCCGGTGGCGCGGCCCGAAGAGCACGGGCACGCCGAGCGCGGCCGGCTCGACGACCGAGTGGAGCCCGGCGCGGTGGAAGCCGCCGCCCACGTAGGCGACGTCGGCGACGCCGTAGAGGTCGGCGAGCACGCCGACGCGGTCGATGACGACGACCGCGGGCGGCTCGCCGCTCGTGGCCTCGACGCGGGCGAGGCGGGCGTGCTCGAGCCCGGCGGCGTCGAGCCGGGCCTCGAGCGGCGCGAGGTGCGCCTCGTCCGGCTCGTGCGGCGCGACGATCAGGCGCCAGCGGGCGCCGCGCCGCGCGGCCGCGAAGGCCGGGACCAGGCGCTCCTCGTCGGGCCCCCAGGTCGAGCCGGCGACGAGCGTGAGCGCCACCGGGTCGCGCAGCCGGCGGAGGAGCGGCGCGTCGCGGTCGAGCGCCTGGACGCGGCGCCAGACCTGGTCGAAGCGCGCGTCGCCGGTCACGCGCACACGCTCGAGCGGCACGCCCAGGCGCGAGAAGCGGCGCGCGTCGTCGGCGGAGACGGCGCCGACGGCGTCGAGGCGGCGGTAGGTCGGACCGAGCATCAGGCGGGAGGGGGCGCGGAGCCGGCTCGAGCCGGCGGGGAGCACGGCGTTGACGAGCGCCTGGCGCGCGCCGCGGGCGGCCGCGCCGGCGGAGAGCATCGGCCACGCCTCGGTGCGCACCCACGCCAGCGCCGCGGGGCTCAGCGCCCGCAGCGCGCGCTCGATGTCGGCGGGGACGTCCCAGGGGAGGTAATCGTGTACGTCGCCGCCGACGCGGGCGGCCATGCGCTCGGCGGACGGCGAGAAGTGGGTGAACGCCACCTGGAGGCGCGGCGCGCGCTCGCGCAGCGCGGCCACGATCGCCTGCGCCATGAGCGACTCGCCGACCGACGGCGCGTGCACCCAGACGAGCGGGCGCGCCGGGTCGCGCTCCCGCGCGGCCCACGCCTCCAGCCGCTCGAGCGCCCCGGCGCGCCCATGGATGCCGCGCGCCAGCTTGCTCCCCCGCGGCACCGCCGCGGCGAGCAGCGGCCGCGCGCCGCGCAGCGCCAGGGCGTAGAGTCGCTCGCGCAGCCGGGGCTCAGCCGGGCGCATACTCCCGACGGTCGGGATCGCCCATCAGCCGGACCTCGGCGAGGTCCGCGGACGCCGAGACTTCCTCCGGCATCCGGTCGGCCGCCTCACGCAGCGCGTCCCGCAGCGACGTCGCCTCGACGTCGTGCACGTGGTACTGGTGGCGGGGCCGGCCCCAACGCACGGTCACCCGGTAGTTCGGCATGCGTGCTCCCCTCGGCGACGATTCCGCGCGCGACCGCCGGCGCCGGCCCGGCGGCCGGACGACGATCACGGACACGGTAAAGTGCGGCGCCGAGGCGCTCGCCGCTATCGGCTAGCCCGCGCGCTCGCCGGCGTACTCGTAGCCGACCAGCCCCTCGACGTGGTCCGCGCGCACCAGCCGGGGCTGCGTGCCCGCCACCAGCCCGATGGTGAAGCGCTCCTCGCCCGAGCGATCGTCGGTGTACTCGAGGAGCGCCCAGGCGGCGAGCGGGAGGCGGGTCTCCCCGCCTTCCCGCGCGAACACGGCGACCCAGCCCGGGGCCGGGATCACCTGGACCACGCGCGCACGCTCGCGCACCGCGAGCGGCTTCGGCGCGGGTGGATTCGGGCCTCCGACCGGAGGCAGGAGGGGATTCATGCGACCACCCGGGCGCGGGGCGCTGCGCCCCGGCGGGAACGGGGGCGCCGGACGCATGCGGCGCGGCTCCGGAGCGCGGGCTCCGGTCTACGTTGGCTCGGCAACGGTTCTCCGGGGAGACGGATCCGATTGGAACGACCCTGGCTTCGCGCTCGCCGGCGCGGGCAACGCCCATGCCGGCGATGATCACATTGTATCGTCGTGATTTACGGTGAAAGCCGTCAGGCGGCCTGCGAGGGTTCGGTACAGCCGAAAGGAACGATTCGTTACAAAAAGCGTGTATCCCGCGCCGAATCCGCGTCCTCGGCGTCATCGAGCCGATGACCACGGACGCACCCCGCCGGACACCCGATCGGGCCATCCGCACCTCCGTCCGCGGCCGGCGCGACCGGCCGCGGCACCGCATGGACCTTGAATCCGCGGGCGCGGCGGACGTACCATGACGCACCGACGCCCCCGACATCCGCACCGCCACACGACCCACGAACCGACCGGACGGCACTTCGCGGCGTGCGCTACCTCGGCAACAAGACCAAACTGCTCGGTTTCATCGGCGAGATCCTGCGGCGGCGCGGGATCCGCGGCGGCACGGCCGTGGACCCGTTCTGCGGCACGGCGAGCGTGTCGCGCTCGCTGAAGCGGCGCGGCTTCCACGTGATCGCGTCGGACATCCTCGAGATGGGGCACGTGTTCGCGCGGACGTACGTGCAGGCGGCGGCCGTCCCGGACCTGTCGGGGCTCGCGGAGGTGCTCGGCCGGCGCGCGCCGACGCTGGCGGACATCGTCGCCTACCTGAACCGCGTGCCGCCCGCACCCGACTTCATCTCGACCCATTTCGCGCCGCGGGACGGGTTGCTCGCACCCTTCGACCGCCGGTACTTCCGCCCGGAGAACGCGGCGCGGATCGACGCGGTACGCGGGACGCTGGAGGCGTGGCGCCGCGCCGGCCTGCTCGGCGACGACGGCTACTACGCCCTGCTCGCCTCTCTCATCGAGGCGGTCGACCGGGTGGCCAACACCACCGGCGTCTACGCGTCATGGGTCAAGACCTGGCAGCCGAACGCGCGGCGGACGCTCCACCTGAGTGTCCCGCACGTCGTGCCCGGCGGCGGCTGCCGCGCCGACCGCGCCGACGCGATCCAGTTGGTGACCCGCTGCGAACCGTTCGACCTCCTCTACATCGACCCGCCGTACAACAACCGCCAGTACTGCGCGTACTACCACATCCCGGAGATCCTGGCCACGGGGTGGTTCGACGGGCCGACGCCGCTGCGCGGCGTGGCCGGCCTGCTGCACGACGCCGACAAGCGCAGCGTCTGGTCGAGCCGGCGGCGCGCCGGCGCCGCGCTCGAGGAGCTGGTCGCGCGCGCGCCCTGCAGTCATTTCGTGATGAGCTACAACGCGGAAGGGATCATCCCGGAGCGCACGATCGAGCGCGTGTTCCGGAGCTACGGCCGCATCGGCACCTACCGCCGCTACACCCGCCGCTACCGCCGCTACCGCTCGGACCACGACCGCGCGAACCGGCGCTACCGCTCGGACACGGTGGAGGAGCACCTCTACTGCGTGAGCCGCTAGGCGCCGCTACACGCGCGCGTGCCCCGCGCGCACCGCGGCCCACAGCAGCAGCAGCCAGCCGGCGAGGAAGCAGAGCCCGCCGAACGGCGTGATCGCGCCGACCCACCGCGGCGAGCCGAGCGCCAGCGCGTAGAGCGTGCCGGCGAAGATCACGATCCCGGCCGTGAACAGCCAGCCGGCCCACGTCGTCGCGCTCGCGGGGAAGCGGCCGACCGCCCATGCGACGACGAGGAGCGCGAGGGCGTGGTACATCTGGTAGCGCACGCCGATCTCGAACGTCGCCAGCCGGTCGGGCGGCAGCCGGCCGGAGAGCGCGTGCGCGCCGAACGCGCCGCCGGCCACGCCGAGGAACGCGAAAAGGGCGCCGAGCGCGAAGAAGATCCGCTCCATCTCCGTCTCCTAGGCCCGCTGGTGCTCGCGCACGCCGCGGCCGCCGGCCTCCTCGGCGCGGGCGGCCTCGCGGATCACCTCGGCCAGCGGGACGCGGCGCGCGGTCGCCTCGCGCGCGGCGGCCTCGCAGGCGGCGTGGAGATCGCGCAGCTCGGGATTCGACAGCTCCGCGGGGACGAGCGCGATCAGCGGGATCTCGCGCAGCGCCCGATCCTCGCGCAGCCGCGCGAGCGTAGCGATGCCGTCGGTCCGGGGAAGCAGCAGATCCAGCACGAGCACGCTGGGCCGCGCCTCGCGCGCCGCGCGCAGCGCCGCCTCGCCGCTGGCAGCGGTGCGCACCCGGCAGCCGCTGGCGCTCAGCGCCTCGGCGAGGATGCGGCGGACGTCCGGGTCGTCGTCGACGACGAGCACCGACTCGAGGTTGCCGTCCGGCGCGGCGGCGGAGATCGTGCCGGCGGCGCGCTGCACGGAGAGCGGCTTCCGGAGGACGGTCACGACGCCGAGGTCGATGGCACCGTCGCCGGGGTCGGCATCCTGGGCGACGAGGAGGACGGGGAGCGCGGCCGAGGCGGCGTCCGCCTGGAGCGAGGAGAGCGCGCGCCACGCGCGGGCCTCGGGGGCGCACACGTCGAGCACGACCAGCTCCGGCCGCTCGCGCCGGACCAGCGCGGCGAGCTTGGCGGGCTCCGTGACGCCGAGGACGGCGTCCGCGTTGCCCATCTCCACGGCGAGGCGCTCGAGCGTCCGGCGGTCGGCGGCGAGCACGGCGACGCGCCGGGTGGTCGCGCCCTCCCCGTCGCCGGCGGAGGCGCCCGCGGCGGGAAGGTCCACGATGAACTCGGAGCCGACGCCGACCTCGGACACGACGTCGATGTCCCCCGACATCAGGCGGGCGAAGCGCCGGGCGATGGCAAGGCCGAGCCCCGTGCCGCCGATGCTGCGGGCGAGCCCGCCCTCGACCTGGTAGAACTCCTCGAAGATGCGCTCCCGCTGCGCCGGCGGGATGCCGGCACCGGTGTCACGGACGTGGATCTCGACGCGATCGCCGACGCGGCCGAAGCCGACGTGGATGCCGCCCTTCTGCGTGAACTTCACCGCATTCGAGAGCAGGTTGAGCACGATCTGGGCGACGCGGGTCTCATCGCCGAGCAGCACGGCCGCGGCCCCGTCCCGCGGCCCGTCCACGGTCAGCGCGAGCCCCTTCGCGCTCGCGAGCGGCAGGATCTGCTGCACGGCGCGCTCGACCACGTCGGCGGCGTGGATCTCGGTGATCACCAGCTCGACGCGCCCGGCGCCGACCTTCGCCAGGTCGAGCACCTCGTTGATCAGCCCGAGCAGGTGGCGCGAGGTGTCGCGCACCCGCGTGACCATCGCCTTCTGGTCGTCGTTCAGCGGACCCTTGATGCCGAGATCGAGCAGGTCCGAGTACCCCATGATGGCGTTGATCGGCGTGCGCAGCTCGTGGCTCATGACCGCCAGGAACTGGTCCTTCGCCTTCGTCGCGTCGCGGAGCTGCTGGTTGACCTGCTCGAGCACCTCGGCCTGGCGGCGCAGCTCGCGGTTCGTGTGCCGCAGCATCTCGGCGTACTGGTGCTCGTCGCTGACGTCGCGCAGCACCATGGTGGCGCCGGCCAGCTGGCCGTCGCGCGTCAGGATCGGCGCGGCCGAGGCCGAGATGTGCTTCTCGCCGCCCCCCGGGGAGCGGGTCACGAAGCTCGCGCGCAGGACGCGCTCCCCCTTGAGGGCGCGCGCGAGCGGCAGCTCGCCGGGGGTGTAGGGGCGCGCGTCGCTGGCGGCAAGGCCGTAGCGGAGCGGCCATTCCTCGAGCGGCAGCTCGCCGATCTCCGGGCCGAGCAGCTCCATGGCCGCCTGGTTCGACATCTCGACGTGGCCCTCCGGGTCCACGACGACCACGCCATCGGCCATCTGGTCCAGGATCGCGCCGAAGCGCAGCGCCTCCCACGTGGCCCGCGCCCGCGCGCGCTCCAGCGAGCTGAACAGCTCCGCGGAGCGCAGCGCCGCCGCCGCCGGCGCGGCCAGCGCCTGCGCGAACGCGACCGTGCCGTGGGCGAACTGGCGCGGCCCCGTATAGATCTCCCACGAGGCGACGCCGATCATCGTGCCGCCGATGAGGAGCGGGATCGTGATCGAGGCGGCGGCGGACTCCGGCCCGGCCGCGAGCGCGGCCACCGGCCAGGTGCTGCGGGAGGCGTCCTCGACCACCGACGGCTCGCCGCTGGCCGCGACCTCGGCCAGCGTCGGCAGCAGCGCCACCGGCGCGCGGACCTGCCGGATGTCCTCGGAGCGCAGCCGCTCGACGCCCGGCGCGCTGTCGCTGAAGATCATCCGCTTCCGCCCGACCAGCACCTCGCCCTCCTCGGCGAAGGTGTAGAGCGTCGCCACGTCCGCGTCCACCGCCTCGGCGACGCGGCCGAGGAACAGCTCGACCACGTCGTCCGGGTCGAGCGACGTCGACAGCCGCTGCGCCGCGCGCTGCGCCGCCTCCAGCTGCGCCGCGAGGTCGCGCGCCTCCTGCGCCCGGCGGCGCGCCTCCTCCGCGCTCAGCCGCGCCGCCTCCTCCGCCGCCGTCCGCCGCGCGAGCTCCTCGCGCTGCGTCAGGATCGTCTCCCGGAACAGGAAGAGGACGAGCGCGAGCGTGAGCGCCAGCGCGATCCCCGTCGCCCAGACCGCGACCCGCTCCGCGGCGTACACCTTCGTGTCCAGCGGCGGGTAGGAGATGCGGAGGCGCCACTCCGTGTCCGCGACCCGCACCGGCAGGTCGACGACCGGCCAGTCGCGCGGCGCCGGGCTCGCCGTCAGGCGCACGCCGCCCGGGCCGGACACGGTGTAGAACAGGCCGCGAATGCTGTCCGCCGCTCCGGTGGACTGGGCCACTCGCAGCACGGCGAGCGGATCGATCTCCGCCGCCAGCATGCCGATCGTGCGGCTGCTGTCGGGCGCGGTGACCGGGTCGAAGATGTAGACGCTGCGGGCCGTCGGCCCGAGGACGCCGGTCGCGGCGGGGCGCCCCGACGCCAGCGCGCGGTGGTACGCGTTGAGCAGCGCCGTGTCCCGCGTGATGTCCAGCGTCGAGCCGACGGCGCGGCGCGGCAGCGGCGTGTCCGGGTAAAGGACGTGGATCCGCTCGAGCCCGGCCAGCCGGCTCGTGACGCTGTCCATGGCCGCGTTGAAGAGTCGCGCGGAGACGGAGTCCTGCACCTGCGTGAAGCGCAGCTTCGCCGCGGTGAGCGCGCCGATGCGCGTGCTCACCGCGCTCCCGATCTGGTCCGCGAGCACGCCGGCCCGGCTCTGGGCGTTCGACTGCAGGGCGCGGCGGGCCGCTTCGACGCGCCCGCCGCGTTCCCGGTCGACCACCGACGTGCCGGCCAGAACGGCGAGGAAGGCAAGCAGCGGGACGAGCCAGCCGTACTTGCCGAGAATCCACTTCATCGTGTCGTCGCGCGAATGAGGGCCGGTGGCGCCCAGCACCGGCGGCAACGCTGGAATCCCGCGTCGGGCGCGAATGCTGCGCGATGAGCCGTTGGCCAGCGTGCAGGAAGCGTACCCTCCAGGTGTCCGGCCACGGAACCCGCCACGGCGAGCGGGGTCTTAGCGCCACCTTCGATCGCTGGCGAACCCATGATGCGACGTCTCCTCGTTCCCGCTCTCATCGCTCTCGCCCTCTGGGGTTGCTCGCCGCTCTACATCCTGCGCGCGGGCGTCGCCGAGGCCGGCATCCTGAGCCGCCGCCGCCCGATCCCGGCGCTGATCGAGGACCGCACCACGCCACCGGAGACGCGCCGCAAGCTCCAGATCGTCGAGCGCGCCCGCGCGTTCGCCGAGCACGGCCTCGGACTGCGCGTCGGCGACAGCTACACGACCTACTCGCCCGTGGAGCACGACACGCTGATGATGGTGCTCTCCGCGGCGCCGAAGCTCGAGTTCCGCCCGTACACCTGGTGGTTCCCCATCGTCGGCCGCGTCCCCTACAAGGGCTACTTCGACCCGGACGACGCCAAGGCCGCCGCGCGCTCGCTGGACGCGAAAGGGTATGACACCTACATCCGGCCGACAAGCGCGTTCTCCACGCTCGGCTGGTTCAACGACCCGCTGCTGTCCACCGTCCTTCGCTACGACGACGTCGACCTGACGAACACCGTCGTCCACGAGCTGACGCATAATACGATCTACATTCCCAGCCGCGCCGGCTTCAACGAGAGCTTCGCGAACTTCGTCGGCGGCCGCGGCGCCATCGCCTACTACTGCGGCGTCGAAGGCGACGAGGGGAAGCACTGCCGCCTGGCCCGCGCCCGCTGGGCCGACGAGCTCCTCTTCGGCGACTTCCTCAGCACGCTGGTCCACGACCTCGAGACCGTCTACGCGCGCACGGATCTCCCGCCGGAGCGCCGCCTGGCCCTGCGCGACGAGGTGTTCCGCGGCGCGCGCGCGCGCTGGAGCGGCGACGTCGAGCCGCGCCTCCAGTCCGACCAGTTCCACGGCTTCGGCCGCCGCGCGATCCTGAACAACGCCTCGCTCATCTCGCGCCGCCTCTACTACGACCGGCTCGGCGTCTTCGAGGCCGCCTACCAGCGCCTCGGCGGCGATCTGCCCCGCACGATCCGCGAGGTCAAGCGCGCGGCCGAGCGGTCGAAGGACCCGTACGACGCGGTGGCGGCGATCGCGGAGTAGCGGGCCCCGCGGACGTCCTGACCCGGTCCCGCACGACGTTGAGCCCCCTTCCCGATTCGGCTATATTTCAGGGTTCTGTACGTCATCACACCCGAGTGGTTCGGCATGAGCGAGCAGGCGACGAGGACCGAATATCGGCCCGCCGAGGTCGAGGAGAAGTGGCAGCGGATCTGGGCCGAGCGGGGAACGAATACGTTCACCGCCGAGCGGCTCCGCGACGCGGAGCGTCCGTTCTACAACCTGATGATGTTCCCGTACCCGTCGGCCGAGGGGCTGCACGTCGGCAACATCTACGCATTCACGGGCGCGGACATCTACGGCCGCTACCACCGGCTGCTCGGCTACGACGTCTTCGAGCCGATCGGCTTCGACGCGTTCGGGATCCACTCGGAGAACTACGCGCTGAAGGTCGGCACGCATCCGATGGAGCTGATCCCGCGCAACATCGCGAACTTCACGCGGCAGCTGAAGCGGGTCGGGCTCATGTACGACTGGAACCACACGGTCGATACGACGAGCCCCGAGTACTACAAGTGGACGCAGTGGATCTTCCTGCAGCTCTACCACGCGGGGCTGGCGGAGAAGCGGGAGGCGCCGGTGAACTGGTGCCCCGGCTGCATGACGGTGCTCGCGAACGAGCAGGTCGTGGCCGGCGAGTGCGAGCGGTGCGGCACGCCGGTGGAGCAGCGCTTCCTGTCGCAGTGGTTCTTCAAGATCACGGACTACGCGAAGCGGCTGCTGGAGAACCTGTCGTGGATCGACTGGTCGGAGACGACGAAGAAGGCGCAGGAGAACTGGATCGGCCGGAGCGAGGGGGCGGAGCTGCGCTTCCCGCTGGCGCGGCGCCGGGTGGCGGAGGACCGCCACGAGATGGCGCAGCTCCACGCGGAAGCGCCGCTGATCCGGGTGTTCACCACGCGGCCGGACACGGTCTTCGGCGCCACGTTCATGGTGCTGGCGCCGGAGCACCCGCTGGTGGACGCGCTGACGTCGCCGGAGCGGCGTGAGGTGGTGGAGGCGTACCGCCGCGAGGCGGCCACGATGGACCTGGTCACGCGCAAGATCGACAAGGAAAAGTCCGGCGTCTTCACGGGCGGCTACGCGGTGAATCCGGCCACGGGCAAGGAGATCCCGGTCTGGATCGCGGACTACGTGCTCATGGAGTACGGCACGGGCGCGATCATGGCGGTGCCGGGGCACGACGAGCGGGACTTCGAGTTCGCGACGAAGTTCGGGCTGCCGATCGCGCGCGTCGTGGCGCCCAGCCTGGAGGAGGCGGACGCGCCGCTCGCCGAGGCGTACGTCGGCGACGGCGTGCTGGTCAACTCGGGGCAGTTCTCGGGGCTGCCCTGGGAGGAGGGGAAGCAGGCCATCACGGAGTGGCTCGCGGAGCGCGGGATGGGCGAGTTCCGCGTGAACTACCGCCTCCACGACTGGTGCATCTCGCGGCAGCGGTACTGGGGGCCGCCGATCCCGGTCATCTACTGCGACCGCTGCGGCACGGTGCCGGTCCCGGAGGAGGACCTGCCGGTCGTGCTGCCGTTCGTCGAGAACTACAAGCCGGACCAGACCGGGGTGAGCCCGCTGGCGCGGGTCGAGGAGTGGTACCGTGTGCCCTGCCCGCGGTGCGGCGGCGAGGGGCGGCGCGAGACGGACGTGAGCGACACGTTCCTGGACAGCGCCTGGTATTTCCTGCGCTACCCGTCGGCGCACCGGGACGAGGTCCCGTTCGACCCGGCGCTCACGGAGAAGTGGCTCCCCGTCGACAGCTACATCGGCGGCGAGGAGCACGCCGTGCTGCACCTGCTGTACAGCCGCTTCACCACGATGGTGCTGCGCGACCTGCACCGGCTGTCGTTCGAGGAGCCGTACGAGCGCTTCCGCAAGCACGGCCTGATCATCAAGGATGGCGCGAAGATGTCGAAGAGCCGGGGCAACGTGGTGGTCCCGGACGACTACATCGCGCAGTGGGGCGCGGACGCGTTCCGCACCTACCTGATGTTCCTGGGCCCGTACCAGGAGGGCGGCGACTTCCGCGACCAGGGGCTGCAGGGCCCGGCCGGCTTCCTGAAGCGGCTCTGGGACACGGTCCTGCCGGTCGAGGAGCTCGGCACCGCGCCCGTGGACGGCGAGCTCGAGCAGAAGCTGCACCTGACGATCAAGAAGGTGACCGACGACGTCGCCGGGCTGCGCTACAACACGGCGATCGCCGCGATGATGGAGTACCTGAACGCGGTGCGCGAGGGCGGCCGGCGGGCGAACCGGGCCGAGGTCGAGCCGCTCGTGCCGCTGATCGCTCCCTTCGCGCCGCACATGGCGGAGGAGCTGTGGGCGCAGCTCGGCCACGAGGAGAGCATCTTCGCGCGGCCGTCCGACGGCGTGCTGTACCGGCGCGTGGAGGGCGGCAACTGGCCGACGTACGACCCCGCGAAGGCGACGGCCGGCGTCGTCGAGTTCGTCGTCCAGGTGAACGGCAAGGTGCGCGCTCGCATGCCGATGGCGCGCGGCATCGCCGAGGCCGACGCGCGCGACGCCGCGCTCGCCGACGACAACGTCCGCCGCTTCGTGGACGGCGCGCAGATCCGCAAGACGGTGTTCGTCCCGGACCGGCTGATCAACCTCGTGGTCGGGTAGGGCGGCTGGCGTTTCGGCGGGGCTGGAGGGGGCTCACACCTGGCCACGGGGCCGACGGAGAGCCACGGGGCACCGGGCACCGGACAGGCTTCGGCGGGGCCGGCGAATGGAAGGTCGGCCGATCTGGACGGCGTCGGCCGGCCGCGTGCATCAATGGGCGCGCGTCGCTCCCGGACGAACGCGGATGATCGTCTTCCCCGGGCGTCGCTTGGTCGGGTTGAAGGCGGCGACGGCATCGTCGAGGGTCGCGACGGTGCCGATGTTCGTCCGCAGTCGTCCGTCCCGCACCCGCTGGACGATCTCACCCAGTTGGGCACGATCGGCCTCGACGACGAAGTCGATCGCCAGGCCGTCGGCGGGCCGTGCCTGGGCCGGCCCGACGACGGACACCAGCGTTCCTCCGGATCGAATCAGGCCTGCGGAGCGCTTCCCGATATCGCCGCCGATGACATCGAACACCAGATCGACGCCGCCGACGTCTTCCAAGGCGTCCTTCTCGAGGTCGACGAATTCCTGCGCGCCGAAGTCGAGCGCCGTCTGGCGGTCGCCGGCGCGTCCGGTGCCGATGACGTAGGCGCCGGCCAATCGTGCGAGTTGCGTCACCATCGACCCGACCGCGCCGGCCGCGCCGTGTGCGATCACGCTCTGCCCCGCCTGAAGGCGGCCGTGCACGAACAGTCCCTGCCACGCGGTCAGGCCCGAGATCGGCAGGCTCGCTCCCACCGTGAAGTCGACGTCGCCCGGTAGCGGCGCGAGGTTGCGCGCCTCGACGGCCGCGGACTCGGCCAGGGTGCCGTCGCGGGTCCAGTCCGTGAGGCCGAACACCCGCTGTCCCACCGACAGCCCCGTCGTGCCATAGCCGAGAGCAGCGACCACTCCGGCCAGCTCGTGCCCGGGGATCGACGGTGTTCGGTCACGGCCGAGGCGATCGGTCCAGGTCGAGGGCCAACCCAGCTCGGTCCCGACGAATCCTGACGCATGAACCTGAACGACGACGTCGTTTATCGCTGCCTGCGGCTCGGGCCGCTCCACCAGCTTCATCCCGGCCGTTCCCGCAGCCTGGTCCGTCACGACGATTGCCTTCATGGGAATTGTCTCCTCGGTCACTTGTCTCTTTGGCGGAAATATTGCAGGGCCCGTTCGACATCGAATCCGAAGTCGATGACGGAGATGCCGCCAAGAGATGCCGTTCCTCGGACCGACCGGCCGGCGTCGTTTGCGCCAGCCTCCCTGCCCCGCCCCGCCGGTGCGCCTCCTCCCAAGCTCCCGAACTCCCTGTGAAACCGAACGGACGTAGAGTCGCCCGCGACGCCAGCTAGCGTCGTGCCAGCTCCTGCAGCACGTCGGGGTCGATCGCGTGGCCGCCCTCGAAGCCGACGAGGCGGGGGCTCAGCCCGTGGACGCGCAGCCGCTCGGCCTCGCTGACCGCGTGGGCCTCGCCGTAGGACGTGTCCTCGGTGCCGTAGACCAGCGCGAGCTGGAGGTCGGCCCACGCCGCGGCCGCGACATCGAGCTCGAGGTCCGGCGGCGCGGGCGAACCCCAGAGGACGAGCAGGTCGGGGCGCGCCGCGCCGATCGCCGTCCACCGGCTCACCGTGGCCGCGCCCTGGGAGAACCCGAGCGCGACCACGCGGGTATCGTCCCGATCGAGGTCGAGCTCCGCAAACGTGTGCCGGTAGAGCGTGTCGAGGTAGCTCACGTAATCCGAAATCTCGGTGAGCCGGTCGTCGCGCGTCATCCAGGTGGCGCCGACGCGGGCCTCGGGGCCGTGGGGCCCGCCGGCGTCGTCCAGGTAGTAGCGGTTCAGCCCCTCCGGCGCGACGATCAGGCGGCGCCCGTCGTCGAGCGGCTCGAAGCCGCGGATGAAGCGGCGCGCGAGCTGGCCGTAACCGTGCAGGACGAACCAGACCTCCTCGGGGCGCCGGACGGCTTCCCCGAGCACGGCGTAGCGGGCGGTGCGGGTGACGACGAGATGGCGCTCCCGCATCGGATGTCTCCTTGGGACGGGAGAACGAGGGTGATCTTTCGCGACTTCCTGGAGGACGAGTTCCCGCTCGGCGACGGCACGGCCGAGACGCGGGCGACCGTCCTCTGCCCCTATTGCGGCGAGGCGAACGAGATCGGGCTGGACCCCGGAAGCGGCGCCCGGCAGGAATACGTCGAGGACTGCCAGGTCTGCTGCCAGCCGTGGCGCGTCCGGGTCCATTACCTGCCGGACGGCGGCGCCGACGTGACGGTCGATATCGAACAGTAACGGTGTCCCGGGCGCGGCGCACGGGCGGGGTTGTTCCCGCGTCCGCTTCCGCGCCCGGGACAGCCTCGCACTTCGGCCACGGCGGAAGGCGGAGCCGGGGCGCCTCGGCCGTCCCGGGGGCGGCGGAGTTCGGGCGGGTCCTGGAGCCGTTGGTCCGATCAGAGCTTCGAGTAGTCCGCCGCGATGTCCGTGAAACACCAACCTTGCGTGGCGCCGTTCGTCGCCCGATCGTCCAGGCGAATTCCACGACAATCCGGCCCGCGACCCCCGCTCCCGCCCGCGCGAGGTCCACGCATGCAGGCCGTCCCACGCAGAATCCTGGCGCTCGACGGCGGCGGCGTCCGCGGAGTCGTCTCCGTGGAGGTGCTCCGCGCGGTGGAGTCGCTGCTCCGCGCGGCCACGGGCGATCCCGACCTGCGCCTGGCCGACTGGTTCGACCTCATCGCGGGCACCAGCGTCGGGGCGATCACCGCGACGCTCCTCGCCACCGGCCGCGAGGTGGACGAGGTCGCGCGCTTCTACGCCGAGCACGCCGGACTGCTCTTTCAGCCGGCCGGATTGCGCGAGCGCCTGCATTACCGCTATGACGCCGAGCGGCTTGCCGGCGTGCTGCGCGACCTGCTCGGCGCGGATGCGACGCTGGGCTCGGACCGCCTGCGGACCCTGCTGCTGCTCGTCCTGCGCAATACGACGACGGACTCGCCCTGGCTGGTCACGAACAACCCGTCCGCGAAGTTCAACGACCGCCGCCTTTCCGGCTGCAACCTCGACCTCCCGCTCTGGCAGCTCGTGCGCGCGAGCACGGCCGCGCCCGTGTACTTCGCGCCCGAGGTCATCAGCATCGGCGGCGAGCGGTTCATCTTCTCGGACGGCGGGCTGACCGGCTACAACAACCCCGCCTTCGAGGCGTTCCTCACCGCCACGGTCGAGCCGTACGGCCTGTCCTGGCCGGCCGGCGCCGACCGGCTGCTCGTGGTATCGGTCGGGACGGCCACACCGAGCTACGCCGACCCGGCACTGCAACCGAGCGCGATGCACCTGCTCTACCACATCCAGACGCTGCCGCTGGCGCTCCTCAGCTCGGCGGCGTTCCAGCAGGACCTGCTCTGCCGCGTCTTCGGCGATTGCCTGGTGGGCGACCCGCTCGACCTCGAGGTCGGCGACCTGATCGGCGCCCGCGGCCCTGTCGAGCCGAAGCTCTTCACCTACGTCCGGTACAACGTCGCGCTCACCGCTCCGGGGCTCGAGGCCGTCGGCTGCGGGCACCTCGACCCGGTCCGGCTCGCGCCGCTGGACGTCGTCGCCAACCTGGCGGAGCTGCGGGAGCTGGGTGCGGCGCTGGCGCGGGCGCGGGTCCGGCCGGAGCACTTCGCGCGGTTCCTTTCCGGGCCGGCCGGCCGCGGCGCGGAGGGGGCAAACGCATTCGCCAGCGAGGAGGAGGCATGAGCGGTCCCGGCGCCAGGCCGACGCGGGTCTTCATCGCCACGCCCTCCGACCTGATCCAGGAGCGCGAGCGGGCAGCCCGCGTGGTGGAGGCCCTCGCCGAGGAAGCCACGGACCGCGAGCCGTTCGTGCCGTACCGCTGGGAAGCCGAGCAGGACCGCGCCTGGGACGCCGGAAAGGGGTGGCAGACGCAGATCCCGCGGCCGAGCAGGGAGGACTGCGAGGTGCTCGTTTGCGTGCTGGGCGAGCGCATCGGCTCGCCACTCCCCGATACCGACCCGCTGCCGGCGGACTTCGAGGTTCCGGACGGGATCGTCTTCCCCGGCGTGGACGAGGACGAGCTCTTCGGCGAAGGCGACGTCTCCGGCCCGATCCCGCTCACCGGCACGCTCTTCGAGTACTTCGACGCGAGGCAGGCGCAGCGGCGAACGGGCCGGCCGCACATCCTGCTCTTCCTCAAGGGGGACCGCTCCGTCGAGGCCGTCGGCGCGCCGGCCGACGAGCGGCGCTGGGGGCTCGGCGCGTTCCTGAAGGAGTGCGAGTCGCGCTCGGCCTCGGGGCGGCTGAAGCGCAACGAGGCCTGGGAGTACGACCTGCAGACCACGTTCCTCTCGCGCTTCTTCGACCGCTTCCTCGGCAACGCGGCGACCTGGCAGCGCTTTGCCGACGTGGACGAGTTCGAGCGGCTCCTCACGGTCAGCCTCCGGGACGTGCTCGGGCTCAAGCCCCCGGAGTGGCGCGGCAACCCGTACAAGCGCCTCGAGCGCTACGAGATCGGCGAGGCGGAGATCCTGCGGGGCCGGGCGCACGACGTCCGACAGATGGTCGACCGCCTCGCCGCCGCCGACGCCGAGCGGGAGGCCGGGCGGATCCCCCTTCTGATCGTCGAGGGCGACAGCGGAGTCGGGAAATCGTCGACCCTTCGCGCGGGGCTGGCGGCGCGGCTGAAGGACGGCCGCGACCGGAGCCGGACCCGGGCGCGGTTCGTCCCGCTCGTCGTCGCACCGGCGGACCTGCAGGGCGACGAGCCGCTACTCGCGCTGATGGAGCGCGCCGCGAAGGACGTCCTGTCGGAGCTCGGGGATGGCATCGCCGTCGACCTGCGCCGGGTCTTCCCGGAGCACCGCGTGGACGCCGTGGCGCTACGCATCCGGGACGCGCTGGAGGAGCGACGGCGGAGCATGGCTGCCGAGGCTGGCGGCCGTCCCGCGGAGCCCGTCAAGCTGTTCCTGGCGATCGACCAGTTCGAGGAGGTACTCCAGCTCCGCGCCTGCGGGGAGGGCGATGCGTGGACGCCCGTCCTGCGCCTTCTCGTCCAGCTCTGCTCCACCGGCCTCGCCTACGCGGCCGTCGGCCTGAAGACGGACCGGCTGGGGGAGCTGAACCGCTGGCTGCAGTCGGAGAACCTTCCGAACCGCAACGCGTTCCCGGGGTGGGCGCTCTACAGGCCCGAGCCCGACGCAGTGATCCAGGAGCCGTTCGCGAGGTGCGGGCTGAAGGTCCACCCGGACCTCCACGACCACCTCAAGGTCCAGTGGAAGCGCTACGAGGAGAGCCTGCCGCTGCTGTCGGTGACGCTCTCGAACCTCTACGACGCGTGGGAGGCGCGGTGCCGGCTGCAGGAGGCGCTTCAGCTCCAGAACCCGCTGGTGCCGCAGCCGCCGGTGCCGAGGCTGCTCACGCTCGCGGACTACGAACCGGCCGCGAGCCTGACCGGTGCGATCGACCGCCTCGGGCGCGCAGCCTTCGAGGCCGCGTCGGCCGCACTCAAGGAGCACACGGCGGAGCTGGTGGCCCGGGTGCTCCGCCGGCTCGTGGATGTCCCGCCGAACGGCGCCGCACACCCGGGCGTCGCACCCGGAACCGAGGGTGAGCTCGGTCCGGACGTGACGCTCCGGACCTGCCCGGAGGCGGAGATCCCGGAGGCCGCCGGGCCGCTCCTCGCGGCGCTGAAGAGGAACCGTCTGGTCCTGGAGGAGGACGGCAACGTCCGGCTGGTCCACGAGGCGGTGCTGTACCACTGGGACCAGGCGAGGGCGTGGCTCGAGAACGAGCGGAGCCACCTGAAGACGCGCTCGGGGGTCCGCAGCCAGCTCCAATGGTGGCTGGAGGACCCGAGCGACGCGAACCCCCCCTTGGCCAATCAGCAGATCGACAACGCGGAGCGCATGCTCGTGGACTGGCGCGACGAAGTGCTCGAGCCGGAGCTGCGCGCATTCGTCACGGCGGCCATCCGCCGCCGCGTCGCCGACGGGAGCCACGCCCGGGCCGACGGCACGCCTCGTCTCGCGGACGCCGTGCGCCTGCGGGACGAGGCGCTCGTCACCTTCATGCTGGACCACGGCGCGGACCGGGACTCCGCCACGCCCGTCGTCACGGAGACGGACGCCGACGGCCGGGCGAGCCGGACCGGTGGCAGCACCGCCCTCATGTTCGCCGCCCACGAGGGGTCGGAGCGCCTGGTCCGGCTGCTGATCGGGCGCGGCGCCGACGTCCGCCGCGAGAACGCGCAACGCTCCACCGCGCTCGACTACGCGGCGTCGGAGGGTCACGTCGAGATCCTGCGGGTGCTCCACGAGGAGCACGGAGCCGCGGTGGATCACCCGGACCAGAGCGCGCCGACGGCGCTCTGGTGGGCGGCGCTGAACGGCCACGCCGATGTCGTCCGGCGGCTGCTCGCCTATGAGGCCGCGATCGACCGACCGGACGCGGCCGGCTTTACGCCGCTCATCATGGCGGCGCAACACGGCCACATGGAGGTCATGGAGCTGCTGATCGAGGGGGGGGCCACGGTCTCGGCGGCATCGGCACGCGGCTGGACGGCGCTCACGGCGGCGGCGGAGGCGGGCCATCGCGACGCGGCTCGCCTCCTCCTCGAGCACCGCGGCCCGGTGGACCAGGAGAATGCCGACGGGAGCACCGCGCTGCTCGTGGCGGCGCGCAGCGGCGAGGCGGAGGTGATCCGCCTCCTGCTGGGTCCGGCGCACGGCGCCGACCCGAACCACCGCGACCGGAACGGGCGGACGGCGCTGCACCTGGCCGCCGCGAACGGAGGGGAGGATGCGGTCGCCGCGCTCCTGGAGGCCGCGGCGACGGACCCATCGCCGTACGACAATCTCGGCCGCTCTCCGCTCTACCTGGCGCTGCAGGGCGATCACGGAGGGGTGGTGAGCCGTCTCGTCGCGGCCAGGGCCTGTGTTCCGCCGTGGTTCGCCGGCGGCGCGGCGGAGTGGAGACGGCTGCGCGGTCCCGAGCTGCGGCGCCACCTGGCGCGCATGCTGACGGCCTCCGCCGAGGGCGCTGGGAGCGGCTGGGCGCTGGCGCCGCTCCTGGACGGCGAGTGGACGGTGCTGGATCCGGCCGCGGGCGCGGAGCTGCTCGCGGCGGCGGTGGACGCGGCTCCCGCCGGGCTCGGCTGCGGGATCGAGCGGGTGGACGCGGTCCGCGTTCGGCCGCTCCCGTTCTATGGCGATGCGCAGCTTTGCGAGGCGCGGGCACGGCGGGGCGCCGGCGCGGTCGGCTATCTCACCTTCGTCCGGCACCCCGGCGGCGCGACCTGGCTCGACGGCACATCCTCGCCGATCCATCGGCTCAACGCCGAGCGGCCGCTCCGCCTCGCCGGCCCGGCCGAGGCGCTCGACTACCTGCGCTTCTTCTGCCAGGCGCTGCAGGCGCGTCCCGCGGGGGACCCCACCTTCGACGAGTATGCCTTCGTGCTGATCGAGTCTCCCGCCCGCCTGGCCTGGCCGGAATCGGTCTCCCGGGAAGCTCGCGAGAAGGCCGGCGCACACGCGAACGGGTTGCGCCACCTTTCCGACGCCAAGGGCGGCCCGTGGAACGTGAGCGGCGTCGTGCAATTCGGCGACCTGCTGTCCGACGCCGAGTTCAGCGTCGAGACGTTCGGAATGGTCACGATGGTGCGCGATCGCCCGCGCGCGTTCAATCTCGAGCTCCACGCCGAGGGCTTCCGCGACGACGTCCGCACGCGCCTGACGACGCGGCCGGGCGCGGTGCCGGTCTTCAACCTCGACTGGACACCGGATCCGCCGGCGATGCCCGGGCCGATCCCGCCGCTGGTGGCGGGGAGCTGGACGCCGTGCGAGGGTGAGGCCGTGGACCGCCTCCTCGCCGACGTCGGGCGGCGGCTCCCGGCGCGCTTCCAGCCGGGCATCGACCGCCTGGACGCCATCTGGATGCGACCGCTGCCGTTCTACCCGGACGGGGTGCTGTACGAGGCCCGCGCCTGGCGCGACGACGAGCTGGCCGGCTACATCACCTTCATCCAGCACCGGGGGGGCACCGCGTGGCTCGACGGCACGGTCGAGCCGATCCGCGCCCTCAACGCGGCGCTCCCGCCGCGCCTGGACGACGGGGCGGAAGCGTTGGAGTACCTGCGGTTCTTCTGCGCCGCGGTGCACGGGCCGAGGGGTTCCGCCGCGCCGCTCGAGTCGGTGGATCGCCTCGTCTGGCCGGCCGGGACGCCCGAGGAGGAGCGGCGGCGGGCCGCCGCGGTGGTCCGGCCGCTGACGCTCGCCGGTAGCAGCGTCGATCCCGACGGTCGGCCCGAGTGGCGGGCGACCGGCGCGATCCGCCGGGGGGGCGAGGTCTTGCAGGCGGAGCTCCGGATCGGCGCGGACGGCCGGGTCGAGATCCTCGACACCGACGGGCCGATCGGACGCATCGGCGCGCACCTGGAGGTCTTCCACGAGGGGTTCCGCACCCTCCGGCCGCTCGGGGAGTCGTCGCCGACCACTCCCCTTCCCTCCACCGCCTAGCCGAACGGGAGCCGGACGCATGATCGACCACCTGACCTGGAACGCGCTTCCCGACCCCGCCGCGGCGATGCTGGCCGCCCGCGCCCTGTACGAGGAGGAGGATCCGGCGCGGCTCGGCTCCGTCCGCGTCACCGGGGGCGTCGCCGACCTCCCGTTCTACCCGACGCTGGTGCTCGCCCACCTCACGCTGCAGCCGCCGGGCGCGCCTGCCCTCGAGCTGTTCCTCCTGACGAACGACGACGACGTCTTCGTCCTCGACGGCACGAGCGCGCCGGTCCACCGCGCGAACCGCGAGGACGAGGTGAGGGTGACGGAGGAGACGGCCATCGACTACCTGCGCTTCTTCTGCTTCGCGGTGCGGGGCGACGCCGGCCCGTTCCTCCTGTTCGAGAAACCCGCGATCATGCCCGCCGCGGACGACGCTCTCTTCCCGATCGCGGCGCTGGCCCAGCCGGTCGAGCTCGAGCGGGTGGACGAGGCCGGCACCTTCGTCCTGAAGGCACGGGTGCACTACGAGCACGGCCTGTACGACAGCCGCTTCGCCGTCACCCCGCAGGGGGCCACGGAGATGGTCGACGACGAGCTCCTCCTGGCCGACGTGACGCCGGCGGTGATCCCCGACGTCCCCGACCTCTTCCCGGCGGAGGCCGTCGCCTCGCGGCTCGAGACCACGGGCGCGGTGACGCCGAGCGGCGCGGCCATTCTGCGGACGCTGGTCGAGCTGCTGCTGGAACAGGCGCTGCGGCAGCAGGCGGACACCCGGCTGATCGCGCACTTCAACGCCCGGCTCACCGGCGGCACGGTGCTGGAACGCTTCGCCCGGGCCGTGACGACGGCGGCGCCGGTCGTCGCCATCGAGAGCACGCTGCCGTTCATCGAGGAGACGGTCGCGCAGATCGCGCGCGACCACGCGGCGGCGGCGACCCGCGTCCGCTGGATCGAGTCCGACGTCGATCCGAGCGACGACACCCGGCTGCGCGTGCAGGTGCCGGAGAGCGGTCCCGCGGTCGTGCTGCTGCCGTTCCACGCGTACCGCGCCATCGTGGACGCCGAGCGGGTCGCGCACGAGATCGGGGCCCGGGACGTCGGCTGCCTGATCGGCTGCGAGCGTGTCCGGGACCTGCCGGCGGGCCTCCGGCAGGTCGTGGACGTGACGCTGCGGCTCCCGCGTCTCGACGCCGCGGCCTTCGCGGCGCTCTTCCGGCGCGTGATGGGCGACGACCCGCCCGCCGGCTGGCAAGACGAGGACACGCACTGGGTGACGCACGTCCACCACTCCGACTTCCAGCACCCGAGGTCGCTCGGCCTCTCGCCCGCCGAGACGCTGGCCTACATCCGCGAGCGCGCGCAGAAGCGGCTGCGGGACCTGGAGCCCGCCACCGGGATCGCGCTCCGCGACCTGCACGGCCTGGGGGAGGCACGGATCTTCGCGGAGGACCTGATCACGGATGTCCGCGAGGCGATCGCCGGGCGGCTCGCCTGGCGCCAGGTCGACCACGGCGTCCTGCTCGTCGGGGCGCCGGGCACCGGCAAGACCACGCTGGCCCGGGCCATCGCCAAGGAGTGCGGCATCCGCTTCGTCAGCGCGAGCGCGGCGAGCTGGCAGGCCGCGGGGCACCTGGGCGACCACATCCGCGCCATGCGCGCCGACTTCGCGCTGGCGCGCCGCTTCGCCCCGGCGATCCTCTTCGTCGACGAGATCGACAGCCTCGGGAACCGGGAGACGTTCAGCGGCGCCAACGCGCAGTACCTGACCGAGGTCGTGAACGCGCTGCTGGAGCAGATGCAGGGACTGGATCCCGAGGCGCCGGTCATCGTGATCGCGGCCACGAACCACGCCGACCGGGTGGACCCGGCGCTGCGGCGGGCCGGCCGCCTCGACCGCGTCATCGAGATCCCGCGGCCGAGCGCCGAGGCGCTGTCGCAGATCTTTCAGCAGTACCTGGCGGAGTACGAGCCCGCGCTGCTGGGGCCGGACATCGACGTGCGCACGCTGGGTGGGCTGACGCTCGGGCTGACGGGCGCGGACGTGGAGCTCTTCGTCCGCGGCGCGGCCCGGCGGGCACGCCGGGGCGGCCACCCGATCCGGCAGACGGAGCTGATCGCGGAGATCACGAGCAAGCCGCGCGACCCCGCCTCCTCGCCGCGGCTGACGCCCGCCGAGGTGCGCCGGGTCGCCGTCCACGAGGCCGGGCACGCGCTGGCGGCGTTCCTCGGCAGCACCCAGGGCGAGGAGATCTCGTTCGTGACGATCGTGCCGCGCGCCGACGGGACCCTCGGCTTCGTCGCGCGCACGCCGCCGGCGCGCGTGCTCGTGACCCGGCGCGAGTACCTCGAGCGGCTGGAGGTCATCCTGGCCGGTCGTGCGGCGGAGGAGATCGTCTTCGGCATGGAGGGGATCACGGGCGGCGCGCAGGACGACCTGAGGGTGGGCACCGAGTCGGCGCTGCTCCTGACCACGCAGTACGGGCTCGGGCCCGACAACAAGCTCCTCTGGTCCAGCTCGCCGAGCGCGTCGCAGATCGACGAGGCGAGCCGGGTGCTGACGGAAGCCTACGCCGCCGTGCTGGCGCGCCTGCGGGCGGCGGCCCCGCAGCTCGCCGCGCTGGCCGACGCGCTGCTCGCGCGCGAGGAGCTCACGGGCGTCGAGGCCCGCGCGGTGCTCCGTGAAGGCGCGCCGGCCGGGGCGAGCGCCGGGACCGCGCCGGCGAGCCCCGGTGCCCCGCCCGAGGGCGCCGCGATGGTCGCGCCGGCGGCGCGCTGAGCGGGAGCGCGCGTCCGTTGTCCTCCATGCGCTACGAGCCGACGCCCCTCCGGACCGACGGGGTCGAGCTGCCCGACGGGCTGACCGATCTCACCGAATTCTTGGCACGGCACATCCACGAGACGTGGGCGCGGGGCCGGCTCGAGGAGGGGTGGCGGTACGGGCCGCGCCGGGACGACGAGGCGAAGACGCACCCCTGCCTCGTGCCGTACGCGGAACTGTCGGAGTCGGAGAAGGAGTACGACCGGCGAACGGCGCTGGAGGCGATCCGCGCGACCCTGGCGCTCGGGTTCCGGATCGTGCCGCCGGACCCGTCCGGGGGGCCGGAGGCGGATGGCGCCGGGCGCGGTGCGGTAACGGAAACGGGCGGCGGCGCCCGGTCGCCGTAGCCCTGCGGGCACGTCGCCCGGACCCCGGCGGCGGCGCGGCGCGCCCGTCACGCCGGACCCGGCGCCGAGTCGGGGAGCGCGACGTACGCGTACTCCTCCTCCAGGGCATGCTCCACGATCCGCCGCGGCACCTGGGTACGATCGTAGTCCCGGTCGGCGTCGGCGAGGTCCTCCCAGGGGACGAACGTTTCTCGCCGGCGCCCGTCTTCGCGCCTGGCGCCGAAGCGCCAGCCCTTCACCAGCCGCTCGCCCATCCACCGAGCGTGCTCCGTGCGCGCCGCGAGATCCGCATCGCGACCGCGTTCGGCGAGCTCCGCGGCCAGTATCCGGATCGCCTGCCCCAGCGCGGCGGCGACCGCCAGCTCGAGCCGCTCCCGTCGCGCCCGCTCCTCCGGCGTTTCCGCCCGCTCCTTCGGCGATTCCGGCACGAGGACCCTGTCGAGCACCGCGAGCCGCTGTCGCAGAGAGGGTCCCAGCGCCTCGAACGCCTGCGGCTCCAGGACGAGCTTGCCGCTCTTCGGATCCTTCGGCACCGCCGCCTCCAGCGCGCGCTGCGCCGCAACCGCCTCGGCACCGCAGAGGCTCCCCAGCAACGGATCCGGCCAGACGTGCCGCCTCACGGCCTCCGCCGCATCGAGCTCCCGCTCCCGGAGGAAGCGGATCCCCAGCGCGGGCAGCTTGACCGCCTCCGCGTGGTCCACCGCGTCGATGTTCGAGTCCTCGAAGTCGAGGTGACCGTCACCGGGCCGCCGCGCCACGATGCCGTAGACGGCGCGGAGTCCTAGCGCTTGGTCCCGAAGCCGACCCTGGGTGATGGCCTCGTAGGAGCCGACCGCGCCGCCGAAGGGGCGCAGGGGAAAGCGCCGCGCGGCCTCGCGTTCGCTGGCGTCGGGGGCTGCCTCCTGCTCCGCGACCAGCCGGGCCACGCCCTCGTCCACGGGGAGCCAGAAGTAAATCGGCACGGTTGCGGCGATCTCCGCCGATCGGCCGGCCGGGTCATCGCGCAGCCGGTGCGCCAGCGCCTGCTGCAGCCGGAGCGCCGGCAGCAGTCCCGGGCGGTCGTCGATGCAGACGACGAGGGCGGCGCGGACGCGAGGCCCCTGAGGCGGCCCCAGGCGCGCCTCCACCTCGCCGAGGAACGAAGCCGCCTCCAGGGCGCTCGGAAGCGCCCGGAACTCGGCGTTGACCACGTACTCGACCGGCCGCACCTGGAAGGATCTCCCGTCGCGCCGCACGGAAACGACCTCGGGGCTCCGGTGATCCGCGGCGGACGGGCGCCCCGGCCGCGCGACCCAGGCATCACGCGCCGCGAGAAACGCCGGACCGGCGAGATCCAGGCCGTCGGGACAGAAGGCGGCGTACCGTTCGAGGAACGCGCGCCTCGCGCGCTCGCCGCTCGGGCTCGCGAAGTCGCCGTACACCGTCAGGCGGGGGCGGAGTCCCGACGCGAAGTGACCGAACCGGGCGAGATGCAGCGCGATCGTCTGGCCGAGGGCGCCGAAGCCGAAGAGGAAGAGGTGAAAGACCTCATCCGTCCGGGGCACGCTCGCCGGGCTGCGGAGGAGGCCGTGCGTCCCGGAGAAGAAGAGATCGCGCGCGGCGAGGTCGCGGATGCTGAACGCCCGCAGCTCCATGGCGCCGGCTCGGCGGCGCAGCAGCTCGTGGCCGCGCAGGGTGGAGGCGAGCGTCGGGTCCGCCGCGTGGACGTAGCAGCATGGCCGACGCCCGCCAGTCGCGCGCACGGCAGCTTCGGGCCCGCTGCCCGCGGCGCCGCGGCCGCCGCCGCCGCCGCGCCCGGGCCGTCGGCGCGCGCCGGGCGCCTCGAGCTCGCCGAGCACGGCGGCGGCGATCTGGACGTTGCGCTCGTCGTCTCCCGTGGCGACGAACACCTCGGACGCGTGGCGGAGCGCCGCCCGGCGGCGGACGCCCGGGTCCATGCCGTCGCCCCGGAGGACGAGCGCGCCCGCGCGGCGGGCTTCGGCCGCCCGGGCACCGCCCTCCTCGGGCTCGATGGCGTAGACCGGCCGGCCTTTGCGGCGCAGCTCCCGCGCGAGGGGGCCGCCGACCGAGCCGAGCCCGATGACCACCGCGGGCGGACGCGAGGGCCGCACCGCGCGGCTCCACCAGAAGAGGGTGCGGAGCGCGGCATCGCTGGCCGGCCGGTAGAGCTCCAGCAGGATGCCCACACCCGCCGACAGCGCGAAGAGCACGGCGAGGATCCGCGCCCACGTGAACGCCAGGTCGGTCGGCGGCGGCTGCGGCTGCCCGAGCCAGAGCGTGGCGGCGGTCTGGAAGATGAGCGTGCTGAAGGCCCGCAGCCCGTCGGCCGATAGTTCGAGGCCGACGCGGTAGCCGCCCTCGCGGAAGAGCCCGACGAACGCCAGCAGCAGGACCGCGACGCCGAGAAGGAACGCCGCCGCGACGAGTCGACGCTGCCAGCGCGGGGAGGAGGAGGGCATCGATGGAAGCGCATGGGTGGCGGTTCGCGCGCGGTTCCAAGCTACCCCGCGCCCGATGCGGGTACAAGCGCCGCGCGCCCGGCCGCCCGGCCGGCACCGGCGTCCCGGCGCCGCGGGCCGCGGGCCAGCGCGCGGCCGGCCCGGGGACCGCGCGCGAGCCGCCGCTCAGTCGCCGCGCAGCGTGATCGTCGGATCCACGCGCGCCGCGCGTCGCGCGGGGAACCAGCTCGCGGCGATCGCGACGAGGACGAGCAGCGCGGGCACGGCCAGGAAGGTGCGCGGATCGACCGCGGCCACGCCGTAGAGGAGGCTGGCGAGGAGTCGCGTCAGGAAAACGGCGGCGCCGGCGCCGAGCGCGACGCCCACCAGCGCCAGGGCCGCGCCCTCTCCCACCACCATGCCGAGGACCGACCGGCGGGGCGCGCCGAGCGCCATGCGGATGCCGATCTCGTGGCCACGGCGGGTGACGCCGTAGGAGATGATGCCGTAGACGCCGACGGCGGCCAGGAGGAGCGCGACGCCGCCGAAGATCGCGAGGAGGAGCATGGTGAAGCGAGGCTGCGAGACGGCGCCGTCGAGGACGTCCCGCACCGTGCGTACCTCGGAGACCGGGAGGTCGGGGTCCATGCTCCGGAGGACGCCGCGCACCGGGGCGAGAAGGCCCATCGGGTCGCCGGCGGTGCGGAGCACGATCGTCATGGCGCGGGGCGCGCCGCCGCCGCCGGTCGCCAGGGGGAACTGCGGGAGCGCGTGGTACATCTGGGCGTGCGGCTCCTCGGAGATCACGTTCTGGCGGACGTCCGCCACGATCCCGACGATCGTCGCCCACGGCTGGTCGCCGGTGCCGAGCCGGAATCGCTTGCCGAGCGCGTCCTCGCCCGGCCAGTAGCGCTTCGCCATCGTCTCGTTGATGACGGCGACGAGCGGCGCGTCGGCGCGGTCGCTCTCGGTCAGCAGGCGGCCCCTGCGCAGCCGCATCCCGACCGTCTCGAAGTAGCCCGGCATGACGACCTGCCAGTCGGCGTGCGGGTTCTCCCCGGGCGAGAACGGCTTCCCCTCCATCGAGATCGACCAGTCGCCCATCTCGCCCGTGAACGGGAGGAGGCGCACCGCGCCGGCCGCCTTCACCCCGGGGAGCTCGCGCACGCGACGCATCAGCTCCTCGTAGAACGAGGCGATGGCCGCGTCGTCGGCGTAGGTGGCGCGCGGCAGCGAGACCCGCAGCGAGAGCGCCCGCTCCGCCGAGAAGCCGACGTCGATCCGGCGCAGCTCCCGGAAGCTGCGCATCATGAGGCCGGCGCCGATCACCAGCACCACCGCCGCCGCGACCTCGGCCACCACCAGCAGACGCCGCACGCGCTGCCTCGCCCGGCTCATGGAGAGCCCGCGGCCGCCCTCCCGCAGCCCCGAGACGAGGTCCGGCCGGGACGCCTGCACCGCCGGCACGGCGCCGAAGAGCACCCCCGTCGCGAGGGCGAGGAGCGCGGTGCCGGCGAGCACCACGCCGTCCACGCGCACCTCCGAGACGCGTGGAATGCTCGTCGGGTCGAAGGCGACGAGGAGCTTCACGCCCACCACCGCCAGCACGGCGCCGACCACGGCGCCGAGCACCGCCAGCGCCACGCTCTCCACCAGGAGCTGCGCCGCGATCCGCCGCCGCCCCGCCCCCAGAGCCGAGCGCACCGCGATCTCCCGCTGGCGCGCATCCGAGCGCACCAGCAGCAGGTTCGCCACGTTCGCGCACGCGATCAGGAGCAGGAACGCCACCGCGCCGAGCAGCACCAGCAGCGCCGGCCGAACCTTGCCGAAGACGTCGTCCGTCACCGCCACGGCGAACGTGCGCTGGTCCGACGTCGCCGGCAGCAGCCCGTCGCGCCGCCACTGGTCCGCCACCAGCTTCAGCTCCGCGTTCGCGCCCTCCAGCGTCGCGCCCCGCCGCAGCCGGCCCACGCCGTACAGGTAGTGGCTCCCGCGCGAGCTCAGCGAGTCCGGGTTCAGCGCCAGCGGCAGCCAGAGCTCGGTCGGCTGCGTCGTCGCGTAGTCCGTCGGGAGGTGGAATCCGGGCGGCATCACGCCGAGCACGACCCGCGAGCGGCCGTTCAGCTGGATGACCTGCCCCAGGATCCGCGGGTCTCCCGCGAAGCGGCGCTGCCAGAGGCCGTAGCCGAGCACCACCACGTCGTCGTGGCCCGGCAGGTCCTCCGCCGCCGTGAACACCCGCCCCAGCATCGGCGCCACGCCCAGCGCCGCGAACGTGTTCGCCGTCACCGTCCCCAGCGCCACCCGCTCCGGCCGCGTCCCGCCCGTCAGGTTCGCCGCCCCGTCCGTGTACGCCGCGAACTCCTCGAAGCTCTTCACCTGCCGGCGGTAGTCCATCACCTCCGGCTCCGACAGCCACGTCTTGTCCCACCCCTTCCACCGGTTCCACAGCGTCGCCACCCGCTCCGGCGCCGCGTACGGCAGCGGCGCCAGCAGCACCGACCGGATCACGCTGAACATCGCCGTGTTCGCGCCGATCCCCAGCGCCAGCGTCAGCACCGCCACCCCCGTGAAGCCCGGCGCGCGCGCCAGTCGCCGCACCGCGTACCGAAGGTCCTGCGGGAACGTGGTCATCGTGCGGTCTCCCATCGAACGTGGAGGACGCCGCCGGCGCATGGCGCCCACTTCGCTGTGCGACGGAACGATCCCTACCAGGGAAGGCCCGTGCCCGCCCGGCGGGACACGCGCATCTGCTGAAAAAATCAGCATCTTCGCCGCGGCGGCGACGCCAGCGCCGCCGGCCGGATCCCGTCCGGATCCGGGACCCGGCGTGCGAGATCGGACGCCATGGCGCGCGACGCGGCGAGACGCTGGAGGGTTGGACGCGGGCGACGGGTCGTCGGGTTGGAATGGCCGGGACCGGCGGCGTGCGGGCGCGGGGCGGAGGCGGACGCGAAAACTGTACTTAGGGCATCGACACGTCGGGCGCGCGGGCCGCGCCGATCCTCGCCGCGCGGAAGAGCTCGTCGGCGGACTGGAGCACGATCTGACGCAGGCGGGGCGGGTAATCGGGGCGCTCGGCCAGGAAGCGGCGGACGGTCTCGGCGGCGGCGGGGGAAGCGTGGCCGGAGAGGGTGGCGTCCATCCAGCGCTTGGGGAAGAAGATGTCGCCGGTGCGGCGGATCTCCTCGAGCATGTCGAGGGCGGGGCGGATGTAGCGCTCGGCGTGCTCGGCGCGGAGCGGGTGGTTGAGGTAGGCGAGGCCCTCGAGGACCCAGGGCTCGTGCTGGCGGCTCTCGGGGCGGCGGAGCGCGTCGAACCAGGCGTCGCGCACGGCGGCGTCGGCGGAGAGCGCGGGGCGCACGAAGGCGAGGCGAGCGCGGCGGTCGGGATCCTGGATGCGGCGCTCCTGGGCGGCGAGGATGGAGTCGGCGTCGGGGCCGCCGCGGACGGCGAGCTGGAGCGCGAGGCTGGTGAAGTCCTGCTCGGCGAGGGGGAGGCCGACGATGGCGGTGTCGCCGGCCCAGACGCGGGTGAGGCGCGCGAGGCTCTCGGGCCGGGTCGCGGTGGAGCGGAGCGCGGCGAAGAAGGCGGCGCGGGCCGACGTGGTGGAGGCGCGGCCGAGGAGCCGCCAGAGCGTGTCCTCGAGGCGCGGCGCGAGGGCGGTGCGCTCTTCGGGCGCGAGGAACCGCCAGAAGACGTCGCTCAGGTCGGCGAGCACGAGCTGGGTGAGCTGCTCGTCGGTCTCGCGGTCGAGGGCGCGGAGCGCGAGGTCGGCGAAGGCCGCGGGCGGGACGTACCCGTCCAGGAGCGCATCCCGGAGGTCGAGCCAGGCGGCGCCCCGCAGGATCGGCTGCGGGAGATCCGGGAGGATGCGCAGGAGCGTGCCGCGGTCCGCGGGGCTGAGCACCATGTGACCGTAGACGCGGCCGTCGCCGTTCGGGAGCACGAGGTCGGGCGCGGCGAGGCCGCGCACGGCGGCGACGTCCACGAGGGCGCGGTCGAGGCGCACCGGGAAGACGGCGGTGCGCTCGCCGTAGACGAGGACGACCGAGGCCGGCTGCACCCAGAGGCGGCCGAGGCCGGCGGGATCCGCCTGCGTGAGGGCGAGGCTCGCGATGCGGCCGCGCGCGTCGCGCGTGAGCGTGACGCGGACCGTGGGCAGGCCGGCCTCCTCGACCCAGACGCGGCTCCAGGCGCCGAGGTTCTCGGAGGTGTGGCGGCCGAGCGCGTCGATCAGCTCGCCCCACGTCGCGTTGCCGTAGCGGTGGGCGGCCAGGTACTCGCCGACGCCCTCGCGGAACGCATCCTCGCCCACGAGCCGCTCGAGCTGGCGCATGACGATCGGCGCCTTCTGGTAGATGATGGCGCCGTAGAGCTGGCCGGCCTCGTCGAGGTTGGCCAGCTCCTGGCGGATCGGGTGGGTGCCGGCCGTGCGGTCGACCTCGTACGCGGCCGGGTAGTGCGCGAGCAGGAAGCGCAGCTCGTGGTCGATGTCCGGAAACGAGGGGTTCACGATCTTCGCGGCCATGAAGTTCGCGAAGACCTCCTTCATCCAGACATCGTCGAACCAGCGCATGGTCACGAGGTCGCCGAACCACATGTGGGCGGTCTCGTGGGCGATGACGCTGGCCCGGCCGAGCTTCTGGTTCTGCGTGGCGGACTCGTCCAGCATGAGCGCCGACGCGTTGAAGAGGATCGCGCCGGGGTGCTCCATCCCGCCGAACTGGAAGGACGGTACGAGGACGAAGTCGTACTTGTCGAAAGGGAACGGGATGCCGGTGTAGCGCTCCATGTAGTCGATGGAGCGGGCGACGAGGTCGAAGATCGCGTCGCGGTTGCGCGCGACCTTCGCCGTGTCCTTCTCGCGGTGGAACATGCGCAGCGTGCGGCCGCCGCGCTCCGCCGTCTCCACGCTCCACTTCCCGGCGACGAAGGAGAAGAGGTACGTCGGGATCGGCTTCGTTTCGGCGAAGCGGACGGTCGTGGTGGAATCGCCCTCGGCGCGGTCCCGCTCGGGGCCGTTCGCCACGACCTGCCAGCCGGTCGGGACCTCGAGCGTCAGCGTGAAGCGGGCCTTCAGGTCGGGCTGGTCGAAGACCGGGAGCGCGGCGGACGCCCGCGCCGGCACGAACAGCGTGTAGACGTAGTCCGGGTTGCGGTTCAACGACGCGTCGCCGGCCAGGAAGCGGATGTGCAGCGCGTTCTCGCCGCGCTTCAGCCAGCGCGGCGGGAGCACGATGTGGCCGTTGGCGACGTCGTAGGCCGCCGGCCGGCCGCCCACGTCGATGCCGAGCACGCCGGCCGCACCCGGCTGGAAGTCGAGGGCGAGCGGGCGCGAGGCGTCCGAGAGCGCGAAACGGACCGTCTCCTCCCCGGGGATGCGTTCGGTCGGGTCGGCCGGGATGCGGAGCGAGACCTCGTAGCGCACGTCGGAGACGCGGGCGGCCCGGTCCCGCGCGAGCGCGAGCGGCACGCCGGGCGCCGGCGAGGCCGCGCCGGGCGGGGTGGCGCCCGCAGGGCGCGCGCCGCCCGGCGCGGCCTGGAACAGCGCGGCGAGCACGAAGATCGGCAGGTGCACGGGGCTCCTTCGCGGCGGGGAACGGGCGAAAATAGCGCGCGCTCGCGGAGTTACGGAAGGGGCCGCGGCGCGGCATGCGCCGTCGTTGCGCGGGCGCCGCAGGCTGTCGCCGCGGCACGGCACGGCGGCGGCGAGCGCCCGCCGGCGGTCTCCGGGAGATCCCGCCAAAGGCCACGCCAGCCGTGAGTTACCGGTGCCTGGAGAGAGGGCCGGCCGCGGGCACGTGCCGTGCGATTTCCGGCCGGTATCGACGGCGGCGGGATCCGGGCTGCTTGCCCGGCGGACGGCGGCCATACAGTTTTCGGGCGCCCGCGTGCGGCACCCGCGGCATCCTCCAACGACAGAGCGAGACCGTGGAGCAACCCCAGCGATTCCTTGCCTGGCCGGCCTACATGATGGCCGCAATCCTCGTCGTCTTCCCGGCGGCGGAGGCAATGCTCAGCCTCATGCCCTGGCAGCTCGGCGTCACCGCGTGGCGCTTCGGCGCGGCGGGGCTGCTGAGCCGCGCGCTCATGACCCCGATGCTGGGGTTGCTGATGCTGGCGGGCCTGGCGGTGCTGCTCGAGCATCGGCGCTTCCTCCGGGTGCTCTCGGTGGCCAGCCTCGTCGTCGCGGTCGCGCTGATCGTGGTGCTCGGGACGTTCCTGCTGGACGCGCTGCAGATGCGCGGGCAGATCCGGCCGGACCTGAAGAAGCCGTTCGACGTGGCCTCGCTGCAGGCGGCGGCGAAGTTCGCGGTCTCGGCGGTGTGGCTCGGGCTGCTCGCGGTCGGCGGCTTGCGGGCGGCGCGGCGGGGGCGGACGGAGCGCCGCGGCGAGCGGCGGAGCGCGCCGATCATGGCCGCGGCGGTGTCCGGCTCGCACAGCGCCGAGTAGGCGGCCCCGCGCCCGCACGACGGCCCGGCACGCCGAGCGTGTGCCGGGCCGTCGTGCGTCCCGCCCCAGGAGCCTCGCGCGGGGTGACTCGCGGGGCCACTCTTGGAGCGGGGGCGGGCGGCGGGCGCCGAGGGTCGGGAACCCTTTCCCCGCAGGCGGTTACATGGCAGCCGGCGACCGTCGGGTCGCGGACGTCGCATTTACCCCACGAGGTGCACGCATGAGGCGTGGTCGTCACGCGGCGCTGCTGGCGCTGCTCGGGCTGGTCGTGATCCCTTCCGCCGTGCGGGCGCAGGGCGAGACGGCGGCGCTGCCGCGGGACCCGGACGTGGTCTACGGCACGCTGGCGAACGGGATCCGCTACTACGTGCGCGAGAACCACAAGCCGGAGCGGCGCGCGGAGCTGCGGCTCGTGGTGAACGCCGGCTCCGTGCTCGAGGCGGACGACCAGCGCGGCCTCGCCCACTTCGTCGAGCACATGGCGTTCAACGGGACGCGCAACTTCCGGCGCAACGAGCTGGTCGGCTACCTCGAGTCCGTGGGAATGCGGTTCGGCGCGGACGTGAACGCGTACACGTCGTTCGACGAGACCGTGTACATGCTGCAACTGCCGACGGACAGCGCGCACGTGCTGGAGAAGGGCGTGCAGATCCTGGAGGACTGGGCCTGGGGGCAGACGTTCGACCCGGAGCAGGTCAAGCGGGAGCGCGGCGTCGTGCTGGAGGAGTGGCGGCTCGGGCGGGGCGCGAGCGAGCGGATCCAGGACAAGCAACTGCCGGTGGTGTTCCGCGGCTCGAAGTACGCCGAGCGGCTGCCGATCGGGACGCAGGCGTCGATCGGCTCGGCGGACTCGGCGGCGCTGCGCCGCTTCTACTCGCGGTGGTACCGCCCGGACCTGATGGCGGTGGTCGCGGTCGGCGACTTCGACAAGGCGGCGATGGAGCGGCTGATCCGGGAGCGCTTCTCGCGCATCCCGAAGCCGGCCTCGCCGGCGGCGCGGCCGGCGACGGAGATCCCGGCCAAGGCCGGGACGCACTACGCCATCGCGACGGACGCGGAGGCGACGGGGACGAGCGTGGCGCTGGAGTACCTGCGCGCGCCGGGCGAGAAGGGGACGGTGCGCGCGCTGCGGGCGAACCTGCTCGGCGAGCTGGTCGACGGGATGCTGACGGAGCGGCTCTCGGAGCTGGCGCAGAAGGCGGACCCGCCGTTCATCGGCGCGGGCGCGGGCGTGGGGCACCTGGCGCGCACGAAGGACGTCTTCTCGCTGGGCGCGGCGGTGCGCGAGGGCGGCGCGGAGCGCGGGCTCCAGGCGCTGCTCGAGGAGGCGGAGCGCGTGCGCCGGCACGGCTTCACGGCCACGGAGCTGACGCGCGAGAAGACGGACCTGCTCCGCTCGGCGGAGCGGTCGTACGCGGAGCGCGACAAGACGAACTCGTCGGCGTTCGCGAACCAGTACGCGCAGGCGTTCCTGCGGGAGGAGACGCCGCTCGGCGCCGCGGATGCGTACGCGCTGTACCAGAAGCTGCTCCCCGGGATCACGCTGGAGGAGGTCAACGCGCTGGCGCGGCAGCTCGTGGGCGGAGAGGACCGGGCGGTGCTGGTCAGCGCGCCGGCCAAGCCGGGCGTGGCGGCGCCGACCGAGACGGCGCTCGCGGCGGTCTTCGACCGCGTCGCCGCGGAGACGATCGCGCCGTACGCCGACAACGTGGCGGCGGCGCCGCTCGTGGCGCATCCGCCGCTCCCGGGCCGCATCGCCTCGGAGCGCGAGATCGCGGGCGTGGGCGTCCGGGAGTGGAAGCTGTCGAACGGCGCGAGAGTGCTGCTCAAGTCGACGGACTTCAAGGCGGACCAGATCCTGTTGCGGGCGTACAGCCGCGGCGGCACGTCGCTCGTGGCGGACAGCGACTACGTGGCGGCGCTGACCGCGACGCTCGTCGTCGGCTCCGGCGGGCTCGGCGGCTTCGACCTGCCGCAGCTCCGCAAGGCGCTGGCGGGGAAGGCCGCGAGTGCGCAGCCCGGGATCTCGACGCTGGAGGAGGGACTCTCGGGCTCCGCGTCGCCCAAGGACCTGGAGACGATGCTCCAGCTCGTGTACCTGAACTTCACGCAGCCGCGCCTCGACACCGCGGCGTTCCAGTCGATCCGCTCGCGGCTCGAGGCGGCGCTGCAGGAGCGCGGCGCGAGCCCCGAGATCGCGTTCCAGGACACGCTCGCCGTCACGCTCGCGCAGCACCACCCGCGCTCGCTGCCGATCACGACGGAGCGGCTCGCCGCCATGAGCGCGGAGAAGTCGTACCGCATCTTCCGGGAGCGCTTCTCGAACGCGGCGGACTTCACGTTCGTCTTCGTCGGCAGCTTCCAGCCCGATTCGCTCCGGCCGCTCGTCGAGCGCTACCTCGCCTCGCTCCCGTCCACCGGGGCGACGGAGCGCTGGAAGGACCTCGGCATCCGTCCGCCGACCGGCGTCGTCAAGAAGGTCGTGCGGCGCGGCGTCGAGCCGAAGAGCCTGACGCAGATCACGTTCACCGGGCCGTTCGAGTTCACGCGGCAGAACCGCTTCGCCTACAGTTCGCTCGGCGAGGTGCTGCGCATCCGCCTGCGCGAGGTGCTGCGCGAGGACCTCGGCGGCACGTACGGCGTGAACGTCACCGCCGGCAGCGCGCGCGAGCCGGTGCCCGCCTACTCCTTCGTCGTCGGCTTCGGCTCCGCGCCGGACCGCGTGGACGAGCTGACGGCCGCGCTCTTCAAGGAGATCGCGAAGCTGCAGCAGGACGGCCCCACGGCCGACGAGATCCGGAAGGTGCAGGAGACGCAGCGCCGCGCGCTCGAGACCAGCCTGAAGGAGAACGGCTACTGGCTCGGCCGGATCGTCGACGCCGACCGGACCGGCGAGGACATGCGCACCGCGATCTACGGCGACGACATCCTCGGCACGCTCACCCCCGCCATGGTGAAGGACGCCGCCCGGCGCTACCTCCGCGCCGACGACTACGTGCAGGTCACGCTGATGCCGGAGACGCAGGCGGCCACGCCGTAGGAGCGCCTCACCGCGCGGGCCATCGCACGACGAGCACGAGCGCCGGGTCGGGTTCCGTGGTACGGGGCTCGACCCGGCCGCGCATCCGGTCGGCGACGAGGCGGCCGGCCGCGTAGCCGAACGCGACGCCGACGTACGTGTCGCTGGCCCAGTGCGCGCCATCGATCGTCCGGCTCACGCTCACGCCGGCGGCGAGCGCGTACAGCGGGAGCGCGGCCGCGCCCAGGCGGAAGCGCCGGTCCCAGAACGCGGTGCACCCGACGATGTTCGAGGTGTGGCCGGCGAAGAAGGAGTGGTGCTCCCAGTCGCCGCCCGGCACCGATATGGCGTACGGGCGCTCCCCGGTGCCGGGGCGCGGCCGCGAGACGAGGCGGTAGATGGCGTGCCGTATCGTGGTGCTCGCGGCGAGAGTGGCGCCGCAGCCGAGCCCGGCGTCGCGGAGCGCGCGGTCGTCGGCGATGAGACCGGCCAGATAGAGCGCGCCGGAGACCGGCCAGAGCGTGCCCGCCAACCCGAGCCGGCTGAGCGGCGAGCCCTCCCGGAACGGCGTGGCCGCGCGCACGAGCAGCGAGCCCTCGTGCCGGTCGATCCAGCGCTGGATCGGCGCGTCGAGCGCGCCGACGACGACCGCGCCGCCGATGACGGCGCCGAGCGTAGGGAGGTCGTCCGTCTGGATGTGCGCGGGCGAGGCGAGGATGCGGAGCGCGTCGTGACCGGCGTCGGCGAGCTCGGCGCCGAGCCGCTGGGCGTTGGCCGGCCGCGCGGCCGGCAGCGCCGCCAGCAGGAGAAGGAGTCCGTGTCTGCGCAGCCCCACCATCCCCTCCCGCGTCCAGGGGAGCGAACCGCGGGGGGCGGAGGCAAGAGCCGGGCCGACAAGGAGATGCGTCCGCCGGCGAGCGCCGCCGGACGGCGCCGTCAGCGCGGTGAAATCTGCACGAGGTCCGGCGCGCCCTCGCCGCCGTCCTCCTCCTCCCAGAGCGCGAACAGCGACTGCGTGCCCTTCTCGGCGAAGCCGATCTCGGCGACCTCGTCGTAGAGCATGCGCGCCAGCTCGAGGCCCGGCAGGTCGAGGTCCATCTCCTCGGCCGCCTCCAGCGCGATCCCCATGTCCTTCAGGAAGTGCTTGACGTAGAAGCCGGGCTCGAAGTCGCCGCGCAGCATGCGCGGCCCGTAGTTCGACAGCGACCAGCTCGCGGCCGCCCCCTTCTCGATGCTCTCGAGCACGCGCCACGGATCGAGTCCCGCCCGCCGCGCGTACGCCAGCGCCTCGCACACGCCGATCATGCCGGACGCGATGGCGATCTGGTTCGCCATCTTCGTGTGCTGCCCGGCGCCGGCCGGACCCTGGTGCACGATGTTCTTGCCGAGCACCTCGAGGACGGGACGGACGGCCTCGAACGCGTCGTTGTCGCCGCCGACCATGATGGAGAGCCGCGCCTCGCGCGCGCCGACGTCGCCGCCGGAGACGGGCGCGTCCAGCGCGCGGATCCCCTTCCCCGCCGCGGCCTCGTGGATGCGCCGCGCGAGCGACGGCTTCGACGTCGTCATGTCGACGACGAGCGTCCCCGGCCGCGCCGCGGACAGGATGCCGCCCTCGCCCAGGTAGACCTCCTCGACGTCCGCCGGGTAGCCGACGATCGTGATCACGACGTCGCTCCCCTGGGCGACGCCGGCGACCGAGTCCCGCCACTCCGCCCCCGCCTCCAGCACCGGCGCCGCCTTCTCCCGCGTCCGCGTGTAGACGAGCACGCGGTACCCCGCGTCCACGAGGTGCCGGGCCATGCTCCGGCCCATGACGCCGGTGCCGACGAAGCCGACGACGGTGCTGCTGGGATCCACGGCCATTGCGAGTGTCCTCCCTATGGTGGCGCGACGAACGGGCGCTTGATGTTGCCGGGGGCCGGCGGCGGGGGCAAGGGCGCGGCGCGGCCCGCAACCTGCCCTCTCGAGCGCCCGCGCCGGGCGGGCGTACACCGAAGACGCGGGAGGCGGCGTGGCGGCGCAAGGCGGCGGACCGATCCCGGTGTTCATCAACGCCGAGGCGGGCGGCGCGAGCGGCCGCGCCGTCGAGCGGCTGCGCGCCGTGCTGGAGGAGGCGGGCGTCGACGCCGACATCCGTTCGACGCCGCCCGCCGCGCTGGCGGCCGCGGTGCGCGCCGCGGCCGCGGCCGGCGCGCCGATCGTCGCGGTCGCGGGCGGGGACGGCACGCTCTCCACGGCCGCGGACGCCCTGCGCGGCGGCGAGACGGCGCTCGCGCCGATCCCGTTCGGCACGCTCAACCACTTCGCCCGGCGCCTCGGGATCGAGGCGCCGGAGGACGCCGCCCGCGCGCTCGCCGGCCGGCGCATCGTCACCGTGCCGGTCGGCACCGTGGACGACCGTACCTTCATCAACAACGCCGCCTCCGGGCTCTACCCTCACATGGTCCGGCACCGCGAGCGCTGGCGGCGCTGGCTCGGGAAGTGGCCCGCCGCCGTCGTCGCCTGGGTGTACGTCCTTGCGCGCATGCGCCCCACGCGGCTCACGCTCGAGGCGCACGGACACCGGATCGACCGCACGGCGGTGGGCGTGTGGGTCGGCCTCGGGCGCGGCAGCTTCCAGCTCCCGGGGGACGCGCGCGAGGCGGAGGCCCGCGAGCTCGAAATCGTCGTGCCCCGCGCGCACACTCGCGCCGCGTTGATCCGTCTCGCCCTCCGCACGCTCCGGAAGCTCCAGCGCGGCGAGACGCCCGCCGGCCCCGGGCTCGACGTCCTGCACGCGCCCGCCTTCACGCTCGACTCCCGCAGGCGCGTCGACATCGCCCGCGACGGCGAGCCGGAGCGGCTCGTCGCGCCGCTGGAGTTCCGCGTGCACCCGGATGCGCTGCGCGTGGTGGCCCCCGTCCGCGCGTGAGGCGACGCCCCTGGGGATCGGGTCGCCTCCGCCTCCGCACCCGCCTCCGATGTGGTGCCGTGCGGATCCGCCTCCCCGATGCCGGTCCGCCGCGCGTCATGTTCGAATGCGAATGCGGATGAGGGAACTGCCGGAGGCGGGCGCGGAGGCGGAGGCGGAAAGGACGAACGACGGGACCTTCGGGGTCTGCATGAGCGGGGAGACGGGGCCGGATGCACGAGCGGCCCGGGCATCTTCCGACGCCCGGGCCGTTCCGTCACTCGCGCGGCGCGCCGGTCAGCTCCCCGGCGCCACGCTCTGCTGCACCTGCTTGCGCCACGCCTCGCTGGCGTAGAGGACGACCTCGACGCGGCGGTTGGCCTGGCGTCCGGCCTCGGTGTCGTTGTCGGCGACCGGATCGGTCTCGCCCATGCCGCGGGTGTGGATCCGGCTGGCGTTGACGCCCTGCGTCTGGAGGTAGCCGGCCGCGGACTGGGCGCGCCGCTGCGAGAGCGCCTGGTTGTAGGAGTCGGTGCCCTGCGCGTCCGTGTGCCCGACGACGAGGACCTCCTCGCCCGGGTACTTCTCCAGGCTGTTCGCCAGGTTCTGCAAGTTGCCCTGCGCGTTCGAGCGCAGGTCCGACCTGTCGAAGTCGAAGAGGATCCCCGATTCGAACGTCACCACCATCCCCTCGCCCACGCGCGTCACCGTCGCGCCCGGGACCGTGGCCGCGATCTCCTGCGCCTGCTTGTCCATCTGGTGGCCGATGATGGCGCCGGCCGCGCCGCCCACCGCCGCGCCGATGATCGCGCCGCGGGCGACGTTCCCCGTCGCCTTGCCGACGGCGGCGCCGACCACGCCGCCGGCGCCGGCGCCGATGATCCCGCCCTTGGCGGTCTTGTTCATGCTCGCGCAGGCGGTGACGCCGAACTGCGCGGCGAGCGCCACGGCGACGATGGCGACATGGTGCGAACGACCCTTTCGCATAACCCCACTCCTGTTTGAATCTTCCCGTTCGCTTCGCCCGTTCTGCGCGGGCGTAGTGGCAAGGCGAGTGCCACCGTGGCGGCGCGGGAAGTTGCGAATTTCCGCGATTTCCGCCAGGGCCTGTCCTCCTCGGGGGACGCGTCCGTGGCTGCTGGAGGGGACGCCCGGCGCTCTTCCCGGCACCGGGCCGGGCCACTACCCTGTCGCCCCGCCGACGGCGAGCGCCGGCGGTGCGGACATCACCCGAAAAGACGACGAAATACCATGCGTGTCACATATGGAGGCGGGCGGTGGTGGCGAGCCGGCGCAATGGGCGCGGTGCTCGCCGCCCTTGCCGTGGCGGCGGGGTGCGAGACGGCGGTGGTGGGCCCGGACGACGGCGGCTCGGCGAGCCTCGTCGCCCTGATCGGACAGGAGGGGAACCGGCCCGCGCTGTACGTGCAGGCCGCCGATGGAACGCAGCGCCGGCGGATCCGCTTCGACGGCGCGGAGGACCCGATCCCGGGGAACGTGACGATGCTGCCGCGGCTCGAGGACGCGAGCATCCTGGCGCTCGGGCCGGTGTCGTGGAGCCCGGACGGGAAGAAGCTGGCGGTCGTGGCGACGCTGGCGTACGACCAATCCGAGGTGGTCGTGGTGAACGCGGACGGGACGGGCGCGCGCGTCGCCAGCCCGAACATGCAGATCATCCTGACGAACGTGGACTGGTCGCCGGACGGGCGGAAGCTCGTGTACGGGATGAGCACGCTGCCGCGGGCGGCGGGCGTGGACGTGTTCGTGACGGACCTCGAGACGAACCGGGTGCAGCGGCTGACGCAGGGCGCGAGCATTGGCGGCGACGTCGTGCGCTTCGACGCGTCCGGGCTGGGCGTGCTCTTCTCGAAGAACGTCGGGAGCCGCTCGACGCCGATCGCCGACCGGCTCTCGCGCATCGTGCGAGTCGAGCTGGGCTCGCTCGAGGCGCGGACGGTGGCGGACAGCGTGCCCGGCACCGTGCAGGGGATCGCCCGCACGGGGGCGTGGGCGCTGCTGCTGCGCAACGAGACGCTCGTGAGCGGCCAGGATTACGTGCGGCAGCTCGTGCGCGTGCCGCTGGCCGGGACGGCGCCGGCGGTGCTGGTGGCGCGCGGCTACATCCTGCTCGGCCGGCTCTCCGCCGACGACCGCTGGGCGCTCGTCATGAGCGACGCGGACCCTAGCTCGGGCGCGACCGCGCACGTCAGCTCCGTCGTCTCGACGCAGGGCGGCACGCCGCAGCGGCTGAAGGGCGTGGAGGATGGGGTGTTCTCGATGGACGTGCTGTACCGGTAGGGGGGCGCCCGCTGGGTTGCTCCCCACCGGGCGCCGTTCACATCCCCGGGTAACCCTTCGCCGCCCGGCTCCCCTCCGCGGCTGCGCGCCTCCGCGTGAGGCGCCGTTTCCGGACCCGGCCACGCTCCCGGACGCAGCCGGCTACCGGTGCGCGTTCACGAGCGGCAGCCAGCGGAACGGCGGGCGGTTGTTGTCGGCCCGGTTCAGGAGGCCGACCTGCACGCCGTGCAGCGTGCGGGCGTGGTTGTAGAGGCCGATCGTGAGGCCGCGCTGGCGGCCGATGTCGTTCCAGCCGGCCACGCCGAAGCCGTGCAGCTCGCCGGCGCGGTTCAGCAGGCCGGTGAGCGCGGCGCCGGAGATCTCCGGCGCGCGGGCCCGGTAGAGGGCGGCCGAGACGCCGCGGATGCGGCGGGAGCTCTCGACGGCGAGCCCGCCGACGGAGAGCCCGCTCAGCTCGCCGCCGCCGGCCACGACGGCCAGGCCGCCGAGGTTGATCCCGCTCATCCGCCCGTTCGCGACCACCGCCAGCCCGCCGGCGTTCAGGCCGGTCATGTCGCCGTTCGAGACCGTGGCGACGCCGCTCAGGTTCACGCCCGTCATCGTCGCGTTCGCGACGGTGGCGAGCCCGCCGAGGTTGAGCCCGCGCAGTCGCCCGTTGGAGACGAGCGCGAGCCCGCCGACGCTCACCCCCTCGACCACCGAGTTCCCCACGACCGCCAGCCCGCCGACGTTGATCCAGCGCAGCTCGCCGTTCGCGACCATGGCGACGCCGGCGGCGTTCACGCCCCGGGCGTCGCCGTTCGTGACCACGGCGGCGCCGGCCAGGCTGACGCCGCGCAGCGGGCCGTTGGCGACGGTGGCGAGCCCGGCCACGTTGAGCCCGAGCATCGCGCCGTTCGTCACCGTGGCGAGCCCCGCGAGGTTGACCCAGCGCGCATCGGCGTTCGCGACGGTGGCGACGCCGGCCAGGTTCACGCCGACGAGCGAGCCGTTCGAGACGAGCGCGAGCCCGCCGACGTTGACCCCGCGCACCACGCCGTTCCCGACGATCGCGGCACCGCCCACGTTCAGCCCCGAGATCTCGCGGTCGGCGACGACGCCGGCGACGCCGAGGTTGACGCCGCGCAGGCGCTCGCCGGCCGGGATCAGGCCGAGCGAGATGCCGCCGTAGCGGCCGGAGAGGTGCTCGAAGTCCGGCTTCCAGAGCGTGACGTTCACGCCGGTCACGCGGTCCACGTTCCGGTCGGCCCAGTTCAGGCGGACGCCGCGCCAGCGGTGCGAGTTGCCGATGCTGAGCCCGGCACAGCCGGTGCCGAGGTTCAGCGCGGGCCCGCCGCAGCGCTGCGCGGCGGCGGCGGCCGGCGTCGCCAGGAGCGCGGCGAAAACGAGCGCGACGGGGCGCGGCTTCACGAAGCGTCGCATGAGAATCCTTGTGAGAGTGGGCGGGGAGGTTGCGGCTCCGGCGCCGGAGCCCCTACGGCGGCGGCGGCCGGACGGTTTCGGACGCCGGCGCGCCCGCGCCCGGCCCCCCCGATCCCGCCGCTCGCACCGCCGCCGGGCCGTTCCGCGTCCATCGGCTGTCGCCGCCGGGGCGCGGCGTCCAGATTGCATGCCGCGTCGGCCCGGATGGGCCGGCCCCCGCGAACCCCGGGACCGACACGCCGATGCTGCCGCTCCTCCTCTGGATCCTCCACCTCGCCGGGCCGCCGGCCGCCGGCGTCTACAGCGGGCGCGACCACCAGCTCGACGTGGCGGTGCCGCGTCACGCGGCGGCGGCCGAGGTCGAGGTCGATGGCCGGCTCGACGACGCGGCGTGGCAGCAGGCCGCGGTGCTGACCGGCTTCTCCGAGTACGACCCGGCGGACGGCATGCCGGCGGAGGACTCGACGGAGGTGCTCGTCTTCTACACGGAGCGGGCGATCTACTTCGGGGTCCGCGCGTACGAGCGGCACGGGGCGGTGCACGCCACGCTCGCGGACCGCGACAAGATCTGGGGCGACGACTGGGTGCACGTGCTGCTGGACACGTACCACGACGGCCGGCGCGCGCTCGTGTTCGGCGTGAACCCGCTCGGCGTGCAGCTCGACGGCACGCTGATCGAGGGGCGCGGCGACGGCGAGCTGGACACGAGCCCCGATTTCATCTTCGAGTCGAAGGGACACGTCACCGACTACGGCTACGAGGTGGAGCTGCGCATCCCGTTCAAGACGCTGCGCTTCCCCTCGGCCGGGACGCAGGACTGGGGGATCCAGGTGCTGCGCCAGCCGCAGCACTCGGGGCACCAGCAGACGTGGACGCCGGCGAAGCGGGCGGCCGCGTCGTTCCTGGGGCAGTCGGGGACGCTGCGCGGCCTCACGGGGCTCCGGCGAGGCGTGGTGCTGGACCTGAACCCGGTGGTGACGAGCCGCGTCGACGGCGCCGCCGGCACGGACGGCTGGGCGTACGACCGGCAGCGCCCGGAGGTCGGCGGCAACGTGCGCTGGGGCGTGACCTCGAGCCTCACCCTGAACGGCACGGTGAACCCGGACTTCTCGCAGGTCGAGGCGGACGTCGGGCAGGTGCAGACGGACCCGCGCCAGGCACTCTACTTCCCGGAGAAGCGGCCGTTCTTCCTGGACGCGAGCGAGCAGTTCGAGACGCCGAACAACCTGGTCTACACGCGCCGCATCGCGAGCCCCGTCGCGGCCGCGAAGCTGGCCGGGAGCGTGGCCGGCACGAGCATCGGCGTGCTCAGCGCCGTGGACGACGCCGCGCTCTCCGCCGACGGCTCGAACCCGGTCTTCAACGTCGTGCGCGTGCGCCGCGACCTGGGCCGCAGCACCGTCGGGCTCGTGTACACGGACCGCATCGACGGGTCGCTCTACAACCACGTCGCCGGCGCGGATGCGCGCCTCCTCTGGGGCGGCCTCTACTCCTCGCGCCTGCAGGTGGCGACGAGCTTCGACCGCACCGCCGAGGGGACGTTCCACGCGCCGATGTTCGACATGAACGTGCAGCGGAACGGCCGGACCGTGGGGCTCTATGCGTCGCTCAAGGGCTTCGACGAGCGCTTCGACGCGGGCGCGGGCTTCCTCGGCCGGACCGGCGTCGCCCAGCTCGACCTCCAGCCCAGCTACACGATCTACGGCGCGCCCGGCGCGACGCTCGAGTCGCTCAGCCACGCGCTCCTCTTCGACTTCGTCTGGGACTACGACGAGTTCACCGCCGGGAAGCATGCCGACGACCTGAAGCTGCATTACCAGCTCAACGCGGCGCTGCGCGGCGGCTGGCGGCTCGGCGCGCAGCTCATGCTCGAGTCGTTCCACTACCCCGAGGAGCTGTACCGCGACTTCTACCTCGCCGTGCCGGGTCCGACGGGCGTGGACACGGTGCCGTACACCGGCACGCGGCGCCTCCCGAACTACGACTTCTACGTCAGCGTGACCACGCCGCGGTGGAAGAACCTCGACGCCAGCGGGTGGGCCGTCGTCGGGCGCGACGAGAACTTCTACGAGTGGGCGCCGGCGTGGATCGCGTTCATGAACGCCACGCTGAACTGGCGGCCGACCGACAAGGTGCGCGTCGAGGGGCGCTACATCCACCAGCAGTTCGTGCGCTGGGCGGACCTGAGCACGGTCGGCGTGCAGCAGATCCCGCGGCTCAAGGTCGAGTACCAGCTCTCGCGCCCCGTCTTCCTCCGCTTCGTCGGCCAGTACCTCTCGGACCGCCAGGACGACCTGCGCGACGACGGCCGCACCGGGCTCCCGGTCCTGGTCAGGACGGGCGACGGCTTCGTCCGCGCCGCGCGCCGCGAGGACAACGGCTTCCGCGCCGACTGGCTCTTCTCCTACCAGCCGAGCCCGGGCACCGTCCTCTTCCTCGGCTACGGCAGCTCGATGCAGGAGCCGGAGGCGTTCGGCTTCCGGCGGCTGGCGAGGACGCAGGACGGGTTCTTCGTGAAGCTGAGCTACCTGTTCCGGATGTGAGGGATTGGACGGGAACGGATCAACGGCGTTTTCACCGCAGAGACGCAGAGGGCGCGGAGAACGGCAACGGAAAGCCGGGCGGCGAAGCTTCGTCGGCGTTTGAACGAATTTTCATTCACAGGGAGCTTGGGAGCTGGGGAGACCCGCTGGGGGCGGCGCGGGGGGCGTCGTAGCGGAAGCATCCTTTTGGGGGTTGGACCGGTGGAACGCGGGTCACCGGTGCAACCCCCAGCTTCATTTCCGGCGTCGGCGCTGGAGGCGGCGTAGCCGGGTTCCAACTTCATAATGGATGCATGCGTTCGCCGCGGACGCTGCGTCCCGCCGGCCCCCGCCGTCCTCCCAAGCTCCCGAGCTCCCTGTGAAAAATCCGTTCGGACGCCGACGAAGCTTCGTCGCACGGCTTTCCGTTGCCGTTCTCTGCGCCCTCTGCGCCTCTGCGGTGAAAAAGGGCCGTTCCCTACCCCGCCTCCAGCCGCCCGTAGCGCCCCACCTCCGGCCAGATCTTCGCCACGGCGAGCACGACGAGGATGCTGCCGATCCCGCCGCCGACCACGGAGGCGACGGGGCCGAAGAGCGCGGCGGTCGTGCCGCTCTCGAAGCCGCCGAGCTCGTTGGACGTGCCGATGAACAGCGCGTTGATCGCGCCAACGCGGCCGCGCAGGTCGTCGGGGGTCAGCACCTGCATGAGCGTGCTGCGCACGACGACGCTGACCATGTCGAGGCCGCCGATCGCGGCGAGGAGCGCGAGCGAGAGGACGTAGGAGCGCGACAGCCCGAACGCGACCGTCGCGGCGCCGAAGCCGGCCACGGCCCAGAGGAGCGCCCGGCCCGCGCGCTGCAGCGGGTGCCGCGCCAGCACGAGCGCGACGAGGACCGCGCCGACGGAGGGCGCGGCCATCATCCAGCCGAGCGAGCGTGGCCCGACGTGCAGGATGTCCTTGGCGAACACGGGGAGCAGCATCGTCGCGCCGCCGAGGAGCACGGCGAAGAGGTCGAGCGTGATCGTCGCCAGAAGGATGCGCGTGCGCCAGATGAAGCGGACGCCGCCGGCGAAGATCTCCATGGGCGTGCCGCCACGGGCGGGGAGGTAGCGGCGCGGCGTGACGCCGGCGATCAGCACGGCGAAGAGCGCGAGCGACGTGGCCGTGCCGATGAACGCCGGCGTCGCGCTGTGGCGCAGGCCGATGACGAGCCCGCCGAAGGAGGGCCCGAGCACGGACGCAAGCTGGAAGGAGCCGCTGCGCCAGGTAGCGCCGTTGCCGAGCAGCTCGAGCGGGAGGAGCTGCGGGCCGAGCGAGTCGCGGGCCGGCGCGATGAACGCGCGCGCCACGCCGTTCAGCACGAGGAAGAGGTAGAGCAGCGCGACGGCGCCGTTGACCGCGGAGAGCCAGGCGAGCCCGATCGAGTTGAGCACTCCGAGCCCGAGCGCCGCGACCAGCAGCCGCTTGCGGTCGAAGCGGTCCGCCAGGTGGCCGGCCGGGAGCGTGAGCAGGAAGATCGGCAGCACCTGCGCCAGCCCCACGCCGCCCAGCGCCAGCGCGGAGTCGGTGCGCTCGTACAGGTACCAGCCGACCGCCACCGTCTGCATCTGCACGCCGATGCTCGACAGGAAGTTCCCGGCCAGGAACCGGCGGAAATCGGGGAAGCGGAGGGCGGCGTACGGGTCGCCCCGCAGCGGGGGCCGCGGGGCCTCGGGACTGTCCTCGGGCTGCGACTGCGACATTCGGGGTGCTCGGGGATCCGGGGTCCGCGGAAACGTGGTCCGCGAGACCGGTGGTCCGCGGAGCCCGGGGTGCGCGGAAACCCGGGCGCCGCGACGGCCGTCGTCCGCGGCGGCGTGGTCCGCGCCACGGGGGCGGCGCGCGCTCCGGGCGTGGCGCCGCCGTCCGGCTGGACCGTGGTCCGCGCTCCGCGGGGCGCGTATTCTAGTCGACCGGCCGCTCCCCCGCACCCCGACGACACCGATGACCTGGCCCCAGAACTACGCGCCGCTGCCGAGTGGCGCACTCTCCGTCGCCGTCGCGGCGCTCCCCGTCGTCGTGCTGCTCGGCGCGCTCGCCTCGCGCCGCATCCAGGCGCACACGGCCGCGCTGCTCGGGCTGGCCACCGCGCTGCTCGTGGCGATCGGCGTGCTCGGGATGCCGGCGCGCCTGGCCGTCGAGGCCGCCGGCTTCGGCGCGGCCTACGGCCTCTTCCCCATCGGCTGGATCGTCCTGAACGTCATCTTCCTCTACCGGCTCACGCGCGAGGCCGGGCAGTTCGACGTGCTCCAGCGGAGCATCACCGGGATCACCGCCGACCGCCGCCTGCAGCTCCTGCTCGTCGCGTTCTGCTTCGGCGCGTTCTTCGAGGGCGCCGCCGGCTTCGGCACCCCCGTGGCCGTGACGGCCGCCGTGCTCATCGGCCTCGGCTTCGGCCCGCTCGAGGCGTCCGGCCTCTCGCTCCTGGCCAACACCGCGCCCGTCGCGTTCGGCGCGCTCGGCACGCCGATCATCGCGCTCCAGGGCGTGACCGGCCTCGACCTGCACGCGCTCAGCGCCATGGTCGGCCGGCAGCTCCCGCTCTTCTCCGTGATCGTGCCGTTCTGGCTGATCTGGGCCTACGCCGGCTTCCGCGGCATGCTCGAGGTCTGGCCGGCGCTCCTCGTCGCCGGCCTCGCGTTCGCCGCGCCGCAGGCGCTCGTCGCGAACCTACACGGCCCGTGGCTCGTCGACGTCGTCGCGTCCGTGGCGTCGATGGCGGCGCTCGCGGGGTTCCTGAAGCTCTGGCGCCCCGCCCCGGCCGGCGCGCGGGTGCCGGCCGCCGCGCTGGTGCCGGCGGGAGCGAGCTACGAGCCGGAGCCCGGCAGCGTGGCCGCGGAGCCCGGTGCCGGCGGCGCCGGGCATGCGCGCGTGCGTGACGATGCTCCCGGGGGCGCGGCGGCGCTCGCGGGGCCGGGAGCCGCTCCCGACGGCCCCGCGGATCCGCGCGACCCCGCGTCCGGCGTGCCGTCGGGCCGCCGCGACCCCGCGGCATCGACGTTCAAGGCCTGGGCCCCCTGGCTCGTCCTCAGCATCCTCGTGTTCCTCTGGGGCCTCCCCACGATCAAGGACGCGCTCAACGCCGTCTCGGCGCCGAGGCTCCCGGTCCCGGGGCTGGACCGGGCGGTGCTCCGGCTGCCGCCCGTCGTCGCCTCGGCGCAGCCGGAGCCGGCCGTCTTCCTCTTCAACTGGCTCTCCGCCACCGGCACGGCGATCCTGCTCGCGGCGCTCCTCTCCGGCGCGCTCCTCGGCTTCGGGCCGCGCCGCCTGGCCCGCGCGTACTGGGAGACGCTGAAGGTCGTGCGGCTGTCGCTGCTGACCATCGCGGCCATGCTCGCGCTCGGCTATGTCACCCGCTACGCCGGCCTCGACGCGATCCTCGGACTCGCCTTCGCCCGGACCGGCCCGCTCTACCCGTTCTTCGGTACGCTGCTCGGCTGGCTCGGCGTCGCGCTCACCGGCTCCGACACCTCCTCCAACGTGCTCTTCGGCAGCCTCCAGAAGATCACCGCCCAGCAGCTCGGCCTCTCCCCCACGCTCATGGCCGCCGCGAACTCCTCCGGCGGCGTCATGGGGAAGATGATCGACGCGCAGAGCATCGTCGTCGCCAGCACGGCCACGCGCTGGTACGGGCACGAGTGGGAGATCCTGCGCTTCGTCTTCTGGCATTCGCTGGCGCTGGCGGGGCTGGTGGGCGGGCTGGTGATGCTGCAGGCGTATGTTTGGCCGTTCGTGAGGCTCGTGGTGCCGTAGGTTTTCCCGCTTCTGCTTATGCCTCCGCTCCCGGGACGGCTTCGCGCCGGACCTGGCAACGGCCGTGGACGCCGAGGCGCTTCTGGTTTCCCGGGAGCGTAAGCGAGAGCGGAACAGAAACGGCCCCGGGCGATCTCCTCGCCCGGGGCCGCGGTCCATTGCTGGGATGGAGCGTGCCGTTATTTCGGTGCGCCCTGAACCGTGAACTTGCCGGTGCACGCGCCGGTCTCGCCCTTCAGCGAGAGCGTGTATTCGCCGGCCTTCGCCGCCTGGGTGTTCAGCGTCAGCGCGACGCTCTCCCCCGCGGCGCCCATGGTCGGGGCCGGCTGGCCGGTCGAGGACGACGACGGCTTCCCGACGGGCGGCTCCTTCGGCGCCGGGCCGGCCGGGTTCGGCGTGGTCACGTCCGTCTTCCCCGCCGCGTCGGGCGCAGGAGCCACCGCCACTTCGACCCCGCTCCCTTCCTCCTGGATCGCCGCGACCACCCCCGCGCCGATCGCCTGCGACAGGCTCGCCTTGAGCTGCACGGGCTCCGCCTGGATCTGGACCGCCTGCGGATCCAGCTTCACGGTGCACACCTGCGCGTCCGCCGGGGTGGGCGTGGCCTTGGTCGGCTCCTGCGCGCCCGCCGTCCCCACCCCCACGAAGAGCAGCGCCGCGACCGCCGTCGCGAGCCGGATTCCATTCGTCCTCGTGTCCATTCGTGCCTCCTGTAAAGTCCCACGTGAACGACGGCATGCGCCGTCGAACGCGGGTCCGTCCGGCAACAGATGTTCCCAAACGGACGTTTGGGGCGCAAAGCGTTGCGGCACTTGAGATAACGGGTGATCCGGAGAGACCGCGGCAAGAGTGGAACCGCGGGGAACGGGGAAATCTTCCCTACCTGCTAACGGTTTGTGCCGCACGGAGTTGGCGGTGGTGGCGGGCTACCCGGGGCAGGATTGGCCGTCCGAGCCTCCGAGTCCGCCGCGGGGTTTCCCGCTCCCGCTCCCGCTTGCGCGCCCGCGCCCGCGCCCGGCAGTTCCCAGGCAGCGCGGCGAGGCGTGCGACCAGCCGGGAGCGGAAGCGGAAGCGGGCGCGCAAGCGGGAACTACGCGAGCTACCTCGACCGCCCGAACGGGAGCTGCGTGAACACCCCGATCCACACACAGGCGCCGCCGACGGCGAGATAGAACAGCGCGGTCGCCTCGTCGCCGACGAGGTTGCGGAGCCAGCGCGCCTTGGGGTGCTCCCAGAACCACGCGGGACGGAGGAGCGTGGCCAGGATCAGGCCGGCGCCGAGGCCGGTGTAGAGGACGCGGTCGCGCGGGAGGTGCGCGGCGGCGGCGAAGAGGAAGAGCCCGGCGCCGACCGCCAGGCAGATGACGAGGCCAAGGAAGGGCGAGGCGGGGGCGGCGTCGCCGCGATCGTCGCGCATGTCGGGGGCTCTCCGGGTCGTGCGAGGATGCGGGCGGACGGGGTCCGGCGCGGACCGTCGGCCGCGGCGTCGCCTAGATCCACTCCGGCTCCGCGATGGTCCGCGGGCCGTGGACGGTGCCGGTGTTGAGGGTGCCGGCGGGCTCGACGAGGACGACGTGGCACTCCTCGGGCGCGACCGGGCGGTGCTCGACGCCGCGGGGCACGATGAGGAGCTCGCCCTGCTCGAGCCAGACGTCGCGGTCACGGAACTGCATCAGCATGCGCCCCTTCACGACGAGGAAGAGCTCGTCCTCGGCGTCGTGGTGGTGCCACTCGAACTCGCCGAGGAGCTTCACGACCTTCACGTGGGTGTCGTTGACCGCGCCGACGATGCGGGGGTGCCAGGCGTCGTCGAAGCGGCCGAACGTCTCGGCGAGGTTGACCTTCCGCATGTGCGTCCTCCCTCGGAATGGGGTCCCGCCCGCTCGCGCCCGCGACCTCGCCCGCGACCTCGACCGCGACCTCGCCGCGTCCCGGGCGAGCGCGGGCCGGCCGCCCGCCCTCACGCCGCCGTGAGGATGAGCGGCGCGCCGGGGCGGACGACGATCGTGTGCTCGAAGTGGGCGGCGAGGCTGCCGTCGGCGCTGCGGACGGTCCAGCCGTCGCGGGCGAGGCGGGTGCGCCCGGTGCCGGTGGCGACGATGGGCTCGAGCGCGAGCACGAGCCCGTCGGAGAGGACGGTGCGGTCGCGCGGGTCGTAGTAGTTGAGCACGCTGGGCGCCTCGTGGATCGAGCGGCCGATGCCGTGGCCGCAGAGGTCGCGGAGCACGTGGAAGCCGCGGCTGCGCACCTCGCGCTCGACGGCGCGGCCGACCTCGCGGAGCGGCGTGCCGGCGCGGGCGACGTCGGCGCCGCGCCAGAACGCCGCCTCGGCCGCCTCGACGAGCGCCGTGGCGCGGGGGGAGACGGGTGGGACCGGCACGGTGACGGCGGCGTCGGCGAAGTAGCCGTGGAGCTCGGCGGTCACGTCGAGCGTGACGAGGTCGCCGGGGTGCAGCTCGCGCCGGCCGGGGACGCCGTGCACGGCCTCGTCGTTCACGCTGATGCAGATGGTGCCGGGGAAGTCGTAGACGAGGCGGGGCGCGGAGCGGGCGCCGTAGCGGGCGAGCGTCTCGGCGGCGAGCGCGTCCAGCTCGCCGGTCGTGACGCCGGGGCGGACGAAGGCGCGCAGCTCGCGGAGCGTCTCGGCGACGGCGGCGCCCGCCGCCTCCATCCCGCGCAGGTCTTCCTCGTTGTCGATCGACATCGCGTCTGGCTCCTCGCTCTCAGGTTCCCGCCGCGGCGGCGGGCGGCTCGGCTCCGTCGGGCGCGACGAGCTCGACGTCGACGACGTCGCACACCGGCTGGTAGCCGATGGAGGCGTAGATCCGGTTCGACGTCGGGTTGCCGAGGTCGGTGAACAGGCACGCGAACCGGTACCCCGCCGCCAGGATGCGCTCGGTCACGTCGGCGACGAGCGCCGTGGCGTAGCCGTGGCCGCGGCGCTCGGGCGGCGTGTAGACGAAGGCGATGCGCACGCCGTGCGGGGTGCGGCCGACCCACGCCGCCATGGCGGCCAGGCCGGCGTGCTCCCAGACGAACAGCTCGCCGCGCTCGAGGAAGCGGGCGGCGACGTCCTCGGCCCGCTCGACCGGGAGCCGCACCTCCTCGCCGAAGGCAGCGAGCCACTGGCCGACGAGGGGCATGTCCGCGGCCACGGCGCGCCGCGCGCGCCCCGGCGGCAGAATGGCGGGCGGGGTCACCGCGTGCAACCGGTAGATCCGCTGACGCATCCCGCGGCGCGCCACCAGCCCGCGCGGCGGCCCCCATTCGTCGGCGAAGCCGAGCGCCTCCGGCTCCGGCCCGAGCACGCCGGGGATGCGGTCGTAGACGCCGGCCACGTCCTCGGCGAGCGCCGCGGCCGCGCCCAGGGGCATGCGGCTGAGCCCGAGCTTGTAGGGCGGCGTGCGGAACGCGCAGCCGGCGACGGCGCCGTCGCGCTCGACGGTGGCGAAGTAGGCGTGGCCGCCGCCGGCCGCCTCGCCCCGCGCGATCGCGTGGGCGACGGAGAGCACGAGGTTGTTCGCCGCCTCGGCGCGGAGCAGCCACGGCTCGGCGCGCTGGAGGAACTCGCTCGCGGTGGCGTAGCGCCGGATCCGGATCGCCATGGGCCGGTCTCGGGTGCGGGACGGAGTGGACGGGGAACGCGCGGCGGCGGTGGACGGGTCGCGGCCGCGCCTCACGCCGTGCGCACGCCGACCTCGTCGAGGTGGAGCAGCAGGTCGGCCGGGTCCTGGTAGACGCGGTAGGCGCCGGCGGTCTGCAGCTCGCCCTCGCCGTACCCGCCGCAGAGGAGGCCGACGCCGAGCGCGCGGGCGCGGCGCGCCGCCAGCAGGTCCCACACGCTGTCGCCGACGACGATGACGTCGGCCACGCTCACGCCGAGCCGTTCGGCGGCGGCGATGAACAGGTCGGGATCGGGCTTGGCGTGGCGCACCTGGTCGCGCGTGACGATGCGCGGGCTCGTGGGATCCACGCCGAGCGTCTCGAGGCTGGAGCGCGCGGTGTCGCTGCGCCCGCTGGTGGCGATCGTCCAGGGCACGCGCGCCTCATCGAGGTAGGCCAGGATCTCGCGCGCGCCGGGGAGCGCGCGCACCTGCGGAGCCATGCGCGCGAACGCCTCCGCGTGCGCGGCCTGGATCCGGCGCACCCACTCGTCGGTGACGGTGCCGCCGATCTCGCGGAGCAGCGCGTTCACGAAGAGTCCGCCGCTCATGCCGATCCGGCGGTGGATGCGCCAGACGGCGAGCTCGATCCCGGCCGACTCGAGCGCCTCGCGCCAGGCGAGGACGTGCTGGTACACGCTGTCGACGAGCGTCCCGTCGAGGTCGAATACGAAAGCCGGCATGGTGCTCATCGCATCCCCTCCGGTTCCGGGTCTCCGCCATCCAGATGGTCGCGGCACCCGTGCGACGGGTCAAGCGCCAGGGGGCAGGACTTCGACGTGGTGGCGTCGCGCGGCGGCCGCGAGCCGGTCGGCGGCGGGCGCCGCCGGCGCCGGCGATCCGGCGGCGGCCGGCTCGCCGACCTCGCGGAAGAAGCGCTCGACGCCGCCGGGCGTCAGGATCGCGAGCACGCGCGCCGGCGCCGTGCCGAGGTTCGCGAAGCCGTGCAGGATCCCCCGCGGCACGAAGACGAACGAGCCGGCGCCGATACGGTCGGCCGTGCCGTGATCGAGGTCCCGGACCTCCAGCTCGCCGTCGAGCACGTAGTACGCGGCGTCGGCGCGGTGGTGGATCCGGGGCGACGTCGCCTCGGCGGGCGGCGTCGCCAGCTCGAAGCAGGCGAAGCCGCCCAGCGTATCCTCGCTGACCGCCTTGAGCGTGACCCGCTCGCCGCCGATCCAGAGCGACTCGCCGACGCCCGGCGGGACGTGCGTGATGGACCAGCCGTCGTGCGCCATGGCCCTACCCCCCGAGTGGGGGAGTGGATGAGCAGACGAGTGGGCGATCGCTGTTTCCCCCACTCTCCCTCTCTCCCACTCCCCCCACTCCGTCACGTGGCCCAGCCGTAGCCGCCGTCGCGGCCGAGGCCGGCGAGCGCCGCGCGCAGCCGGATCAGCCCGGAGCGGATGCGCGTCTTCACCGTGCCCAGCGGCTCGTCCAGCTCGCGGGCGATCTCGCTGTGCGACAGCCCCGCGAAGTACGCCAGCTCCAGGCACTGGCGCTGCAGCTCCGGCAGCTCGGCCAGCGAGCGGCCGACGATGCAGCGCAGCTCGTCCGCCTCGACCGCGCGGTCCGGCGGCGGCGACGGCGCGGCCGCCATGACGGGCGTCCCGGGCGCGAGCGCCGCGGCGTGCTCGAGCGCGCAGCTCAGGCGGCGACGGGCGCGCAGCCGGTCGAGCGCCCGCGACCGGGTGATGGTCGTGAGCCAGACCGCCGGGCTGCCGCGCTCGGGATCGAAGCGCGGCGCCAGGCGCCACGCCTGCGCGAACGCCTCGGCGGCGACCTCCTCGGCGTCCGCCTCGTCGCGGAGGATCGCGAGGGCAAGGGATCGAGCGGCCGGGGCGTAGCGGTCGTAGAGCGCGGCGAGGGCGCGCTCGTCGCCTCGCGCCATGCCGCGGACGAGATGGATCGGGGAGGGGTCGTGCGGGCGGGTCGACTGCGCAACCATGGCGTCGCTCCTGCGTTCCCGTACCGGGAGAGTCCGCTCGGCCGTGGGGAGCGGCTCACGGCGGCACGCTAGGACGGGGCGACGTCGCGCTCCAGCTCAGCTCCTGCTCATCTCCCGCTCAACTCGCGCCCACCTCGCGCTCCCACAGGCGGCGGGTCACGCGCTCGATGCCGCCCTGGAGGTGGTGCCGGTACGTGGCGAACGGGATGCGCAGCAGCGCCGCCGCGCGCTCCTGGCTGAGCGCCGGCTGGAAGTACGTCTGCTGCAGCGCGCGGAAGTACTTCGCCTCCCGCGGCTGCGCCTGGAGCGCCTCGGCCGTCTCGCGGAGGGCGGCCTGGAGCGCGGCGACGCGGGCGTCGTCGTCGGCGCCGCGTCCCACGCGCGCGGCGACGAGGCGGGTGCGGAGCAGCGGGTTGCGGCGCAGCTCCGCCGGCCGGGTGAAGCTCCGGAGCGCGTCGCGCACGGCCGCGGCGAACGCGTCCGGCTCGAGCACCGCGATGCGCTCCGCCGCGGCGGGTGCGGACTCCGGCGGCGCGGCCGCGATCTCGCGCTGCGCGAGCAGCTCGAGCCAGGCGGCGGGCGGGACCGCGCGCCAGTCGTGGACGAACGCGCCGTAGCGGCGGCCGCCCACCTCGAAGTCCGCCGCCGGGAGGCGCCCGACGTCGCCATACTCGAACATCGGCGTCCAGAAAGCCGCGTCGGCGCACGGGAAGCAGGTGAAGGCCAGGCCGGGCGTGGTCAGGTAGTGGGCGACGGCGTGGATGAAGATGACGCTCTGCGCCGCCGAGACGGACTGGTACGCGTCGCGCGCCATCCAGAAGCGGAACAGCGTCGCGCGCTCGGCGCCGCGCAGCGGGGAGGTCCGCTCGAGGTAGCGCCAGACCGCCCGCGCGCCCGGGTCCGCCTCGCGGTCGGCCGGCGCCGCGCGCTCCAGCGCGACCATGGCGACGAAGCCCGCCAGCCGCCCGTCCGCCTCGCGCAGCACGCGGAACGCCTCCGGCTGCCGCGCGAGCCAGTGGTCGAACCAGGCGGCCGACTCCTCCCCCTCGTGGGCGACGACCATGCCGCGGAGCGCGCCGGCGTCCTCCGCGCGCGCCGCCTCGAAGCGCAGCGCGCCGCCCTCGCGCCACTCGAAGAACGGCTTCAGCACCGAGTCCCGGTGCAGGTAGATCAGGTCGTGGAGGAGCTGCTGGCGCTCGTGCGTGTCGGCGGCCTCGAGGCGCGACGTGTAGTGCTCCCGCGCATGCGCGTGCAGCTCCGCCCAGCGCTCGGGGTTGCGCCAGCGCAGGTCCACGGCCAGCGCGTCCCGCGCCAGGTCGTGCGGGAAGAGGCCCTGCGGCCCGGACTCGATGAACGACAGGCGCCGCAGCCAGTCGAACAGCTCGTGCGCATCCTCGACGGCCACCATCCGCGCGAGCAGCGCCTCCGTCGTGACGCGAACCAGCGCGCACGCCTCCAATGCCATGCGGTGCGCCGGCCCCGGCACCTGCGCCGCGAAGCGGTCGAGCAGCGCCTTGATCACGTCCGGCGCCACGTCCGGCTGGAAGCGCAGCCCCGGCCGCTGGTCGAACGCATCCGCGACGAGCGAGAGCGCCAGCGCATGCCCCTGCGTGAAGTCGAGCACCGCCTGGTGCTGCTCCGCCGGCACCGCGCGCTGCCGCAGGTACTCCCGGGCCTCGTCCCGGCTCAGGTTCCGCAGCGGCACCACGCGCACGAGCTGCTGCCAGCCGGCATCGGAGCGCCACGCCAGCGAAGGAGAATCGCGCCCCGCCAGCACGATCAGCGCCCGCGCCGGCAGCTCCGGCAGGAAGCGCTCCCGCAGCCACGCATCGAGCGGCGCGAGCGTCTCGTACGTGTCCAGCAGCAGGACCAGCAGGCCGCCGCGCGCCGCGAGCGCGTCCGCGGCCCGCGCGAGCGACAGCGGCGCCGGCAGCCCGAGGCAGCCCCGCAGCGCCTCCAGGAACGCCTCCGGCGTCGGGTCGATGTCGCGGCCGTCCACGTAGCACGTCGGCACGCCCCGCTCCGCCGCGATCTGCTCGTACTCCCGCAGCAGCGTCGTCTTCCCCACCCCGCCGGCGCCGAACACGTGCAGCACCGCGAACGGCAGCTCCGGCGCCGCGAGCGCACCCTCGAAGAGCGTGCGCTCCCCGGCGCGGCCCACGAAGCGGCCCCGCCGGGCCGCCGACAGGCGATCAGCCAGGCGCTGCGACATCTTGCCTCTGGACGAGCCCGAGTTCGGAGGGGGTGACCCGGCGAAGTTAGGCGCGGATCGGGAGGAAAGGAAAGGGCTTCGTGGGGAAACGGCGCGTCGATTCACCGCATCGGCGCGGCGGGCGGCGCATCGGCGTCGCCGTTCTCCGCTGCTCCCATGCTCCCTGTGAAACGACGTTCCTTCCCCGGGAACCAACCCGCCCCGCCGCGACTATCATGGAGTGTCCCCGCTGTCGTTCCCACTGTCGCCGGCGCGCGTTCCGGACTCTGCGCCCGCGGCGGCCCCACACCGGAACGAGGGTCGACCGTATGTTCACCTCGCGCACCAGCGCATCCACTCCGCTCCGCCACCTCCCCGCCGCGACCGCGCTCCTCGTCCTGGTGCTGGCCGCCCTGGCCGCGCCCGCCCCGGTCCGGGCGCAGAAGGCGCCGCGGCGGACCGTCGTCGGCCAGGTCGTGGACCGCGCCACCGGGCGGCCGCTCGCCGGCGCCAGCGTCGCGCTGGAGAGCCTGGACAACGACGTCGTCACGGACACGGCGGGGCGCTTCGTGCTGCGGGACGTGCCGGACGGGACGCACCCGCTCGTCGTGGACGTGATCGGCTACGCCACCGGCGTGACGGCGGTGGAGGTCTCGGAGGCGATGGGGGTGGTGCAGGTGGCGCTCGAGCCGAACCCGGTCATGCTGAAGGCGGTCACCGTGCTGGCCGACCGCTTCCGCGCCCGGCGCAACGCGGTGCCGACGAGCGTGCGCGCGTTCGACCGCGGCGCGCTGCTGGCCAGCAGCGCGCCGAGCGCCGCGGACTTCGTGCAGGAGCGGGCGATGCTGATGCGCGCGTCGTGCGGTGGCTGGGGCGGCGGGCGGTCCGGCTTCGCGCTGACCGCGTTCCCGACGTCCGGCGCGCTGGGCTGCGTCTACGTGCGTGGCCGTCCGACGTCGCCGGTCGTCTACATCGACGAGCGTCCCGCGTTCGGCCTCGACGAGCTGGCGATGTACCGGCCCGACGAGCTGTTCCTCGTCGAGGTCTACGGCGCCGGGGCGCACATCCGGGCGTACACGACGTGGTTCGTCGAGCGCAGCGCGAAGGTCGGGCTGGCGCCGATCCCGATCTTCTGACCTCGCCGGGGCGGCGGCCGCGCGCGCCACCGCCGATCATGGAAGCGAAGCGAGCCGGTGCGCCCCCGCGGGGACGCACCGGCTCGCTTCGTTCGCGCGGACGCCACTCAGGGCATGGGCGCCTTCGGCACCGGCAGACTGACGAGCACGGCCGTGATGACGAGCACGATCGTGGCGACGATCAGCTCCGCGCGGGCCGAGCGGCGGATCGCCACGGCGGCGTCCTCGGTGCCGAGCGTCGGGCGCTGGCGGCGCCAGTTCCAGGCGCCGAGCGTGAAGACCATCGCCACGAAGCACAGCTTCAGGATCAGCGTCCAGCCATAGGGCGTCGTCCAGAGCGCGGGGAGCGACTTCAGGTGCCGCCACGCCGTGGTCAGGCCGAACGTCACGACGACCGCGCCCATGGAGAGCGCCAGCGGCGAGAAGCCGTTCACCATGTCGGCGACGATGGCGCCGCGCCGCTCGCGCGCGGGCTCGTCGCGCAGCACCGCCGAGATCCCGGCGACGACGAGGACGAGGAGGGTGCCGATCCAGAGCGCGGCCGCGAGCTCGTGGATCGGGTTCACGAGGCGGGCCCACTGCCCCGTGAACGCGGACCGGAGCGTCCCGACGATGACGCCGACGGCGGCGAGCACCCAGCCGGCGCGGATGCGCGCCGCGGCGAGCGCGAAGCCGGCGAGGGAGAGGAGCAGGCAGCCCGCCTGGATCCCGGCGACGAGGTTCGTCGTCAGCAGCCCGAGCACGCCCACGTGGGCGCGGGCGGCCTGCCGCGGCAGGCTCATGGCCGTCAGCACGGCGATGATCAGCGAGCCCAGGAGCCCGAGGAGCGCGGCGCGCCGCGCGGCGTCCTCGTGGGCGGCGCGCTCGGTGGGCGCCAGCCGGTCGCCCGCGCCGAGCCCGCGCCGGAGCGCCGAGTAGCGGAAGCCGACGGCGCCGGCGGAGAGGAAGAGGCCGAGGAAGCCGGCGAACTCGAGGATCGGCTCCGGCCAGTGGATCAGCGGGTCTGCCTGCATAGGTGATGGCTCCTGTGGGGCGGATCGCGGGCGGGCGCCGGCCGGTCCTGGCCGGCGCCCGCCCGCCGGGTCGTCGGGCGCGCCCGCGACGCTCGCGGCGCACCCCGGGTTGACGTACGACGCCGCCCGGCCGTTAGCGCGCCGCGCCGGAGGGAGCAGGCCAGGCCGGGCCGCGGGCGGCGCGATGGAGCTGCCGGTACGCCGCCTCCGGCGCCACCGGCCGCAGCCCGCCGGAGCCGGCCGCCACGCCGGCCGCGCGCACCGCGGAGTCCGCGTAGACGACGTCGACGCCGAACGCCTCCTCCCGGGGGCGGGCGTAGACGAAGCGCTGCACGAGCGCCGAGTCCGGACGGCGGTAGTACTCGACGCGGTCGGCGAGCGGGACGACCTGCTCGACGTCGTCGACGCGCATGCCGGCGTGCACGCGCCCCGCGATGACGCGCGCCAGCGCCGCGCCGGTCAGGTAGCGCACCGGCGCGGGCCGCGGCCGCTCCGGCCGCCGCGCCAGCACGACCGCGATCGCTCCCGCGAGCAGCACGGCGATCGCGAGCGGCGCGCGCCAGCCAGGCTTCGCCCAAATGCGTCGCATCGACACCACCCTCAGCGCACCCCGCGCCGCGCGACCGGACCCTGACGCCGCCGGGACTCCCCCGCCGACCGCCCGGCGGCCGCGCAAGATACGCCGCCGCCCCACTCCCACCAAGCCGTTCCCGTCACCCCTCGCCGGCCCATTCGGCCATGAAGCGGCGAACGAACTCCTCCATGAACCGGTGCCGCTCGTCCGCGAGCGCCCGGGCGGCCGGGGTGTTCATCCGGTCGCGGAGGAGGAGCAGCTTCTCGTGGAAATGGTTCAGCGTCCCACCGGCGGCGCGGCGGTACTCCTCGAAGGAGGCGTGCAGCCGCGGCGCGGCGTCGGGGTCGTGCAGCGGGCGGCCGCGGCTGCCGCCGTACGCGAACGCCCGCGCGACGCCGATGGCGCCGAGCGCGTCCAGCCGGTCGGCGTCCTGGACCACGGCGCCCTCCACGGTGCGCATGGGCGTGGGGACGCCGGCGCCCTTGAACGAGAGCGTCGCCACGATCTCGGCGACGTGGTCGACCACGCCGGTGTCCGCGCCCAGCGACTCGAGCCACGCGCGGGCGAGCCGCGGCGCGGCGTCGACGTCGCCGCCGGCGAGCTTCCAGTCCCCGACGTCGTGGAGCAGCGCCGCCAGCTCGACGACGAGCGGGTCCGCGCCCTCCTCCGCGGCGAGCCGCAGCGCCGTCCGCCGGACACGGTCCGTGTGCCACCAGTCGTGTCCGGACGCCTCGTTCTGCTGGAGCGCCCGGACGTGGGCGGCCGTGCGCCGGGCGAGCGTTCGATCATCCATGCGTATCCCCCTGGGGGCGGAGTGGGAGAGTGGGGGAGTGGGAGAGCCGGCGTCCGCTGCTTCCCCCACTCCCCCACTCCCCCGCTCCCCCACTCAGCCGTTTGCTTTCTCCTCGAGCTCCGCCCAGCGCGTGTACAGCTCGTCGACCCGCGCGATGGCCGCGTCGTAGTCGGCGGTGAGGCGCGCCACCTCGGCGCCGTCGCCGGCGTAGAGGGTGGGGTCGCCGAGGCGCTCGGCGAGCGCGTCGCGCTCGGTCTCGGCGGCGAGGATCCGCTCCTCGAGGCCCTCCAGCTCGCGCGCCTCCTTCCACGTGAGGCGCTTGCCGTCGCGCGGCGGCGCCGCGGCGGGCGGGGCCGGGCGGCGGGCGCGCTCGCGCTCCCGCTCGCGCGCCTCCCGCTCCGCCGCCTCGGCCGCGGCGGCGGCCTCGCGCTCGGCCCGGAAGCGGCGGTACAGCTCGAAGCCGCCCTCGTGGCGGTGCACGACACCGTCGCCCTCGAAGACGAACAGCGCGGTGGCCACCTTGTCGAGGAAGAAGCGGTCATGCGTGACGACGAGCACGGCGCCCGGGTAGTCGGCGAGCACGGACTCGAGCACCCGGAGCGTGACGAGGTCGAGGTCGTTCGTCGGCTCGTCCAGGATCAGCAGGTTCGACTCCTGGAGCAGCAGCTTCGCGAGCAGCAGGCGGTTGCGCTCGCCGCCGGAGAGCGAGGCCACCTTCTGCTGCTGCACGGCGGTGGGGAAGAGGAAGTCCTCGAGGTAGCTGCGCAGGTGGACGCGCCGCCCGCCCACCGTGACCCAGTCGGTGTCGGCGACGGCCTCGTAGACGGACTTCGCCGGGTCGAGGTCGCTGCGCGTCTGGTCGAAGTAGGCGATGCGCGTGTTCGTGCCGAGCACGACGTCGCCGGCGTCCGCGGCCTCCTGGCCGAGGATCACCTTCAGCAGTGTGGTCTTCCCCGCCCCGTTCGGCCCGATGATGCCGACGCGCTCGCCGGCGCGGAGGATCGCGCTGAAGTCGCGGATCAGCGTGCGCCCGCCGTACGCCTTGCTCACGTGGTGCAGGTCGAGCACGGTCCGCCCGAGGCGCGGCGCCTGCGGCGCGACGACGCTCAGGTCCCGCGTCCGCTGAAGCCGACGCTGGCGCTGCTGCTCGCGCAGCGCTTCCAGCCGCTGGATGCGCGCCCGCGGCTTGCCCGTGCGCGCCGGCGGGGAGCGGCGCACCCAGTCCAGCTCCTTCGAGATGAGCTTCTTCCGCTTCTCGTCCTCGACGCCGAGCCGTTCCGCCTCCTCCTCCTTGGCCTGGAGGTATTCCTGGTACGCACCGTCGTAGGAGGTCAGCGCGCCGGCCGAGACCTCGATCATCCGGTCGACGACGCGGTCGAGGAAGTACCGGTCGTGCGTGATGAGGAGCACCGCGCCGGGGTAGGACTCGAGATACTCCTCGAGGAAGAGCACGGTGTCGGCGTCGAGGTGGTTCGTCGGCTCGTCGAGGAGCAGCAGGTCCGGCGTGGCGAGCAGCACCCGCGCGAGCGCGACGCGCTTCTTCTCGCCGCCGGAGAGGCCGGCCACCGGCCGGTCCCAGTCGGCGACGCCGAGGCGCGTCAGCATCGCCTCGACGCGGTGCTCCCAGTCCCAGCCGCCCAGCCGCTCGATGTCCGCCGACAGCTCCGCCTGCCGCGCCAGCAGCCGGTCGTGGTCCGCGCCCGACTCCGCGAGCCGGCGCGCCAGCTCGTGCCAGGCGACGAGGGCCGCGCCGAGCTCGGGCCGCCCCGCCGCCACCGCGCCCCGGATGCTCGCGCCCTCGGCGAAGTCCGGCTCCTGCGCCAGGTAGCCGACCGTCGCGCCCCGCCGCAGCGCGATCGTCCCGCCCTCGCTCCCCTCGACGTCCGCGACCACCCGGAACAGCGTCGACTTCCCCGACCCGTTCGCGCCGATGAAGCCCACGCGCTCGCCCTCCTCGACGGCGAACGAGACGCCATCGAAGACGGTCCGCGTGCCATAGCTCTTGCGGAGATCCTGTACGGTGAGGAGCGGCATCCGTGAAAATAACACCGAACGCCGCCTGCCGCGGCGCTCGGGCCGATCCTCACCTTCGCGGGCGGCCTCACGTCCAATGACGGCGTTTTCACCGCAGAGGCGCAGAGTACGCAGAGGGGATAACGGCGCTACGCCGGCCACCTGCGTACGCCGGATCTGACATCAAAAATGATGCGTCACCCCGGAGAGCCTCCGCCGCCCGGCACTCCTCTGCGTCCTCTGCGCCTCTGCGGTGAAAACGCCGTTGATCCGTTCCCGTCCCTACCTGCGCCTCCGACGCTGCCCACGTCGCGCTTGATCTTTCCGCCGGCGCGCGCAAGCCTTGTCGCGTCCCGAACCGAGGAGGCCACCGATGACCGCGTTTCGTGCGCATCGCCGCGCTCTCTGCCTGATCCCGCTCATCGCCGCCGCGTCGGCCTGCGCCCGCGCCGCCGCGCCCGCGCCCGCCGACGAGCACGCCGGGCATGCCCAGCCCGCGCCGGCCACGGCCGTGGCGGCCGCCGGCGCGCAGCAGGCCGGCGGGCTCCCCGCCGGCGCGGCCGACGCGCAGGCGCGCCTGGCGGCGTCGCCCCGCCACGGCGAGTGGGTGGTCGTGAGGACGAGCCCGGCGGACAGCGTGCGCGCGTGGGTCGTCTACCCGGAGCGCAAGGACCGGGCGCCCGTCGTCGTCGTCGTGCACGAGATCTTCGGCCTCTCCAACTGGATCCGCGCGGTCACGGACCAGCTCGCGGCCGACGGCTTCATCGCCATCGCGCCCGACCTGCTCACGATGAAGAACCTGCCGAACACCGAGGCGGGCGAGCCGAACCCCGACTCCGCCCGCGCACAGATCCGCACGCTCGCCGCCGCCGACGTGCACCGCGACATCCTGGCGGTCGCGCGCTACGGCATGGCTCTCCCCGCGGCGCGGAAGTCGTACGGCGTGGTCGGCTTCTGCTGGGGCGGCGGCGTCTCCTTCGCCCACGCGGTCGCCTCCCCGGAGCTGGGCGCGTCGGTCGTCTACTACGGCACCTCCCCGGCCACGGCGGACCTGGTCAAGGTCAAGGCGCCGGTCCTCGGCCTCTACGGCGAGAACGACGCCCGCGTCGACGCCACGATCCCGCCCGCCGACTCCGCCATGAAGGCGCTGCACAAGACCTACACGTACGAGATCCTCCCCGGCGCCGGCCACGGCTTCCTCCGCCAGCAGGACGGCCAGGCCGGCGCGAACCTCGCCGCCACGAAGCAGGCCTGGCCGAGGACGGTGGCCTGGTTCAAGAAGTACCTGGGCGGTACCGGCGCGTAGCTTCGCCGGACCGGGAACGGCTCGGCGGGTCGGGCGACGGCGAAGGGCGCGAGCGTCGCCCCCCCTCCGAGCCGCCGAGCCTCGAGGCGTTCCCGTGCTCGGGCGGTCGATGACGCGGACGCACACATCCAGGCGGACCATCGACGAGACACCCGCTCCTCCCGACCCTACCACCTTCCCGCCGGAGCCAGGACCATGGCCGCGCCGCTGCTGCTGCTCCTCGGCGTCCTCGCCGGACCGCCGGCCGGCGCGCCGCCCGCCCGCACGCTCCCGCCCGCCGACAGCGTCCCCCTCGCGCGGCCGAACGACAACCGCGCCGGCGCGGGCCGCCTCTCCGGCGGCGTGCTGCGCGTCCGGCTCGTGGCGCGGCGCGCGTTCTGGCGGCCGGATGCGCCGGACGGGCCGGGCGTCGAGGTCGAGACGCTGGGGGAGGAGGGTGCGCCGCCCAGCATACCCGCGCCGCTGCTGCGGGTCCCGCTCGGCGCGCGCATCGAGGCGGCGGTCCGCAACGAGCTCGCGGACACGCTGCTGCTGTGCGGGCTGGGCACGAGCTGCCGGAAGGAGGAGTGGGTCGCGCTGGCGCCCGGCGCCGCGCGGGAGCTGGCGTTCGCGCCTCGCTCCGCGGGCGTCTTCCTCTGGGCGGGCGCGATCCGCCGCGGCGGCAAGACGCTCCGGCTCGGCGAGGGCACGCAGCTCGTCGGCGCGCTGGCCGTGGACGCGCCGGCGAGGCCCCGCGAGGACCACCTGTTCGTGCTGACGCTGTGGCGCCGCGACCGGAACCCGCAGGACCCGAAGGCGGGGGAGCGGATCTTCTGGGCGATGAACGGCGTGATGTGGCCGCGCACCGACCGCGTCGCGCTGACGGTCGGTGACACGGCGCGCTGGGTCGTCGCCAACGGCACGGGCGACGAGCACCCCATGCACCTGCACGGCTTCTTCTTCCGCGTGGACGCCGCGGGCGACGGCGAGCGCTTCACCTACTACGCGCCGGCGGACCGGCGGCGCGTCGTCACCGAGAACGCGCTGCCGCTCGGCACGTTCCTGATGACGTGGACGCCGGACCGCCCCGGCAACTGGATCTTCCATTGCCACAAGGCGGGTCACATCGCCGGGGCGCAGCGCGCGGACCTTGCCGGCGTGGACCCCGGCCCGACGCCGCACCACACCGACGCCCGCCAGCACGCGCTGAGCGACATGGCGGGGCTCGTCGTCGGCATCACCGTGAAGCCGCGCGGCGTCGCGAAGGCCAGCCCGCCGCGACCGCCCCGGCGCATCCGCCTGCTCGCGGAGCTGCGCCCCGGCTTCTACCCGGACACGAAGCGGGACACCGCCTACGCCTACTGGGTACAGGCCACGCCCGGCGCCCCCGGCGCCGGATCGAGCGTCCCGGGCGCGCCGCTCGTGCTCACGCGCGGCGAGCCGGTCGAGATCACCGTCGTCAACCGGCTCCCCGCCGCCACCGCCGTGCACTGGCACGGCATCGAGCTGGAGAGCTATTACGACGGCGTGGCCGGCTGGAGCGGCGCCGACTCCGCCGTCGCGCCGCTGATCCTCCCCGGCGACTCGTTCGTCGTGCGCTTCACGCCGCCACGGGCCGGCACGTTCATCTACCACGCCCACGCCGACGACAACTTCCAGCTCGCCAGCGGCCTCTACGGCGCGATCGTCGTCCTCGAGCCCGGCGAGCGCTGGGACCCCGCCGTCGACCACGCGCTCGTCCTCGGACAATGGGGCACGAGCCCTGTCGCCCCGGTGGCCATCAACGGCGGCGCGCCGCCCCCGCCGATCCACCTGCGGGCCGGCGTCCCCAACCGCCTCCGCATCGTGGACATGACCCCCGAGGACGCCGCGGACGTCGAGATCTGGGCCGGCACGCGCCTCGTGTCCTGGCGTCCCGTCGCGAAGGACGCCTCCCCGCTTCCCCCCTCCGCCCGCGCCGCGCGCGCCGCCCGCGTGCACATCGCGCCCGGAGAGACCTACGACTACGTCCTCACGCCGCCGGCGGGAGGGATGAGGCTGATCGTGAAGAGCTTTACGGATTGGGAGGGGAGGATCGAGGTGCGGAGATAAAGGGCGCGGAGCCGGGGGGCCGGGGGTCGTAAACCTTCGAGCCTCCGGGCCCCGAGCCGCCGAGCCTTTGTGGTCTTGTGCCCCCGAGGCCCATCCCCGTTCCCGGAGCCTCGATAGGCGTCAAACAGTTGATACCGAATCCGTCGGATTCGTTGTCGCCTCCGCCTCCGCCTCCGAACCGTTTCTCGGCACAGCGGCGAGGCTGGCGAACCGCCGGAGGCGGAGGCGGAGGCGGAGGCGGAGGCGGAGGCGGGTGCGGAGGCGGATGCGGAAAGGACCGAACGGATCTTCCGCCCCTACTGCCTGCACGCCCCCATCGGATCCGGCTTCGGCTTGTCCACGACCGGGCGGTGATCCAGGTCGGCCACCCGCGTCGCGATGTCCCGGACCAGCGTCGTCACGCGCGCCATGTGCTCGTAATCGATGTACTCCGGCTCGTCCGTGACCTGGTGGTAGTCCCGGTGCAGCCCCGTGGTGAAGAACGTGATCGGGATGCCGTAGCGGGCGTAGTTGTAGTGGTCGCTGCGGCAGTAAATGTTCTCGGGGTGGCCGTTGGCGTCGAACTGGTAGTCGAACGTGAACGGCTTCGGCTCGGTCTTGTTGACGGCCTCGACGATGTCGCCCAGCTCCGTGGAGAGCCGGCGCGAGCCGACGAGCTGGAGGTAGCCGGGGCCGCCGCCGGGCAGGTCGCCGGCCGCGCCGCGGCCGACCATGTCCATGTTGAGCTGCGCGACGATCGAGTCCCGCGGCACCGTGGGGTGGTCGGTGAACCAGCGCGAGCCGAGCAGCCCCAGCTCCTCGCCCGTGTGCCAGACGAAGAGGATCGAGCGCTTCGGCTTCGCGCGGGACTTCGCGAACGACTCCGCCAGCTCCAGCACGGCGACCGAGCCGGAGCCGTCGTCGTCGGCGCCGTTGTTGATCGAGTCGGGGCGCGCCGGCCGCAGCTTGCGCAGGCTGTCGACGTTCACCCGGATCGCGTCGCGGTCCGCCTCCGAGAGCCGCTGGCCGTCGCCCAGCCGCGCGCGCAGCCGCTCGACCTCGCCGTTGAAGGCGCGGAGCGAGTCGTGGTCGACCGGCGTCGCGCGAAGGCCGACGTGGTCGTTGTGCGCGCCGATGGCGACGTACTCACCCTTCAGCGCCGGATCGCCTCCCGGCAGGATCGCGACGACGTTCCGCGCCGGCGCGGTCTCCTCCTGGTAGACCAGCTTGCCGCTCAGCGTCTTGCCGGCCGCGCCGGCCGTGGCCGACTCCACCGGGCCGCCCAGCAGGAGCTGCGCGGCGCGCGGCGTGACGAGCAGGATGGCCGGCACCGCGCGCGCCCGCTCGTCCCGCATCGTGATCGTCGGCGTCCGGAGATACCCGAGCGACGCGCCGCCCGGCAGCTCCGGCACGACGAGCGCGACCGCCGCGGCGGCGGCCAGCGGGCTCGTCGGCGCGATGCGCAGCCGCGGCACCCCGCCGCCCGGCAACTGCGCCGCCGAGGCGACGACGACCTTCCCCCGCACCGCGTCCTCGGACAGCGTGTCCCGGCCGAACACGCCGCCGTACACCACCTGCGCGCCCTCCAGCGAGCCCGGCACGCCGCGCACCGGGAGCGGCGCGTAGTCCTGCCACAGAACGAGCGCCGTGCCGTCCACGCCGAGGTTCGACGCCGCGGCGACGCTCCGCTTCACCAGCGGCACGGCCTGGAAGAACGTGCCGTCGTCGCCCGCCGGCACCAGGCCGAGCTTCTTCAGCTCCCCGGCGATGTACGCCGTTCCCTTCATTCCGCCCTCCTCCCCCGCGCGGCGACCCTGCATCGAGTCGTCGGCCAGGATGTAGAGGCGGGTCATCAGGTCCGCCGCGCTGATCTCGGGGTGGGTCGGCCGGGGCGCCAGCGTCCGCGGCAGCGGCCGCGGCGGCACCGGGGCCTGCGCCCGCACCGGCGCGGCCGCGAGCACAACGGCCGCCGCGAGGGCGGCCCCCGTCGACATCGTACGTCGCATCATCACGGTATCTCGTCGAATGGGATCCCTTGAGGTCGTGGCAGTCTAGCTAACTCGCGGCCGTCCGGGAAGATCCGTCCGCGCCCCGCCCGCCGCCGGCGGGCGGGGCGCTGGTGCGCTCCGGCCCCCCGCCGCTACATTCGTCGGCCAAGCGGCAGAGTGGGAGAGTGGGCGAGTGGGAGAGTGGGAGATACGACGGTCGGTGCTTCCCCCACCCTTCCGCTCCCGCACTCCGCTGCCAACGCCTTACCGGAGGTCCGGATGTCCCGCCGCAACACCGCCGGCCGGCGCGCGACCCCGCTCGCCGGCTCCCCGTTCCGCCTCGGCCTGGCCACGCTGCTCGCGGCATGCGCCGGCGCGACGACCCGCACGGCCCAGCCGACGAACGTCACGCACGAATCTCCGCCGGACGCGTCCGTGGACGCGGGCGAGCCGGCGCCCACGCCGGCGGTCCGGGCGTCGTCGCCCGCGGCGGCCACGCCGCGCGCACCGGGCACGACGATCGTCGGGCCGCAGCGGGGCACGCTCCTCGTGGTCGGCGGCGGGCTCCTCGGCAGCGAGATCCTGAGCCGCTTCGTGCAGCTCGCGGGCGGGCCGGACGCGCGCATCGTGGTGCTCCCCGGCGCGGGCGAGGAGGACACGTTCCCGGCCGACTGGAGCGGCTACCAGCCGCTGTGGAAGGCGGGCGCCCGCAACGTCACGATCCTGCACACGCGGGACCGGCGCGTCGCGGACCGGGAGGACTTCGTGGCGCCGCTGCGCGAGGCGCGCGGCGTGTGGATCCCGGGCGGCCGGCAGTGGAAGCTGGCCGATGCGTACCTGGGCACGCGCACGCAGCGGGAGATCCGGGCGGTGCTGGAGCGCGGCGGCGTGGTCGCCGGCACCTCCGCCGGCGCGACGATCCTCGGCGCGTACCTGGTCCGCGGCGCGCCCGCGGGGAACACGATCGTCATGTCGCCGGGGCACGAGGAGGGCTTCGGCTTCCTGCGCGATGTCGCCATCGACCAGCACGTCCTGGTGCGCCACCGCGAGAACGACCTGGCGCTCGTGCTCGCCGCCCACCCGCGGCTGCTCGGCGTCGGCCCCGACGAGGGCACCGCGCTCGAGGTCCACGGCGACACGGCCACGGTCCTCGGGCGCAGCCGCGTCGTCGTCTACGACGGGCGCGAGCACGCCGCCGGCGAGCAGGAGGCCAAGCCGTACTTCTTCCTCGACCCGGGCGACGTCTACGACCTCGCCGCGCGTCGCCTCATCTCGAAGGC
>DASTKT010000084.1:0-3043 GCA_035715725.1 Longimicrobiales bacterium | reverse complement strand
GGCCACGGTCCTCGGGCGCAGCCGCGTCGTCGTCTACGACGGGCGCGAGCACGCCGCCGGCGAGCAGGAGGCCAAGCCGTACTTCTTCCTCGACCCGGGCGACGTCTACGACCTCGCCGCGCGTCGCCTCATCTCGAAGGCCCCCCACTGACACGCAGGACCGACAACACCCCCGACCGGAGGACCGCCGTGCCCGCGATGCCGCCCGTGAACGCCTGCGCCTGCGTTCTCCCGAGACCCGCGAGACGCGAACGTGTCCGGACACGTCTACGTAGTCGAGCCGCGGGCACGCAGGCGCAGGCGTTCACGAGACCCGCCCTCGCCGCCCTCGCCGCCCTCGCCATCCTCGCCGCCCTCGCCGTCGCCGCGCCGGCCGCCGCGCAGTCGGTGCCGAGCCCCGACGCGTACCTCGGCTTCCACGTCGGCGAGGACCGCAAGCTCGCCGACTGGAAGCAGATCACCGGCTACATGGAGAAGCTGGCGGCGAGCCCGCGCGTGCACGTCGACACGCTCGGCAAGACCACGCTCGGCCGCCCGTTCATCATGCTCACGATCACGAGCCCGGCGAACATGGCCCGGCTCGCGGAGCTGCGGGAGATCCAGCGCAAGCTCGCGGACCCGCGGCTGATCGCCTCGCCGGAGGAGGCGGAGCGGCTCGTCGCCCAGGGGCGCAACGTCGTCCTGATCACCGGCGGCATCCACTCGACGGAGGTCGGCGGCTACCAGTCGCCGATGCTGATCGCGCACCGGCTGGCCACGTCGGACGCGCCGGCGGTCCAGGAGATCCTCGACAACACCGTCGTGCTGCTGATCCCGTCGCTGAACCCGGACGGCAGCCAGATGGTCGTGGACTGGTACAAGCAGACGCTCGGGAAGCCGTGGGAGGGCGCGCAGCCGCCGTTCATCTACCACCATTACGCCGGCCACGACGACAACCGCGACTGGTACGCGTTCCTCCTCCCGGAGACGCGCCTCGTCGTGGAGAAGGCGTACGGCGTCTGGCACCCGGAGATCTCGCACGACATCCACCAGCAGGGCTCGCGCGGCTCGCGCTTCTTCCTCCCGCCGTACATGGACCCGTGGGAGCCGAACGTCGATCCGATCCTCGCGGAGGGCGTGAACCAGCTCGGCGCGTACATGGCGTGGCGCCTCGGCCAGGAGGGGAAGCAGGGGATCGTGCTGAACAGCACGTACGACGCCTGGTCGCCCGCGCGCGCGTTCCAGCACTACCACGGCGCCGTCCGCATCCTGAGCGAGGCCGCGTCCGCGAACCTGGCCACGCCGATCACGATCCCCTTCGACTCGCTGAACCAGGGGCGCGGCTTCGACGCCCGCGTGGCGACGTGGAACTTCCCCGACCCGTGGCGCGGCGGCGAGTGGCACCTCTCGGACATCGTCGCCTACCAGGACGCCGGCGCGATGGCGCTGCTCGAGCATGCCGCCAAGCACCGCGAGGCGTGGCTGCGCTCGTTCCTGCGCGTCGGCCAGCGCGCGGTCGCGAAGTGGGACCGCTGGCCCGCCGCGTGGGTGATCTCGCCCGAGCAGCGCGACCCCGCCGCGCTGCAGGAGCTGCTCCGGATCCTCACGACGGCGCAGGTCGAGGTGCGGCGCGCCGGCAAGCCGTTCACCGCCGAGGCGAAGAGCTTCCCGGCCGGGACCTACGTGATCCCGATGAACCAGCCGTACGCGTCGTTCGCGCAGGCCGTCCTCGAGCGCCAGGACTACCCGGACCTGCGCCTCTACCCCGGCGGCCCGCCCAAGCCGCCGTACGACGTGACCGCGCAGACGCTGCCGCTGCTGCTCGGCATCGACGCCGTGCAGGCAAAGACGCTCGCCCCCGGGCTGGACGCGCTCGCACTCTCCGCGCCGATCGCCACGCCGGCGGTCGTGCGCCGCGCCGCCGGCCTCACGCCCGGCGTCGGCCCGCGCGCGCCGCGCATTGGCATCTACCAGGGCTACGCGACCTCCATGGACGAGGGGTGGACTCGCTACGTCCTCGACCAGTACCGGATCCCCTTCACCGTGCTGCACGACGCCGACGTGCGCGCCGGCAAGCTGCGCTCGAAGCTCGACGTCGTGCTCCTGCCGTCCGCGCCGTCCCGCGCGATCCACGCCGGCCGCCGCGCCGGCACGATCGCGCCCGAGTACACGGGTGGGCTCGGCGAGGAGGGCGCGAAGGCGCTCCGCGACTTCATGCAGGCCGGCGGCACCGTCGTCGCGCTCGAGGAGGCGACGCAGTACGCCATCGAGCACCTGGGCTTCCCCGCCCGCAACGTGACGCAGGGGCTGCCGTCCAAGGACTTCTACATTCCCGGCTCGATCCTGAGCCTCGACCTGGACGACGCCTCGCCCTTCGCCGCCGGGATGCCCGCGCGCACGATCGCCTGGTTCGGTGACGAGAGTCTCGCGTTCGAGCCGACCTCGCCGGACGTCAAGGTGATCGGCCGCTACGGCAAGACCGAGACGCTGCTGTCGGGGTGGGCGCTCGGGCGGGAGAAGGTCGCGGGGCAGGCGGCGCTCGCCGTCGCGCCCGTCGGCAAGGGGCGGCTCGTGGCGTTCGGCTTCCGGCCGCAGTACCGCGGCCAGTCCATGGCCACGTTCCCGCTCCTCTGGAACGCGATGCGGCCCGCGCCGGGAGGCACGACGTCGACGGACAGGTAGGGCGGACGAACTACGTCATTCACCGCAGAGGCGCAGAGAGCGCGGAGAAGGGCAACGGAAAGCCGGGCGGCGCAGCTTCGTCGGCGTTTGAACGGCTTTGTTCACAGGGAGCTCGGGAGCCGGGGAGAACGGCGTGAGCGGCGGGGCGCCGGTTCGTCGTAGCGGAAGCATCCTTTTTGGGGGTTGCACCGGTGGACCGCGGGTCACCGGTGCAACCCCCAGCTTCATTTCCGGCGTCGGCGCTGGAGGCGGCGTAGCCCGGTTCCAACTTCAATAGTGGATGCATGCGTTCGCCGCGGATGCTACGCCCCGCCGGCACAGGCCGTCCTCCCAAGCTCCCGAGCTCCCTGTGAAAAATTCGTTCGGTTGCCGACGAAGCTTC
>DASTKT010000083.1:0-5057 GCA_035715725.1 Longimicrobiales bacterium | reverse complement strand
ATCGTGGCGGGGATCCCGCGGAGCACGCACAGCTACGTGCACGTGGTGCGGCAGGACCCGGTGCGAAAGGGGCTGCTCTACGCCGGCACCGAGAACGCGCTCTACGTCTCCTTCGACGACGGCGAGAGCTGGAAGCCGCTGAACGGCGCGCCCCGCGCGCCGGAGCCGGCCCCGGGGTCGACCGTCGCGCCGCCGGCGTGGTGGGCCGGAAGCCTGCCGCACGCGCCCGTCTACGGCGTGGTCGTGCAGCCGCGCTTCGACGACCTCGTCGTCGCCACCTACGGCCGCGGCTTCTGGATCCTGGACGACGTGACGCCGCTGCAGCAGCTCACGCCGGAGGTCCAGGCGAAGGACGCGCACCTCTTCGCGCCGAGGGACGCCTGGCGGCTGTGGGGGATCGATGCGCCCATGGCCGTGGCGGACGACCCGACCGTCGGGCAGAACCCGCCGCCCGGCGCCTCCATCAACTTCTGGCTGAAGGCCGATGCGAAGGACAGCATCCCGCTCACGATCCTGGACGCGGCCGGGAAGACGGTGCGCACGCTCAAGGTCGCCGGGAAGGCCGGGATCAACCGCGCGTGGTGGGACCTGCGCTTCGACCCCACGAAGCAGGCTCGCCTCTGGACGGCGCCGGAGAACGCGCCCTGGGTCCCGCTCGGCAAGGACGGCTACCGCACCGCGCCCGACGTGGGCCGCATCGCGATCCTGGCCCCGCCCGGCACCTACACGGTCAAGCTGGCCGTGAACGGGCAGGAGCAGACGCAGCCGCTCGTCGTGCGCAAGGACCCGAACGCGGGCGGCAGCGAGGCCGAGATCGCGCAGCAGATGGAGCTGCTGCGGGACCTGCGCGCCGACCTCGACACCGTCGTCGCCGCGGTGAACGGCCTCGAGCTGGTGCGCGGCCAGCTCCAGGGGCTCAAGCGCACGCTCGCCGCGGACAGCACGGTCGCCGCGGCCAGCGGCTCGAACCGCGACCTGCGCACCGCCGCCGACTCGCTCGACGCGAAGATCCGTACCGTGGAGGAGGCGATCGTCCAGCTCCGCATCACCGGCCGCGGCCAGGACCTGATCCGCTCGCCGTCCCGCCTCGGCTTCCGCCTCCAGTACCTGGCCGACCAGGTCGGCAGCTCCGACTTCGCGCCGACCGCGCCGCAGCGCGAGGTGCACAAGCTGCTGCACGACGAGGCGATGGCCGTGCGCACGCGCTACGAGGCGCTGATGAAGACGGACGTGCCGGCGTTCAACGAGCGGCTGCGGGCGAGAGGCGCGGGGAGCGTAGTGGCGGAGCGGCAGTAGGCGTTCGTTCCATGGCGTGGGCGGGGCCGGCGAACGGAAGGGCTCACACGGAGCCACGGAGGGCGCGGAGAGCCACGGGGGCCCGAGACCGAGATCCGCGCCGGCGGCGCCGAGATCGAGATCGATGCCGCAGGCGCTCTGGAACGGCGCCGCTCAGTCCGTGGCCGTTCCCGCGCCCGCCCGCACCTCCGCCCGCTCGAGCACGAGGTAGCGCCCGACCTGCGCCGCCGGCCGGAACCCGTCCAGAAGCCGGCGAAGGCGCGGGTCGGCGGTGAAGAACGCGACGAGGTCGAGGCCGTTCGGGCGGCCGAAATCGAGGATGACGAGCGCGGGCGGCCGGCGCTGGACCCCGCGCCAGAGCCCGTCGAAGACCGCGTGCTCGACCGGGCTCCACTCGGCCGGGCCGCGGTAGCGGTACGGCGCGCCGCTCCGCCGCTCCTCGCGGTGCAGCGGCCCGGCCATCCAGATGTGCCCGTACGGCGACGACCACTCCGCGCCCGTCAGGTTCACCAACGGGAAGCCGACGACGAGCTGGTTGCTCAGCACGAGGATCGGCTGGCGCGGCGCGAGCCGCTCGACCACCTCCCGCATCGGCGGCAGCACCGCCTCGCCCAGGCGGTAGGTCAGCTCGAGCCGGTAGACGTTCAGCGCGAACCAGCCGAGCGCGAGCGCCGCGGCCGGCGCGACGGCCCACCGCCGCGCCCCGGCGGGGACGGCGGCGAGCAGCGCCGCGGCGGCGAGCCCCGTCGCCGGCATCCAGTGGTACGCCCACCCCTTCATCTGCGAGACGGCGGCGGCCCACATCGCCACGGCCGCGAGGAGCAGGACGAGCGCGAGGTCGTTGCGCTCGCGCCGGCGCCCGAGCACGAGTACGCCCATCGCGCACGCCAGCACGAAGAGCGTCGCCTTGCTCGTGAGGAGCGAGGCGAGCGGCCGCGCCGCGAAGTCGCGGTAGAGGTCGGCCGCCCAGAGCGCGGTCGTGTAGAACTCCGGCGTGATCCAGGCGGTCGCCGCCACGTACAGCAGCCACAGCACGATCATCAGCCGGTTCTCCGCCCGGACGAGCGAGCGCCGGCTCCGGCGGCGCCAGGCGAGGTACGCTTCGGTCGCGAGCCAGACGAGGAGGAAGTTCGGCTTCAGCGCGATCCCCACCGCCGCCGCGGCGGCCGCCGCGAGCGCGCTCCGCCGCTTCAGCGGCCGGCCGGCGGCGGCCCGCGCCGTCGCCACGAGGTGCGGGAGGAGCGCGACCGCCGTCCAGTGCTCCCCGCCCGCGAAGTAGCCCGCGAACGGCGCGAGCGTCGCCACGCCGAACGCGAGCAGCCCCAGCCCGTCGCGCTCCTCCGCCCACCGATGGCTCACCCAGGTCGAGGCGAGCGCCGCCAGCGCGGTCAGCCCCAGCAGGAGCGCGGGCGTCGGCGCCCCCACGCCGCGCCCGAGCGAGGCGACGAGCGTGGCGATCCACGTGTAGAGCGGCGGATGCACGTCGCCCGCGCCGATGTCCACGTACAGCCGCTCCCCCGCCAGGAGCCGGTCCGCCACGAACGACTGCCAGGCGATGTCCGACGCGTACGGGATGAACGGCGCCGCCGCCGCCAGCGACACGACCACGCCCACGGCGAGGAGCAGGCCCCAGCGGGGGCGGGCGGATCCCATGGTCGGCGGAGCCTCGGGGCGGGGCTGCGTGGCGACGTCGGTGCGGCTCATGGCGGGTGCGTCCGGGGATGCGGGGAGTCCTGGAAGGGTCCGGGGCGCCCGGACCGGGCCGGGCTGGCGCCGCGGCATCGAAGGCGCTCGAGGCCGGCTGGCCCGGCACGCGACCCGGGCGACGGAGCCTCGCGCCAGGCTCCTCGCTCCGCGGGATCCCACGCGGCCGGGGGCGCGACGCCCGATCTCGTGCGTACACGCGGGAATGTCTCAAAGACGGATCGAGCGAACACTCCTGCTCTCCTCATCAGGATCGGAACACTGACATATCTGTGAGAGATTCGCAACCCCTTGACTCGCTCTGTTCGATATGCTATCGAATAGCGGTCGAATCTTTCCTCGAGCTCGTCCAGGGACACAACGCAGGTTTCGCGATGCCGCGAGACGATCCACGCTCGACAATCGGCGTGGACATTGGCGAAGCCTCGTCATTCCCAGGGCTTGTGCCGGAGATCTCCGGGCAGGATCGACGGCCGCGCACCCGACGAGGGTTCGGAGGCCAGGCTCGGCGCCGCGGACCGGAACCGGCACGACGCGCAGGATCCACCGCTGGAACGTGATCACCCCATCCAGGCACGTCACGGAAGCCATGAAACCGCGCATGAAACGTCCGAAGTAGGTCCTCCAGGCGCGGCGAGCCGCTCCGTCCGTCGCGGCGATCCTCGCGGCCGCGGCGGCGGCCGGCGGCTGCCACCCGGATGCCGCCGTGGAGCCGGGGCGGCACCTGACCCCCAGCTTCTCCTCGGGGGTCGTCATCGGCCAGGCGAACATCCCGATCCCCCCGGAGAACGGCGATCCCTACGGCGGACAGGTCGACTGGTTCGACACGGGGATCAGCCTGCCCGAGGCGGGATACTACCGGATCACCGTCAACGGAACGGTGAACACGACGCCGAATCCGGCCTACGAGGCGTGCGTGGGCCAACCGTCGCCGTATACCGGCGGCTCCTGGGGCCCGCTTGGAATCAATGGCACGAACGAGCTGAAGGTGACGCTCCGGCTGGACTACACGTACTGGGCACTCGGACTGTCCGCGCCGGACGTGAACAGCCCGACCGCAACCGCCTTCGGTTCTTACCCGGCGGGCACGCACCTACTGGCTACGCGCAACGGGGTGAGCGGCGGCGGTAGTACGTACAATTCGGACGGCACGTTCTGCATTGTGAATGGGTACCTGATGAGCGGCACCCAGACGATCACGGTCGAACAGGTCCCGTCGCCGGTCGTCCACGCGCTGAAGAACCCCGTGACGTCGGGCGAGATGGTCACCTTCGTCGCCTCGCTGGCACCCGAGATCACCGAGTTCGGCTGGGTCTATGTGGGCGGGGACACGCTGCCGACGCCGATGGGCGCACCCACGGGCTCCCAGATCTGGAGCTGCTCCGGCCAGACGAGTTGCACCATCCCCGTCTCGAGCAGCGGCCGGATGTACTTCATGGGCAACACCGCGCACAGCGAGATCGTCTGGGTGAAGACCCCGTCCGCGCACCTCACGCTCTCGTGCACCCCGACCGAGGTCCCGGCGGGCGGCACCACGACGTGCACCGCCGCCACCTCGCCGGCCGGCCAGCCGCTCCAGGTCGTGGAGTGGTTCTTCGTGCCCGACTCCGCGACGGCGCACGACGAGACGATCCAGGCGCTGGATTGCGCCACGGAGAATCCCTGCGTGACGCACATCCCGGCCAACGGCACGGTGTACGTCCGGGCGACGGTGGCGGGGATCGAGCAGACGGCGGGGGCGCCGGTGACTCGCGCCAGGCCGAAGCTCGAGGTCACGGCGAGCGCTACCCTGGTTCACGTCGGCGACACCGTCAGGTTCACGGCGCAAGCGCCGGGGGCGAGTGCGGTGCAGGTGGATAGCCCCTGGGTTTGGGTGGCTGGCGCGATCACGACTGCGGCGCCCATACGGGCTGCGAGTGCGCGACCCGCCGCCCAGCGACCGGGCCTTCGAGCGACCGCCATCACCGAGGCGCAAACAAGCGGGTGCCCAGCCGGTGTCAACACATGCACGGCATCGATCGGCGAAACCGGCCGCTTCCAGGTCTGGGCGATCGTCG
>DASTKT010000082.1:0-50560 GCA_035715725.1 Longimicrobiales bacterium | reverse complement strand
GCCGGCCGGAGCCGGCGCGGGCCTCCCGCCAGGGCGGCGCCGCCCGGGCGACGCGGGCCTCCCGGCGGCCCCGGGGGCGAGGCGGCGCCGCGCGGGCGGGGGCTCAGCAGTGGGCCTGGACGGGGAGTCCGCGCTCGAGGTCGACGAGCGGCGCCTCGTAGTCGCCGGAGAAGCACGCGGTGCAGAACGGCCGGCCGCCGTTGACCGCGCCGAGCATCCCCTCGAGCGAGAGGTAGCCGAGCGAGTCGACGTCCAGCTTCTCCCGGATCTCCTCCACGGACAGCCGGGCGCCGATCAGCTCCTCCCGCGTCGGCATGTCGATGCCGTAGTAGCACGGCGACTTCACCGGCGGGCTGGCCACGCGGAAGTGCACCTCCCTCGCGCCGGCCTCCCGGATCAGGGAGACGAGCCCCTGGCTGGTCGTGCCGCGCACGAGCGAGTCGTCGACGACGACGACGCGCTTCCCCTCGATGACCTCGCGCACCGGGTTGTACTTGATCCGCACCCGGAAATCGCGCCCGGCCTGCGTCGGGTGGATGAACGTCCGGCCGACGTAGTGGTTGCGGATCAGCGCCAGCTCGAGCGGGATCCCGCTCTCCTCGCTGAAGCCCAGCGCTGCGGAGTTGGAGGAGTCGGGGACGCTGAAGACGCAGTCCGCGTCCACCGGGTGCTCGCGCGCGAGCTGGCGGCCGAACTCGCGGCGGGCGCGATCGACGGTCTCGCCCCACACCTTCGAGTCCGGGCGCGCGAAGTAGACGAGCTCGAAGATGCAGGGCTGCACCCGGGGCGCCCGTCCGAGCCCCGGGAGCGGGATCAGCTCGCCGCCCTCGATCTTCAGGACCTCGCCCGGCGCGACCTCGCGCACGAACTCGGCGCGCACGAGGTCGAGCGCGCACGTCTCGCTCGCCAGCACCCAGCCGTCGGCGAGCCGGCCGAGCACGAGCGGCCGGTAGCCCCACGGATCGCGGGCCGCGTAGAGCGTGTCGCCGATCGTGATCAGCAGCGAGAACGCGCCGGTCAGCCGGGAGAGCGCCTCGGTCACCTGCTCGTCCGGGTCCGTGCGGCGCGAGCGGGCGATCAGGTGGACGATGACCTCGCTGTCCACCGTCGCCCGGAAGAGCGCGCCTTCCCGCACCAGCTCCTCACGCAGCACCTGCGCGTTCGTGAGATTGCCGTTGTGCACGAGCGCCAGGTCCCCGCTGTGGTAGCGGACGACGATCGGCTGCGCGTTGACGAGCCCCTCGCCGCCGGCCGTCGAGTAGCGGGTGTGCCCGAGGGCGGTCCGGCCACGCAGCTCCTGCATCGCCGCGTCGTCGAAGCCCTCCATGACGAGGCCGTCCTCCCGCCGCAGACGCGCCTGTCCATCCTCCACTGCGCAGATGCCCGCGGCCTCCTGCCCGCGGTGCTGCAAGGCATAGAGCCCCAGGAAGGCCAGCTCCGCCGCGTGCTCCGGACCGCTAACAGCAACGATTCCACACATGTGCTCTGCTACCCCGTAAGCTGGGATCGGCTCCGCCGAACCGGACGCGGAGAGAGGGGCGTTCCGAGCGCCCGGATCCCCGCGGCCACCTCGCTATCGCGGCACCGCCGGGTGCTCGACCGCCACCTCGACCGCCGCCGCCGAGCGCTCCATCATGCGCGGGATCGCCGTGGCCCAGACCTCCGCGAGGTCCGCCGCCGGCACATCGATGGCCGGCGCCGTCCGCGTCCGGACCACGAAGCGCCCGTCCTGCTCGCCGACCGTGCCGATCCGGCGTGCGGGCACGCCGTTCCGATCGGCCACGGCGAGGACCCGGTCGAGGTGCTGCGGCGCGCACGAGACCACGACGCGGCCCTGCGCCTCGCCGAAGAGCAGCGCGGCGCCGTGGATCTCGTCGTCCAGCTCGACATCGACCCCGAACGGATGGTCCGGGTCGCGGATCGCGCACTCGGCCAGGCAGACCGCCAGGCCGCCCTCCGCGCAGTCGTGCGCGCTCGCCGCGAGATGGCTCCCGGCCAGCTCGATCAGCGCGTCCTGGAGCCTCTTCTCCGCGGCCAGCTCCACGGCCGGCGCATCCCCGGCCACCTCCCCGTGCACGACCTTGAGGTACTCCGATCCGCCCAGCTCCGCGGTATTCCGGCCGAGCAGCACGATGGCGTCTCCGGCCGCGCGGAAGCGCATGCCGAGCCGCGCGTCCACGTCGTCGAGGACCCCGACCATCCCGATCACCGGCGTCGGGTAGATCGCGCCCTTCGGGCTCTCGTTGTAGAGCGAGACGTTCCCGCTCACCACCGGTGTGTCGAAGTGCCGGCACGCCTCCGCGATCCCCGCCACGCTCTCCTTGAGCTGGTGGTAGACCTCCGGCTTCAGAGGGTTGCCGAAGTTCAGGTTGTCCGTCACCGCGCGGGGCCGCGCGCCGACGCACGCCAGGTTCCGGGCCGCTTCCGCCACGGCGATCATGCCGCCGCGGCGCGGGTTCAGGAAGACGTAGCGGCCGTTGCAGTCCACCGTCGCCGCGATCCCCTTCGCGGTGCCGCGGATGCGGAGGACGCCGGCGTCGCCGCCGGGTCCCAGTACCGTGTTCGTGCGCACGGTCGAGTCGTACTGGCGGTAGATCCAGTACTTGGAGGCGATGTTCGGCGAGGCGAGCAGCCGCAGCAGCACGCGCCCGGGGTGCGCCGGGCCGCCGGGCTCCTCCAGCGCCATCGGGTCCCGCGCCCGCAGCCGCTGCACGTCCTCCGACTCGCGCGCCTCGCGCACGTAGGTCGGGCAGCCGGTCACGAGCGGGTAGCCCGGGATCTCGGCGACGACGCGGCCGTGCTCCCGCACCCGGTAGAGCCCGTCGTCCGTGACCACGCCGATCACCGCCGCCTCGAGGTCCCACTTCGCGAGGATCTTCCGGACCTCCTCCTCGTGGCCCCGCTTCGCGACGACGAGCATCCGCTCCTGCGACTCCGAGAGCAGGATCTCGTAGGGCGTCATCCCCTCCTCGCGCACCGGGACCAGGGCGACGTCGATGTCGACGCCGGTCCCGGCGCGCGCCGCCATCTCCGTGGACGAGGACGCCAGCCCCGCCGCGCCCATGTCCTGGATCCCGACGATGTGCCCGCTCTTGATCAGCTCGAGCGACGCCTCCAGCAGCAGCTTCTCCGTGAACGGGTCGCCGACCTGCACCTGCGGGCGCTTCGCCTCCGAGCCCTCCGCCAGCTCCTCGCTCGCGAACGTCGCGCCGTGAATGCCGTCGCGGCCGGTGCGTGCGCCCACCGCGAGGATCGGGTTGCCGACCCCCGTCGCCTCGGCACGGATCAGCTCCTCCTTCTTCAGGAGCCCGATCGCCATGGCGTTCACCAGCGGGTTGCCCTCGTACGCGTCGTCGAAGTACGTCTCGCCGCCGATGTTCGGGATGCCGACGGAGTTGCCGTAGTCGCCCACGCCGCGCACCACGCCGGCGAAGAGGTAGCGGACCCGCGGACTCGCGAGCGGGCCGAAGCGCAGCGAATCGAGCACCGCGATCGGCCGCGCGCCCATCGTGAAGACGTCGCGCAGGATGCCGCCGACGCCGGTCGCCGCGCCCTGATACGGCTCCACCGCCGACGGGTGGTTGTGCGACTCGATCTTGAACGCGACGGCGAGCCCGTCCCCGATGTCGATGACGCCGGCGTTCTCGCCCGGGCCCTGCAGCACCCATGGCGCCTCGGTCGGCAAGGTCCGCAGCAGCGGCTTCGAGTTCTTGTAGCCGCAGTGCTCCGACCAGAGCGCGCTGAACACGCCCAGCTCCGTCCAGGTCGGCTCGCGGCCGAGGATGTCGAGGATCAGGCGGTACTCGTCGCCGGAGAGGCCGTGCTCGCGGACGATCTCCGGGGTGATCGCGGGATCGCCGGCGCGGGGCTCGACGGCGCTCATCGCGCCACCCCCGCCAGCGCCTTCGCCACCGACTCGAACACGCCGCGCCCATCCGCCGAGCCGAGCAGCGCGTCCACCGCGCGCTCCGGGTGCGGCATGAGCCCCAGCACGTTGCCGGCCTCGTTCACGATCCCCGCGATGTTGCGCGCGGAGCCGTTCGGGTTCCCCGCGCTCGTCGCGTCGCCGCTCTCGTCCACGTAGCGGAAGACGACGCGGCCCTCCGCCTCGAGCCGCTCGAGCGCCGCATCCTCGGCCACGTAGTTCCCGTCGCCGTGAGCGATCGGGATCTGCAGCACCTGTCCCGGCGTGTACGTCGAGGTGAACATCGTCGCCGTGTTCTCGACGCGGACATAGACCGGCTGACTGCGGAACTGCAGCGAGACATTGCGGATCAGCGCGCCGGGGAGCAGCCCGGCCTCGCACAGGATCTGGAAGCCGTTGCAGATGCCGAGGGTCGGGCCGCCGCCCTCGGCGAACGCCCGCACCTCGCGCATGATCGGCGAGAAGCGGGCGATCGCGCCGGCCCGCAGGTAGTCGCCGAAGCTGAAGCCGCCGGGGAGCACCACCACGTCCGGGGACTGCAGGTCGTGCTCGCGGTGCCAGACGTAGTAGCTCTCGGCACCGAGCACCTCCTGCGCCGCCTTGTAGCAGTCGTAGTCGCAGTTCGAGCCGGGGAAGGTCACGATCGCGACGCGCATCTCAGCTCTCGCTCCGCAGTTGGATGTCGTAGTCCTCGGTCACGGGGTTGGCCAGGAGCTGGCGGCACATGGCGTCCGCCATCTCGCTCGCCGCCTCCGCGCTGGGCGCGGCCAGGCGGAGCCGCAGCAGCCGGCCCACCCGCACGTCGTCCACGCCCTCGAAGTCCAGCGAGCGCAAGGCGTTGGCCACGGCCTTGCCCTGCGGATCCAGGATCCCCGCCCGTGGCGTGATCCGGACGTCGATCATATAGCGACTCACTCCTCATCCTCCCGTTGGGTTGCCCCGTCCGTCGGGCCGGCGGCGCCGCGGCGCCGCCGGCGGAACGGGTTCCTCGCACGCCGGCGCCCCGGCGTCAGCTCGTCGTAGTCGATGTAGCGCAGCTCGGCGCCCGCCTCGTCGCCCCCCTCCACGTCCAGGAGCAGGTCCTCGTCCGGGAGCCGGTCCAGGAAGCCCAGCACCAGCGCCTTCAGGATCCCGTAGGCGATGTAGGCGACGAGCACCGGGAAGAAGAACAGGCGCGGGACCGTGAACGCGGCCACGAGGCACGCGAGCATGACCAGCCCGGTCAGGATCCCCTTCGCCGAGCGCAGGCCGAACTTCGGCACCACCGGGTAGAGCACGTGGCTCATCATGAGGATGCTGATCATGACCGTCAGCGCGGTCATGATCTGCTGCCACGGCAGTCCCGCCAGGTTCTGCTGGAAGAAGGTGGTCTGCGTGAAGGGGTAGAACGAGGCCAGCGTCATCCCCGCCGCGGGGGAGGGGAGGCCGTGGAAGGCCACCTTCGCGTGCCCGGCCTGCTCCACGTTGAAGCGGGCCAGGCGGACGACGGCGCCGGCGATGTAGAACCACGCCGCCACCCACGCCCAGTGCTCCCGCGCCAGGAACAGGTGGTACATGATGAAGGCCGGCGCGACCCCGAAGCTGATCGCGTCGACCAGCGAGTCCAGCTCCTCGCCGAACTTGCTGCCGGTCTTCGTGACCCGCGCCACGCGCCCGTCCATCATGTCGGCGACGCCGGCCAGGATGATGAGCCAGGCCGACAACTCGAACGCGCCCCGCGAGGCCGAGACGATCGCCCAGACGCCGAAGAAGAGGTTCCCGAGCGTGAAGGCGTTCGGGATGATGATGACGCCCCGCTGGAGCCGCGTGTTCAGCCGGGTGTTCAAGGGCTCACCCCCGGAAGAGGACCGCCACGATCAGCGCCACCACCGCCAGCCCGTAGCCGCCGAGCCAGAGCGCCCAACTTCCGACCATCGAGGCGAGGGCGCAGCACGCCACCGCGAGCGCCACCGCCGCCACGACGAGGAGCGGCGCGCCGGTGGCCATCGCTCACGCACCCTCCGCGGCGCCGTCCGGCGGCCGGTACTTCTCCAACTCCACGCCCGTCAGGCGGCGGAAGAGATCGCGGTAGCGCGACGACGTCGCCGCCACCACGTCCTCGGGGAGCGGCGGCGGAGGCGGCTCCTTGTTCCAGGCGCCGCGCGCCACGAGCCCCTCGAGGTAGTCGCGCACCGGCTGCTTGTCGAGCGAGGGCTGCGGCCCGCCCGGCGCGTACGTCTCCCGCGGCCAGAAGCGTGAGGAGTCGGGCGTCAGCACCTCGTCGATGAGCAGGATCCGCCCGTCCGGCAGCCGGCCGAACTCGAACTTCGTGTCGGCGATGATGATGCCGGCCCGCTCCGCGAGCTCGCGGCCGCGCTGGTAGATGGCCAGGCTGCGGCGGCGCAGCTCCGCGGCGGCCTCCGCCCCGATCAGCCCGCGCATCTGGTCGAACGTGATGTTCTCGTCGTGCCCGGTCTCCGCCTTCGTCGCCGGCGAGAAGATCGGCGGGTCGAGCCGTGCGCTCTCGACCAGGCCCGGCGGGAGCGGCTCGCCCGCGAGCGTGCCCGTCTGCCGGTACTCCTTCCACGCGGAGCCCGAGAGAGAGCCGCGGACCACGCACTCGACGGGGAAGGGGACCGTGCGCCGCACCAGCATGGCGCGGCGCGCCCACACCGCCCGTGTCGCGGCGAGCCCCGGCACCTCGGCCACGATGCGGTCCGGGTCGGTGGCGATCAGGTGGTCCGGGCCCAGCTCGCGCAGGTGCTCCAGCCACCACGCCGTCACCTGCGTCAGCACCTCTCCCTTGTGCGGGATCGGCTCCGCCATGACGACGTCGAACGCGCTGATCCGGTCCGTGGCCACGATCAGCAGGCGGTCCCCGCCCACGTCGTAGACGTCGCGGACCTTGCCGCGCGCCGCGAGGCGGAACGGCAGCTCGGTCCGCGCGATGGCGGCCGCGGGGCTCATGCGCGCAGCTCCGGTACCGGCTCCTCCACGTCGTAGCGGGCGAGCACGGGCTCGACCTGCTCGGCCAGGAACTCCTCGACCTGCTGCGGCGCCCGCCCGACGTGGCGCATCGGGTCGAGCGCCGCCTGCACCTCCTCGCGGCTCAGCAGGAAGTCCGCGTCCGCCGCGATCCGCTCCGCCAGGTCGTTCGTTTCGCCCGCCTTCAGCCGCTCCGCCGCGGCCACCGAGTGCCGCCGGATCCGCTCGTGCAGCGCCTGCCGGTCGCCGCCGCGCTTGACCGCCTGCATCAGCACCGGTTCCGTGGCCATGAAGGGCAGCTCCTCCTCGAGGTGCCGGCGCACCACGGCCGGCCGCACGACCAGGCCGCCGGCCACGTTGTGCACCAGGAGCAGCAGCGCATCCGTGGTCAGGTACGCCTCGGGGATCGCGATGCGCCGGTTCGCCGAGTCGTCGAGCGTGCGCTCCAGCCACTGCGTGGCGGCCGTGAACGCCGGGTCGATCGTGAGCGTGATGACGTGGCGCGCCAGCGCGTCGATCCGCTCCGAGCGCATCGGGTTGCGCTTGTAGGCCATGGCGGAGGAGCCGATCTGCTCCTCCTCGAACGGCTCCTCCACCTCGCGCAGGTGCGCCAGCAGCCGCAGGTCGTAGGCGAGCTTCGACGCCGACGCCGCGATCCCCGCCAGCGCGGCCAGATAGGCGTAGTCGCTCTTGCGCGGGTACGTCTGCCCGGTGACCGCGTACAGCCGGTCGAAGCCCATCTTCTCCGAGATGCGCCGGTTCAGCTCCCGGACCTTCTCGTGGTCGCCGCCGAACAGCTCGAGGAAGGAGGCCTCCGTGCCGGTCGTCCCGCGCACGCCGCGGAAGCGCACCGTCTCGAGCCGGTGCTCGACCTCCTCGAGGTCGAGCAGCAGGTCCTGGATCCACAGCGTGGCCCGCTTCCCGACCGTGGTCGGCTGCGCCGGCTGGAAGTGCGTGTAGCCGAGCGTCGGCAGATCCTTCCACCGGCGCGCGAACGCCGCCAGCGCCGCGATCGACGATACCAGCCGGCGGCGCACGATCTCCAGCGCTTCGCGGTGCTGCAGCAGCTCGGTGTTGTCCGTGACGTACGCCGACGTGGCGCCGAGGTGGATCACACCGCGCGCCGCCGGCGCCGCCTCGCCGAACAGGTGGACGTGCGCCATCACGTCGTGGCGGAAGCGCTTCTCGAGCTCGGCGGCGCGGCCCAGGTCCACGTCGTCGAGGTGGGCGCGCATTGCCTCGATCGCCTCGGCCGGGATCGGCAGGCCCAGCTCCCGCTCCGCTTCCGCGAGCGCCAGCCAGAGACGACGCCATGTCGGGAACTTGAAGGCGGGAGAGAAGATACGGCTCATCTCGGCCGAAGCGTACCGCCCCGTGAGCGGGTTCTGGTACGTCTCGGGTAAGGCGGGAAACGTTCGCTCGTCCGGCATCAGCCCACGTAGAAGGAGATGGACATCAACTGCCCGTCACGCTCGATCACCATCCGGATCGGGCCCCGCCCCGCGAAGCGCCGGAGCAGCGTCGCGGCGTCGTCGGCCTTCAGGACCGGATACCGGTTGATCTGGAGGACGACATCGCCTTCCTGGAGCCCGATGTCGTGCGCGTTCTCGGACAGGTCGACGATGAGCGCGCCCTCGGCGCTCTCGAGCCCGCGCTCCGCCTGGATGCTCGGCGTGACCGTGACGAACTCGAAGTCGGAGAGCGCGCGCACCCGCTCCGCGGTCATGGACGGCAGGTCCCGCGGCACGACCGTGAAGGAGGCGCCCGGCGGAGTGGCGCCCGCCGAGATGACGAGCGGCTGCCCGATGCGCGCATCCAGCACGCGCGCCTCCCAGTCCAGCGCCGTCCGCACCGGTCGGCCCGCCACCGCGGAGACGATCATCCCTTCCTTCAGTCCCGCCGTCGCCGCCGGCGAGCCGGGCGCCACGTGCGAGATCGTGACGTAGCGCGGCTGGCCCCACGCGCGCTGCTGCGGCTCCTCGAGCTCCATGCCGACCCAGGCGCGCTTCACGTGGCCGTACGCCAGCAGGTCACCCACGATCCGGCGGGCGCGGTTGATCGGGATCGCGAAGCCGAGCCCCTCGCTGCCGCCGCTCTGCGACAGGATCGACGAGTTGATCCCCACCACCTGGCCGAGCACGTTCACGAGCGCACCCCCCGAGTTGCCCGGGTTGATCGCCGCGTCCGTCTGCACCATGTCGAGGTAGTAGCCCCGGTCGTCGCCTTCGCCCTGCCCGCGGCCGATGATGTTGCGGTCGACGCCGCTCACGACGCCCGCGGTCACGGTCGGCTCCGTGTTCGAGAGCAGGTAGCCGAACGGGTTGCCGATGGCGACGACCCATTCGCCGATCATCAACGAGTCGGAGTTCCCGAGCGGCGCCACCGGGAGATCCCGGCCGTCGATGCGGATCAGCGCCAGGTCCGTGACCTCGTCCACGCCCAGCACCTTCCCCTGGAACTGGCGGCCGTCCGGCAGCGTGACCACGACGCGGTCCGCGCCGCGCACGACGTGCTCGTTCGTCAGGATCAGCCCGTCCGTGCGGATGATGACCCCCGAGCCGAGGCCCTGCACCTCCTGCTCCGTGCCCGGCGGCACGAAGAACCCCTCGAAGAACGTCCGCGGCTGCACCGCCTCGTGCCGCGTGATGTTCACGCTCACCACCGAGGGGGCCACCCGCCGCGCCGCCTGCACGATCGCGTTCGTGCGCGTCGCCGTGAGCTGCGCCTGCGCCTGGGCGATGCCGTCCTCCTGCGCGACCGGCGGCTCCCACCGGGCCACCACCGGCGCCGCCTTCGCGATCTCCGGCTGGCTCCGCACTCCCGGCGGGGCGTGCCCCGCCCAGACCGCCGCGGCGAACGTGACGGCCAGGATACAGGCGGGCGCGACCAGGCGACGAACGTTCACCTCAGATCCCTCTCCGGTCCTGCGGCAGCTTGTTCCAGTCGGCCAGGAACCCCTCCAGGCCCTTGTCCGTCAGCGGATGGTTGAAGAGCTGGAACAGGACCTTCCCCGGCACCGTCGCCACGTCCGCGCCGAGCAGCGCCGCCTGCACGATGTGCTCCGGGTGCCGGACCGACGCCACCAGCACCTGCGTCTCGAACGCATAGTTCTCGTAGATCTGCACGATCTGCTCGATCAGCAGCATCCCGTTCGACGAGACGTCGTCCAGCCGGCCGACGAACGGCGAGATGTAGGTGGCGAACGATTTCGCCGCGAGCAGCGCCTGCGTCGGCGAGAAGCACAGCGTCACGTTCACCTTGATGCCGTCGGCGCGGAGCTTCCGACACGCCGCCAGCCCGTCCGGCGTCAGCGGCACCTTGATCACGATGTGGTCCGCGATCTTCGCCAGCTCGTGCCCCTCCCGCAGCATCTCCTCCGTCGACGTCGCCACCACCTCGGCGCTGATGTCGCCCGGCACGATCCGCGTGATCTCTTTCAGGATCTCCCGGGGATTGACGTCGGCGCCCGCCGACTTCGCGAGCAGCGTCGGGTTCGTCGTCACGCCATCGATCAATCCGGCATCGACGGCGCGCCGGATCTCACCCAGGTCCGCAGAATCGATGAACAGCTTCATGGCCCCTCCGGTTGCCGGCACATCGGGCGCGGAGCGAGACCGCCGTGCTCGCCCGCGGCCGACGGCCGCGCCTCAGTAAACTACCCGCGTGAGAAACAATCCTTCCGGCGGCGCCGGCGGCGAGGTCTCCACCGCCGGTTCGTTCGCCAGCAGCCGAGCCATGTCCTCCGCCGGCCGCCGCCCCCGCGCCACGTCCACCATCGTGCCGGCCAGGTAACGGACCATGTGGTGCAGGAAGCGGTTCGCCCGGATCTCCAGCACGAAGCCCGCCTCCCATTCCCGCCACCGGGCCACCTCCACCGAGCAGCGCTCGCCGCGCTCCGGCTGGCCCGATTTCGCGAACGCCCGGAACGAACGGTCGCCGACGAGCGGCTCCGCGGCCAGCGCCAGCAGCCCCGCGTCCAGCGGCTCCGCCAGCGCCCAGCAGTAGGGGCGCAGGAACGGCGAGCGCGAGCGCTCCGCCGTCCCCACGCGATACTCGTACTCCCGCGCCACGGCGTCGTAGCGGGCATGGAACGAGAGCGGCACCTCGTCCGCCGCCGCAATCCAGATGTCCCGGGGCAGAATGGCATTGAGCGCCCGCCGCACCGCGGCGGGCGCCCATTTGCCCGGCATCACCGCCGAGGCGACCTGGCCCGTGGCATGGACCCCGCGGTCCGTGCGCCCCGCCCCGATGACCGCGACTGGCCGCGCCGCCAACCGGGAAAGCGCCGCTTCCAGCTCGGACTGCACCGTTCTCGCGTCCGGCTGAGCCTGCCAGCCGAAGAACGCCGAACCGTCATAGTGCAGCGTCAGTCGGATCCGTCGTTCAGGGGGAGCCTCCACGCGCCCGTAACCTACGCGCGCGTAGGGTCGTGTCAAGCCGAGGCGGCGCCGGAGGCGGTGCCGGATCGATCCGATCGCGGCGCTCGATCTCCGGCCGCCGCGGCATGCCAGGCGCCACCACCGCGGCGCCCGATCTCCGCCCGCGGCGGCTGGGCGCGCCCGCCGCGGCGGCGCATCGCCGACCGGCGCGCCGCCGCCCCCGCCGCCCCGCTTGCGCGACCGCGCCCGCGGCCGGAAAGTCCAGGTTCGTCCGGCGGCGCGGGCCGCGCCGCCGGGATCCGCGGCATGCAGAGGCACCGGCCCGACCGCCGGCGCCCCGGGGAGGAATCGGAGTGAGAGCGTTGCTCGGGCGGGCCGTGCCGGCCGCGCTCCTGCTGGCGTCCGCCGCGGCGTGCGGCGCGTACCGCCACACGGTCGGGCCGGCCGGCGTCGCGGCCGGCGGCGGCCGGAGCGGCCCGGCGGACCTCGACAGCATCGTGCCGCCGACGACGCGCTCGTGGCCGGCCATGCGCACGACACTCGAGATCAGCGTCTGGCAGGGCGACACGGCGCTCGCGGCCCGCGCGCTCGAGGCCGGCCGCGCCGCCGTCGGGCGCGTCGACTCGCTCGTGACCGCCGGCCGGCCGGAGAGCGAGATCGCCCGCGTCAACCGGCGGGCCGGTACCGACTCGGCGACGGTCGTCTCCCCGGAGACCGCCGAGGTGCTGGCCGCCGCGCTCCGCTACGCCGAGGCCACCGGCGGCGCCGTCGATCCGACCGCCGCTCCGCTGGCCGATCTGTGGTCCGGCTACGACCGCCGGGGTGAGCGCCCGCCGCGGGCGGCGCTCGATTCCGCCCGGGCGCTCGTCGATTGGCGCCGGGTCCGCTTCGACCTCGCCACACGGAGCGTGCGGCTGCCGCTTCCCGGGATGCGCCTCGACGTCGACGCGCTCGCACGCGGGTACGCCCTGGACCGCGCCGCCGCGGCCATGCGCGGCGCCGGGCTGGACCGCGGGATGATCGACGTCGGCGAGAACGTGCTCGTCTTCGGGCCGCCGCCGCCGGGCACCGGCGCCTGGGGCGTCGGGATCCTGGACCCCCGCAACCCCGATGCGGTGCTGGGCGTAGTGACGCTCGACAGCGGCGCCGTGACCACGACGGCCGATGATCGGCAGGGGCTCGCGGGGGGCGGAGAGCGGCACTCGCGCACGGTGGATCCTCGCACGGGTGCGCCTCCGACCGGCAGCGCGAGCGCCACGGCGGTCGCGCCGACCGGTCTCGCCGCCGCGGCGCTCGCGACCGCCTTCTTCGTGCTCGGCGCCGACCGCGGCTGCGTGCAGGCCCGGGCGTGGCCCGGCAGCGACGGGCTCTGGATCCGCGACGGTGGGGCTGTCAGCGCCGGCGCGCCGCCCCCGATCCCGGTCGGTGGCGTCGTCGCCACGCCGGCGCTTCTCGACCGCCTGCAGCTCTCGGCCGAGCCCGGGCGCAGGCCGGCGCCCCGCGCCTGCGGCTCGTGACGGCCTATGTCACGTCGGCGGCACTCGTGGGTATCATCGGAGGTACCAGAACGTCGATCGCACCCGGCGCCGGGATCGCCGTGTACCGGCGGGGAGGGCCAGGGAACGATGGAACACGGATCCGAGCATGCCCGGGGCGCATCGGCCGCGCCGGGCTCCAGCGCATCCTAAGGTGGGTATGAACGACATCACCCGTGAGCGCCTCTGGCGGAAGCTGCAGGTGCTTCCCGACGAGCAGCTGTACCAGGTCCTCGACTTCATCGAGTTCCTGGAGTCCAAGTACGCCAAGGGGAAGGCGCCGGAGCCGACCGGGCTGCAGCGCTTCGCCGAGCGGCTCGAGGACAGGCTGCGCATGCGCTCGCTGGCGCCGCAGTACATCCGCGGCGCCGTCGGGCTCTTCGGCACGGCGCGCAAGGTGATGGAAGCCGGGCGGGAAGTGGTCGATGGCGTGGTGGAAGCGGGTCTCGGGGTGGTGGACGGCGTGGTCGAGACCGGCAAGGAGCTGCTCTCGAGCGAGGCGCCGGCGCGGCCGGCCGCCTCCGCGGCCGCCGCGGCGCTGCCGCCGGCGGTCCCGGATCCGTCCGCGCCCGGCGCCGCGACGCCGCCGGCCTCGACGATCCGGGCCACGCCGGACCCGGATGCGCCCACCGCCTCGGCCGACGCCGGGACGCCGGAGCAGCCCCGCCCCGGCGCCGCGGGGGAGTAGGGATGCCGTCGCTTCGAGCGCTTCGCCGGCGCCGTGCCCGCGGCGCGGCCACGGCCGTGCTACGCCAGCTCCCTCGGTTCCTGCGTCTCCTCGTCCGGCTGTTGCGAGACCCGCGCATCTCCCGGGTCGACAAGGCCCTCGTCGGCCTCGCCGTCGCGTACGTGCTGATGCCGGCGGACCTCATCCCGGACGTGCTCGGCCTGTTCGGCATGGTGGACGACATCTACCTGCTCGGCCTCGTGCTGAGCCGGCTCGTCGCGAACGCCGGGCCCGACATCGTCGCCGAGCACTGGGATGGGCCGCAGCGCGCGCTCTCCATCCTTCTCGACGGGATCGACGATCTCGCCTCGCTCGTGCCCGGCCCGATCCGCCGCGTGCTGCGCGGCCGCGTGGAGGAGGCGTGAGCGGGGCGACGTCGCGGCTTGACGGCCGCGGACCGGCCGCGATATCGTACCTCATGGAAGGACCATGCATCGATTTTCACCGCAAGCCCGCGGGCCCGAGCGTGATGTGCGCTCACGGCCGGCGGGCGTTTCGTATTTGGAGGCGGAGGCCATGACCCAGCGCGACCATCCCCGGATCCTGGGCGACGCCCTCACCTTCGACGATGTCCTGCTGGTGCCCCAGTTCTCCGAGGTGCACCCGCGCGACACCGATGTCACGACACGGCTGACCCGCAAGATCGAGCTGCCGATCCCGCTCGTCGCCGCCGCGATGGACACGGTCACCGAGTCGCGCATGGCCATCGCCATGGCGAGGGAAGGCGGGATCGGCATCATCCACAAGAACATGCCCGTCGAGCGGCAGGCGGCCGAGGTCGACCGCGTCAAGCGCTCCGAGAGCGGCATGATCCTCAACCCCATCACCGTCGGTCCGGAGCGGCCGATCCGCGATGCGCTCCGGCTCATGGAGCAGTTCTCGATCAGCGGCGTGCCGGTCGTGGACGGGACCGGCCGGCTCGTCGGCATCATCACGAACCGCGACCTGATGTTCGAGGGCGAGCTCGACCGGCCGGTGCGCGAGGTCATGACGGCCGACCGCCTCGTGACCGCGCCCGTCGGCACCTCCCTCGAGGACGCCGAGCGCGTCCTCCACCGTCACCGCATCGAGAAGCTCCCCGTCGTCGACGAGCACGGCAAGCTGCGGGGGCTCATCACGGTCAAGGACATCTTCAAGCGGCGCCAGTACCCGAACGCGTGCAAGGACGAGCATGGCCGGCTCCGCGTCGGCGCCGCCATCGGCACCACGCCCCGCGACCTCGAGCGCGCCGCCGAGCTGGTCGCGGCCGGCGTCGACGTCCTGGTCATCGACACCGCCCATGGCCACTCGCTCGGCGTGCTGGACGCGCTCGCCCAGGCCCGCGAGCGCTTCCCCGACGTCCAGCTCATCGCCGGCAACGTGGCCACGGCCGAGGGCGCGGCCGCGCTGGTCGACCGCGGCGCCGACGCCGTCAAGGTCGGGATCGGGCCCGGCAGCATCTGCACGACCCGGGTCGTCACGGGCATCGGCGTGCCGCAGCTCACCGCCGTCCTCGAGGCCGTCCGCGGCGTCGAGGGGCGCGCACCGATCATCGCCGATGGCGGCATCCGCTACTCCGGCGACATCGTGAAGGCGCTCGCCGCCGGCGCGCACTCCGTCATGATGGGCTCGATGCTCGCCGGGACCGAGGAGAGCCCGGGCGAGAGCTTCCTCCTCGAGGGCCGCCGCTACAAGACCGTGCGCGGCATGGGCTCGCTCGCCGCCATGGAGCAGGGCTCGGCCGACCGGTACTTCCAGGAGGGGAGCGACGGCCGGAAGTTCGTCCCCGAAGGCATCGAGGGCCGCGTCCCCTACAAGGGTCCGGTCTCCGACGTCATCTATCAGCTCGTCGGCGGGATCCGCAGCGGCATGGGCTACTGCGGCGTGCCGCGGATCGAGGAGCTCCGCACGAACACCCGCTTCGTGCGCATCACCAGCGGCGGCCTGCGCGAGTCGCACCCGCACGACGTCGCGGTCACGCGCGAGGCGCCGAACTACCACCTGTAGCCGCTCGGGCCGGGGCGCCGCCGCGAACGGCGGCCCCCGGCCCGCCGCGCGGTGCCCCGCCGTCCCGCCCACCACCCCGCCCCTACGCCTCGCCTGGTCCTCGCCAGGAGCTCACAGGGCACGCTCCTTGCGCCCTCGAACGCCGCCGACACAGGCCCTGACGTTCACCCCAGCCCGACTCCCCATGGTTTCTCGCGAGGACATCCAGCGCCTGATCCATCGGCCCGAGAGCCGCCGGCCGATCATGTCGGTCTTCCTCGACATGGCCGTCGACGCGAACAACAAGCGGCGCCACACCGTCTTCCTCAGCAAGGAGAAAGGACGCTTCGCGGAGCTCGACAGCGAGCGGGAGACGCACCACGTGACCGAGATCGGTGCCGCCTTCGACCGCGTGGAGCGCTGGATCGACGAGAGCTTCGACCAGGCGAACAAGGGCCTGGCCATCTACACGGAGTTGGGCGGCGACTGGCAGGAGGCGCTCCAGTTGCCCGTGCCGCTCCAGAACCGGATGGAGATCGCGGATCAGCCGATCATCGCCCCCCTCGTCGAGGTCGTGGAGAGCAACCCTCGCTACGCCGTCTTCGTCGTCGACCGCGAGCATTTCCGCATGCTCAGCGTCCGCTGCGGCCAGCTGCTCGCCGAGGAGCGCGTCGAGAAGGAGCCGGACGAGCCCAGGAGGCACGCCGTGCAGGCGGGGGGCGAGGCGGCGAAGGGGTACCAGAAGTGGAAGGCTGAGGAGACGCGCCAGTTCTTCAAGGACTTCGCCGCCGAGGCCGTCGAGTTCTGCCGGCGCCACCGCCCGGAGCACATCGTGCTCGCAGGCACGGACGAGAACGTGAAGGGGTTCCTCCCCTTCCTGACGGTCGAGCTCCAGGAGAAGGTCGTCCATACGGCCGCCGCGCCGATCGAGGCCGGCGCGCCGGCCATCGTCGACCGCCTCGCCCCCTTCTTCGCCCAGCAGCACGAACGGCGCGAGACCCGCGCCGTCGAGGTGCTCACCGACCGGGTCCGCCACAACTATTTCGCCACCGCCGGCATCCACCAGACGCTCGAGCAGCTGCAGGAGGGGAAGGTCGAGACGCTCATCGTCGCCCGCGACCTCCACCGCGCCGGCTCGCAGTGCCAGCGCTGCGGCTTCTTCCTGGCGCGAGCCGACAGCGAGTGCCCGTACTGCGGCGGCGAGCTGCGCAACGGCGTCGATGTCGTGGAGGCGATGATCCGCCTCGCCGAGGAGCAGGAGATCGCCGTCGGATTCGCCGATCCCGCCGCGCTCGCCGCGGTCAAGGGAGCAGGGGGCCTGTTGAAGTTCTGACGCTGAGCGGACGATACCGGGAGGAGAGGGGGCCACCTGCCCAAAAATGCCGGCGGGCGGCTCCTTCTTGACACCACCTTTTGTTTGCGGGTACCTTAGCGTCCCCTCTCCCTGGGTCCACCCGAAGACTGAGCCGAGCGTCGTGGCTTCCCTCTCCTCCATGGATACGAGCGCGCTGGAGGCATTACGATCGCGCCTCGAATCCCTCGAAGGCGCGCAGCGGGTGCTCCTGGACACCGCCCGGGAAGAGGTCTGGATCATTGGCCGTCCGGACGCGGGGCGGCTCCGCCTCGAGGGCGCCGCGCAGGACGCCCTCCTCGAGGCCGGATTCGATCCCGGCAGCGTGGGCGTGGCCATCATCCGCCAGCCGGGCGAGCCCGACCGCAACCGCGCCCGCTTCGTCGGCGTGACCCGCTCGCCAGCCGAGGACGGCCGCGTCCGGGTCCGCGTCACGCTCGAATGGCAGGGCCAGGACTTCGTGGGCGAGGAGATCGCCGAGCCCGGGCTCCCCATGGAGACGCGCGGCGCCGCCATCGCCACGGTACAGGCCATCGCGCGCGCCTCCAACGGCGAGCTGGGCCTCCGCCTCACCGGAATCAAGCCGGTGCGCGCCTTCGATCACGAGATCATGGTCGCGTCCCTCTACCGGGTCAGCGGCTCGCGCCAGCAGCTCATCGGCGCCGTCCTCATGGGGGACGACGCGTTGCGCACCGCCTGCATGGCGGTGCTGAACGCCCTTAACCGTATCCTCGGCAATTACCTGAACACCGCGTTCTAGCGTCGTGAATTTCCTGAATCGGGCACCGCTCGCCCTGCTCCTGGCGGCCTTCGCGGCCGGTTGCGCCGGGGGCGCGCCCCACCCCGGGACGCCGACCCCCTCCAACGTCAACCTGCCGCCCGAGACGCCGGTCGTCGCGGACGCGGAAATGCCCGACTCGGTGGCGGACGCCGGCGCGGACAGCGTCGCCGACGTCGCCCTGGGGCTCCCCGAGGGCGTCGACGCGGCCGATTTCGGGTTCCCGCTCCAGTACAACGATCGGGTCAGGTACTGGCTGGAGTACTACCAGCGCTCCCACGACCGCTTCGCCATCTGGCTCACCCGGATGGCCCGCTACGAGCCGTTCATCCGCGAGCAGCTCGCCGCGCACGGCCTGCCGAGCGACCTCATCTATCTCGCCCTCATCGAGAGCGGCTTCTCGCCGAACGCCTACTCCCGCGCCAAGGCCGTGGGGATCTGGCAGTTCATGGCGGAAACCGCCCGCATGACCGGACTCGAGGTCGGCACCTACATCGACGAGCGACGCGACCCGGTCCGCTCCACCGAGGCCGCCGTCCGCCACCTCCGGGGCCTCTACCAGGAGTTCGGCAGCTGGTACCTCGCCGCCGCCGCCTACAACTCCGGCTCCGGCCGCGTCGGCCGCGCGCTCGAGCAGGTGGCCGGCGGCGCGCGGGGCGACGATTCGCTCTTCTGGCGCATCGACTCGATCCTGCCGGCCGAGACGCGCAACTACGTGCCCCAGCTCCTCGCCGCCTCGATCCTCGCGAAGTACCCCGGCCGCTTCGGCTTCGATACGCTCGACCTCCCGGCGCCCGACACGTTCGAGGTCGTCACCGTCCGCTCCGCCACCGACCTCGCCGCCATCGCCCGGGCCGCCGACGTCAGCGAGAGCGACGTCCGGCTCCTCAACCCCCAGTTCTACCGCGGCGTCACGCCTCCCGGCCGCACCGTCGAGGTGCGTCTCCCCGCCGGCCACGCCGCCCGGTTCGCCGCCGCGCTGGACGCCATCCCCGCGCGGGAGCGCGTCCACCCCATCGAGCATGTCGTCGCCCGGGGCGAGTCGCTCGCCGCGATCGCCAGGCGCTATGGCGTGAGCGTCAGCGCCATCAAGCGCTTCAACCACATCAAGCGGCGCGCGCCCACCGGCCGCCATCTGGAGATCCCGCTCCTCCCGGCGGCCCTGCTCGCCTCGGCGGACGGGCCCCGCGGCGACGCCGCCGGCTCCAGTGCCCGGAAGGGGTCCGGCGCATCGGCCAGCCAGGCGAAGGCGCTCGCCTCGGCGGGGCGCCGCGCGAGCCGCTCCGCGGACGACGATGCCGCCACCGACGCGGACGCGGGCGATGCCCGCGGCGCCGGTGCCGCGCCCCAGAGTCCCCGCAAGGACGCGACGGAGCACGGCTCCTCTGGAACGCGTACGTACCGCGTGCGCCGGGGGGACACGCTGGGCGGCATCGCCCGCGACCACGACCTCTCGCTCGCCGAGCTCCGCGACCTGAACCACCTCGGCCGCTCCTCCCTCATCCACCCCGGCCAGGAGCTCGTCGTCCGGCGCGGCCACGCCGTCGCCGCCCGCGACGACGACGCCCCCCGCCGCAAGGCGGACGGGCCCGGCCTCCTCGTCTCCTCCGACGCGCCATCGAGGAAGGCGACCGCGTCCCGCTCCGCCGTCCACGTCGTCGTCTACAAGGTCCAGGCCGGCGATAGCGTCTGGAAGATCGCCAGGGAGCACGGCTGCACGCCGGACCAGGTCATGCGCTGGAACGACCTGACCGCCCGCTCCGTGCTCCGGCCCGGCGACCGCGTCGAGCTCCACGTCAGCTCCGACTAGCGCCACGATCCGGCCGCGCCCGCTCGGGGCCCGGACGACGCCTGTCGTCCGGGCCCCGCTTCGTATTCGGCCCCGACCTCCGCCTCGTCGCCTCGCGCCCGCCGCCCCACAGACGTTTCCGATTTTTCGCCGCGGAACTCGTTGTCACCATTGACGGTACATCAATGAACCATTAGCTTTGACGACACACACCGACAACGCGCGTGCGGCCGATCAGGCGAGTCGTGCCCCTCGAGGGGCGCGTCCCGGCTGCGTCCCGGAACGCCGGTTCCCGCGGCGGCCGCCGCCCACGCGCTCCGATCCACGGACCACCACCCCGCGAGGCGATGAACGGACTCACGAAACACGTGCGCGCGCTCCTTCTCGGGCTCGTCCTGGCGAGCCTGGCGCTCCTGACGGCGTGGGCGGTCGGCCGCGACGAGGAGGTGGAGCCGAGCCCGATGGACGAGCTGCTGTCGGAGGACACGGACGCGAGCGTCCACTGGGACCTCCCGGTGACGTACAACGACCGGGTGGAGCACTGGGTGAAGTTCCTGGCGGGGGAGAACAAGGAGCGGACGCGCCTCTGGCTGGAGCGATCGGGGACGTACGCGCCGATGATCCGACAGGAGCTGAGGCGGCGCGGGATGCCGGAGGATCTGGTGTACCTGGCGTTCATCGAGAGCGGCTTCTCGCCGAAGGCGTACTCGCAGGCGCGGGCGTCGGGCATGTGGCAGTTCATCGCCGAGACGGGGCGGATCTGGGGGCTGGAGGTCTCCGGCTACGTGGACGAGCGGCGCGACCCGCTCGCGGCCACGGACGCCGCGCTGCGGTTCCTGAAGGAGCTGCACGACCGGTTCGGGAGCTGGTACCTGGCCGCCGCCGCGTACAACACGGGCCCGAACCGCGTGGAGCGGATCCTGAGGGAGCGGACGGGGCGGACGCGGGGGAACGATTCGACGTTCTGGCGGATCGCGCCGTACCTGCCGCGGGAGACGCGGAACTACGTGCCGCTGATGCTCGCGGCGGGGCACATCGCCAAGCAGCCGTGGAAGTACGGCTTCGACGACGTGGACTACCGCGACCCGCTCGCCTGCGACACGGTCTGGGTGCCGGGCGGCACGGAGCTGGGCGTGGTGGCGAAGGCGGCGGGCGTGGCCGAGCCGGCGATCGACGAGCTGAACCCGCACCTGGTGAAGGGGCGGACCCCGCCGGGGCGCTCGTGGCAGGTGCGGGTCCCCGACGGCGCCGGTGCTCGCTTCACGGCGGAGTTCCCCCGCATGTACAGGGAGGCGCTGCTGGCCGAGGTCACGGCGGCGAAGGAGCGATCGGCGTCGAGGTCGAAGGGATCCGCCGGGGCCAGGATGGCGCGCGCCTCCAGCCGGAAGGTGCACCGCGTGCGGCGGGGCGACACGCTCTGGGATCTCTCCCGCCGCTACGACGTCAGCGTGGCGCAGCTCAAGCGCTGGAACGACCTGAGCGGAAGCCGGTTGCGGCCGGGGCAGGCGCTGCGGGTGGGCGGTTGAGCGCCGGCGGCGGCCTGGCCTGGCTCCTGCATGGCCGGTCGCCGCATGGTTCCCCCGCGGCAGGAGCGAGACGATGTATTGGGTGAAGATCACGAATCCGCAGTACGAGCAGTCCCGCCGCTACATCGGGCAAGTGGGGGAGGTCATCGGGAACTGGGGGCCCGAGAACAGCGCCGAGGCGCGCCACGGCTACCTCGTCGAGTTCGCCGACGGGGAGGTGGTCGGGATCACGGAGGACGAGCTGGAGAGCGTCGAGGATCCGGGACTCCCGGCGGACGGCTAGGCCCCGCCCGAGGGGGAACGCATGCGGGGCCCGCGACCGACCGGTCGCGGGCCCCGCATGCGTCCTGGGGAGGCGCCTCGCTCAGCGCCGCGGCTGGGTGGGCCGCGGCTCGACGCGTCGCGGGCCCAGGATCGCCCGGGCGTAGCCGTTTTCCGGGTCGCCACCCTGCTTGCGGATCGCGTCCACCACGGCCGGACCGCGGTTGTAGGCCAGGAGCGCGAGGCGGATATCGCCGCGGTACGCGCGGATCAGATCGCGCAGGTAGGCGAAGCCCATGCGCAGGTTCGTCTCGCGATGGAACAGGTCCTCGCGCCGGACCTTCGGGTTCAGCTCCCGCGCCGTGCTCGGCATGATCTGGGTGAGGCCGACCGCTCCCTTCGGGCTCACGGCGTTGTGCGTGAAGTCGCTCTCCACCCGCACGAGCCGGAAGGCGATCGTGGGCTCGATCCCCTCCGCCGTGGCCATGTCGTAGATCTCGGCCGCGAGGTCGGCCGGGATCGCGAAGCGTGCGGAATGCTCCATGATGGCGTTCGAGCGCGCCAGCTCGAGGCGCACCAGCTCCAGCTCCCCCTCGCGGGCACGCACCTCGCGCTCCGCACGGGATGCGCGCTTGGCCGCGTCCCCGCTCGCCTGCACGGGCCGCGGCCCCGAGGCGACGGCGACGCCGAAGAAGAACGTCACCCCGCCGAGCAGCAGCATGCGCAGCGCCGAGCCCGGTGCCATCCCCCACGCCCGGCGCGGCGCCGAGGCGGCCGGCTCTGCCGTCCTGCGATCATGCTCCGGCCGCTTCGTCGCCTCCGTGGCCGTCTTCCAGCTCCATCGCGTGGACGCCATAGTCGCACCTCTTGGTGCACGTTCCGGGACCCTTCCGAGGTTCGACGGGTCCCGCCCCCGCTCCCTAGGGTCGATCCGCAACCCAGGTGCCGCTCCGGCCTCCCTCCTTCCGCAGCAGCCGTACCTCGCGGATCTCCATCCCCCGATCGACCGCCTTCACCATGTCGTAGACGGTGAGCAGCGCCACCGATACCGCGGTGAGCGCCTCCATCTCCACCCCCGTGCGGGCGACGACGCGCGTCTCCGCCCGGGCGCGGACGCCCGGCACCGTGTCGTCGATCTCCAGGCTCACCTCGACGCTGGTCAGGAACAGGGGATGGCAGAGCGGGATCAGCTCCGCCGCCCGCTTGGCGGCCTGAATCCCGGCGATCTGTGCGACGAGGAGGGGGTCGCCCTTGGGCGTACGGCCGGCCCGCAGCAGCTCCAGCGTGGCCGGCGCCATGGCCAGGACGCCTTCAGCGACGGCGGTCCGCTCCGTCTCCGCCTTGGCGCCCACATCGACCATCCGCGGGCGCCCGCTCTCGTCCTGGTGGGTCAACATCCGGCCGAAGATACTAGGCCCCGGCACGGGACGGAAGGCTCAGCGGGGGGCGAGGGTGGTGTTGAGCGAGCGCAACAGCCAGGCCAAGATGAGCTGTGGATTGACGTTACCATAGGCCAGCGCCCGGGCCTCCTCGACCAGCCGGATCCCGTTCGCGGCGGCCAGGTCGGCCGCCGGGAGCCGGCTCGCGAGGGCGGAGAGGCGGTCGGCCGCATCGGCGCCGACGACCTGGTCCGGCGCGCCGGCGGCGGTCGCGGCGAGGTCGCGGAGCCAGAGCGAGAGGGCCTCGAGCAGGTCCGTGAACGCGCCGCGCGCGCCCGCCGGGCCCACGCCGAGCGCGGCGCCGAGGCGGCGCGTGGCCGGGCCGGCGCTTGCCGCCTCGAGCAGCCCCAGCGCCTGTTGCCGCAGCGCCTCGAGCGGGCCGGGCTCGCCGTCCTCGGGGGAGAAGCCGAGTGCGCGCCCGATCGATCCCTGGGCGAGCCGGGCGATCCGAGCCGCGTCCCGCTGGGACGCGCCGCGCTCCTCGGCGAGGAATCTCGCGACCTCGGCGTCGGGCAACGGCCGGAGCCTCACCGGCAACAGGCGGGAGCGGAGGGTGGGGAGGAGGGACTCCGCGTCGCTCACGGTCAGGATGAACGTGGCGTCCGCGGGCGGCTCCTCCAGCACCTTGAGGAGGGCGTTGGCGGCCTCGGGGCTGGACTCCTGCGGGACGAGCAGCTCGGCGTCGCCGACGAGGAAGACCTTGCGCCGGCCCATGGCGGGGCGGGTCGAGGCGTAGCGCCGGAGCGTCTGCATCTGCGGGAGGAACAGGCCGAGCGGCTCGCCGGGCGCGGCACGCCGCCAGGGGCTCTCGCGGCGGGCGGCCAGCTCCTGCGCACGCGCCTCCTCCATGGCCTCGGCGAGCCTCTCGGGGCTCCCGGACGCCTTCGGCCGGGCGATCGGGAAGAACCAGAGGATGTCGGGGTGCTCGAGGCGCAGCGCGAGCCGGCAGGACGCGCAGGCGTCGCACGGCTCCGGGCCGGGGCGCTCGCACGCCAGGAGCTGCGCGAGCCAGAGGCCAAGCCGCTGCTTGCCGACGCCCGCGGGCCCATGGATGAGCAGCGAGCCGGGGAGCTCGCCGGCGCGCGCGGCGCGCGCCAGGCTCGCCCGCACGTCCTCGTGGCCCCGGATGGGCGGCAGCGCGCTCACGGGCCGCTCCTCGCGCGCAGCCACCCGAGCGGGTCGACGGGCTCCGGCGTGCCGCCGCCGGACCCCGGCGCACGGACCTGGAACTCGACGTGCGGGCCCTCGGGCGTCCGCTCGCCGCCCACGGTGCCCACGACCTGTCCGCTGGCCACCCGCTGCCCCTCGCGGACGCGGATCGCGCCGAGGTACAGGTAGAGCGTGTAGTAGCCGCCGCCGTGGCTGATCATGACCGTCGGACCGTACCCCTCGAAGGGGCGGGCCATCACGACGGTGCCGGCCTCGACGGTCCGCACGGGCGTGCCGATATCGGCGGCGATGCCGATGCCGTTGTTGCGCAACGTGACGCCGTTCGGCTTGCGATCCGGGCCGAAGCGGTAGACGAGCTCGCCGTCGACCGGCCAGGCGAGCGCGCCGAGGTCTCGCGTCGTGAGGTTCCGCTCGCCCGGCGCCGCCCGGCCGGCGATGGCGCGGCGCCGCTCCTCCTCGCGCCGCTTGCGCTCGATCTCGGCGAGGACCTTCTTGATGCGCGCCTCGTCCTGCGCGAGCCGCTTCAGGCGGCTCTGCACCCGCTGCGTGCGGACCTGGAACTGGGACAGCGTGCGCCGCTGCGTGTGCTGGAGGTCCTGCAGCTCCTGCAGCTCGCGCATCTTCTGGTCGCGGAGCTCCTGGAGCTGTGCGAGGCTGGTCTGGAGCTCCCGGTCCTGCGCCGTGAGCTGCCGGTTCAGCTCCTGGACCTCCTGCACGAGCAGCCGGTCGTAGACCGTGATGAGCTGGAGGTATTTGTAGCGGTTGAGCAGGTCGCCGAAGTTGCGCGCGCTCAGCAGGACGCGGAGCGCGTGCAGCGGGCCGCGCTCGTAGATCGAGCGGAGGCGGCCGTGCAGGACCGCCTTGCGCTCGGCCATCTTGTCGCGGGTCAGGAGGAGCTGGCGTGTCGTGGCCTCGACGTTGGCCGTGACCGTGTGCGCCTGGAAGTCGAGCTCCTTGAGCGCGCCGGCGGACGTCGAGAGCTGGCGGTTGATGTTGGCGAGCTCACCGGAGACGTCGTGGACGCGGGTCCGCAGCTCGCTCATCTGGCGCTGCAGCGTCTCGCGCTCCTGGCGGATCTGGTCGAGCCGGAGCTGGCTCTCACGCAGCTCCTTGCGGCCGTCCTGCTGGGCGGCGAGCGGAAGCCGGGCGACGCCGAGGAGCGCCGCGCCGAGGAGAGCCGCGCGCACCCACCGGCGGCCCATCAGATCTCCCGCAGGTGGCGCCGCACGGCGTGAGCGCTGGCGGCCACGCCCAGCAGCCCGCCGAACGCGAGCCCCACGGCGATCCACTCGAGCGGGATCCATTCCATCGCGAACACGGTCCCGGAGAGCAGTTGGAAGAGGCCGAACGTCGCGCCGAGCGCGATGGCGCCGCCGGCCAGCCCCGTGAGCAGGCCCTCGAGCAGGAACGGCCGCTGCACGAAGCTCTCGGTCGCGCCGACCAGCCGCATGATGGCGATCTCGTCCCGTCGCGCGAAGATGGCGAGCCGGACCGCGGCCCCGATGATGAGCGCGGCGACGACGGCGAACGCGCCGCCGAGCACCGCCGTGGCCGCGCCGGCCACGCGGCGCAGCAGGTAGACCTTGTCCAGCCAGTCGGCGCCGTAGGAGACCTGCTCGACGAACGGGTAGGTCGCGATGCGCTGGGCCACGGCGCGCACGGCGCCGGCGCCCTGCTGGCCGGTCCGGAGCCGCACCTCGAAGGAGGCCGGCAGCGGGTTGGCGTCGAGGTCGGCGAGGACGGAGCGGAACTCGACGAGGTCGCGCCGCGCGTTCTCGAGCGCCTCGTCGCGCGAGACGTAATAGACCTTGCGGACCTCGGGGAACGCCTCGATCTCGTGCTGCGCCAGCGCGACCGCGTTCGGCGAGGCGTCGTCGCGCAGGTAGGCGATGATCTCGACGCGCGACTCGACGCGCTCCACCGCGCGCCGGAGATTGAACGCCATGACGCCGAACAGGCCTACGATGAAGAGCGAGAGCGAGATCAGCGCGGCCGACAGCCCGGCCAGCGCCGGCGCGCGGCGGAACGCCGCGAGGGCCTCCCGGATGGAGTACGTCATCGCTCAGGCGGGTACGGTGGCGGAGTCGTAGACGATCTGTCCGTGGTCCAGCTCGATGACCCGGGCGCCGGTGCTCTTCCGCACCAGATCCAGGTCGTGCGTCGCGAAGAGGACGGCGGTGCCCGCGGCGTTGATGCTCCGGAACAGCTCGAAGACGCCCCACGTCGCCCGCTCGTCCAGGTTGCCGGTGGCCTCGTCGGCCAGGAGCACGAGCGGGTCGTGTGCCAGCGCGCGGGCGATGGCCACGCGCTGCTGCTCGCCGCCCGAGAGCTCACCGGGGTACGCCTGCGCCTTGCTCGCCAGCCCGACCTGCGAGAGCAGCCTGGCGACCTTCGCGCGGATGACCGCCGGCCGCGCGCCCGTCACCTCCATCGCGAAGCCGATGTTCTGCGCCGCGGTGCGATCCTGCAGCAGCCGGAAATCCTGGAATACGTAGCCGATCTTGCGCCGCAGCATCGCCACGTCCTTCGGCCGGATGTGCGTCGATGCGTAGCCGCTCACGCGCACCTCGCCGCGCGTCGGCTTCTCCGCCATGTGGATCAGCCGGAGCACCGTCGTCTTCCCGGCGCCGCTGTGCCCCGTGAGGAAGCAGAGCTCGCCCTTCCTCAGCTCGAACGAGACATCGTCGAGGGCGCGCCCGCTCCGGGGGTACTCCTTCGTGACGTGACTGAGGCGGATCATGACCTACCGGTGAGTCGCTGCCTGCGTGCGTATCGAGGCGAGGCGCGCTGCCAGGCGGAGCGCCTCGATCATGGAGCCCGGGTCGGCGATCCCCCGCCCGGCGATGTCCAGCGCCGTCCCGTGGTCCGGCGACGTGCGGACGAAGGGGAGCCCGAGCGTGACGTTGATGCCGCTCCCGAAGGCCGCCGTCTTGAACGCCGCCATCCCCACGTCGTGGTAGGGGGCGACGACGGCGTCGAACTCGCCGCGGATCGCGCGGACGAACACGGTGTCCGCGGGGATCGGGCCGGCGGCGTCGATGCCCTCGCCGCGCAGCGTGCGCAGCGCGGGCTCGAGGATCCGCGCCTCCTCGTCGCCGAAGAGGCCGCCGTCGGAGGCGTGGGGGTTCACCGCGCACACCGCCAGCCGCGGCCGCGCGATGCCCCAGCCCTCGCGGAGACCGGCCGCCGTGATTCGCGCCTGCGCGACGATGAGCTCGCTCGTGAGAGCCGCCGGGACCTGAGCCAGCGGAAGGTGCGTCGTGGCGAGCACGACGCGCAAGGGGCCGCCCAGTCCCGTCGTCTCCGCGTCCATGAGCATGACGACGTCGACGTCGCCCGCCAGGTGCGCGAGCATCTCGGTGTGGCCCGGGTAGTGGTAGCCGCCGGCGTGGAGCGCCGACTTGTCGATCGGCGCGGTGACGAGGCCGTCGACCTCGCCGGCCAGCGCCAGGCGGGCACCCCGCTCGATCGCGAGGCCGGCGAGCCGCCCGGCCTCGGCCGCGGCGCCGCCGGGCGTCCACGCGCCCGTGGCGATGAACTCGTCGGCGGCCGCCTCGGCGCCCGTGCCGGACGGGCCGACGAAGACGAGCCGTGGCCGGTCGGGCTCGGCGCGGAGTGCGTCCGCCGCCTTGCGGGCGACCTCGGGGCCGATACCCCGGGGATCGCCCAGCGTCACCGCCAGCCGCAGCCCGTCGCCTCCTCGCGCCACACCCCGCTCCCGCGCCGCAGCGCTACTTGAGTCGGTAGTCGACGTACGTCCTGGAGCGCAGCTCCTTGATGACCTCGTCCATGAGCGCGTTGCGGGCCACCTGCTCGCGCACCTGCTCGTGGATGTCGGGATCGCTGAGCGTGTACTCGCCGGCGCTCGTGACCGCCTGGACCTTCACGACGGCGTACTTCGGGGAATCGCCGCCCTCGGTCAGCGGGAAGGGGCCCACGACCTCTCCGGCCTTGACCGAGGCGAGGTACCGGTCGTACGGCTTCGGCAGCTTGTCCGTGGGGAACGGCCCGACGCGCGTCTGCTGCTCGCTCGGGTCGTTGTAGCGCTTGATGACCGAGTCGAGCGGCATGGAGCCATCCTTCATCCGCGCGGCGGCTTCCTCGGCGCGCTGGCGCGCGCGCACCGTATCCTCGGCCGTCAGCTCGGGGCGGATCAGGATGTGGCGCGCCTGGCGCTCCGCGCCGCGGATCTTGTCCAGCTTGATGATGTGGAAGCCGAAGGGCGTCTCGACGATGCCGCTCACCTCGCCGGGCCGGAGCGCGTACGCCACGTCCTCGAAGGCCTGCACCATCTGGCCGCGCCGGAACCAGCCGAGGTCGCCGCCCTTGTCCTTGTTGCTCGGGTCCGCCGAGTAGCGCTTGGCCAGCGCCGCGAAGTCCTCGCCCGCCCGCACCTTCGCCAGGACCGAGTCGGCCAGGGCGCGCGCCGCCGCCTTCGCCGAGTCCGAGGGCTGCGGCGCCACCACGACCTGGTTGAAGGTGACCGTGGCCGGGCGCTGCCCGAGCTGCGGCTTCTGCGCCTCGAAGAACTTCCGGATGTCGTCCTCGGTGACGTTCGGCGGCTTGCGGTCCCGCTGCAGCTTCTGGACGTACCCCTGGATGAGCTGGTTCTTCTTCAGGTCACCGACCAGCATGTCGCGGAACTCGGAGAACGTCATTCCCTGCGCCCGAAGCGCCTGCTGGAACGCCGCCTGGTTCGGGAAGTTCGCCTGCCGCTGCTGGATCTCCTGCTCGACGCGGCTGTTGACGTCCTCGTCGTTGACCTTGAGCGTCGTGTCCTTCTGCGCCGCCTGCAGGAGGATCAGCTCGTTCACCCGCGCGTCCAGCAGCTGGCGGCGGAGCGCGTCGAGCTGCGGCCCCTCGGGCGGGAGGCTCCCCGCCTGCGCCTGCACGCGGAGGATGTCCTCCTCCAGCTGGTAGTTGGTGATGATGCTGTCCCCGACGACCGCCAGGATCCGGCCGACCGTGTCGCCGCCGACGAGCTGGGCGGGAGCCGGCTGCGCCAGGTTGGCCGCCGGAGTCGGCGCCGGAGTCGGCGGCGGCGAGGTCGGTTCCTGGGCGGCCGCCGGGCGGACGCCCAGGAGCGCGGAGAGGGCCAGCCCGGCCAGCACGGAGTGGGAGCGGATCTTCATGGGTCGGTCAACCATCCGGACGGAAAAAAGGGATGGGGCCGGCGTCGACGCCGGCCCCCGGGTAATATCCCCTCGCCACGCGGGTGTTCCTGTCCGCCGCGCGGCGTCCCGCCTACTTCTTCTTCGTCGGTGCGGGCTGCGGCTGCGCGGCCGGCGCCTGCGCCGGCGCCGCCTGGCCCGGGGCCGCGACCGGCGGCTGGCCCGGCAGCACCTGCGGCTGGCCGGGGACGCCCGGCTGACCGGGCTGCGCCGGCGGCGCCGGACGGGACGCCTCCACCTTCGTCACCACCGCCGGCAGCGAGCGCTCGTACACCTCGGCGCCGTAGTGCTCCCGCAGCGCGAACGAGACGGGCCCGAGCGGGATCACGTTCTGCTCGCCCTTGACGACCGACTCGAGCACGGACTTCACCTTGCGCTCGACCGCCTGCTGCTTCGTCTCGCCGCTCTGGGGCTGGATGTGGGTCAGCCCGGCCTGCGCGACGGCGCCCGCGAGCTGCTGGCGCGCCACATTGGTCAGCGAGTCGGCCTGCTGCTTCGACGGCTGGAAGCCCTGCCGCTTCGCCTCCTCGACCAGGATCTTGTTGCGGGCCAGTCCCTCCATCACGCCCTTGAGCTGGTCGTCCGTCGCCTGCGAGAACTGCTCGCGGCGCGGGCCCGGGAGCGAGCGCATCAGCGCCTGGAACTCCTGCGCCGTGAAGCTCCCGCCCGTGTAGCTGACGAGCGCGCGCTCCGCCGCCCGGCCGCCGAGCTTCATGTCGGGCTTCTTCGCCAGGTCACGCGCCACGTCGAACGCCCCACCCTCGACCTTGACGTTCTTCGGGTCCGTGAGCTGCTTGACGTACGCCTCTTCCCGCTGCTGTTGGCGCTGCAACAGCGCCTGGCGGCGGAACTGCTCCTTCACCTGCGCGAACGGCGGCGCCTTGCGCTCCTCGACCTGGATGATGTGCAGGCCGAACGGCGTCTCCACGATGTCGCTCGTCTCACCCGGCTTCAGCTTGAAGGCGACTTCCTCGAAGGGACCGACCATCTGCCCCTTGCCGAAGAAGCCCAGCTCGCCGCCCTGCTCGCGCGAGCCCGGATCCTCGCTGTACTGCTTGGCCAGCGCCCCGAAATCGCCGCCCGCCACCACCTTCGCGCGCACGCCCTTCGCGAGCTGCAGGATGCTGTCCCGCTGCGCCGGCGAGGCGTCCGGCGGCAGCCGGAACAGGATGTGCCGCGCGCGAACCTGCAGCGCCGGGTTCTCCGTCTCGTAGATCTGCTGCAGCTCGGCGTCGCTGATCGTCGTGTCGGCCGGCAGCACCTTGTCGCGCAGCTTCCAGACGACCTCCTGGTCCGCCGCCGGCTTGACCAGCGCGCTCAGGTCCACCGACTTGAGCGTCGAATCCTCGGCCGCCGCCGTCGCCAGCAGCGTGTAATCCACCCACAGGTTCGCGAGCGCGTCGACGACCTGCGGGTTCGTCGGCAGGCGCGGGTTCGTGCCCATGATCGACGCCGCCTGGTCGATGGACAGCTCGTGCCCGGCGGCCCGCGCGACCACGTCGGTGTGGGCCGTCATCGCCTGGCCGAAGCTGTCGCATGCCGGGAACGCGAGCGCGCCGATCAGGACAAGGGGCGGTAGGATCTTCCTCATCGTGTCTCCTTCAAGGACCTTGCGCGAGCGGGTCAAAAAAAAGCCTCAGGAGATTGTTCGGGAGTACAGCCCGAGCAACCTAATCTGGAGCTGTTTGCTACGCCAGCGTGGGGAGGAGGTTCCGCCACGCGGCATCGCGATCCGACTCCCCCGAGCGCGTCCGCCGGCGCGTGCCGTTCCTTGCATTCGAGGAGCCGGCCGGACCGCTCCGTCTGAAGGAATCGCGCCGCGCGCCGTGGCCGACGGACGGCCGCGGGCCGAGGCGCGGACCCGGCCAGCGGTCACACGCGGCCGCGGGTGCTCACGCCGCCCGCGCCCGCTCCGCGGAGAGCAGCTCGAGCGCCGCGGCGAGCGTGCCGGTCAGCGGCTCGGCGCCGAAGCGCCGGATCACGATCGAGAGCGGCGCGGCGCGGCGCACCTCGACGTCGAGCTGCTGGTCGCGGAACGGGCCCTGGAGCGCGGCCAGGCGGGGCGTGACCTCCGCCCGGAAGTTGAGGCGCGCCTCGCCCTCGCGCACCAGGATGCGCTCGACCCCGAGGCGCGAGCCGAGGAGGCGCAGCGCGGTCCCGTCGAGCAGGCGCTGGACCTCGGGAGGCGGCGGGCCGAAGCGGTCGCGCAGCTCGGCGCGGAGCGCGGCGACCTCGGCGGCGTTCTCCATGCGGGACAGCCGGCGGTACAGGTGGAGCTTCTGGGACGGCTCCGGCACGTACGAGTCGGGGAGGAGCGCGGCGCCCTCGAGGGAGACCTCGGGCGGCGGGTACTCCTCCTTCTGCTCGCCGTTCTTGAGGCGGGCGATGGTGTCCTCGAGCAGCCGCGTGTAGGTGTCGAGGCCGACGGCATGGACGAAGCCGGACTGCTCGGAGCCGAGGAGGTTTCCGGCGCCGCGCAGCTCGAGGTCCTTGAGCGCGATGGCGTAGCCGCTGCCGAGCTCGGTGAAGTGCTCGAGGATGCGCAGGCGGCGCTCGGCCTCCTCGTTGACGCCCTCGGGCACGACGAGGTAGCAGTAGGCGCGGTGGTGCGAGCGGCCGACGCGGCCGCGGAGCTGGTAGAGCTGCGCGAGGCCGAACTGGTCCGCGCGGTTGACGATGAGCGTGTTGGCGGAGGGGACGTCGAGGCCGTTCTCGATGATCGCCGTCGTGACCAGGATCTGGACCTCGCCCTCGAGGAAGCGCGTCATCACCTCGTCGAGCTCGGTGGCCGGCATCTGCCCGTGGGCGATCGCCACGGTGGCGTCGGGGACGAGGTAGCGGACCTGCTCGGCCACGGGGAGGATCGTCTGGACGCGGTTGTGGACGACGAACACCTGACCGCCGCGGTCGAGCTCGCGGCGGATCGCGTCCTCGATGACCTCGTCGACCCACGGCAGGACGTGGGTGATGATCGGCATGCGGTCGCGGGGCGGCGTCTGGAGGAGCGAGAGGTCGCGCAGTCCCGTGAGCGAGAAGTGCAGCGTGCGCGGGATCGGCGTGGCGGTCAGCGTGAGCACGTCGATGTTGTGCCGCAGCTCCTTGAGCCGCTCCTTCTGCTTGACGCCGAAGCGCTGCTCCTCGTCGACGACGAGGAGGCCGATCTCCTTGAAGGCGATGTCGGGCTCGAGCAGGCGGTGCGTGCCGATGAGGATGTCGATCTCCCCGCCGGCGAGCGCGGCGAGGATCTGCGTCTGCTCGCGCGCCGTGCGGAAGCGCGAGAGCGACTCGATGCGGATCGGGAAGCCGGCCAGCCGCTGACGGAAGGTGTGGAGGTGCTGCTCCGCCAGGATCGTGGTCGGGGCGAGCACGGCGACCTGCTTGCCGTCCTGCACGACCTTGAAGGCGGCGCGGATCGCGATCTCGGTCTTGCCGTAGCCGACGTCGCCGCAGAGCAGCCGGTCCATGGGGTGGCGCGACTCCAGGTCGCGCTTCACGTCGGCCGTGGCCTGCCGCTGGTCCGGGGTGTCCTCGTAGAGGAACGCCGACTCCATCTCCTTCTGCCAGCGGCTGTCGGCGGAGAACGGCGGGCGCTCGGCCATCTGGCGGGCCGCGTAGAGCTGGAGCAGCTCGGCGGCCATCTCCTGGATCGCCTTCTCGGTCTTCCCCTTCAGCGTCTTCCACGCCTTGCCGCCGATCTTGTGCAGCTTCGGCGCGGTCGTCTCCTCGCGATCCGGCACCCACCGCTCGATGAGGTCGAGGCGGTAGACGGGGACGCGCAGGATCTCGCCGCCGGCGTACTCGACGGCGAGCGCCTCGATCTCCTCGTCGCCGACGCGGACCTTCTGGAGTCCGCGGAAGCGGCCGATGCCATGGTCGAGGTGGACGATGTAGTCACCGGGGCGGAGCTGGGCGAGGGACTCGAGGGCGACGGCGCCGCGAAAGCGCCGGCCGCGGCGGAGCCGGCGGTCGCGGCGGAAGATCTCGTGGTCGGTCAGGACGCGGACGAACGGATCGGCGCCCTCGAGCACGAAGCCGTGGGCGACGGGGTTGAGCCCGAGCGCCACGCGCGGCGGCAGGCCGCGCGGCCCGCCGAGCAGCTCCTCGAGACGCTCGAGCTGGCCCGCGTTGTCGCACAGGATGAGCGTCTGCTCGCCACGGGCGGCGCCGGTGCGCAGCAGGACCGAAAGCGTCTCCATGTCCCGGTCGATGCTCTCGACCTCGCGGGCGCGGAAGCGCACGTCCACGTCGCCGTGGCCGACCACCTGGATGCGGCCGAAGCCGCGCAGGCGCTGGACGGCGTCGTCCGGCGGGAGGAACAGGCTGGCGGGCGGCTCCGGCTGCCCGCCGCGGCGGCGCTCGGCCTCGTGCAGGTGGAGGACCTGCGTCCAGGCGCGGCGGAAGTCCTCCTCGGCCGTACCGGCGGCCAGCTCGACGAGCACGGTGTCGTGGGGAAGCACGTCGAGCAGCGAGCGGCGCGCCGTGCCGGAGCCGGCCGAGGCGGAGGCCGGCCGGGCTCCGTCCGCCTCCTCCGCGCCGCGCCCGAGGTCGACCGGCAGGATGTCGACGCGGCGCAGCTCGCCGGTGGAACGCTGGTCGAGGATGTCGAAGGCGCGGATCGAGGCGATCTCGTCGCCCCAGAACTCGATGCGGACGGGTTCGGGCGCGCCGAAGCCGAAGAGGTCGACGATCCCGCCCCGCTGCGCGTACTCGCCGACGCCCTCGACGAGCGGAGCGCGCTCGAAGCCGAGCTCCTCCAGGCGCGCGGCGAGGTCGCCGAGGGGGAGCGAGTCGCCGACGGCGAGGGAGAGCCGCAGCTCGGTCAGGCCGACCGGGATCTCCGCGCGCTCCTGGAGCGCGCGGGGCGTCGTGACGAGGATGCGGATGCGCCCGGCGAGGAGCGCCTCGAGCGCCTCGACGCGCAGGCCGCTGACCTCGAGGTGGTGCTCGGCCGCCTCGTAGGGGAGCGTCTCGCGCTGGGGGAAGAGGGCGGAGCGGCCGGCCTCGAGGAGCGCCTCGAGGTCCGCCGCGGCGGCCTCGGCCTCCGGCGGGCCGGGGGCCACGAGGACCCACAAGCGGTTCGGCGCCGCCTCGCTGAGCGCGGCGACCAGGAGGGCGGGGGAGGAGCCGGCCAGACCGCCGACACGGATCGCGCCCCCCGCGGTGGGCAGTTGGTGTCGAACCTCGCCGAACGCGGGCTGGCGCCGCATCGCGTCGAGCAGGATCGGCTGCATCAGCGCCGTCCTCCGGGTCCGGGCGCCCTGGCCGGGCCGGGGCCGCGGCCGGCGGCGGCATCCGCCGGCCGCGCGGCCATGGACGTGCGCGCCGGTGCCGGCTCGGGCGCGCCGGCGGCGCCGTCGCCGCGGCGGCGCGCGGCCGCCTCCGCCGGGGTCCGGCCGCGGCCCGCCGTCGCGACGAGTCCCTCGACCAGCAGCACGGCCAGGAGCAGCAGCACCAGCGGGCGCCAGGTCTCGTGGCCGAAGCGGTGCCGGAAGATGTCGCGGGTCCACTCGGCCGGATCGTCGGCGGTCTCGACATCCCACCCGGGGAGGGCGGCCCGCAGGCGCCGGCCCGAGAGCCGCTCCAGGTCCGACTCCGCGGCCGGCGCGTTCACGGCGAACGCGCGGACCTCCTGGTTGCCGGCCCGAACGCGGTAGATCCCGGCGTCGCCCGGGGCGACGTACTCGCCGCCCTCGACCTTCTCGGTCCCGCCGTCGGGGCGCTGGACCGCGTCGGCGCCGGCGGGGAGGAGCACGCGGTCGCCCGGCTCGAACTCCTCGCGCGTCGCCTGGGCGGCGGCCCACGGACCGGTGATGTGGTCGAGGAACGGGAGCATCGCCGAGGAGGTCGGCAACGTCGTCGCCTCCTGGGAGAGCGGGGAAGCGACGAGGATGTAGCGGCCGCCGGACGGCAGCGTCCCGCGCACGGCCCAGGGCGAGCCGTCGGAGAGGCGCACGAGCACGGTGTCCCCGGCGGCGGCGCCTTCGCGCTGGACCGGGAAGATCTGCCGGGCCCGGATCTGGGAGAGCGCCCGGGCCAGCGCGTCGGTCGAGTCGGGGAGCGCGAAGCGCGACTCGCCGCCGGCCGTCGGCGTACCGAACCGCCACGGCACGCCGGCCGCCTCCAGCCGGCGGTTCGCGGCCGGCAGCTCGAGCGGCGACTCCGGCGGAAGCACGACGGCCGTACGCCCCGCGCCCGTCCCCTCGATGCCGACGGCCGCCGGCGCAATGACGACGTCCGCGTCGCCGGGGCCGCCGCGCCGGATGCGCCCGGCATCCGCGAGCACGCCGAGCGCCGCGTCCACGAACGGGAGGGGGCGCGTGAGCGCCACGGCCGGCGGTGGCTGGACGCGCGAGACGAAGAAGCGGCGATCATCCCCGCGCAGCGCGTCCGGGTCGATCTCGGCCGACCCCCAGACGAGCCCGGCGGGGCGGGCCGGCACCGGCAGGATCGCGGTCGCGCCGACCGGGACGTTGTCGGCCGCGACGATCCGCCCCTCGAGGTTGAGGCGCACCGAGACCGAATCGGCGCGCGTGCCGCCGGTCGCGGCGGCGAGCGTGGACCGCTCGCCGGCTCGGGGCGGCAGGCCGCCGCCCACCTGGACGTCCACGACGCCGCCGTTCGCCGGAACGGCGGTGCCCGGCAGCCAGGCGACGACGGGCGCATCGCCGCGCCGCGCCTGCACCGGCGCGGGGAGCCCGGTCTGCTGGAGGTCGCTGAGCAGCTCGATCTCCGTCGCGCGGCCTTCGGCGCCGCCGGCGAGGAGGGCGCGGGCGCGGCCGAGCGAGGCCGCCAGGTCGGCCCGGCCGGCGGAGACCTCGGTGGCGCGGATCCGGTTGGCGGCCGCGACGGCATCGCCCGGGATCGCCGGCTCCCAGGGCGAGCCGGCGCGGATCACCCAGAAGCGGTCGTCCGGGCCGGCGCGCGCCAGCAGCTCGAGCGCGCGGCGCTTCAGCGTATCGAGCACGCGACGGTCCTGCTGCACGAGGCCGGTGCTCATCGAGTTGTCCAGGACGATGGCCGCGGCCGTCGGCTCGTGGCCGGCGCCGCCGGCGCGCAGGAACGGCCGCGCAGCGGCCAGCGCCAGCAGGACGACGGCGCTGATGCGCAGCGCCAGCAGGAAGATCTGCCGGAGCCGGATGCGCCGGGCGCTCTCCTTCTCGGCCCGGCGCAGGTAGCGCAGGGCGGGGAAGATGACGCGCGGCCCCTGCTGCCGATGGTAGAGGTGGAGGATCAGCGGAACCGCGATCCCCGCAGCGAGGGCCAGGAAGAGCGGAGTCAGGAATCCCATGTCACCCCAGGCGCTCGCGCTTGTGGAGGTAGGCGCGCAGCGCGTGCACCATGGGCTGGTCCGTTTCGACCACCGTGTAGTCCACCCCCTGCGGCACGAGCGTGCTCCGCCACTCGTCGATGGCCCGCGCCACCGCCTCCCGGTACTCCGCCCGCAGATCCGCGATGCTCACCGGCAGCTCCTCGCCCGTCTCCGGGTCGACGAACCGCGCGTCCCGCACGCTCGGCAGCTCGCGCTCGCCCGGATCGATCAGGTGGAACACGAGCACCTCGTGCCCGCGATGCCGCAGGAACCGGATCGCCAGCCGCGTCGATTCCGGGTCGACCAGCAGGTCCGACAGCAGGATCACCAGCCCGCGCCGCCGCAGCCGTCCCGCGATGTCGCGCAGGGCCGATCCGGCCTCCGTCTGCCCCCCGGCGTCGAGCGGCCCGACCGCGTCGATGAACTGGTGCCAGTGCCGCCGGCCGCCCTTCGGCGCCATGTGCGCCCGCATCGCCTCGTCGAACGCGACGATGCCGACCGCGTCCCCCTGCCGGAGCAGCAGCAGCGCGATCGAGGCGGCCAACTGCTTGGCGTACCAGAGCTTGGGTGGGAGGTCCTGCGAGCTCCAGGCCATCGAGGCGCTGGCGTCGAGGAGGATGTACGCCCGGAGGTTCGTCTCCTCCTCGAACTGCTTCACGTAGTAGCGGTCCGAGCGGCCGAACATGCGCCAGTCGATGTAGCGCAGATCGTCGCCGGGCTGATACATGCGGTGCTCGGCGAACTCGACCGAGAAGCCGCGGTGGGGGGATCGGTGCAGCCCGGCGAGGAAACCCTCGACCACCTCGCGGGAAACGAACTCGAGACCGCCGAGAGCGGCCAGCTCCCGGGGGTCGAGAAGGTCCGGGCGGCGCCCCCGCGCCGCCGTCTGCGTCTGGATCGTGCTCATGGACTCCGGCGAACGTATTCTCGGCCCGCGCAACGGTCAACCAACCGTGCGGCCACGCTCTGTACCCGCCGCAGCCCCGGAGGGTTGCGGTCGTGCGCGGCGGTAGCGCGCGCAGCGGAAGTTTGGTGCCGCGTACCGGTGGTGCGCGCGCGGCGTCGCCACTATACTATCGCCCGCGAATTCTCCCGGCGCCGGCGCGCCGCCGCCGCCGGTTCACGATCCGGAGGAACCATGTCTTTCCTGGCCAGCATCGTCACGCTCCTCGGCGTCGTCTGCGTCATCGGTGTGCCGTACTTCGTCGGCCACGGCCTCGCGATCATGGGTCACGATCCCGCCGAGGCCATGCGCTGGATCTGGACCGGCATCGGCACCGGCGTCGTCGCGGCGGCGATCATCTTCGTGGCGAGCCGGATCGGGCGCGGCGCGGAGGCGCACCCCCCGACCGCGCACCGCTGAGCGCGGCCCGGGGGGCCGGGCGCGGCGCGCTCCGGCCCCCCGGCCGGCCCGCGGCCGCGCCGCCGCTTCTCCGCCCGTTCGTTCCTCCCCCCGCGAATTGATCCGACCCCTCCAGCCGGTTATCTTTCAGGGTTCGCCAAGCGACGCTTTTCGTTCGTCCAACGTTCGGAACTACGGGGATTTCGGCCGCGTGCAGCTAGATCGCATTCGCAACTTTTGCATCGTCGCCCACATCGACCACGGGAAATCGACCCTGGCCGACCGGCTGCTCGAGCGGACGGGTACGCTCACGCAGCGGGAGATGGAGTCACAGGTGCTGGACTCGCTGGACCTGGAGCGGGAGCGCGGGATCACGATCAAGCTCCACGCGGTGCGGATGACGTACCGCGCCCGGGACGGCGAGCTCTACGAGCTGAACCTGATCGACACGCCGGGGCACGTGGACTTCACGTACGAGGTGTCGCGCTCGCTCGTGGCGTGCGAGGGCGCGATCCTGGTCGTGGACGCGAGCCAGGGCGTGCAGGCACAGACGCTGTCGAACCTGTTCCTGGCGATGGAGGCCGGGCTGGAGATCATCCCGGTGCTGAACAAGATCGACCTGCCCGGGGCGGAGCCGGAACGGCGCCGGCAGGAGCTGGTCGATCTGCTGGGCGTGGACCCGGAGGACGTGCTCTCGGTCTCGGCGAAGGAAGGGATCGGCATCGACGACCTGCTGGAGCGGGTCGTGGCGCGCGTGCCGGCGCCGCGGGGCGACCGCGAGGCGCCGCTGCGGGCGCTGATCTTCGACTCGTACTACGATCGCTACCAGGGCGCCGTGCCGATGGTCCGCGTCGTGGACGGCGTGCTGCGAAAGGGGCAGCGGATCACGTTCGGCGCGGCCGACGCGGTCTATCCGGTCGACGAGGTCGGCTACTCGAGGCTGGGGCGGTTTCCGCTCCCCGAGCTCGGGCCCGGGGAAGTGGGCTACCTGCTGGCGGGGATCAAGCGCGTGGCCGACACCCGCGTGGGGGACACGATCCTCGACGCGGACGACCGGGCCGCGGAGCTGCTTCCCGGGTACCGCGAGATCAAGCCGATGGTCTTCAGCGGGCTGTACCCGACGACGACGGAGCAGTACGAGGAGCTGCGCGATGCGCTCGAGAAGCTGAAGCTGAACGACGCCTCGCTCTTCTACGAGCCGGAGACGTCGACGGCGCTCGGCTTCGGCTTCCGCTGCGGCTTCCTGGGGCTGCTGCACATGGAGATCATCCAGGAGCGGCTGGAGCGGGAGTTCGGCCTCGACCTGGTGACGACGGTGCCGAACGTGGAGTACCACGTCGTGATGACCGACGGCTCGCGGCTCCAGATCGAGAACCCCAGCGCGCTGCCGGACCGCACGACGGTGGACCGGATCGAGGAGCCGTACGTGCGGGCGCGCGTCGTGTGCCCGACGGAGTACATCGGCAACGTGCAGAAGCTCTGTCACGAGCGGCGCGGCGAGTACGTGTCGATGCACTACATCGACCCGACGCGCGTCGAGTTCGTCTACCACCTGCCGCTCGGCGAGATCCTGCTGGACTTCTACGACCGCCTGAAGGGCTCGACCCGCGGCTATGCCTCGCTGGACTGGGAGTTCCTGGAGTACCGCGCGAACGACCTGGTCCGGCTGGACATGATGATCAACGGCGAGGCGGTGGACGCGTTCAGCGTGATCATCCACAAGGACAAGGCGTACGACTACGGTCGCAACGTCGCCGGCAAGCTGCGCGAGCTGATCCCGCGCCAGATGTTCGAGGTGGCGATCCAGGCGGCGATCGGCGGCCGGATCATCGCCCGCGAGACGATCCGCGCGATGCGCAAGAACGTCACGGCCAAGTGCTACGGCGGCGACATCACGCGGAAGCGGAAGCTGCTGGAGAAGCAGAAGGAAGGGAAGAAGCGCATGAAGCAGGTCGGGACGGTGGAGATCCCGCAGGAGGCGTTCCTGGCGGTGCTTCAGGTCGGGGACTGAGCGGGGCTCCGTCGCCACGGCGGCTGCGAATGCGGGGGAGGATGGACCGTCCCGGTCGTCCCGCTCGGATCCGGTAAGGAACTATGCACGGCGACAAGAAGTGGATCGTGGGCGTCGATCTCGGCGGGACGAACATCGGGGTCGGCGTCGTCCCGATCGATGGCGGCGACGGTGAGGTGCTGGCGCTGCGGAACCGGCCGACGGAGTCGCAGCGCGGCGCGAAGTACGTCGTCGACCGGATCGTCGGCATGATCGGTGACGCGATCGGCGAGGTGGTCGGACGCCATGGCGGCTCGCGAGCGGACTTCGCCGGGGTCGGCATCGGCTCGCCGGGGCCGCTGGACCGGCGGACCGGGACGGTGATCAACACGCCGAACCTGGGGTGGCGCAACTTCCCGCTGCGCGACCTGATCTCGAACGCGGTCGGGCTCCCCGCCACGCTGGACAACGACGCGAACTGCGCCACGTACGGCGAATGGTGGATGGGTGCGGGCCGCGACGTGCGGACGCTGGTCGGCCTGACGATCGGGACCGGGATCGGCGGCGGAATCGTGCTCGACGGCGACATCTTCCACGGCGTCAGCGACGCCGCCGGCGAGATCGGTCACATGACCATCGACTCCACGGGCCGGAAGTGCAACTGCGGCAACTACGGTTGCCTGGAGGCGTACGCGTCGGGGCCGGCCATCGCGCTGCGCGCCGTCGAGGGGATCGAGGCCGGCGCGGAGTCCGTGCTCGTCGACCTGGTCGGCGGCAAGCTCGAGGACATCACCGCGGCGACGGTCTACGAGGCCGCGGTCCTCGGCGATTCGTACGCCAACGAGGTGATGAAGGAGACCGCGAAGTTCCTCGGCACCGGCATCGCCAACATCATCAACGTGCTGAACCCGGAGATGGTGGTCATCGCCGGTGGCGTGACGCGGGCTGGCGACACGCTTTTCGTCCCGTTGCGCGCGGAGATCCGCCGGCGGGCGTTCCGGAGCGCCGAGGAGGCGTGCCAGATCCGCTCCGCGCAGCTCGTGGGGACCGCCGGCGTGATCGGCGCCGCCGGGGTTTTCCGCCGGGAGCGCTACGGCAAGATCTGAGGGTCCCTTCAAATCCTCCTGCTCATGCTCTTGCTCTTGCTCATGCCCCTGAGCCCTCGAATCTCCGGGCTCGATCCTGTCGAGGGTCGAGCCGCGAGAGCCGAGGAGCGAGGAGCAGGAGCATGAGCAGGAGCAAGAGGGCTTCTCGGGCGGGGGGGGCCGGCAATGCCTAGGCGCCTCGGCATCGTCGGGACCATGGTGTGGGACCGGATCTGCGCGCGCGACGGGCGGGCGCATCCGGTCGAGGAGTGGGGTGGGATCGCGTACGCGCTCGCGGCGCTGGCGGCGGCCCGCCCGCCGGAGTGGGAGCTGGTGCCGATCCTGAAGGTCGGCCGGGACCTGGCGGAGCGGGCCGGCGCGTTCCTGTCGTCGCTGCCGGGGCTCGACCTCGGGCCGGGCGTGCGCGAGGTGCCGGAGCCGAACAACCGGGTGGAGCTGCGCTACACGGATCGGGAGCGGCGCTTCGAACGGCTGACGGGCGGCGTGCCGCCGTGGGCGTGGGAGGAGCTCCGGCCGTTGCTCGACGGGTTCGACGCGCTCTACATCAACTTCATCTCGGGCTTCGAGATGGAGCTGGCGACGGCGATCCGGGTGCGGATGGCCTTCTCCGGGCCGATCTACTGCGACCTGCACTCGCTCATGCTCGGCGTCGGGCCGGACGGGCAGCGGATCCCGCGGCCGCTGGCGGACTGGCCCGAGTGGCTGCGCTGCTTCGACATCGTGCAGCTGAACGAGGACGAGCTGGGGACGCTGTCGGGCGCGTGGGGCGACCCGTGGCGGTTCGCCGCCGAGGTGGTCGGCCCGGACCTGAAGCTGCTGCTGGTGACGCTGGGCGAGCGCGGCGCCGCCTACTTCGCCTCGCCGGCGTTCACGGAGTCGCCGCTGTCGTGGCGGCGTGACGGGCTCGGGCTGCGGCGGCCGCTCGCCGCGCCGGGGCCGGTGCGGAGCGAGCGGCTCGTCCCGCCGCAGGTCGCGATCGACGGCGACCCCACCGGCTGCGGCGACGTCTGGGGCGGGACCGCGTTCATCCGGCTGCTCGCCGGGGACCGGCTCCGGGACGCGGTCGAGGCGGCGAACGCCGCCGCCGCGCGCAACGCGCGCCACCGCGGCGCGACGGGGCTTCACCTCTACCTGCAAGGCCGGATCGGCACATGAAGCTCGTCCCCGTCCCCGCCTCCCTCGAGGAGCGCACGTTCGACCCGCTCGTGGAGGCCGTGGGCGCCGCGGCCGGCCAGCGCGTCCTCTTCGACGCGCGCCACCTGCGCTGGGTCGACCCGTACGGCATGCTCGGCCTGCTGGCGACGGGGGAGGTGGCGGGGCGGAGCGGCGAGCGGCCCATGCTGCAGCTGCCGGAATCGGCCGAGGTGACGAGCTATCTCGGGCGGATGGGCTTCCTGACGCAGGCGGAGCGGATCTTCGAGCTGCACGGCGCGCCGCGCCGCGGCGCCGAGGCGTCCTCGGACGTGCTGCTGGAGATCACGCCGATCACCTCCCACGGCGACGTGCACGCCGTGGTCGACAAGGTGCAGGAGCGGGCCGGGCTGATCCTCACGCGCCAGTTGAACTACCCGTTCCGCGACGTCATCCAGTTCAACGTGATCCTCTCCGAGGTCTGTCAGAACATCCTGGAGCACGCCGAGTCCGGCGGCTGGGTGGCCGCGCAGACGTACAACTGGGCCAAGCGGCTCGGCCGGAAGGTGGCGGTGATCGCGGTGATGGACCTCGGCGTGGGCTTCAAGGGCTCGCTGGCGAGCGCGCACGCCGCGCGCTACGGCGAGAAGTGGGGCGACGCGGCGGCGCTGGAGGCCGCGTTCCTGCACGGCATCACGCGCTTCCACGACCCCGGTCGCGGCCAGGGGCTGCAGCAGATCCGCCGTCAGGTCGGCCGGTGGGGCGGCAAGGTCTCGATCCGCAGCGGCCGCGCCCAGATCGCGGATGTGCCCGATTGGGACGACGCCGTGCCCCTCGTGGACGACCTGCCGCCGTTCCCCGGCTCCCAGATCTGCATCATCCTGCCAGCGAAGGTCCAGGAGGCGAAGTGAGCGAACCGAGCGGCGATGCGGCCGTCCCCCTGCGCTTCGACCTGCAGGACCTCGTGCGCCGATCCGTGGCCACGCTCTACTCGCACCTCGTGACGCGCCCGACCGGCCGCGCGCTCCGCCTCGGCATCGAGAGCCAGATCGAGGAGCTGGGCTCGCTCTGTCTCTCGATCCTCGACTTCCGCCAGGTCGTGGTCCTCGACTACTCCTGCGCCGACGAGACCGTCGCCAAGCTGCTGCAGCGCTTCCTCGCGGACGACCGCCCGGCCGACGCCTACTTCCTGGCGCGCGGCGTCGGCGAGACGCACCTCGAGCCGCTCGAGGAGGTGCTGCTCCGCCACCGGCTCGCGCTCGTCGCCGAGCTGGAGACCGGCGACGTCACGCTGCTCGGCGCCGCGGACGAGACGGAGCGGGCGGCGTGGGCGGCGCTGGAGGCGCTGGGCCGTGCCGGCCCGGACGACGTCGCCCGCTGCCTCGGGCTGGCGCCCGCCGTCGTCGCACCGGCGCTGGAGGCGCTGGCCGGGCGCCGACTGGTGGTGCGCCGCCGCGGCGCGCCCGTCTACCTCGCCCTCACCGCGCTCCTCGCCGAGGACGCCTGACGAACGAACGGCGGGCGCCTCCGCTCCCCGGGGCGCCCGCCGTGTCCGATCTCGACCCGCCGCTTCGACTCAGCGCGGCCGGAGCTGCAACTCCGCCGCGCGGTTCACCGCCTTCAGCGCCGCCAGCGCGGCGGCGGTCGCCTCGTCGCCCTCGAGCGGCTGCGCGCCCACGAGGTTGAGCGGGCGCCGTCCGCGCCCCGATGCGCTGGCCAGGACGGAGACGAGCGCGTACTCCCGGCCGAAGGCCCGCACGACGGCGGCCGCCTCCAGGTCCAGCCGCATCACCTCGCGCGTGCTCGCGACGACGGCGCGCAAGGTGGCCAGCGCCGCCGCGCGCACCCGGCCGCTGCCGGCATCCAGCTCCGCCGCCTCGCCGACGAACTCGCGCGCGCCGAGCATCAGGCGCACGCGGGCCACGAAGCGGGCGTCGCGAACCATCGCCTCGATCCCGCCGAAGAGCGGGCGGAGCACGGCGTCGTCGTCCAGGGCGTCGCCTGGCGACGCCGCCGTCTCGCTCGTCCCGGCCACCGCCTCGGCCGGCGACTCCTCGATCTGGTCGACCTGCGCGATGCTGATGATGCGCTGGTCGACCGGCACCCGCAGCCGCTCCTCCAGAAGGTCACGTACGTCCCGCGCGAGATTCCGGACATTCGGACCCGGACCGACGAGCAGGTGGACCTCCCGTGGATGGCCATAGACGTCTTCACGCACGAAGGCGCCAAGAACCGAGGGGAGCTCTCGGAGGATAGCTTCCGCCGCCTCCTTGGTCCGGACTTTCTGCATCGAAGGTCGCTCTGTCGTCGCGCGGGATAATCGAAGGCGGGACGATAAGACAATGTCGCGTTGGGTCATGCCAGTCAAGGGCGGTGGTGATTGCCCGGGCGGCCCCGGGGCGCGTACCTTGACCCCGGCATGCCACTTGCGCGCGCTGCGCGGGCCCGCGACCCTCCCCGACAGCCGGAAGAGCGATGAAAGGCGTCATCATGGCCGGGGGCTTCGGCACCCGCCTGAAGCCCCTGACGATCAACCGGCCGAAGCCGATGGTGCCGGTGGGCAACCGCCCGATCATGGAGCACATCGTCCGCCTCCTCCGGCGCCACGGGATCACCGACCTGATCTCGATCCTGTACTTCCAGCCCGAGCGCATCACCTCGTACTTCGGCGACGGCTCGGACTTCGGCGTGCGAATGCGCTACGTCACGGCCGACGCGGACTACGGCACGGCCGGGGCGGTGCGGAACGCGCAGGAGGTGATCGGCGACGACCGTGTGCTCGTCATCAGCGGCGACGTGCTGACGGACTTCGATCTCGCCGCGATCGTCTCGAGCCATGACGAGCGGGGCGCGGAGGCGACGATCGCGCTGACCTCGGTCGAGAACCCGTTGGCGTTCGGCATCGTGATCGTCGACCCGGAGAGCGGGCGGATCGAGCGCTTCCTGGAGAAGCCGACCTGGGGCGAGGTGTTCAGCGACACGATCAATACCGGGATCTACCTGCTGGAGCCGTCGGCGCTGCAGCGCATCCCGTTGCGGACGAACTTCGACTTCTCGAAGGATCTGTTCCCGCAGATGCTGCGGGAGGGGGCGGGGCTCTATGGCCACGTCGCGAGCGGCTACTGGCGCGACATCGGCAACATCGACGAATACCGGCGCGCGAACGACGACGTCATGGCGGGGCGCGTGGCGCTCGAGCTGGCGGGGCAGTGCCGGCCGCAGAACGGGGGCGAGCTGTGGGGCGAGCCCGGCGCGGCGCTGGGCGTGGACGCGCGGGCGAAGGGACGGGTGCTGCTCGGCCGGAACGTGCACGTCGGCCGCAGCGCGGTGCTGGAGAACGTGATCGCGGGGGCGGGCTCCGAGATCGGCGAAGGCGCGGAGCTGCGCAACGTGGTGCTGTGGGAGGACTGCAAGGTGGGCGCGGGCGCGCGACTGAGCGAGGTCGTGTGCGCGGCCGAGGTGGTGGTCGGGAAGAGCGCGCTGGTCCGGGAGAACACGATCCTGTCGGACCGGGCGGAAGTGGGCGAGTACGCGGTGGTCGGGCCGAACGTGAAGGTGTGGCCGGACAAGATCGTGGAGGAGCGCGCGGTCCTGACGCATTCGCTGATCTGGGGCGAGGCGTGGGAGCGCAGCCTGTTCCACGGCGCGCGCGTGAACGGCGTGGCGAACGCCGAGCTGACGCCGGAGATGGCGGCTCGGCTCGGCGCCGCCTACGGCGCGATGCTGGGCAGCAACTCGTACGTGGCCACGTCCCGCGACTCGGATCGCGCGTCCCGCATGATCAACCGTGCGCTCATGACGGGCTTCATGTCCGTGGGCGTGAACGTCGAGGATCTGCGGCAGATGCCGATCCCGGTGGTCCGCCACGCCGTGCATCATGGCCGGGAGGCGGGCGGGATCCACGTGCGCCGCTCGCCGTTCGACGCGAAGGTCGTGGACATCCTGTTCTTCGACGGCGACGGCCGGGACCTGCCGCCGGGGAAGACGCAGTCGATCGAGCGGTTGTTCGGGCGCGAGGACTTCCCGCGGGCGGGCCCGGACGGCGCCGGCGACCTGAACTTCCCGACGCGCGTGGTGGAAGGCTACCACGAGCACTTCCTGTCGGAGCTGGACCGGGAGAGGATCGCCGACCGCCGCTTCACGCTGGTCGTGGACTTCGCGTACGGCACGACGGTGGAGGTCTTCCCGGGGATCCTCGGTGCGCTCAACACGGAGACGGTCTCGCTGGACGCGTATGCGTCCCCGGGGCGCCTGTCCCGGAGCGAGGAGGAGTTCCAGGAGGGACTGACGCGCCTGGGCGGCATCGTTCGCTCGATCGATGCGGACCTCGGGCTGTGGATCGACCCCGGCGGCGAGGTGATCTATCTCGTGGACGACACGGGGCGGAAGCTCTCGCCGGAGCTGTCACAGGCCGCGTTCGTCGGGCTCGCGCTCGAGCACCTGGGCGTGAAGCGCGTGGCGATCCCGATCACGAGCCCGGTGGTGACGGCCGACACGATCCGCGCCCATGGCGCCGAGTTGCGGTGGACGAAGACCGAGCACCACGCCATGATGGCCTCGGGCGACGAGTCCGACATGGTGGCCGGCGCGCGCGGCGAGTTCATCTTCCCGTACTTCATCCCGGCGTACGACGGGATGTTTGCGGCCGCGAAGCTCCTGGAGGCGCTTGCGCGCTCCGGCAAGAAGCTCTCGGAGGTGGCCGACCAGTACCCGCCGATCCACATCCTGCAGGACCGCATCTCGTGCCCGTGGGGCCGGAAGGGCGCGGTCATGCGGCGGCTGATCGAGCACACGGAGGAGGAGCGCCGGCAGCTCGTGGACGGCGTGAAGGTGTGGAAGGACGACCACGACTGGGTGCTGGTCATCCCGCACTCGGACAAGCCGCTGTTCGTGGTCACGGCCGAGGCGCGAACGGCCGAGGGGGCGCAGCAGTTGCTCACCGAGTACGCGAGCCTGGTCGAGCGCTGGCGCGATGAGGTCTGACGGCGGCTCGGCCGTCGGAGCCCGGTGCCGCCGGGGAGGTGTGCCGCCGGGGGCGTGCGGCGGCGAATCGCTTCCCTCCACGGCGCGCCCCACGTCCCACGAGCGGGTCCGCCGCGCGCCGCGGCACAGCATCGGCATCGTTGACCGTTTCCTGTGCCCGTTCATCGGGATCGAGGTCCGGGCGGCTGCGCGAACCGACCTCGGGCGGGCCGTGGCAGCGGAGACCGGATGAGCGAGGAGCTGAACGTCGATCGCCGGCGCGAAGACCGCCGCAGCGATTTCATCCCGCTGGCGGAGTATACCGTCCCGGAGCTGCGGAAGGCGCTCGTCACGGCGTTCGTGGTGCTCGCGGTGACGGCGCTCTTCGTCTACATGGTGGCGCCGGTCCTGGTCGCCGCCGTGGCGGGGGTGGTCGTCGGCGCGTACCTGCTCCCGCTGGAGCGCTGGCTCGAGCGCCGTATCGGGAGCCGGAAGCTGGCGGCGGTCGTCACGATCCTCGCCGTGACGATCCCGGTCGTGGCGATGCTGGTCTACAGCTGGGTCGAGATCTCGGACGCCGCGAAGTACCTCGACCAGCACCGGAACGAGGTGGCCGCCGGGATCAGTGCGGGGCTGCGCCGGATCCCGTTCACCGAGAGCATCCAGACGCCGGACGTCGGGAACTTCATTGCGAAGGCCTCGGCAAAGGCCGGGAAGCAGGCGGACGAGATCCAGGAGGCCGCCAGCATCATCGGCGTCTCGGTGGCGGTGGCGATCTTCACGATCTACTACATCCTCACCGACTCGCCCTCGATCATCCGCTACCTGGCGACCAAGGTTCCCGGCCGGTACCGCGAGCTGACCGACGAGATGAGCCGCAACATCAAGGCGGTGGTGTACGGCGCGCTGTACGGCACGTTCATCACGCAGCTCGCCAAGTCGGTGATCGTGCTGCTGATGAACCTGGCGTTCCAGGTGCCGCTGGCGATCATCCTGGCGTTCATCTCGTTCTTCATCGGCCTGTTCCCGGTGGTGGGGTCGTGGGCCGTCTACATCCCGGTCGGGATCTACCTGATGGTCTGGCGTGGCGACGTCTGGCAGGGCGTGACGGTCATCCTCGTGGGTCTCCTGGTCAACACGATCTTCATGTCGATGTACGTGCGGCCGAAGCTGGCCGCGGAGAAGTCCCACGTCCTGAACTTCTACTGGATGGTGATCGCGCTGATCACCGGGGTGTACACGTTCGGACTGGTCGGAATCATCATCGGGCCGGTGCTGATCGCGGTGCTGCGGGCGGTGTTCGACACGATCACCGGCGAGGCGCCGCCGCCGCTGCTCGGGCCGCGGGCGGGCGAGGCGGCTCCGCGGCCGTCGGCGCCCCGCGGCTGAGGCGAGATCCCTCCCTCTCGAGGTCGTGATGCGGAAGCTCCTGTGGGCGATGGCCGCCCTGCTGGCGATCCTGCTGGTCGCCGGCGGGGCCGCCGGGTGGTACGTGCGCTCCGCGGCCCCGGTGACGGCCGGGCGCGCGACGGCGCACGGGCTGCGCAAGCCCGTCGAGGTGTGGCGCGACTCGATGGGCGTTCCGCACATCTGGGCCCGCTCCGAGGAGGATGCGGTCTACGCGCAGGGGTACGTGCACGCGCAGGACCGCCTCTGGCAGATGGAGATGTTCCGGCGCGTGGCGCAGGGACGGCTGGCCGAGGTGATCGGGCCGGAGGGCGTCGACACCGACCGGTTCCTCCGGACGCTCGGCATGTGGCGCGCCACGGCGGAGGCCGAGCGCCGCCTCGACCCCGCGGAGCGCCGGCTCCTGGAGGCGTACGCCGCCGGCGTCAACGCCTACCTCCAGGACCGGCGGGGCGCGCTGCCGCCGGAGTTCCTGGCGCTGCGGGTCACGCCCGAGCCGTGGACCGTCCGGAGCTCGCTGGCGATCGAGAAGGTGATGGCGTGGGACCTGGCGTCGTACAACGTCGGCGTTGCGCTCTTCCACGACCTGCGCCGGCTCGGGGTCGAGCGGGGCCGGATCCTGATGCCCGACTACCCCGCCTTCAACCCGACCATTCTCGAGGGGCCCGCCCCGCCGGCCGTGCCCGCGGTGGCCGCCGCGCTCCTCGACGCGGCGAGCACCGTGCACGCGTCGAACTCGTGGGTGATCTCGGGGCGGCTGACGCGGTCTGGGAAGCCGATCCTGGCCAATGACATGCACCTGGGGCTGCGGGCGCCGAGCATCTGGCAGCTCCAGGCGCTGCATGGCGGAGCGCTCGACGTGGCCGGCATGACGCTCCCCGGCGTGCCGTACGTCGTGGCCGGGCACAACCGGGCGGTGGCATGGGGGTACACGAACGCCATGCTCGACGACGCCGACCTGTTCCTGGAGAAGCTCGACCCCGCCGACTCGACCCGGTACCTGGTCCCGGGCGGGAGCGAGCCGTTCCGCGTGCTCGTGGACACGATCCGGGTGAAGGGGCGCGAGCGGCCGGAGCTGCTGCGCATCCGGTGGACGCGCCACGGCCCCATCCTGACGGACGTCGAGGCGCGCGCCGACACGCAGCTCCTGGCGCTGCGCTGGGCGGCGCACGACCCCTCGCCCTCGTACCGGGCGATCCGCGGTCTGAATCTCGCGCGTCAGTGGTCGGACTTCCTCGCCGCCGTCGCGGAGTTCCGGGATCCGCACCAGAACGTCATTTACGCCGACACCGCCGGGCACATCGGCTACGCCATGGCCGGGCGGGTGCCGCTGCGCGGCTCGGCGGATCCGGCGCGGGCGAAGCGGCCGCCGCTGCTGCCGGTGCCGGGGTGGACCGGCGAGTGGGACTGGAGAGGCGATCTCCCGTTCGCCCAGCACCCGCAGGCGCTCGATCCGCCGGAGGGGTACATCGTCACGGCGAACAACCGGCAGGCGGCGGGCACCGTGGCCGACCTCGTGACGGGCGAGTGGGACGAGGGCTTCCGGGCGTACCGGATCCGGGAGATGATCCGCGGGGACGGCGCGCCGCCGCAGGGCCCGGTCGTCGGGGCGGGCTTGCCGGAGCCGCCGGCCGCACCGGCGCGGCGGCTCGACGCGGCGGCCATCCTGGCCATGCAGCTCGACACGCACGACGCCATGGCGGCGCGCTACCTGGACCGCGCCGTGGCGGCGGCCGAGCGTGCCGGGCTCGGCGACGAGGCGCGGCTGCTCCGCGCGTGGGACGCGGACGCGGCGGCGGATTCCCGCGCGGCGGCGCTCTTCTACGCGTGGTACGAGCGGCTCCGGCACCTCGAGGCGGTCTCGCTGTACGGCGGCAGCGGCGGCGACTTCGGCCGGTCGGCGGCGAATCGCCTGCTCGAGGCCCGGGCGCTCCCCTGGGAACGCCGGGAGGCGCGAGCGGCGTTCGAGGAGCTGGCGGCCCGGGCGATGCGAGAGGCCGCTCCGGTGACGCGCGGAAAGACGTGGGGCGAGCTCAACCGCGTGATGATCGAGCACCCGCTCGGCCAGGTGGCGGCGCTGCAGCGGCTGTTCGGCTTCAGCATCGGCCCCGCGCCGCGGGCCGGCTCGCCCACGACGGTCAACGTCTCCCACTATGGCGGCTGGAGATTCCCGGCCACCACGACGGCGGGACCGAGCGAGCGGCACGTCGTGGACATGGGCGACGTGGATGGCGCGGGCGGCTTCGTGCTGCCCACGGGCGAGTCCGGGATCCCGTTCGAGGCGCATTACCGGGACATGTTCGACATGTGGCAGAAGGGCGGGCTCTGGCGCA
>DASTKT010000081.1:0-70458 GCA_035715725.1 Longimicrobiales bacterium | reverse complement strand
CGGGTACGGGCAGGGGTACGGGTACGAATGCCGGAGCACGAAGGGCGGCGGCGCGGCCCGGCCGCGTGAAGGTGCCGGGAGCCCCGCAACAGCGCGTGAGGACACCGCACCGGCGGCCCGGCACCTCGCGGCGCGCAGCGCCGCGACAGCCGCGTAGACGGCGTGCGCTCGCCGCAGGCGAGCGACAGCGCAGCGTGCGCGGCCCGCAGGGCCGCGACAGTGAAACGTGCGCGGCCGAAGGCCGCGACAGCGAGCAACGCGAGCGTGCGCCGCGCCGCAGGCGCGGCGAGGAAGGAGGCAACGTGGCATCTCTGATGAATCAGGCCGTGGTGGTGGAGCCGATCGACGACGGCGCGCTGGCGGAGCGGATGGCGGTGGGGGCGGAGCGGATCCGGGCCGAGGTGCGGAAGCTGATCGTCGGGCAGGACGCGGCGGTCGAGCACCTTCTGCTCTCGCTGTTCGTGGGCGGCAACTCGCTGCTGGTGGGCGTGCCGGGGCTCGCGAAGACGCTGCTGGTGCACTCGCTGGCGCAGGTGCTCAACCTGCGCTTCTCCCGCATCCAGTTCACGCCGGACCTGATGCCATCGGACATCACGGGCACGGACATCATCCAGGAGGACCCGGCGACGGGGCGGCGGGCCATGGTGTTCACGCCGGGGCCGGTCTTCGCCAACATCGTGCTGGCGGACGAGATCAACCGCACGCCGCCGAAGACGCAGTCGGCGCTGCTGGAGGCGATGCAGGAGCATCGCGTGACGATCCAGGGGCGCACGTACGACCTGCCGGAGCCGTTCTTCGTCTTCGCCACGCAGAACCCGATCGAGCTGGAGGGGACGTATCCGCTGCCGGAGGCGCAGCTCGACCGCTTCATGTTCCAGATCGTGCTGGACCACCTGCCGGAGGACGAGGAGCTGGAGGTCGTGCGCTCGACGACCGCGCTGCCGACGCACCGCTTCGAGCACGTGGTCACGGGCGAGGACATCGTCGCCTTCCAACGGCTCGTGCGGCGGGTGCCGGTGGCCGAGCCGGTGCTGCGCTACGCGGTCGCGCTGGTGCGCGCGACGCGGCCGGACCCCGCGAGGTCGCCGGCGTTCGTGAACGAGTGGGTGGCCTACGGCGCGAGCGTGCGCGCCGCGCAGTACCTCGTGCTCGGCGGCAAGGCGCGGGCGCTCATGGCGGGCCGCTTCCACGTGAGCTTCGACGACGTGCGCGCGCTGGCGCATCCGGTGCTGCGCCACCGCGTGCTCAAGAACTTCCACGCGGAATCCGAGCGCGTCGCGACGGATACCATCGTGGACCGGCTGCTTTCGGCGGTGCCGGTGCCGCGGTCGGGGATGTGAGCTCCGGCCAGGCCAGCTTCGGATCGGGCACGGGCACGGGTAGGTAGCACACCGGGTTAGCGGAGGCGAATCGTGCGGAGGGGCTCGGCGTGAGACACGTCGCGGCGGCGGCTTCGGCCGCGGGGGGCGCGCGCTTCATCGACCCGAAGGCGCTGGCGCGGATCGAGACGCTCGAGCTGCTGGCGAAGACGGTCGTGGACGGCTTCATCAACGGGCTGCACCGCTCGCCGTACCTCGGGCTGTCGCTCGATTTCGCGGAGCACCGGCCGTACATGCCGGGCGACGACGTGCGCCGCATCGACTGGCGGCTGTTCGCGCGGACGGACCGCTTTCACGTGAAGGAGTACGAGGCGGAGACGAACGCGGACCTGGTCGTGCTGCTCGACGTGTCCGGGTCGATGCGCTACGCCGGGGCCGGGATCCCGAAGTTCGACTACGCGCGCTACCTCGCCGCGTCGCTCGCGTACTTCTCGAGCCGGCAGCGGGACCGGATCGGCCTCGTCGCCTTCGACCGTGACATCGTGGAGTACGTGCCCGCGTCGGCGAAGCACCTGGACGTGGCGCTGCACACGCTCGACCGGCTGAAGCCGGGCCGGCCGGGCGCGCTCGGGCCGCCGCTGCAGAAGCTGGCCGGGCTGCTCCGGCGGCGCGGGATCCTGGTGCTGGTGTCGGATCTGTACGAGGAGCCCGAGGCGGTGGTGGACGCGCTCAAGCCGCTCCGCTACAAGGGGAACGACATCATCGTCTTCCACCTGCTCGACCGGAACGAGCTCGACTTCCCGTTCGACGAGGTGACGAGCTTCGAGGACCTGGAGAGCGGCGAGCGGATCCCCGTGACGCCGGCCGCGCTGCGCGAGCGCTACATCGGGCTGGTGCGGGCGCACACGGCGCAGCTCGCGCGGCGGCTGGGCGACCACGGCATCGACTACACGCTCGTGGATACGTCGACGCCACTGGACACGGCGCTCTTCCGGTACCTCTCGGAGCGCCAGCGGCTGAGCCGGGTGCGCTGATGCCGCTCGCGTTCCTCGCCCCCGCGTTCCTGGCCGGGCTGCTGGCGCTCGGGATCCCGCTCGTGCTGCACCTCATCCAGCGGGAGCGGAAGGATTCCGTCCCCTTCCCCTCCCTCATGTTCCTCCAGCGCGTTCCGCACAAGTCGGTGCGGCGGCGGCGCATCCGCGACTGGCCGCTGCTCGTGCTGCGCTGCCTGGCCATCGCGCTCGTGGTGAGCGCGTTCGCGCGGCCGTTCCTGAACCGGCCGGGCGCGATCGGTCCGGCCGCCGCGCCGGCGCGGGAGGTCGTGGTGCTGCTGGACCGGTCGTACAGCATGGGCTACGGCGACCGCTGGACGCGGGCGCGCGCCGCCGCGCGGCAGGCCGTGGACGCGCTGCGCCCGGCGGACCGCGCCTCGCTCGTGCTCTTCGACGACGAGGCGACGGCCGTCGTGCAGGCGTCCGCCGACCGCGCCCGGCTGCGCGCCGCGCTCCATGCGGCCACGGTCGGCGCCGGCGCTACGCGCTACGCGCCGGCGCTCAAGCTCGCGCAGAGCGTGCTCGAGGGCTCGCGGCTGCCGCGGAGGGAGGTCGTGCTCGTCAGCGACTTCCAGCGCCGCGGCTGGGATGGCGACCCGACCGTGCGCCTCCCGGCCGGCACGCGCGTGAGCCCGGTCGACGTCGGCTCGACCCCGACGAACGACCTCTCGGTGGCGGCGGTCGAGCTGCGGCGCGAGAGCGTGGCAGGGCGCGAGCGGGTGACGGTGCGGGCGCGGATCGCGAACCGCGGCGCGGCGGCCGTGCGTGCGCTGCCGGTGACGCTGGAGCTGGACGGCCGGCCGGTGCAGGACGTGACGTCCACCGCGCCGGGCAACGGCGTCGCGAGCGTGGCGTTCCGGCCCGTGACGCTGGAGGACCGGCCCGTGCGCGGCACGGTGCGCCTCCCCGCGGACGCGCTCCAGGCCGACGACGCGTTCCACTTCGTGCTCTCGCCGGCGCAGGGGATCGGGGTGCTGGTCGTGGAGGGTGCGGGATCCCGGTCCGACGCCAGCCTCTACCTGCGGCGGGCGCTCGCAGTGACGGACGCCGCGCCGTTCCGCGTGGACGTGGCGCCGGCGCGGGCACTGGCGACGTCGAATCTTTCCGGCTACCGCGTGGTGGTGCTGAACGACGCCGCGTTCCCGGCGGGCGAGGCCGGGCGCCGGCTGCGCGCGTTCGTCGAGGCGGGCGGCGGGCTCGTCGTCGCATTGGGGGACCGGAGCGCGGACGCCGGCTGGGCGCTGGCGGAGGGCGCCGCGCCGCTGCGGGACCGCACGGAGGGCGCGGGCGCGATCGGCGCCGTGGAGTACGGCCACCCGGTCTTCGAGGTGTTCCGCGCGGCGCACAGCGGCGATTTCGGCACCGCACGCTTCTTCCGCTACCGCCAGCTCACCGCACCGGCGGGCGTGCGCGTGCTGGCGCGCCTGGACGACGGCTCGCCGCTGCTCGTGGAGCGGCCGGTCGGCAAGGGGCGGGCGCTCGTCTGGGCGTCCACGCTGGACACCTACTGGAACGACCTGCCGCTGCGGCCGGTCTACCTCCCGTTCGTGCACCGGCTGATCCGCTACGCGTCCGGGGTGCACGAGCCCGCGGCGTGGGCGACGGTCGGCCAGACGCTGGACGCCGCGTCGCTCGACCGGACGGCGGCCGAGGCCGGCGCGGTGGTCCTCACGCCGAGCGGCCGCCGCATCGACCTGAAGGCGGCGGCGCCCGTGCTGCGGCTCGACGAAGCCGGATTCTACGAGGTGCGCCGCGCCGCCGACCCGCTCCGCGCCGGCCATCCGGCGGCGGCGAACGTCGATCCGGCGGAGGCGGACCCGGCGCGCGTCGACCCCGCGGAGCTGGTCTCGGCGGTCACGGCTCCGGGCGGCGCCCCGGTCGCCCGGAGGGACGAGCCGCTCGCGCCGGCGGAGCTGGAGAAGAGCCAGGCCCCGTGGTGGTATTTGCTGGTCGTTGGATTCCTGCTCCTGGCGGTGGAGACGACGCTCTCGAACCGACGCGCCGCGCTCCGCCGCCCGGCAGTAGAAAGGTGACGCCCATGCTCGACGGATCGATCGCCGCATCAACCGCCTCGGAGCTGTCCACCCTCCTGCGCGGCGTGCGGCTGCGCTGGCGCCTGAAGCTGGCGCTGCGCGGCCTCGCCTTCACCGGCGCCATCGCGCTCGGGAGCTTCCTCGCCGCGGCCTACCTGCTGGAGCGGCTCGACTTCGCGCCGGCGGCGGTGCTCACGGCGCGGGCGGCGCTCTACGCCGCCGTCGCGGCGGCGCTCGCGTGGTTCCTCGGGCGGCCGCTGCTGCGGCGCGTGGACCGCGGGCGCGTCGCGCTCTACGCCGAGGAGCGCGAGCCGACGCTGGGCGCGGCGCTGCTCAGCGCCGTGGCGGTGGAGGACGCCGGCGCGGCGTTCTCGCCCGAGCTGGCGCGGCGCACCGTGCGGGCGGCGCTCGAGCGCTCGCGCGCCGTCGGCGACGGGCGGCGCATCGAGCGGCCGGAGCTGCAGCGCTTCGCGCTGATGCTGGGCGGGACCGCGGCGCTGGCCGCGGCGCTCGGGCTGGCCGGGCCGGACTTCGTGCGCCACGGCGCCTCCGCGCTGCTGAACCCGTTCCGCAGCGCCGCGGCGACGGCGCCGTACTGGATCGACATCACGCCCGGGAACGTCACGATCCCGCGGGGCGCGGACCAGGCGGTGCGCGCGAGGCTGCACGGCTGGGCGGCGCGCGGGGACGGCGGCGCCGCGCGCGTCGAGCTGGTCGTGCGCGCCGGGACCGACTCCACGTTCGAGCGCCTGCCCATGACGCCGGCGCGCGATTCCGCCGGCTTCGAGGTCCTCCTCTTCGACGTGAAGCAGCCCACCGACTACTTCGTCGAGGCGGACGGCATCCGCTCGCCCGTCTACCGCATCGCGGTCGCGGACCTGCCGTACGTGGACCGCATCGACCTCGAGTACCGCTACCCGGCGTACACCGGCCTGCCGCCGCGCCGCGTGGAGGATGGCGGCGACGTCGCCGCGCTGCCGGGCACGACGGTCCGGCTGCGCGTGACGCCGACGATCCGCGTGGGCGGCGGGCGCATCGTGCTGGACGATGGGACGTCGCTTCCGCTGACGGCGGACAGCACGGGCGCGCTGACCGGTGCGCTCCGGGTTCGGAAGCCCGGGCTCTACCAGGTCGAGCTGGCGTCGCCCGGCGGGCGGAGCGCGCCGGCGTCGCCTCGCTACGTGATCGACGTGCTGAAGGACGAGGCGCCGTCCGTGACGTTCGTGAAGCCCGGGCGGGATGCTCGCGTGACGAACGTGGAGGAGGTGTACCTCGAGGCGCGCGCCAGCGACGACTTCGGCGTCGGCGCCGTCGAGCTGCACTACTCGGTGAACGGCGGGCCGGAGAAGACGACGTCGCTCTACCGGGGCACGCGGCCGCTGCGCGAGGTCACGGCCGGCCAGACGCTCTACGTCGAGGAGATGGCGCTGAAGCCCGGCGACCTGATCTCGTACTACGCGCGGGCCTCGGACAACAACGACGTGGGCGGCCGGAAGACCGCCACGAGCGACATCTACTTCCTCCAGATCCGCCCGTTCGGGCGCGACTTCAAGCAGGCGGAGCAGAGCGGGCAGCCGGGCGGCGGCGGCGAGCCCGAGGCGGGCGACCTGTCCGGGATCCAGCGGCAGATCATCGCCGCGACGTTCAACGTGATCCGGGACCGCGCGAGCTACACGGACAAGACGTTCGGCGAGAACGTGACGACGATCGCGCTCTCGCAGGAGGAGCTGCGGGACCAGGTGCGCACGCTCGTGCAGCGGATGCAGAACCGGGGCGTGGTGCAGGACTCGAGCTTCCGCCAGATCGCCGAGATCCTGCCGCTGGCCGTCAAGGAGATGGAGGACGCCGCCGGCCGGCTGCGGGCGCGGGACCCCGGCCAGGCGCTCCCGGCGGAGCAGCGCGCGCTGCAGCAGCTCCAGCGGGCGGAGGCGCTCTACCGCGAGGTCCGCGTCTCGATGCAGCAGAACGCGGGCGGCGGCCGGAGCCCGAGCGCCGAGGACCTGGCGGACCTCTTCGAGCTCGAGCTCGACCGGATGCGCAACCAGTACGAGACGGTCCAGCAGGGCGAGCGCGCCGCGACGCAGGACCAGGTCGACGAGACGCTGGAGAAGCTGCGCGAGCTGGCGCAGCGGCAGGAGCAGGAGGCGGAGCGGCTGCGGCGGCAGGCGCAGTCCCGGCAGTCGGCGGGCGCGCCGGGCGGCGGCTCGCAGCGGCAGATGGCCGAGGAGGCGGAGGAGGCCGCGCGCCAGCTCGAGCGGCTGGCCCGGGAGAGCTCGCGGCCGCAGCTCGAGGACGTCGCCCGGCAGCTGCGCGAGGCGGCCGACGCCATGCGCCGCGCGGCCAGCGACCAGCGCGGCGGCGGCTCGGCGGAGGCGCGGGCGGCGCTCGACCGGCTGCGCGACGCGCGCCGTCGCCTGGAGCGGGACCGCTCGGACGCGCTTCAGAGCGGGGCGCGCGAGGCGGCACGCAAGGCGGAGGCGCTCGCGCAGGAGGAGCGGGAGATCGCGGCCGAGGTGGGGCGGCTGGGAGAGGACGCGGGGCGAGGCGAGCGTGCGCGGCGGCTGATCGAGCGGAAGGAGCGGCAGTCCGCCGACGTCGGCGAGCTGGAGCGGCAGCTCGACCAGCTCGCGGCCACGGGCCGGGCCGGACAGCCGGACGCCTCGCGGCGCCTGAAGGAGGCCGCGAACGGCATCCGCGACGACCAGATCAAGGAGCGGATCCGCTACTCGCGGGCGCTCACGCAGCCGGGCATCCCGCCGGAGCAGGCGGAGGAGTTCGAGGGGCAGATCGCGTCGGCCGTGGAGCGGCTCCGCGAGCGCACGCGCCAGGCGCAGGACGCGTTCACCCGCTCCGACGAGGAGCGGACCGCGGAATCGCTCGAGCGGGCGCGGGACCTCGTGCGTGGGCTCGAGAGCATGGAGGAGCGGGCGCGGTCGCGGGCGGAGGCCGGCGCGCGGGAGGGGGCCGGGCGCCCCGGCGCCCCCGCGGACCGCTCGCCGGGCCCGCCGATGGGCGGCGAGCCCGGCGCCCCCGGCTCCGCCTCGCCCGATGGCCTCGGCGCGGCGGAGCAGCGCCAGTTCCGGAGCGAGCTGCGGGAGCGGCTGCAGGAGGCGCGGGAGCTGCGCCAGCGGCTCTCGCGGGAGGGGCGGGACGTCTCGGAGCTGGACCGCGTGATCTCCGCGCTGGGCGGCCTGGACCGGCCGGGCGTGCTGCGCGATCCGCAGCAGCTCGCGCAGCTCCAATCGGCGGTCGTCGATGGCGCGCGCGAGTTCGAGTACGGGCTCCGCCGCGCCATCCTGGGCGACGGCAGCGACCGCCCGCTCCTCTCCGGCACCGACGAGATCCCGGCGAGCTACCGCAAGCTGCTGGAGGAGTATTACCGGTCGCTGGCGCGCAACCGGTAGGCGGCCTCACGCCTCCAGCCGCGCGCCCGTCTCCGCGTCGAAGAGGTGCAGCCGGTCGCGGCGCAGTCGCAGCCCGACCGGCTCGTCGGGCGCGATCCGGCGCTCCGCCGGCGCGACGACGCGCACCGTCTCGCCGAGGTCCGCAACGCGCACGTGGACGATCTGCTCGGCGCCGAGCGGCTCGATCACCGCGACCTCGCCCGTCAGGTCCGCCTCCGCTTCCCCGATCAGCTCGACATCGTGCGGCCGCACGCCGAGCACCGCCCGGGCGCGGCCCGCGCCGCGCGCCACGACGACCGTGGCGCGGGCGACGTCGCCGGGATCCGGGTCCCGGCGCGGCTGCGGCGCGCCCGGCAGCGCGTCCAGCGCGAGGTCCAGCGGTCCGCAGGCGAGGCGCGCGCCGGTCGGGCCCTCCGTCATCGCGCAGTCGAAGAAGTTCATGGCCGGCGAGCCGATGAACGAGGCGACGAACCGGTTCGCCGGGAAGCGGTAGACGTCGAGCGGCGGCGCGGCCTGCTGGATCGCGCCGTCGCGCATGACGACGATCCGGTCGCCGAGCGTCATCGCCTCCTCCTGGTCGTGCGTCACGTACAGCATGGTCGCGGCGAGGCGGCGGTGCAGGATGGCCAGCTCGGCGCGGGTGTGCACGCGCAGCCCGGGATCGAGGTTGGAGAGCGGCTCGTCGAACAGGAACGCGCGCGGCTCGCGCACCATGGCGCGCCCGAGGGCGACGCGCTGGCGCTGCCCGCCCGAGAGCTGCGCCGGCTTGCGGTCGAGGAGCGCGCGCAGCCCGAGCGAGTCGGCGACCGTCGCCACGCGCTCGTCGATCCGCTCGCGCGCGACGCCGCGCATCCGCAGCGGGAACGCCAGGTTCTGCCGCACCGTCTTGTGCGGGTAGAGCGCGTAGCTCTGGAACACCATCGCCAGGTCGCGGTCCTGCGGCGGAGCGTCCGTGACGTCGTCGCCGCCGATGAGGACGCGGCCGGACGTCGGCGTCTCGAGCCCCGCCACCATGCGCAGCGCGGTGCTCTTCCCGCTGCCGGACGGCCCGACGAGCACGACCAGCTCGCCGTCGGCGATCTCGAGGCTCAGCTCCCGCGCCGCCACGTGCCCGTTCGGGTACGTCTTCCCCACCCTGTCCAGCGTGATCGCCGCCATCGTCGCGTCCCCCTCTATCCCTTGACCGCGCCCGCGGTGAGTCCCTGCACGATCCGGCGCTGGAACGCGAGCACGAGCAGCGCCACCGGCGCGGTGGCGACGACCGCTGCGGCCAGGATCTGGCCCCACGGCACCTGGTACTGTCCGCGGAACAGCGCGATCGCGACCGGCACCGTGTAGCGCTCCGGCCCGAGCGTGAAGGAGAGCGCGAACAGGAACTCGTTCCAGCTGTAGAGGAACGTCAGGATCGCCGTCGTCGCCAGACCGGGGAGCGAGAGCGGCAGGACGATCTCGCGGAACGTGCGCAGGCGCCCGGCGCCGTCCATCATCCCGGCCTCCTCGAGCTCCGCCGGGAGCTGCCGGAAGAAGCCCACGAGCAGCCAGATCGTGAGCGGCATCGCGAACGTGAGGTAGGGGAGCACGAGGCCGGGGTACGTGTTGATGAGGTGGAGCCGCCGGAGCACGATGTAGAGCGGTGAGACGATGGCGATCTGCGGGAACATCGAGACCGCCAGGATGAACGCCAGGATGAGCGACTTGCCGCGGAAGCGGAGCCGCGCGAGCGCGTAGGCGCAGAGCGCGCCGACGCTCACGGCGAGCGCGGTCGTCGCGCCGGCCACGACGAGCGAGTTGCGGATCGGCACCCAGAAGTTGCGCTGGTCGAAGAGCGCGCGATAGTGGTCGAGCACGAGGCGGCCCGGCACCAACTCGGGCGTCTGGAAGAGCCGCGACTCGGGCGTCACGGACGAGACCGCGGCCCAGTAGAGCGGGAACGCGCCGGCGAGCACGAGCGCCGCAATGGCGGCCGCCGGGATCCAGCGCGCCGCGCGCCTCACCGCTCCTCCCCCGTGAGCGAAGCGCCCAGCACGCGGATGTAGAGGAGCGCGAGCAGGAACGTGACCAGGAAGACGATCATCGAGAGCGCGGAGCCGTAGCCGAAGCGGAGGTCCTGGAGCAGCGCCGTGAACGTGAGGAGCGAGATCGGCTCCGTGGACGTGCCGGGGCCGCCGCCGGTCAGCACGTAGACCAGGTCGAAGACGCGGAACGCGTCGAGCGTGCGGAAGATCAGCGCGACGAGGATCGCCGGCTTGAGCAGCGGGAGCGTGACCTCGGTGAACTGGCGCCAGGCCCGCGCGCCGTCCATGCGTGCGGCCTCGTAGAGCGAGGCGTCGACGTTCTGGAGGCCGGCGAGCAGCAGCAAGGCGACGAACGGCGTCGTCTTCCAGACGTCCGCCAGCACGACCGGCACCCACGCGGCGATCGGGCGGATGAACCACACGAAGCCGCGGGGCACGACGCCGATCCCGCCCAGGATCGCGTTCGCGACGCCGGACTCGCTGTCGAACATGAAGCGCCAGACGAGCGCCGAGACGACGGTCGGGATCGCCCAGGGGAGGAGCACCGCCATGCGCACCAGCCCGCGGCCGCGGTACGCGGCGTTCAGCGCGAGCGCCAGCGCGAGCCCGAGCGTCAGCTCGATCGTCACGGAGACGAGGGTGAACGCCGCCGTGTGCGCCATCGCCGCCCAGAACCGCGGGTCCGAGAGCGCCTCGCCGTAGTTCGCGAGGCCCACGAACGGCCGGCCCAGCCACGGCATCCGCAGGTCGTGCAGGTGCAGCGACTCCCAGAACGTGCCGACCAGCGGGACGAACGCGACGAGCGCGACCACGCCGAGCGCCGGCACGACGAGCGTCCACGCGAGGCGCGCCTCGCGCACCTCCGCGCCCGATCTGCGCTCACCCCGCCGCATGCCGCGCTCCCGGTGAGAGGCCGGAGCGCTCCAGCAGGCGCCGCATCTGCCTCGCCGCCTCGCGCAGCGCGGCCTCCGGCTCCGCCTGCCGCGTGAGCGCCCGGTGGAGCTGGATCTGGAGGAGCTCCGAGAGCTGCGTGTAGACCGGCGTGACCGGGCGCGGCACGGCGCGCTCGATCACGCGGCGGGCCTCCGCCGGTGGGACCGCGAGCGCGGCCGCCAGATCGCGCGTGTCGTAGAGCGCCGGGCGCGTCGGGAACTGCCCCACGGCCCGCGCGCGCTCCAGCATCTGCGCCGGCGCCTCCAGGTACTGGATCAGCGCGTAGGCGTCCGCCGGCTGGTCGGAGTACGCGTTGACGGCGAGCTGCGACCCGCCGAGCGCCGCCGTCGGCGCGCCGCCCGCGCCCGCGGGCATCGGCGCCACGGCGAAGCGCCCGGCGACGCGCGACTGCGCCGTGTCGCTCATGGCGGCGTAGGCGTACGGCCAATTACGCAGCAGCACCGACTGCCCGTTCTGGAACGCGAAGCGCGACTGCTCCTCCTGCCAGGTCAGCACCGCGGCGGGCGAGACCGCGTAGCGGTAGATCAGGTCCCGCAGATACGTGAGCGCGCGGACCGCCTCCGGCGAGTCGACGAGCACTTCCCCGCTCTCGTCCATGATCCGGCCGCCGAAGCCGCCGAGCACCTCGGTGAACACCGTCACCAGCCCCTCGTAGCGCGCGCCCTGCCAGACGAAGCCGTACGGCAGCCCCTGGCGGCGCTGCGCCGCGCCGACCTCCGCGACCAGCGCCTCGAGGCTCGGCGGCGGGCCGGGGAGCAGGTCCCGCCGCCAGTACAGCATCCCGACGTCCACGAACCAGGGGAGCGCGTAGAGCCGCCCGGCCCAGCGGTTCGCCGCGATCGTCGCCGGGAAGAAGCTGTCAACGGGCGGACGGAACCGGTCCAGCGGCCGGATCCACCCCGCGGCCGCGAACTCCGGCGTCCAGATCACGTCGAGCTGGAGCACGTCCGGCTCACTGGCGTGGGCGTTCAGCCATTGGACGTAGAGCTGGTGCCGCTGGTCGGCGGCGTCCGGCGTGGGGCGCAGCTCGACCCGCATCCCCGGGTGCAGCGCGGCGAAGCGCGCGAGCTGCGTCTTCACCACCGCGCCCTCCTGGCCGAGCACGCTGCCGGAGAACGTGAGAACGCGCTCGCCGGGCCCGGCGCCGCACGCCGCGAGCGCGCCGAGGGTCAACCCCGCCGCCGCCCGCGCCGCCGCGCCGCCGCGGTGCCGCGTCAAGCGGCCCCCAGTGCCGCGCGCGACGTCCGCGGGCCAGCCGGACGCGGCTCGCCGCCCTGGACCCGGCACGCACCGGCCATCCCCTTGTCGGCGCTACGATTGCACCTGCTCCGCCCGGATGCCGCATGGCGCGGCGTCCGGGCGCGCGCCACCGGGCCGCGCAGGGGGCGGCTCACGGCCGCGGCGGCGCACACGGGGATGGGTCGGGTCGGAGCCAGGGAGCCGAGGATGAGGAGCAGTCGGGCCATGATCGCCCTGCTTTGCGTTGGGTGCGCCGCCACCACGCGGGCTGCGGGCGGCTCCGCCGACGTCGAGACGACGGTTTCGGTGCGCAGCCTCCACGACCACGCCATGGAGCTCTACACGCTCTGCGGCGAGCACGACGCCGTGCGGCTCGGCAGCGTGCCGGCGCTGGGCGAGGCGGAGTTCTCGGTTCCCGCGGCGGCGATGCTGTGCGCGCCCGGGCTGCGCTTCGCGATGGTGCCGGTGGGGCGGACGGGTGGATACATCACCGACCCGGTCTCGACGACGGTGCCGCGCCACATCGACCTGCGCATCGAGAAGTATCCGGCGCTCTCGGACTGGCAGGCGCGCTAGGGGCCGCTCACGTTCCGAGCGCGCAGCGAGGAACGCCCGCCAGCACGAATTGCACCGCCAGGTCCGTCAGGTTCCAGAGCTGCACGTCCGAGCTGGTCGGGTAGCGGACCGGCCGGACGCGCCCGCCCTCGACCCGGTAGCTCCACAGCTCGTGGTGCTGGAGGCCGGAGGCCTCCACCGCCGCCGCGATGCGGTCGAGCGCGCCCTGGAGCTCCCGGACGTAAGGGCCGCTCCGCGCATCCCGCAAGCGGCAGGCGCCGGCGTACGCCGCGCCGATCCGGCCCGCCAGCGCGGAGAGGAGCACGTTCACCTCCCGCCCCCACACGACCCGCGGCGAGTGGTAGAGGTCGCCGCGGAACGCATCCCACACGGCCGGCGGCGCATACGCGTCGTTGGCGACGACCGGCCCGACGCCGTCGATGAAGAGGCCGACCGGGTAGCCGAGGAGCACCGCCCGGACGTCGCGCAGGTCGGCGTCGCGCCCCGCGGCGTCGGTCGGCGGCGCGTCCAGCAGGAGGCGCATGCCCGCGTCCGTGTTCACCACGGCGACCGGCTTCCCCTCCCCGTCCAGCGAGAGCGCGAGGAACTCGAGCGGGCCGGGCCCGGGCGGGTGCGCCGCCGCGCGCGCCGTCCAGAACGCGCCCTCCTCCGGCGGCAGCCACGCGAGCTTCGCGGCGAGGCGCGCCTTCGCTTCGGCCGGCGCGAGCGCGACGCGGAAGTGGCGCGCCGTGCCGCTCCACGCCGCGACCGCGGCGGCGAGCGCATCCGGGCGGCGGAGATAGCGCTCCAGTGCCGAGCCGCGCAGCTCCGGCGCCTGGCGGAGCAGCGCGTCCGCGTCGTAGCCGAGCGTGCGCAGCTCCGCCACGATCGCCTGCAACGACCGCAGCGACGCCGGCGCCCACACCACGTTGATGTCCATGGCGAAGCGGCCGTTGGCGTAGCCGGCGTTGCTGTCGCGCCAGCTCCCGGACATCCAGCGCCCTTCGCCCGCGGCGGGGAAGTCGACGAGGTTCGTCGCGAGCGGCGCGCGCGCGTACGGCGCGGTCCGGCGCGCCACGAACGCGAGCTCGCGGAGCAGGCGGACGAGCCGCGACTCGCCGGAGGTGCCACGCGCCGCGCCCAGCAGGAAGGCCTTCTTGCGCGCCGCCGGCACCGCGGCGCTGCGCAGGTAGCGCGCGACGACGACCGGGAGCTGGAACTCGTCGTCCACCATCCGGTAGTTCTCGCGCACCGCCTGGAGATCGCCGAGCATGGCGCGGGCGCGGGCGAGCGCGTCGGCCGCGCGCTCCCGCTCGCCGGCGGCGCTCGCGGCGGCGTAGGCGGCGACGAGCGAGTCGTACGCCACGGCGTTCTCCCGGATCGCCTGCCCGCCCAGGCTCTCCTCGTGGCTCACCTCGCCCGTCGGCGCGAGCTTGCGCAGGACGGCGCCGACGACCGCCTCGGACATCGCCGGGGTCCATACCGGCTCCATCAGCAGCACGCTGAGCATGTCGTCGCGGCCGAAGTAGGTCGCGAAGTTTGGCAGCCCGGCCATCAGCTTCTCGCGGTAGCTCACCAGCTCGACGCCGCGGAGCTGGCGGTCGAGCCAGCGGAAGCGGAGCACGCGCGGGTCGTCGGCGCGGGCGCCGGCGGCGAGCGCGCTGTCTCGGGTGGCGCGGGCCCGCTCGTAGAACGCCAGGAACGCCGGGTTGAAGATCTCGCCTCGCTCGAGCGGCGTGAGCGCCGCCGCGGTGGTCGTCGCGGTCACGGTCAGGACCGGGGACCGGCCCAGGGCCGGGAGGAGCCGCATCGTGCGCCGCGAGACCTCGAGCTGCGCCTCGCGCGGATCGACGCGCAGCTCGAGCTGGAGCCGGTCGCGCCCGTCGAACGAGGGCTGCTCGACGAGCACCGTGCCCGCGTCCACCGCGGTGATCGTCGGCTCGAGGCGCGCCCGCAGCTCGGCCGTCGTCCGCGCGCGCAGCAGCGCGAGGTGGCGGGCGCGCTCCGCCGGCGGGAGCGGGTCCAGCGCGGCGACCAGCTTCACCAGCTCGTCCGGGACGAACGCGGGCCCGCCGAACGGGCGCAGATGTCCCTCGCCGTACTGGAAGTCGCGCTCGAGCCGCATGGAGCCGAGCATGAACAGGCCGAGGTCGAGCGGCGCCGGGCCCGCTGCGAGCCGGAACGCGATGGTCCGCGTGCCGCCCGCCCCGGAGACGATGGCGTCGGAGGCGCCCCACGCCGGCGCGGCGGGCCGGCCGGCGGTGTCCCGCACCGTGAAGCCGAGACTCTCGTTCGCGGCATCCGCCCACAGGGCGACGACGCGGCCGCTGCGGCCATCGACGTAGACCTGGAACGCGTCGCCGGCCGCGTCGCGGTAGAAGCGGGTCCGGTATCCCTGATACGCCAGCGTGTCGTCCAGCCCCGCCTCGGGGAACTCGAGCACCGGGGCGGCCGGCCGGCCGGCGCCGACCTGCGCCAGGAGAAGCAGCGCGTGGAGCGTCATGGCGTCATCCGGAGGCGGCCGCCCTCGACGACGACGTCGCGAACGGCACCGCGGACGTGGATGCCGCGGAGCTCGAGGCGACGCACGGACGACGGGAGGAGCGGCGGGAAGCGCGGCTCGAGCCCCGTCGGGCCCAGCCGGAGGCCCGTCCAGCCGAACACCACCTGCTGGAGGAAGCCGCCGGCGCCGGTGAGGAAGTCCGTGGAATCGACGCTCTTCGGCGTCTCGGAGAGCACGTCGAACGGCCCCCGCAGCCACGGCCGGTACGTGCGCGGGAGCAGCGCGTCGAGGAGCGCGCGGTCGCCGAGCTCGGCCGCGACGACCGGATAGAGCGTCACCGTCATCATCGCGCCGGCGCCCTCGCGCTCCAGCCGTGTCACCGCATTGCGCAGGTCGGTGCGCCGGGCACGCGCCGGCATCTCGACGCCGAGCGGATAGGCCAGCAGCGGGACGACGGAGCCGAGCGACGCCGGCGTCGCCTTGCGGTACGTGGGATGGTAGCCGGCCGCGGAGTCGTACGGGATGTAGAGCCGCGCGGCGACGCGGGCCCAGCGCGGGTCGGGGCGCCGGCCGAGCCGCCGAGCCGCCGCGTCCGCGGCCTGGAGCGCGCGCAGCGCGACGGCGTTCGTGTACGCATCGTCGTCGACGCCGACGAGCCCCTCGTCTACGGAGACGACGTTCCGCACGTGGAAGCGCCCGTCGGCGCTGTCGGCGGTCGCGCGGCCGACCCAGAAGTCGGCGACCGCCGAGAGGACGGGATAGCCGCAGCGGGCGAGCCGGGCGCCGTCGCCGGTGGCCAGGTAGTGCAGCCACTGTCCGATGGCGACGTCGCCCGTGACGTGGATCTCGGAGCTGGCGTTCCGCGCGGCGAAGCGCGGCGTGGTCTCGGCGCCGAGGTCGTCGGCCTCCCACGGGTACATCGCGCCGGCGAAGCCGTTCGCACGGGCGTTGCGCCGGGCCGCGTCCAGCGTGCGGCAGCGGAAATCGACCATGGCGCGCGCCGCCGCCGGATCGAGCAGGAGCAGCGGCGGCAGCATCCAGGTGTCCGCGTCCCAGAAGACGTGGCCGTAGTAGCCGCCGCTCGACAGCCCCATCGGCGGGATGCTCCAGCCGTCCGCGCCGGCCACCGCGCGCAGCCGGAAGAGCATGCCGCGCACGACGCGCTGCAGCTCCGGGTCGCCATCGACGACGATGTCGGTGCGCCAGAGCCGGCGCGCCGCGGCGGCATGCGCCGCGCGCACGGCGGCGTAGCCGCGCGCCCGGGCGGAACCGGCCGAGCGGAGCGCCAGCGCCGGCGGATCGGCGCCGTCCAGCGAGGATGCGACGCCGACGTACTTCTCGCAGGCGTACGTCCGCCCCGCCGTGGCGGCGAACGAGACCTCGACCGCGGCGCCGGCGGCGAGGCGGATCTCCCGCGCTCGCAGCCCCGCGATCCGCGGGCACGTCACGACCGCGACCTCGGCCACGGTCGCGCCGCCCTCGGGGCGGGCCCGCAGTCGCACGCGCCCGCCGTCCAACCCGGCGACGGCGGAGGCGTCCAGCACGGCCGCGTGCCCCGGGTACCACAGCTGGGCGGGTCCCCAGCCGGGCTCGGTGCGCTCCAGCTCCGCCAGCCGCAGGCGCCGCGGCGCCGGCCACCCGGCGAGCGGGAACGCGAGCCGGACCGGTCCGTCCGCGGACGGCGTCACCGCGAGTCGCACGACGCCGAGTCGGGGATCGGCGCGCGAGACGAACGCCTCCACGGCGACGGCGGTCCGCCGCGCGCCGTGCACCCACGTGTACGTCGTGCGCAGCACGCCGTCGCCCATGTCCAGCACCTGCCGGTACGACGCGAGCGAGCCCGGCGCGAGCGCCGTCGAGTCGAGCCAGCCGGCGCCGTCGTGCACGTCGACCGCGTTCCACGCCGGGAGCGCGGCGATGCGCGGGACGTCGCCCGGGGAATGATCGTAGAAGCCGGCGAGGAAGGAGAGCGCGGCCTCGGTGCCTCGCGGAGAGCCGAGGAGCGTGAAGCGGCCGTTGCCGACGTACGCCGGCGCCTCCGCCACCGGCGTGTCCGCGCGGAGCACGAGCGGGTCGGCACGCTGCGCCGGGAGCGGGGCGGCGGCACGGGCCAGCAGCGCCAGCGCCACCGGGAGCGCCGCGGCGGCGCGCCGGCCCGCGCGCGGGATCGCGGGGCCGGCGCGTCCCGCCCGGCGGTCGACGGATGCAGCGAGACGCACCGTCCGACCGGTTCAGCGGGTGGGCTCAGAAGTCATACTTCATCGACAGCAGCACGCGGCGCGGCAGGATCGGACGCGCCAGGAACAGGTCGCTCGTGCGGCCGCCGACCAGCGTCAGCCGCGGGTTCCCCTCCTCGAGCCCCTTCGACTGGAACGCGTTCGCCAGGTCGAGGGAGAACGTCACGCCCTGCCGCGGGAGGCGGTAGAGCACGCCGAAGTTCTCGTAGTTGTACGCCGGCAGCTTGCTCCCCGCCTTGACGTCGGACCAGCGCCGGCCGACGTAGTGCATGTCCGCCTTCAGCGTCACGTCGGCGACGTCGTACGTCGCCGAGAGGTTGCCGATGACCGGCGGCACGCCGTTCAGCCAGCTGCCGATGTCGGCGCCGGCGCCCTTGCCGAGCTCGGCCTTGAGCACCGTCCCGGTGGCGATCAGGTGCAGTCCGTCGGCCGGGATCGCCGAGACCTCGACCTCCGCGCCGTACGCCCGGTTCTGCGGGCTGGTCGTGGTGATCCACGTGGTCCGGCCCGTGGCGGGATCGACGACCGCGCCCTGGCCGACGATGTTCTTCAGCAGCGTGTAGAACCCGTTCACGGTGAAGCCGAGCTGGCGCGCCGAGTACTTCACGCCGCCCTCGCCCGTCACCGTGCGGCGCGGCTGGAACAGGTCGACCGCCGCGGGCTGCGCGGACAGGAACTCGTCCAGCGCCGGCATCTTGTAGGCGCGCGAGCCGCTCGCGTACAGCGAGAGGCTCGGCGTCACCGAGTAGTTCAGGCCGATCGAGCCGGCCCAATCGTGCATCCCCCGGCCGAGGTGGCGGAACGTGCCGTTCCCCCACGTCTCGATGTCGTACGTCGTGGCCGGATCGCCATCGAGGTCGATGTTCGACGTGTTCTCCGAGCTCTGCACGAAGTTGTTGTACTCGTAGCGGAGCCCGAGGTCCGCGCGGAGCTGCGGCGTGAGCTGGATCTCGGCGCCGGCCGTCGGCGAGACGACCGTCGTCTGCCCCGAGCCGTTCAGGTAGTTGGACAGGTAGTGGCGGAACCCGTTCTTCGTGACCGCCGTCGGCTTCCCCGCGGCGTTGAAGGTCGTGAGATCGAGGAAGCGCGGGTTGTCCTGCACGTCCATCAGGATGTCGGTGAAGAACCAGCGGTTGTCCTGCGAGTAGTTGGCGAAGTACAGGCCGGCGGAGAGCACGTGCGGCCCGACGGTCTTCTTCACCTGGAGCTGGTCCTGGAACGCGGTGAGCGGCTTCTCGACGTGCCACTCGCCGCCGGGGGCGACGAGCCCGTTCGCGGTCGTGAACGGCAGCGGCTGGCCCCGATCGTCCAGGTGGTTCGTGTAGCTGAACTGGTAGCGCGTGCTGGCCGGCAGCCCCAGCCCGCCCGCGCTCGTCGGCCGCGTCACGAAGTCGGCGGCCGACAGCACGTCGAACGGCAGGATCGCGTTCCACGACTGGTCGTCGCTCATGACCTGCGCGGCGTTCTGCACGCGCCAGCCCTCGCCGAACTCGAAGCCGGCATCGCCCGTCAGCCAGGCGGCGCGCGTGCGGATCCCGTCATCCAGCGGGAGCCGCAGCTCGCCGTCCGGCGTCGGCACCCGGATGTCCAGCCCCTCCCGCGTGTTCATCGCGCCGTAGTCGGAGAAGCCGGGGACGTACTTCGGGTCGGTCGGATTCGAGAACGGCAGCGGCAGGATGAACTGGTTGCGGTCGTCGATCGCCTTCACCGACGCCCGGAAGTAGCCGTGCTCCAGCACGCGCGTGACGTTGGCCTTCAGCTGCCCGCCGCGGATCCCCGGGAAGCCCGGATCGCGCACGCCGTGGTCGTAGCGGTAGAAGCCGCCCACGTTGAAGCGCCAGTCGTTGCCCAGCGGCCCGCCCAGGTCGAAGTCGTAGCGGGCCAAGCCCTTCGTCGCCGCCGTCGCCTTCATCGTGCCGCTCACCTCCGGCCCGCCCGTCTTGTTGATGAAGTTGACGATGGCGCCCGGCGTGTTCGAGCCGAAGAGCGACGACGTGCCGCCGCGGACCACCTCGATCCGGTCCATGTTCTCGTCCGGACGGAACAGGTTGTCCGCGTTCATGAAGAAGGTGTGCATCGTCGGGAAGACGGGCATCCCGTCCTCCATGAACATCACGTACTCGACGCCGAGGATGCCGCGCATCGTGATGTTCTGGTTCACTTCGCCGCCGGAGCTCTCGACCCGCGTGAAGCCCGGCACGTAGCGCAGCATCTCCGTGGTGCTGCGCGGGACCGACTGCTCCACCTCGTTCCTCGAGAGCGTCGTCACCGCTACGCTGGCGTCCAGCTTCACGCGCGGCGCCTGCGTGCCGGTGACGACGACGGCCGCGAGGTTCAGCGGATCGGGCGCCAGCGTGAAGTCCTGCGTCGCCCGCTGGCCGGCGACGACGGTCACCGACGCGCTCACCGGCCGGAAGCTCACCGTGCTCGCGTCCAGCGTGACCGCGCCGACGGGCACGCCCAGGAGGACGAACTCGCCGTTCGCGCGGGTCTGCGTGGCCCGCCCCGAGCCGCGTAGCGTGACCTGCACGCCCGGGAGCGGGGCTCCGCGCTCGTCGGTGACCCTCCCGGAGATCGAGCCGGTCGGCGCCGGCTCCTGTGCCCGCGCCACGGCGACGGCCGAGACGAGCGCGAGGCCGGCGAGGACGGTCGTGATGGCGGCGCGGCGGGAACGTGACCGACCAAGATGCGATGCGGAGAGGAGTGACATGGCGCCTCCTTCAGGAAGGGGAGGGGTGGGAAGCGCTGTGCACGGTGGGGCCCTGATAAACGAACGCCCGGACGTCGCATGTCGCGACATCGCGGGCGAGCGCATCAAAACAACGCAGCTTGCTGGGAGCTATCTGCGGGGTCGGCGGGTCGGAGTCAAGACCGTCGTCGCGGCCGCGCCGCATCGCGGGGCGGCCCGCGCGGCGGCGAGGATGAAGCGCCGGGGATCAGAGACGGCCGACGGCCCGGGTCTCGATCCAGCCTTCCGTCCCGTCGGCGGACCGGACGCGCAGCCACTCGCCGCGCTCCTCGACCACGGTCACCGCGCCGCCCTCGGCGAGCGCGGCCAGGCGGTCCGCGTGCAGGTTCGGCGCGGCGAGCAGCGACGCCTCCTTCGGCCGGACGATCGCGGTCGCCGGCCCGTAGCGGACGAAGCCGCCGATGCCGAGGACCGCGAGCGCGACCACGACGGAGGCCGCGCCGGCCAGGCGCAGCGGCCGCCGGCGTCCGGCCAGCGCGCCGGCCAGCACCAGCCCGCCCACGACCCACAGCGCCGCGCCGAGCAGAAGCACCTCGTCGCCCGAGAGCGGCACGGCGGGGCTCGCCGCCTCGACGACGGCCGGGTCGGCCGCGGCGACGCCGAGGTTCCGCCGCACGTCGTCGGCGCGCGGCTCCAGCCGGAGCGCGCGCAGCCACGCCCAGATCGCGTCACCGCGCGCGCCGGTGCGGTAGAACGCGTTGCCCAGATCGTACCAGGCGGTGGCGTCCTCCGGGTTCGCGCGCACCACGGCGGCGAAGCGGGCGACGGCGTCGCCGTAGCGGCCCGCGGCGTACGCCTCGACGCCGGCCCGGAACTCGCCGCCCCGCGGCCCGGGCGCCCGCGCCGCGGCCGGCTTCGGCGCCACCAGGCTCGCGAGAAGGACCAGCCCCGCGACGGCCGAGCTTCGCCGGCGGCCGCTCGCCCCGGCATCGAGCGCCTGGAGCGCCGCGCCGAGCGCGTCGACCAGCTCCAGCCGCTGCGCCGGCCCGGGCGGCGCCGGGACGTAGCGCGCTTCCACGATGCGCCCCATCAGCGCGGCGATCGAGTCCGCGCGCGCGTCGTCCATCCCGGCGGCGCGCAACGCGGAGGCGAGCGCGGCGACGGGCGCCGCGCGCAGCGCGGGCGCGTCCAGGCGCTCCGCGAGCTGTGCCCGGCCGAGCTGCTCCAGGTCGGCGAAGAACGCGGCGTCCGCCGCGTCCGCGGCCCGCGCCCGGAGCGCGGCCAGCGCCTCCGCCGCGCCCGGCCCGGGCCGCGCCACGGGCCGGCGCCTTCCGCGCCGGCGGCGCAGCAGCAACGCCGCGAGCACCGCGGCCAGCGGCGTCGCCATCGCGGCCGCGAACGCGGGGGAACGCAGCCAGTCGAGGCGCCCGCCGCCCGCGGGCCGCGTCCGCAGCGGCTGGAGCCCGGTCGGCGCCCGCGCCCCCGCCGCCACCGGCGCCCGCGCGCCGCCGACACGCAGCTCGAGCGGGTCGCTCCGGGCGACGGAGTACTGCCGGTGCGCGGGGTCGAAGAAGCCGATCTCGATCGGCGGGACGCGGACCCGTCCGCCGGAGCGCGGGACGAGCACCCAGACGAAGCGCTTCGAGCCGCCCACCACCGGCCCGTCGGGGTTCAGCTGCGCGTCCTCGGACGGCGGGTAGACCTCCACGCCGGGCATCGGCGCCAGGCGCGGCGGCGCCAGCTCCTTGATGTTGCCCGTGCCGGTCACCTCGAGGACGAGGCTCGTCGCCTCGCCCCGCGCCACGGCGTCCGGCTCCAGGTGCGCCTTCACGGCATACGAGCCGACCGCGCCGTTGAAGCTCGCGGGGCGGCCTTCGACCGGCAGCGGGCGGACCACGACGGACAGGGAGTCGCTGCGCAGCTCGCGGCTCTCCGCGCCGCCCAGGAAGCCGCGGCGGACGGCGTACGTCAGGCCGGCGCCCGGGATGCGGTACCGGCCGGGCGTCAGCGGGAAGAACGCGCGCCGGAACGTCTGCACCTCGAAGAGGCGGCCGCGCACCGTGCGGAAGTCGAGCGGATCGCGGCTCTGGAGATCGTACGTCCAGAAGCCGGCGGCGCTCGGCGCCTGGTACTGCGGCGCCGCCGCCAGCCGCGAGCGCACGTCCTCCGAGATCAGCGCGTCCGCGCGTAGCGTGACCTGCTCACCCACGTACGCCGTGTCCGGCGCGAGCCACGACTGGAGGAGCACCTCGTCGCCCGGACCGCCGGACAGCGCGGTCGGCGCGCCGGCCGGCGGCAGCGACCGGCCCGGCGCGGCCGCCACCGCCCCGCCCACGACGCGCAGCGAGAGCGCCGGCGTCCGGTAGACGGCGCCGTCGATCCTCACCGCGACGGGCGGGATCCGGAAGTCTCCGGCCCGCGACGTCACCAGCGTGAGCTGGCGCCGGATCGTGCGCTGGCGGCCGCCCGGAATGGAGAAGGAGAACTGGCTGAACTCGTTCGTGCCGGAGATGTTGAGCCCGTCGGGGAGGCGCGGCGTCTCGATCGCGGTGGGCGCGGCGCCGGACGTCTGCACCAGGATCTCGAGCGTGACCTCCTCGCCCGCGCGGACCGCCGGCGCCGACAGGCTCGCGCCGACCCGCGGCCGGCTCTGCGCCGCGAGCGCCGCCGGGAGCAGCAGCATGGCCAGGGCGACGACGGCGCGGCGCACGTCACCAGTCCCGGGCCACGGGGAGCTCGCGCCGGCCCTGCTTCACGCGGTCCCGGTAGAGCTGGCGTTCGTCCTGCTCCGCCGCGCTGAGGATGCGGTCCGCCTGCGCCTGCGTCATCGGGCTGCGATTGGACTGCGTGCCCTGGTCCTCGCCGCCGCCCTGCGCGTTCCCGGTCCCGCCGCCGCCCCCGCCGCTGCCGCCGCCCTGGTTGTTCTTCTGCTGGCCGCCGCCGCCCTGGTCCTGCTGCTTCTGCTGCTCGCGCAGCGCCAGCTCCAGGTTCCACTTCGCGTTCGGGTCGTCCGGGCGCAGGCGGAGCGCCTGCTGGTACGACTGCACCGCCGAGTCGAGCAGCTTCTGCTGCTGGTCCTGCGCCGCGCTCGGCGCGCGGGCCGCGTACAGGTAGCGGTTGCCCAGGTTGTAGAGCGTGCGCTGGCGCAGCGACGGCTCGACGTCCCGCAGCGCCGCCCGCAGGTGCTGCTCCGCCTCCTGCATGCGGCCGAGACGCAGCAGCGCCGTGCCCAGGTTGTACTCGAGCTGCGGCGAGCTCTTGCCGCCCTCGAGCGCCGCCTCGTACGCCGCGGCCGCCTCCGCGTACTTCCCCGCGCGGTACAGGCGGTTGCCCTTCTCGAGGTCACCGATCCCGAAGGCGACGAGGGCGCCCGTCAGCCCCAGCACGATCATCCCGCTCCGCCTCATGCGCCCACCTCCAGCGGCACGTCCTCCGGCGGCGCGCCGGCCGCGACCGGCGCGCGCTCCGCGGCCGCGGCCACGCGCGCACGCCGGCGGTCCGCCGTCACCGCATCCAGCGCGATCAGGAGGAGCGCCGCGCCGACGAACCACTCGAACTGCTCCTTCCGGTCCAGCCGGCGCCCGCCCGCGGCCGGGGAGCGGCGGAGATGCTGGAGCGTCGAGACGAGGCGCCCCGTGGCGTCCGGATCCGACATCTGGAAGTACTCGCCGTGCGTGATCTGCGCGACGCGCCGAAGCAGGCTCGGGTTCAGCCGCGAGACCACCACCTGCCCGTCCAGGTCCCGCTTGTAGCCGATGACGCGCCCCGTCTCCGGGTCCTGGTCCGGCACCGGCGCGCCGCCCGGCGTGCCGAAGCCGACCGTGTAGATCCGGACGCCCGCCTTCGCGGCCTGCTCCGCGGCGCTCACCACGTCGTCCTCCTCCTCCAGCGCCTCGCCGTCCGTCATGACGACGACGACGCGGTCGCCGCGGACCTGCTTGTCCGCCGCGGCGAGCCCCACCGCCTGGGTCAGCGCCGACGCCAGAGACGAGCCACCCTGGCTCACCATCTCCGGATCGAGTGCGTCGGCGTAGAGCTCCAGCGCGGCGTGGTCGACGGTCAGCGGAGACAGCACGTAGGCGCGCCCGGCGAAGATCACCACCCCGAAGCGGTCCCCGGGGAGCTGCCGGAGCAGCAGCCGCGAAAGGAGGCGCTGCCGCTCCAGCCGGTTCGGCGCGACGTCCCGCGCCAGCATGGACTTCGACACGTCCAGCGCCAGCACCGCGTTGAACGCGCTCGAGTGCGTCTCGACCGCCTTCATTCCCCAGCGCGGGTCCGCGGCCGCGAGCCCGAGGAGCGCCGCGGCGAGCGTCAGCAGCACCAGCCGGACCGCCGGGAAGCGTGCGAGATCCTCGACGCCGAGACGGCTGACGAGCACCGGGTCGCCGAGCGCGCGCGCCACCGCGCGGCGCCGGCGCACGTAGCCGAGGATCGCGGCCGCGACGGCCAGCGGGAGCGCGACGGCGAGCCAGAGCAGCTCGGGCCGCCCGAACGTCATGGCACCCTCCCCCAGCGGCTCGCCCGCAGCGCCCACTCCGCCAGCAGGCAGACGATCGCCGCGAGCAGGAACGGCAGGTAGCGCGGCGTGAAGTCCACGTAGCGGTGCACCTTGACCGGTGACTTCTCGAGCTGGTCGATCTGCCGGTAGATCTGCTGCAGCGCCTCCGCCGTCGTGGCCCGGAAGTACCGGCCGCCACTGACCTGCGCGATCTGCGTGAGCAACCGGTCGTCGATGTGCACCGGCAGGTTCGCGTACTCGTAGCCGAACAGCCCCCGGGCGACGGGGATCGGCGCCACCCCCTCGGTCCCCACGCCGATCGTGTAGATCTTGACGCCGAACGTGGCCGCCGCCTTCGCGGCCGTCAGCGGGTCGATCTCGCCACGGTTGTTCTCGCCGTCGGTCATCAGGATCATGACCTTCGACTTCCCCGGCACCTTGCGCAGCCGGTTCGCGGCCGTGGCGATCGCCGTGCCGATCGCCGTGCCGTCCTCCAGGTCGCCGACGTCCAGCCCCTCGATGGCGCGGTAGATCACCGGGTAGTCCACCGTGATCGGCACCTGCGTGAGCGCCTCGCCCGCGAATGCGACGAGCCCGATCCGGTCGTCGGTGCGCCCCTGCACGAAGTCGTGCACGTTGCGCTTGGCCACGGCGAGCCGGTTCTGCGGGTGGAAGTCCTCCGCCAGCATCGAGCTGGACACGTCGACCGCCAGCACGATGGCCAGCCCCTCGGACGTCACGTCGGTGGACGAGACGCCCGTGCGCGGCGCCGCGAGCGCCAGCACGAGCGCGACGACGGCGAGCGCCCGCAGCCACCCGGGCAGCGCCGCGAGCCGCCCGGCCAGCGGGTGCGTCAGCCGCGCCAGCGTGGAGGCCCGCGAGAAGACCAGCGCGGCGCGCTTGCGCCGCCGCGACCACCACAGGTACGCCAGGATCGGGACCAGCAGCAGGAGGAGCCAGGGGTGCTCGAAGCCGAACGTCATGCGGCCTCCGCCGGCACCGGCGCGGCGCCGGGCTCCGGGAACGACTCCACCCAGCGCCGCATCGCCGCCCACTCGGCCAGCGCCTCGTCGGTCGCCGGGCGCCGCTTCGCGAACTTCACCAGGTCCGCCGCGCCGAGCAGCGGCGTCAGCTCGTGGGCCGGGCCCCAGCCGGCCGTCTCGCGCAGCTCCGCCAGCAGCTCCGAGCTGGTCAGGTCCGTGCCCCAGCGCGGGTCCAGCCCCGCCAGGTACTCGCGCACCGCGGCGGTCACGAGCGAGTAGAACGCCTTCGCTTCCCCCATCTCGGCGAGCCGCAGCTCACGGATCCGGTCCAGCTCGCGCAGCGTGCGCTCCCGCGGCGGCAGCACCTCGACCGGCACCTCGACGACGCGGTTGCGCCGCTCGCGCCAGCGGCGCCAGAGCCAGTACGCCAGCGCGAGGAGGAGGAGCAGCAGCAGAATCGCCGCCAGGATGTAGGGCCAGAGCAGCCGGTTCGGGCCGACGACGTCGCTCGGCGGCTTCGGCTGGATCCCGGCCGTGTCCCGCGGCAGCACCGAGCGGACCCGGACCGGCGGCAGCGCCGCCGTCAGGATGCGCTCGCCCTGCGGGCCCACGAGCCGCACCGGCACCGGCGGCAGCGTCATGGTCCCGGTGCGCCACGGCGTCACCGGGTAGACCACGGTGACCTCGCGGCTGCCGTCCGGGCGCGCGACCTCCCGCACCTGGCGGCGCCCCGCGTTCTCCGCGGTGCCCTGCAGCGGCAGCGAGTCCGGGACGACCGCGCGGGATCCGGCCGGCAGGTCGAAGCGCACCGCGGCCTGCACCACGTCGCCGACCGTGGCGGTGTCCGGCGCGACGGCGGCCCGCACCTGTTGCGCGGCGCCGCCGGCCGGCAGCCCGCCGAGCGCGGCGAGGCCGGCCACGACCAGGGGCGCGAGCACCGACCGCCGCCGGGTCATCGCCGGAGCTGCCGCTCGCGGCGGCGGAAGAAGGCCAGCAGCGGCGCGACGTAGGAGGCGTCCGTGCGCACGTCGATCTCCTCGACCCGGAGCTGCCGCAGCAGCTTGCGAAGCCGCTCCCGCTCGCGCTGCACGAGCGCGCGGTAGAGCGCGCGCGTCTCGGCCTTCCCGGTGTCGACGGCCACCTGCTCGCCCGTCTCCGGGTCGGTCAGGACGAGCAGCCCGGCGGCCGGGAGCGCCTCCTCCGCCACGTCCGAGATCGTCACGGCGACGAGGTCGTGGCGCTGGCCGGCCATCCGCAGCATCCGGCGCAGCGGATCGCTCTCCTCCGCCTCGCCCGTCGCCGCGGGGAGCGGCGAGAGGAAGTCGCTGAGCACGAAGATGATGGAGCGGTGCGGCAGGATCTTCAGCGCGTACTCGAGCGCGCCGACCAGGTCGGTCCCCCGCCCCACCGGGCGGAACGCCAGCAGGTCGCGGATCAGCCGGAGCACGTGGCGGCGGCCCTTCTTCGGCGGAACGAAGTGCTCGACATGGTCGCTGAAGACGAGCAGACCGACCCGGTCGTTGTTGCGGATCGCGGAGAGCGCCAGCACGGCGGCGATCTCCGTGGCCAGCTCCGCCTTGAAGCGCCCGCGCGTGCCGAACTGCTCCGAGCCGGAGAGGTCGACCGCCAGCAGCACCGTCAGCTCGCGTTCCTCCACGTGCTTCTTCACGTAGGGATGCCGCATGCGCGCCGTGACGTTCCAGTCGATCGAGCGGATGTCGTCGCCGGCCTGGTACTCGCGCACCTCGGCGAACTCCATCCCCTGCCCCTTGAAGACCGAGTGGTACTCGCCGCCGAACATGGAGTTGACCAGCCCCCGCGTGCGCAGCTCGATGAGCCGCACCTGGCGCAGGATCTCCGGTGGGACGGCGCTCGTGGCGCCGGGCCGGTGGGCGGGCGCGTCGTCGCCCGGCGCCCGTCCAGCCGAGTGGGAGAGCGGACGCGTGGAGGAGTGGGGGACCACGGCGGGAGCCATCCCCCGCTCGCCCGCTCCTCCGCTCCCCCGCTCGGAAGTACGGCGCCGGAACCACCCCCAGGCCATGCCCCGCCTCAGGGCACCTGGACCGCGTCGAAGATGCGGGCCACGATGTCGTCCGCCGTCATCTCCTCCGCCTCCGCCTCGTAGCTCGTGATGATCCGGTGGCGCAGCACATCCACGCCGATCGCCTTGACGTCCTCGGGGAGCACGTAGCCGCGGCCGCGCAGGTAGGCGTGGGCGCGGGCGCAGACCGCCAGGAAGATCGTGGCGCGCGGCGAGGCGCCGTACTCGATGAGCGGCTGCAGCTCGGCCAGGCCGTACTCGGACGGGTTCCGCGAGCAGTGCACGATGTCGACGATGTAGTCGGAGATCTTGTCGTCCATGTAGAGCGCGCCGATCTCCCGCCGCGCGGCGAAGATGTCCTCGGGCGCGGCCACCGTCGACAGCGGCGCCGGCTCCTGGCCCGCCATGCGCCGCATGATCTCCTTTTCGCTGTCCTTCCCGGGGTAGCCGACGCGCAGCTTCAACATGAAGCGGTCGACCTGCGCCTCGGGCAGCGGGTAGGTGCCTTCCTGCTCGATCGGGTTCTGCGTGGCCAGGACGAGGAACGGCTCCGGGAGCGGGAACGTCTCGCCGCCGATCGTGACCTGCCGCTCCTGCATGGCCTCCAGCAGCGCCGACTGCACCTTCGGCGGCGCCCGGTTGATCTCGTCGGCGAGCACCAGGTTCGCGAAGATCGGCCCCTTGCGCGGCGCGAAGTCGCCGCTGCGCTGGTCGTAGACCATCGTCCCGACCACGTCGGCCGGAAGCAGGTCGGGCGTGAACTGGATGCGATGGAACGTGGCGCGGATCGAGTCCGCGAGCGACCGCACCGTCAGCGTCTTCGCCAGCCCGGGCACGCCCTCCAGCAGCACGTGCCCGCCCGTCAGAAGGCCGATGAGCAGCCGCTCGATCATGTAGTCCTGGCCGACGACGCGCTTGTGCAGCTCCTGCGTCAGCCGCGCGGCCAGCTCGCGCCCCGCGCCCGTCGTCGCCAGCGTCCCCAGCGTCCCCGTGGATCCGTTCACGCGTTCCTCCGCGGAAGGTTCGAATGCGGCACCGGCCTGTTCGTACGCTCGACGCGCGAGCAAGATCCAGGCAACCAACACCGGAGTGGGAGAGTGGGTGAGCGGAGGAGTGGGGGATGGCGCCGTCACCCACTCGTCCACTCCCCCGCTCCCCCACTCGCGCCGCGGAGCGGCGCGGGATTTCAGCGCTTGATCCGCTCGCCGTGGTCCTCGTGGCGGAAGATCCAGGCGGCGAGGCTCCCGGGCCGGAGCCGCAGCCGCCGGTTGCCCGGCGCGATGTCCGACCGCGAGCCCTCCTCCGGCGCCGGGGACCGCCGGAGCTCCCCCAGGATGCGGTCGGCGCGCTCGCGCCAGCGCAGCCAGTTGGCCGGGCGCAGGTCGACCCAGCCGTTGTCCGCCAGGCGCGGGTCGTCCGGGCGCTGGCCGGGCTCCGGCGCCACCTTCACGTCGGGGCCCCGCAGCACGCGCCGGCCGTCCGGGAGCAGGATCGGCAGGCCGATCGTCAGCATGCGGACGCGGAGGTCGGCGTCCGCCGCGACCAGCGCCGCGGCGCGCTCCGCCGTCTCCGCCGGCTCCAGCGCCGCGGCCGCGCCCAGGTCGGGGAACAGCCGCGCCAGGATCGTCGCCTCGAAGAGCAGCTTCGACAGCCGCGGCGGCCCGAGCATCTCGTAGGCCACCGCCTCCGCGCCGTGCTCCTCCTCCAGCGCTTCCATCCGCTCCAGCGCGACCTGCCGCAGCACGCCCGCCCGGTACGTCGGCCCGGACGTCGCCGAGTCGAGCGCCGCCACCACGTCCCGCCCGGTCGGGTAGCCGCGCAGCTCGCGCACGACGTTCTCCGCGATCTCCTCCGGCGTCGTGAACTCCATCAGCCCCAGCGCCGTCAGCGTCTCGAACTCGCCCAGCGAGAAGAGGCCGTTCTCGCCCGAATCGAGGAAGACGCCCCGCAGCGTCGCGCCCGTCGGCGCGCTCAGCCGGGCGACGTCGCCCGCGAACGCCTCCGCGAGCGGCGCGGGCGCCACGGCGTCGTGACACTCCACCGGCCGGCCCCGCCGCAGCACCTCGCCGAAGGCGATCCGCTTCCAGCTGATCGCCGCCGTCGGCTTGATCTCCTTGACCGCCGGCGCGCCCGGCGTCCGCGCCATCAGGTACAGCAGCAGCGTGTGCGCTCCCGCCACGCCCGACTTGGCCAGCAGCATCCGGCTCGGCCGCTCCTCGGAGTGCGTGAACGGGATGTTCAGCCCCATCCCGCCGGTGCCCGCCGTGCCGATCTTCACGTAGGCCAGCGTCCCGGCGCGGCGCATGGCCTCGAGCGCGATCTGCACGTGCCGGATGAGCTGCGGGAAGTAGAGCGTGGCCAGGTGCGCCTCGACCGCGTCCGTGCCCGCCTCCCCCAGCCGGGCCTGCTCCCGCAGCCGCGCAGCGCTCTCGAAGATGTTCTGGTAGGCGAAGGCGGTCGCGGTGTTGACGCAGTCGACGATGATCTCCGGCCGCGTGCGCAGCAGCAGCGCGCCGAGCGCGGAGCGGCGGACCACCGCGTCCGTCAGCTCGCCGTACAGATCGTCCAGCAGCGCGGCGCGAGTCTCCGCCGAGGCCAGGAGCGCAGCGCGGGGCGTGTCCTTCAGCGCTTCCGGCACGAAGATGTCGCCCCACGCGGGCTCCACCGTGGTCGCGGCCGGCACGTTCCGCTCCGCGAGCAGCTCCGCCGCCGCGGATTCCGCCTCCCGGCGCGTCAGCCCGCTCAGCACGACGCGCGCCGGCTCGAAGGGGAGCAGCTTCCGCGCGACGGCCATCCCCACCAGCCCCGCGCCCCCCAGGATCAGAATGCTCCGTCCTCCCAGCTCCATCGCGCCGACTCCTGCCGCTACGCGCCGTCCCGGCCCGAGGCCGAGAGCGCCAGCATCTCGTTGGATGTCAGGCGGCGCCACGCCCCGGGAGCGAGCGCGCCGAGTTTCACCGGGCCGTACTGGATGCGCGCGAGCCGCCGCAGCGGGTGACCGATCGCCTGGAACATGCGCCGGACCTCGCGCTTGCGTCCCTCCCGCAGCGTGACGTGCAGCCGGGAGGTGTCGCGGGCGGCGCCGCGGCGGCGGACCACTCGCTCCGCGCGCGCCAGGCCGTCCTCCAGCATCACCCCCTTCTCCAGCCGCCGCATCGCCGCGGCGGACACCTCCCCCTCCGCGTCCACCTCGTAGACCCGCTCCACACCGTAGCGCGGGTGCGTCAGCCGGTTGGCGACGTCGCCGTCGTTCGTCAGCAGCACCAGCCCCTCGCTGTTGTAGTCGAGGCGGCCGACGTAGAAGAGGCCGTGGAATTCGGGCGGGAGGAGGTCGTAGATGGTGGGGCGCCCCTCGGGATCCTTGCGGGTCGTGACGTAGCCGACGGGCTTGTGCAGCGCGATCCAGCTCCGGGCGACGGGGCGCACGATCCGCCCGTCCACCTCCACCCGCGCCGCCTGCGGGTCGACTCGCGTGCCGAGCTCCGTGACGACGACGCCGTCGACGCGCACGTGCCCGCCCCGGATCAGCTCCTCCGCCCGGCGGCGCGAAGCCACGCCGGCCTGCGAGAGGAAGCGCTGAAGTCGAACCGGCTCGGCCATGCGCCGCGGTCAGGCCGGGACCGGGACCGGCTCCTCCGCCGGAGCCGGCGTCCGCAGCACCACGGGCAGCTCCTCCGGCCGGGGGAGGTCGTCCAGCGAGCGGAAGCCGAAGTGCTCGAGGAAGCGCGGCGTCGTCCCGTACAGCAGCGGGCGGCCCAGCCCCTCGGCCCGCCCGACCACCTCCACCAGGCTCCGCTCGAGCAGCGTCCGCAGCACGCCCGCCGAGCCCACGCCCCGGATCTCCTCGATCTCCGCCCGCCCGATCGGCTGTCGGTAGGCGATCACCGCCAGCACCTCCAGCGCCGGGCTCGACAGCCGCCCGCTCTGCGGCACCGTGTCGAAGCGCTCCAGGTACGGCGCGAACTCCGGCCGCGTCAGGATCTGGTAGCCGCCGCCCAACTCGTAGACCTGGAACGCGCGCTCCGTCGCGTCGTACTCGGCACGCAGCTCCTGGATCGCGGCCTCGACCCGCTCCTCGTCCAGCGACTCGTCCCCCCGCGCCAGGTCCGCCGCCGACAGCGGCGCATCGCTGGCGAAGAGCAGCGCCTCGACGATCCGCGTGATCCTCATGCCGCCTCCGACTCTTCCGCCACCACGGCGCCGGCGAGCGGCTCCGCCTCCGCGTCCGGCGAGTCCGCCTCCTCGCGCCGGTAGATCCACAGCTCCGCGAAGGGCGCCCGCTGACGCAGCCGCGCGAGCCGGCGCCGCGACAGCTCCAGCCCCGCCATGAACGTGACCACGGCGTGCAACCGGTCCCCGAACGGCACCACCAGGTGACGGAACTGCACGCGCCCGAGCCGCCCGAGCGCGTCCGTGATCAGCGCGAGCTTGTCCTCCAGCGGCACCGCGCGCGCCGTCACGAGGTGCTCCGCCGGCGGCACCGCCCGCTCGCCGACCCGCAGCGCCGCCGCCCACACGTCCGCCCACTCCACCTCGAGGGGCACCTCGTCCCGGCGAGGCGCCGGCCGCGGCGGAACGAAGCCCCGGCCGAAATGCCGCGACCGCTCCGCCTCCCCGGCCTCGAGCCGCCGCGCCACCTCCCGGAAGTGCTCGTACTCGAGCAGCCGCCGCACCAGCTCCGCCCGCGGGTCCTCCAGCTCGCCGTCCGCATCCACCGGGCGCGGCAGCAGCATCTGCGCCTTGATCCGCACCAGCGTGGCCGCCATCTCCAGGAACTCGCCCGCGCGGTCCAGCCCCAGCCCCGCCACGCCGTCGATCGCCCGCAGGAACTGCGCGGTGATCTGCGCGATCGGGATGTCGAAGATGTCGACGTCCTGCTCCCGGATCAGGTGCAGCAGCAGGTCCAGCGGCCCCTGGAACCTGTCCAGCTCCACCACGAACCCGGCGTCGAGGATCGAGGGCCGCTCCATCGCGAGCCTACGTCGCGACCTGGATGAAGCTGAGCGCGAACCGCTGCAGCACGTCTGCGGGCCACAGGAAGAAGCTCGTGACGGGCGGAAAGAACAGCAGCAGCAGCAGTACCAACAGGATCCCGATCTGCCCAACCTGCCGGTACTTGTACCCCAACTTCGGCGGCAGCAGATAATAGAAGACGTGCGAGCCGTCGAGCGGCGGGATCGGGATCAGGTTGAAGAACGCCAGCACCAGATTGATGTTGACCCCCCACCAGAACATCCGCTGCACCAGCTCCAGCGTCGGCACCAGCGCCGGCAGCGCCCGCCCCACGTACGTCACCCCGACGATCAGGAGCGTGAACAGCACCGCGAGCACCAGGTTCGCCGCGATCCCCGCCAGCGACACCAGGATGTCCCCCCGCCGGTACTTCCGGTAATTGCGCGGGTTCACCGGCACCGGCTTCGCCCACCCCAGGATCGGACCACCCCCGTGCCCGGTCAGCATCGGCAGCGCCATGATCAGCGGCACCACGATGCTGCCGAACGGGTCGATGTGCGGGATCGGGTTCAGCGTCAGCCGCCCCAGCATGAACGCGGTCGCATCCCCCTGCCGAAGCGCGACCCAGCCGTGGGCGACCTCGTGGATGATGACCGAGAAGAGCAGAACGGGCAGGATCAGGAGAAAGTCCATGGACGGAAAAAGTAGCGGAGGCACGCGCGCTCGCGCCACCCCCGCGGGGGGCTCCGGGCGACGCACGGCCGCGGGCGGCACCCACGGCGCGTGGCACCGCCGAGTGGGCGAGCGGAGGCGCGCGAGAGTGGGGGGAACAGCAGCAGTCTCCCACTCCCCCACTCCCCCCTCACCCACTCCGCCGGTTGACAGCCCCTCCATGTCCCTGTAGCTTACCAGGCTACGTCGTCACGTCGGACCAACTGCGTTCATCAAAGAGGGCCCGTTGCCCAACACGAAGAGTGCCGAGAAGCGGGTGCGCCAGGAGCAGCGCCGGACCGCCCACAACCGGGCGCAGCGCTCGAAGCTGAAGACGTCGCTCAAGAAGGTGCTTCAGGCCACGGACGCCACCGAGGCGGCCGCGGCGCAGAAGGAAGCGGCGGCGCTGCTGGACCGACTGGCCACGCGCCGGCTGATCCATCCGAACAAGGCCGCCCGGAAGAAGTCGCAGCTCGCGCACCACGTGCAGGGGCTCGGCGCCGAGTAAGGCGCCCGGACGGACCCGCAAGCGCGGCGGGGCCGGGAGTCCGAGGACTCCCGGCCCCGCTTTGCGTCCGCCGGTCGCTCAGAGGAACAGGTCGAGCGTCGTGAGGGCGGGCGTCGCCTCGGGGGGCCGCTCGGCGAGCGCCTCGGCCGGCAGCATCCGCGCGGCTTCACTCCCGGCGCGGTCGGGCGGCCGGCGCCGGGGCGCCGCGTCGGGCGCGGCGGCCGCTTCCACGACCTCGGCGATGTCCGGGCGGTAGTGGCGGAGGAACTCGCGGCCGAGGCTGCGGTCGTAGCCGCTCCACCCGGCCTCGACGGAGGCGAGCAGCGCGAGGGCCTGGTTGAGCTTGGCGTCCAGGTCGTCGCAGTAGTGGAGCACGACGGCCTCGAGGGTGAGCGGCTCGCGCGGGCTCTGCCACTCGAAGCGCCCCTGATGCGCCGCGATCAGGTGCTGGAGCAGGAGCAGTCGCTCGGGCGGCAGCTCTGGCAGCTCGCGGGCGGCGTCCGCCACCATCTGCAGGCCGAGCAGGATGTGGCCGAGCAGCTTCCCCTCGTCGGTGTACGGGAAGCCGGCGCGCGGCCCGATCTCGCGGATCTTGCCCAGGTCGTGGAGCAGCGCGCCGGTGACGAGCAGGTCGCGGTCGATGGCGGGCCAGTAGTGCTCGGCCATCCGCGCGCAGGCGCCGGCCACGGAGAGCGAGTGCTCGAGCAGCCCGCCGACGTAGGCGTGGTGGTTGTGCTTGGCCGCGGGCGCCTTCCTGAACGCGCGGCCGATCTCGCCGCCGGCTCCGAGCAGCCGCTCGAGGAGCGCGCGGAGCGGCGCGTCGGCCACCCCGGCGATGCGGGCGGCGAGCTCCCGCTCCATGGCCTCGGCGTCGCGCGGGGAGCGCGGCAGGAACAGGTCGAGGTCGTCCGCCTCGACGTCCACGGGCGCGATGTCGGAGACCTTGAGCTGGCGCACGTCCTTGTAGCTCTCGACGCTGCCGCGCACGCCGACGAAGCCGCCGACGGCGAGGCGGTCCATCACGTCGACCACGGGATCCCAGACGCGCGCCTCGACCGGGCCGTGCCGGTCGGAGAGCTGGAGCTTGTAGTAGGGCTTCCCGTCCTTCTTCCGGTCCTTCGAGATCGCGCCGACGCAGTAGCAGGCGACGACGGCGGCGCCGGCCTCCAGCGCATCGAATGCCGGCCATGGGAACTCGGCGCCGGCCACCCACTCCCGCGGGCCGAGCGGGCGCCCGGCCTCACGCATGGCGCCGCTCCCGCGGGGGCCGCACGGCGGGCGGCGCCGCCACGTCGTAGACGACGGCGCCGCCCACGATCGTCAGCGCCGCGCGGCCGCGCAGGCTCCAGCCGGCGAACGGCGTGTTCCGACTCTTCGAGTAGAAGCGCGCCGGGTCGACCGTCCACGCGGCGCCCGGGTCGAGGACGGTGACGTCGGCCACGCCGCCCTCGGGCAGCGTGCCGCCCGGCAGGTTGAAGGCGCGGGCCGGGTTCGTGCTCATCCGGCGGATCAGCTCGGGGAGCGTCAGCACGCCGTTCTCGACCAGCGCGGTCATGCAGATCCCGAACGCCGTCTCCAGGCCGACGATGCCGAACGGCGCGTCGTCGAACGCCTGCTCCTTCTCGTCGTAGTGGTGCGGCGCGTGGTCCGTGGCGAGCACGTCCAGCGTGCCATCGGCCAGCCCGCCCCTCACCGCCTCGACGTCCGCCGCCGTGCGCAGCGGCGGGTTCATCTTCGCGTTCGTGTCGTAGCCGTCCACCGCCTCGTCGGTCAGCGTGAGGTGGTGCGGCGTGGCCTCCGCCGTCACGGCCACGCCCCGTGCCCGCGCCTCCCGGATCATCGCGACGCCGCCCGCGGTCGAGACGTGCTGCACGTGCAGCCGCCCGCCGGTCAGCTCGGCCAGCAGCAGGTCGCGCGCGATCATGACGTCCTCGGCGGCGTTCGGGATCCCGGTCAGGCCGAGCCGCGTCGAGACGATCCCCTCGTTCATGGAGCCGCCGCGCGAGAGCCCCTTCTCCTCGCAGTGGCTCGCGACCGGGATCCCGAACGCCATGCTGTACTCCAGCGCCAGGCGCATGAGGCCCGCGTCGGAGACGGGGCGGCCGTCGTCCGTGACGGCGACGGCGCCGGCCTCGACCATCTCGCCGATCTCGGTGAGCCGCTCGCCCGCCTGGCCGACGGAGACCGCGCCGGTCGGGTAGACCCGCGCACCGCCGGCGCGCAGCCCCGCGGCGCGCACGTAGCCCACGGATGCCGGATCGTCCACCGGCGGATCGGTGTTCGGCATGGCGCACACGGCGGTGAAGCCGCCGGCCGCGGCCGCGCGCGCACCGGTGGCGATCGTCTCCTTGTGCTCGCCGCCCGGCTCGCGCAGGTGCACGTGCACGTCGATCAGCCCCGGCGCCACCACGAGGCCGCCCACGGTGCGGATGTCGGCGCCTTCCGGCGCGTCCAGCTCCCGGCCGATGCGGGCGACGACGCCGTCCGCGAGCAGCACGTCCAGCACCTCGTCGAGGCCGCGCGCGGGATCGATCACGCGCCCGCCGCGCAGCAGGATCGGCCGGCTCACCGGCACCTCCGGGCCGCGTCCGGGCCGCGCTCGCCGCCGCCTCTCGCCGCGCTACTCCGCGCCATGCTTGGCCACCTCCGCCTTGTCCGGGGCACCGCCCGCCAGCAGGTACAGCACCGCCATGCGCACCGCCACGCCATTCGTCACCTGGTCCAGGATCACGGAGTGCTCGCCGTCGGCGACGTCGCTGTCGATCTCGACGCCGCGGTTCATCGGGCCGGGGTGCAGGATCAGCAGGTCCCGGGGCGCCCGCTCGACCCGCTCCCGCGTGATGCCGAAGACGCGATTGTACTCGCGCAGGCTCGGGATGTAGCCGGCGTGCATGCGCTCGAGTTGGAGCCGCAGCACGTTCAGCACCTCCGCCCACTCGACGGCCTCCTCGACGCGGGTGAAGACCTGCACGCCCAGCTCCTCCACGCCGGCCGGAAGCAGCGTCGGCGGGCCGCACACGGCCACCTCGGCGCCGAGCTTGGTCAGCCCCCAGATGTTCGAGCGCGCCACCCGGCTGTGCAGCACGTCCCCGACGATGCAGACGCGGACGCCCTCGAGCCGGCCGAGGTGGTCGCGGATCGTGAGCATGTCGAGCAGCCCCTGCGTGGGGTGCTCGTGCCGGCCGTCGCCCGCGTTGATCACGTTGGAGGGGATGCGCTCGCCCAGGAAGCTGGCCGCGCCCGAGGAGCCGTGGCGCATGACGACCATGTCGATCCGCATGGCCTCGAGGTTGCGCGCCGTGTCGACCAGCGTCTCCCCCTTCTGCACGCTGGAGCCGCTCGACGCCACGTTCACCGTGTCGGCCGACAGGCGCTTCTCCGCGAACTCGAACGAGATGCGGGTGCGGGTCGACGGCTCGAAGAAGAGGTTGACGATCGTCTTGCCGCGCAGGACCGGCACCTTCTTGATCGCGCGCTCGCTGATCTCCTTGAACGGCTCCGCGGTGTCCAGGATCCCGCGGATCTGATCGGCGTCGAGCGGCTCGAGGCCGACCAGGTCCTTGCCCAGGTACGGCGCCGACGGCATCAGGCCGCCTCCGGGCCGGAGCCGCCCACGAGCTCGACCGCGAGCCGCCCGTCGAGGTCGGGGACCAGCACGTCGACGCGCTGGTCCACGCCGGTCTCGATCGTGCGGCCGACCACGTCCGCGTGGATCGGCAGCTCCCGGCCGCCGCGGTCCACGAGCACGCACAGGTAGATCCGCGCCGGCCGGCCGAAGTCCGCCAGCTCGTCCAGCGCCGCGCGCACGGTCCTTCCGGTGTAGAGCACGTCGTCCACGATGACCACCTTGCGACCGTTGATCCCGCCCTCCGGCAACCGCGTCTCGCCCACGACGGGGCGCGGCCCGATGGCCATGAGATCGTCACGGTAGAGCGTGATGTCGAGGGTGCCGGAGGCGGGGCGGACCCCTTCCGCCCGCTCGATCTCCGCGGCGAGCAGGTCCGCGAGCTGCACCCCCCGCCGGTGGATCCCCACCAGCGCGAGACCTTCGACCCCCTGCCCGCGCTCGACGAGCTCGCGGGCCATCCGCGCCAGCGCGCGCTCGACCGCGCGCTGGTCCATCAGCAAGGATCGCGTCTCAGGCATTCGGTGACGCCGGGCAGCGGGTGAGGGGCGGGTCGCGGGAAGGTTAGCCGGGGGGTGCGCCGGGTGTCAATGCGAGGCCGCGCCGACCCGAATTCGGCGCCGGCCGCCGCGGTCGAGCGGCCACGCCCGCGGCGGCGCCGGCTTTACACAACCGGAGTCTTCCGTGTACTTTCGGCGGACTCGTGCCAATCCCACAACGCAACCACCGACGGGGGAGAATCTGTGGCGCTTCAACTCTTCCAGCGCAAACCGATCGGCGAGCTGCTGGCGGAGGAGGGGAACCCGAACGCGCTGAAGCGCGAGCTGGGGGCCGGCGACCTGATCCTGCTGGCCATCGGCGCCGTCATCGGCGCGGGGATCTTCTCCTCCATCGGCACGGCGGCCGCGGGCGAGGTCCTGCCGACCGGCGAGATCGTGCGCTTCGGCGCGGGTCCGGCGCTGGTGCTCTCCTTCCTGCTGCTCGGCGCCGTGTGCGGCCTGGCGGCGCTGTGCTACGCCGAGCTGGCCTCCATGATCCCGCAGGCCGGCAGCGCCTATGCGTACTCCTACGCCACCCTCGGCGAGCTCATCGCCTGGATCATCGGCTGGGACCTGATCCTGGAGTACGCCGTCGGCAACATCGCCGTCGCCGTGGCGTGGAGCGGCTACTTCAACTCGCTGCTGAGCGGCTTCGGCATCCACCTGCCGGACTTCCTGACCCACGGCTACCGCGCCGTGATCAAGAGCTCGGACCCGGCCATCCAGGCGCTGCTGACCACCGCGCCGCACATCGGTGGCATCCCGATCCTGATCAACCTGCCGGCGTGCCTGATCGTCCTCGCCGTCACCTGGCTGCTCATGCTGGGCGTGCGGGAGAGCGCGACCGCCAACAACATCATGGTCGGCGTGAAGCTGCTGGTGCTCACGCTCTTCGTCGTGGTCGGCGCGATGCACATCGACCCGGCGAACTACAAGCCGTTCGCGCCCAACGGCTGGCGCGGGATCCACCAGGGCGCGGCCATCGTCTTCTTCGCCTACATCGGCTTCGACGCGATCTCGACCGCGGCCGAGGAGACCAAGAACCCGCAACGAAATTTGCCGATCGGGATCCTCGGCGGGCTCGCCGTCTGCACGATCATCTACATGATCGTCGGCGCCGTGGCCACCGGCCTCGTCCCCTACCAGGAGCTCCGCGCCGCCGACCCGCTCGCCAAGGCGCTCTCGGTGGCCAACCTGGCCACGGTGAGCTGGATCGTCTCCCTCGGCGCCGTGGTCTCCATGACCGCCGTGCTCCTCGTCTTCCAGTACGGCCAGCCGCGGATCTTCTACGCCATGGCGCGCGACGGCCTGCTCCCGCGCTGGGCGGCCAAGGTCCACGGCAAGTACCACACGCCCTACGTCACCACGCTGCTCACCGGGCTCGTCGTCGCCGCCGGCGCGCTGTTCTTCGACGAGAACGAGATCTACGACCTCACGAACATCGGCACGCTCGCCGCGTTCGCGCTCGTCTGCATCGGCGTGCTCGTGCTCCGCTACCTCGACCCGGACCGGCCCCGGCCGTTCCGCGTCCCGTTCGTCTGGCCGGTGACGATCGTCGGCGCGGCTGCCTGCCTCTACATCATGGTCGGCCTCCCCGCCCACGCCTGGGAACGCTTCGGGATCTGGCTCGTGATCGGCCTGCTGATCTACCTCGTCTACGGCTACCGCAACAGCACGCTGCGGCGGTCGCGCCGGCAGCCGCCCGCCCGGGAGGACGCGCGCGCGCCGGTCTGACGCCCGGCGCGCCGCGCCGGCGCGGGCGTACCGGCCGCGCCGTCCCGGCGTCCGCAGGCCGGTCCGCCGCGCCCGGGCGGAACGCAGAAGCGGCCAGCGTAATGAGCTGGCCGCTTCTGCGTGATCGCCCGCGACCGGCTCAGTGGGTGTGCGCGGTCAGGCGCCGGCGGACCCAGAATCCGAGCGGGATCGCCGCCGCGGCGCCGAGTCCGAGGGCGACGCGCCCCGGCGAGAACGCATCCCGCAGGTCGTGGCGCACCTTCAGGATGCGGGCGGCGCGGACCGGATGCCTCATGATGAAGGTCGCTCGCGGAGCCTTCCGGTAGCTCGCCAGGTTCACGATCGTTCCGAGCATCGTCTGCCTCCTCTCCTCCGGGGTCGTCAAACCGTACGGCGCCGAACGGCCGTGCAAGGCCCGTGCGCGCGGCTGCGGAGAGGGGCGCCGGAGCCGGCGCTCTCAGAACCCCCACGTGCCGCGCGTGATGAGCTCGATGCTGTTTCCGTCGGGGTCGCGGAAGTAGATGGAGCGCCCACCGCTAGGCCAGTCGAGCTCACGCTCGATCTCGACGCCGGCCGCGGCAAGATGTCCCCGCCAGCGCTCCAGCGCGTCGCGATCAGGTACGTCGAGCGCGACGTGGCTGGCACCGACGGCGCCGTGGGAGGGCACGCGCACCCCTGAGTCGCTCTGCACGGTGGCCCGCGGGTCGAAGACGAGGAGCATGTCGATGCCGGCGCGGAAGAACACGTGGCGCCCCTCCATGCGTGCGACGATCGGGAAGCCGAGCCGCCGCCAGAAGCGCTCCGCGCGCGCGAGATCGAAGACGTAGAGCGCGGCCTCGTGGACGCCGCCGATGGGTGGGGTCTGGTCCGCCATGCCGCCTCCGGGGTGCGGACGGGGTCGCGGTCGGGTGGTGCTCAGCGCCGGGCGCGGAAGAACGACCGGAGCAGCGCCGCGGCCGGCTCCGCGAGCACGCCGGCCGTCACCTCCACGCGGTGGTTCAGCCGCGGATCCTGGACGATGCAGCCGAGCGAGCCGCACATCCCGGTCTTCGGGTCGGCCGCCGCGTAGACCAGGCGCCGGATCCGGCCGAGCACCATCGCGCCGGCGCACATCGCGCACGGCTCCAGCGTCACGTACAGCGTGGCGTCGAGGAGGCGCCAGCCGCGGAGCCGGGCCGCGGCCGCGCGCATGGCGACGACCTCGGCGTGCGCGGTCGGGTCGCCCCAGGTGCGGGTGCGGTTGTGCGCTTCGGCCACGAGGTGCCCGCCCGCAACGAGAACGGCCCCGACGGGGACCTCCTCGAGGGTGGTCGCCGCCCGGGCCTGCTCCAGCGCCCGTGACATCCAGAGCGCGTCTTCGGGGCGGGCGGGCCCGAAGTCGCAGGTCACCGCGTCAGGACGCCCGGCCGCCGGCCGCCGCGGCCACCGGCGCGGCGGCGAGCGGCGCGCGCAGGCGCCGCAGCACGCTGACGACGCGGCCGATCAGGATGACGTCGCCGCCGGCGCGCAGCAGCGCCGGCGGGTAGTCGGAGCTGGACGGCTCGAGCACCGCCTCCCCGCCCCGCCGGAAGAAACGCTTGACGGCCAGCTCGCCGCGCACGCGGACGACGACGACGTCGCCTTCGTCCAGCTCGTCGGCCGTGGCCGGCTCGGCGAGCAGCAGGTCGCCGTGGTGGACGCCGACCTCGGCCATGCCGTTCCCGGCCATCACGACGGAGAACGCGCCCGTGCCGCCGACCAGCTTGCGGTCGAGCTCGAGGTCGCCGAGCGCGGCGGCCTCCTCGAAGCACGGCACGCTCACCGTACGGGGGTGCAGGTCGATGCCGAGCAGCTTCACGCCGCGCGAGCGCGACGGATCGCGCTCGATCCACCCCTTGTCGGCCAGCGACTGGAGGTATTCGGAGACCGTCTTCGTGCTCTTGATGTCGAAGCGGCGGCCGATCTCGCGGATCGACGGCTGGTAGGTGTTCCGACGCAGGTAGTCGACGAGATAGTCGAGGATCCGGCGCTCCAACTTGGTCAGCGGCTCGGGCATCGTCGCCTCCGAGAAACCGAAATGGCTGGAATCCATGGTTTGCGAAACCGGGGAGAGCAGCGACGCCGACGGCACCCGCTCCGCCCCGGGGATGGACCACCCCTCACGGACACGGGCCCGGACTCTCGCCATCGAGAGAAATGCAAGAAGCGGCTGCACCTGGGAGCGCGGGAACGCCGAAACGGTACGTTGGGCGTGGCGCGGTGTCAAGGACATTTGTTTGGCCCGGCGCGCGCGGAATCCGTCGAGGAGGCCTGCGCCGCAGCGACATTGCGCCTCCGCTCGCCACTGCGGCTCACCGGCCGGGCTCGTCCGGCGGCCTCGCGCACCGCATCTGCCGGAGCGCCGCGCGGAGCCGGCGCACGAAATATTCCTCGCGCTCATGCTGCGCCATGAGAGCCTCGACCCGGTTGTCGTGGCCGCCGGCCTGCGCGTCGGCGATCAGGGCCCGGTACCGGGAGCAGGCGTCGAGGCGGTGGGCGAGCTCGCGCTCGAGCGGATGCTCGTCGGAGCCGTCGAGGTCGGCCTGCTCCCAGAAGAAGTCGAGGCCCGGCGATGTCGCGTGGTCTCGGGTCATGGGCCACCCCGTCGAGGTCCATTCCACCGGTCTGGGAGAACGCGACGGCCCCCGCCACAGCGGCGCCGGGGCCCGAGCCGTGCATTCGTAGCTGGACCAGGCTGCAAGCGGCGTTCCGCTCGGCGGATGCGCCGGTGGCCCCCGGCCCGCGCGCTTGCCGGGTCGAAAGGGACCCCTATTATGACGGCCGGCCCCCGGGCCGGGTCACGGCCCTTCCCTGCAACCCGAGTCGAAGGCGCTCATGCTCACGGACATTCAGATCGCTCAGGCGGCGAAGCTCAAGCCGATCACGGAGGTCGCGGCGGAGCTGGGACTCGGGGCGGACGAGATCGAGACGTACGGCCGACACAAGGCGAAGGTGCACCTGGAGGCGATCCGGTCGCGCGAGCCGGGACCGGGCAAGCTGGTGCTGGTGACGGGGACGAATCCGACGGCCGCGGGAGAGGGGAAATCGACGGTCTCGGTGGGGCTGGCGGACGCGCTGCGGCGCGTGGGCCGCCGCTCCGTGCTCTGCCTGCGGGAGCCGAGCCTCGGCCCGATCTTCGGCGTGAAGGGCGGCGCGACAGGCGGCGGCTACGCCCAGGTCGTGCCGATGGAGGACATCAACCTCCACTTCACCGGGGACTTCCACGCGATCACGACGGCGCACGCGCTGCTGTCGGCGCTGCTGGACAACCACCTGCACCAGGGGAACCCGCTCGGCCTCGACGTGCGGCGGCTCACCTGGAAGCGCGCGGTCGACATGAACGACCGCGCGCTGCGCAGCATCGTCGTCGGGCTGGGCGGCACCGGAAACGGCATTCCGCGCCAGGACGGCTACATGATCACCGCCGCCTCGGAGGTGATGGCGATCCTCGCGCTGGCGGGCGACCGCGAGGACCTCGAGCGGCGGCTCGGCTCGATCATCGTCGGCTACACGGCCGACGGCGTGCCGGTCCGGGCCTCGCAGCTCGGCGCCCCGGGGGCCATGACGCTGCTGCTGAAGGACGCGATCCTCCCCAACCTCGTGCAGACGCTCGAGGGGACGCCCGCCTTCATCCACGCCGGACCATTCGGCAACATCGCCCACGGCTGCAACTCGCTGATCGCGACGCGGGCGGGGCTGGCGCTCGGGGAGGTCGCGGTCACGGAGGCCGGCTTCGGCGCCGACCTGGGCGCCGAGAAGTTCTTCGACATCAAGTGCCGGGCGGGCGGGCTCGAGCCCGGCGTCGCGGTCGTGGTGGCGACGATCCGCGCGCTCAAGATGCACGGCGGCGTAGCGAAGAGCGCGCTCGGGCACGAGGACGTCCCCGCGCTCTCGCGCGGCCTCGCGAACCTGGCCGGACATGTCGACAACGTGCGCAAGTTCGGCGTCCCGCCCGTCGTGGCGCTGAACCGCTTCGCCACCGACACGCCGGCCGAGATCGAGACGTTCGTCGAGGCGTGCCAGGAGGCGGGCGTGCCCGTCGCGGTGGCGGATGTCCACGCGCACGGCGGCGCCGGTGCGCTCGAGCTCGCCGAGCTGGTGCTCGACGTGCTCGACCAGGGCCAGGCCCGCTTCCAGCCGCTCTACCCGCTCGAGCTCCCGCTCACGGCGAAGATCGAGACGATCGCCCGCGAGATCTACGGCGCCGCCGGCGTCGACTACTCGGCAGCCGCGGACCGCGAGCTGCGCCGGCTCGAGAGCATCGGCCTGGGCGGCCTCCCCGTCTGCATCGCGAAGACGCAGTACTCCTTCTCCGACAACCCGGCGCTCCTCGGCCGGCCGACCGGCTTCCGGATCACCGTGCGCGAGGTCACCGCATCGGCCGGCGCCGGCTTCGTCGTCGCCCAGACCGGCGAGATCATGACCATGCCTGGCCTGCCGCGGCACCCTGCGGCCGAGAACATGCGGCTCGCACCGGACGGGACGATCGAGGGGCTGTTCTAGGGCCTGCGCCACGTTCGCGGGCGGCCTCCGGGTCCTTCAACGGCGCCTCACGCGGAGGCGCGGAGCCGCGGAGGGGTGAAGTCCGAGGATGTCGGGTCCGCGGCGGCCCGGCGGAGCGAGCCGGCACCCGCACCCGCCCAGGGCCGGCTCGATCTCGGGTCTCGGGGGCCGGGACCGGCGTTCGTTCGCGTTCGCGGGCGCCGCTGGGTCCAGTAACAGCGTTTTCACCGCAGAGGCGCAGAGTACACGGAGGAGTGCCCGGCGGCGGAAGCTCACCGGAGTGACGCATCATTTCTTGATGTCATTTCCGGCGTACGCAGGCCGCCGGCGTGACGCCGTTATCCTCTCGGCGTACTCTGCGCCTCTGCGGTGAAAACGCTGGTGTCGGACCTGCGGCCGCCCGCGGACGTGAGGACGGGCTCGCGCTCGAGATCGACTCCGCTCCGAGGAACGACGGCGCCCGGTGGTGAGCGAACCACCGGGCGCCTTTCACGATTCCCGGCACGCCTCGGGCGCCGGGCCACCCTGCGCGACTCCGCGCCTCCGCGTGAGGCGCCGTTGAAGGACCCGGACGAAGCCGCGGACGTGACGCAGGCTTGACCAGGAAGCCGCGCGGTCCGCCTAGAGCGTCGTCTCCGCCTCCTCCACGTCCTCCTCCGGCAGCGGCGCGCCCTCCGCCGGCGCCTGGCGCGTCCAGCGCCGGGCGACCACGAACAGCGTCGCGCCGCCGCCCACGACGAGCAGGACGGGCAGGATGTAGACGGCCAGGTTGGCGCCGCGCGGCTCGGGCTGGAGCAGGATCCACTCGGAGTACTTGCTGACGAAGTACGCCTTGACCTCGTCGGGCGACTTGCCGGCCACGAGCTGGTCGCGGATGAGCTGGCGCATCTGCTGCGCGAGCTCGGAGGGCGAGTCCTGGAGCGAGAGCCCCTGGCAGACCGGGCAGCGCAGCTCCGAGGCGATCTGCCGGACCTGCTCGGCGATGGTGCTGTCGCGGGCCGTGGTGGCCGACGCCAGGGTGGGCGGCCCCTGCCCCGGCCGGGCGGCCTGGGCCGGCGCGAGCGCCGTGGCGAGCACGAGGAGCGCGGCGGCGAGGCTCATCGCGCCGCCTCCTTCTTCACGAGGAGCGGGTCCAGGTACTTCGCGAACGTCTCCGGTGTCACCGGACCGACCTGCTTGTGCAGCACCCGGCCGTCGGGCCCGATGATGAACGTCTCGGGAACGCCGTAGAGGCCGTAGTCGATGGCGGTCCGCGTCTTCGGGTCGAGGAGCGTCGGGTAGCTCTGGCCGCCCATTTCGGCGATGTAGCCGGCGCCGTTCTCGGGCGTATCGTTGTAGAGCACGCCGTAGAACTTGACGCCGCGCGGGCCGTAGCGGCCGGCGGCCTCGCGCAGCACCTCGTGCTCGCTCCGGCACGCCAGGCACCAGGACGCCCAGAAGTTGAGGACGACGATCTGCCCCTTCAGGGCGTCGAGCCGGACCGTGTCCGCCGTGCCCATGGCGTTGAGCGCGAACGCCGGCGCGGCGCGGCCGGGCAGCGGCGACGGAATGTCCTTCGGGTCCTGCCCCATGCCGTAGTAGAAGAGCAAGACGACCGGAACGACGGCCGCCGCGGCGAGCACCGAGCGCTTCCAGTTCATACGCGAACCGCCTTCCGGCTGCGGGCGCGGGCGCCGATCGGAATCGTACCGATGGCGGCGCCGAGCGCCACGATCAGGCCGCCGATCCAGATCCAGGCGACGAGGGGTTCGACGATCACGTGCACGGTGGCGGACGAGCCGTCGCGCTCGAACGCGAGGAGGTTGATGTAGAGGTCGTTGTCGAGCCGCGTGCGCACGGACGGCGTCGTGACCGGCTCGCCGCCGCCGCGGTAGAAGTTCAGCCGCGGCGCCAGCTTCTCGTACACCTTGCCACTGCGGTCGACCGCGGACATGTCCGCGCCGACGACGAAGCGCTGCGGCTCGTCCTTCGCCCACAACCCGTCGAAGCGCACCGTGTACTCCCGCACGGTCACGGTCTGCCCCGGCTTGAGCGTGACCTCGCGCTCGAAGCGGTACGTGGCGGAGGCCGCGATGCCGGTGGCGACGGCGAGGACGCCGAGGTGCGCGATGTAGCCGCCGTAGCGGCGCCGGTTCGCGCCGATCAGCCGGACGAGCGCCCGCGGCGCGCTCTCGCCGTGCGCGCGCATCCGCGCCCGGGCGCCGCCGACGAACTCCTGCACGTTCGACACGAGCGCGAACGTCGCGAACGAGAACGCGAGCACGGCGTAAACGGAGGGCACGCGGAGCACGAGCGCGAGCGCGGCCACGACGACCGCGGCGACCGCCGGCGGGAGCAGCCGCGGCTTCAGCACGTCCGCGCTCGCGCCGCGCCACGGCAGCGCCGGCCCGACGCCGACCAGGAAGAGGAGCGTCACGATGATCGGCAGCGACATGCGGTTGAAGAACGGACCGCCGACGCTGACCTTCACGCCGCGCACCGCCTCGGCCACGAGCGGGAAGAGCGTGCCCAGGATCACGGTGAAGCAGAACGCGCTGAGGAGCAGGTTGTTGAGCAGGAACGTGAACTCGCGGGAGACCAGCCGGTCCAGGTGCCCCGCCGTCTTCAGCTCCGCGCTGCGCCCCGCGAGCAGCACGAGCGAGAAGAGCAGCACGAGGGCAATGAAGCCGAGGAAGTAGTAGCCGATCGGGCCGTTCGCGAACGCGTGCACGGACGAGAGAATGCCGCTGCGCGTCAGGAACGTGCCCAGGATCGTGAGCAGGAACGTGGCGATGATCAGCGTCAGGTTCCACACGCGCAGCATGCCGCGCCGCTCCTGCACCATCACCGAGTGCAGGAACGCGGTGGCGGTGAGCCACGGCATGAAGGACGCGTTCTCGACCGGGTCCCACGCCCAGTAGCCGCCCCAGCCGAGCACCTCGTAGGACCACCACATCCCGGCGACGATCGCGAGCGACAGGAAGATCCACGCGGTCATGGTCCAGCGCCGCGTCGTCTTCAGCCAGACATCGTCCAGGCGGCCGGAGAGCAGGGCGCCGATCGCGAACGCGAACGGCACCGTCATGCCGACGTACCCGACGTAGAGGAACGGCGGGTGGACGGCCATGAGCGGGTGGTTCTGGAGCAGCGGGTTCGGCCCCGGCCCGTCCGCCGGCACGGGCGAGACGGCGCCGAACGGGTTCGCCACGCCGGTGAGCAGCAGGTAGAAGAAGATGCCGACGCCGTGCAGAGTGGCCAGCGCGTAGCTGCCGAGCGCGCCCAGGCGGCCGCGCGTGAAGTAGACCACGCTGGCGGTGTAGATCGAGAGGATGAAGCCCCAGAACAGGATCGAGCCCTCGAGCGCGCTCCAGAGCGAGATGATCGTGAAGAACGTCGGCGTCGAGCGGCTGCCCACCTGCGCGACGTAGGAGATGCTGAAGTCGTGCGTCAGCAGCGCGTAGACCATGGCCAGCGTGGCCAGGGTCAGCAGGCCGCAGTTCGCGTACGCCGCCGCCTGCGAGCTGCGGATGAGCGCGCCGTCGCGGCGGCGCACGCCGACCACCGCGGAGACGGCGCCGTAGACCGCCAGCGCGAGCGCGACGACGACGGCGGTCGAGCCGAGTATGCGTGTCACGTGGTCCCCGCTTCCTTGACCAGGCTCTTGTACATCTCCTGCGGCACGTGCCCCGGCGCGGGCGGCCGGTACTCGTTGGAGTGCTTGACCATGAGGTTGCTCGCGTCGAAGATGCCCGCGCGCGTCAGCTTCCCCTCGACGACGACGCCCTGCCCGTCACGGAACATCTGCGGCGGCGCCTTGCGGGCGTGCACCTCGACGGTCCCCTTCCCGTCCGTCATGCGGAAACGCAGGTCGATGGCCTCGGCGTTCCAGCTCACGGAGCCGGGCACGACCATCCCGCCGAGGCGGACCGGTGAGTCGACCGCGTCGGTGCCCTTGGCGCGCAGCTCCGACGGCGTCAGGAAGTAGACCAGGTTGTTGCCGATCCCGCCGTAGACGAGGTAGCCGAAGCCGGCCAGGACCAGCACCGCCCCCACGAGGAGGCCCAGCTTCTTGCCGTTCATCGCGGGCCGCCTTCCTTGGCCGCGAGCTCCGCGGCTTCACGGCGTCGCGCACCGATGTAGAGCCGGAACGCGCCGAGCACGAGCCAGACCGCACCATACGCCAGCGCGACGAACTCCCAGTTCTCAGACATGGATCCCCTCCGTGTGCGGCCGCAGCGCCCGCTCCTCGACGCGGGCCTCGATCTCCCGCGTCAGCCGGGCCGCGCGGTAGCGCGAGACGGCGAACCAGATGAAGAAGAAGAGGAACGCGAAGGCGTTCAGCCGGAGGAACAGGACGTACTGCGGGTCGACCGTCGACGGGCTCGACTGCACCTGGTGCAGCGTACGCCACCAGCGGACGGACATATAGACGATGTACGTGTTCAGGAAGCCGAGCAGCGCGATCGCGGCGCTCCAGCGGGCGCGGCGGCCCTCGTCGTCCGTGAGGGCGCGCAGCGCCAGGTAGCCGGCGTACATGATGAAGAGCACGGCCATGCTGGTGAGGCGGGCATCCCACGTCCACCAGATGCCCCAGGTCGGCCGGCCCCAGATGCTCCCGGTCAGCAGCGCGAGCCCGGCGAAGACCACGCCGACCTCGGCGCAGGCGGCGGCCAGCATGTCCCACTTCAGGTCGCGCTTCCACAGGTACATGATGCTGAAGCCGAAGACGACGGTGTAGCCGACCAGGCTCATCCACGCCGAGGGCACGTGCACGTAAAGGATCTTCTGCAGGTGCCCCATGTCCCGGTCGGGCGCCGACAGGATCACCCCGCTCGCCTGGCTGGCGAAGAAGAAGAGGAGCGCGAACCAGCCGAAGATCCGCAATCCTCGCGGCCGCAGCGCCTGCGCGGCATCGAATCCGGTGCTCATACTCATTCCTCGATCACGTACTCGAAGGCGAAGAAGGACGCCACCAGGAAGATCACATCGAACACGACGAGCAGGCGAATCCAGGAGCCCGCGTCGCCCATGAGGTCCCGCGCGAGCAGGGCCTTCGTGGCCTCGACGGCCGAGAGCAGCAGCGGCACGAGCATCGGGAAGAGCAGCAGCGGCAGCAGCACCTCCCGCGCCCGCGCGCGGCTGGCCATGGCCGCGTAGAACGTCCCCAGCGTCACGAAGCCGACGGTCCCGAGCAGGATCACGCCGAGGAGGCCGAACCCGGGCCGGAAGAGTGGCAGGTCGTAGAGCACCGCGGCCAGGGGCACGAGCACCAGCTCCACGAGCAGCAGGAACGCGAGGTTCGCCATCAGCTTGCCGAGGAAGAGCGCGCGCCGGTCCCCCGGGTAGAGCAGCAGCGCCTCCAGCGCGCCGCCCTCCAGCTCCATCTCGTACGAGCGGTTGAAGGAGAGCACGCCGCCGAAGAGCACCGTCAGCCACAGCACACCCGCGGCGGCGGCGCGCAGCGCGTCGTTGTCCGGCCCCAGGGCGAAGCCGAAGAGGAGCAGCACGAGCGCGGCGAAGAACAGCACCGCGTTGAAATTGGCCTTGGTGCGCCGCTCGGCGGTCAGGTCCTTCCAGGCGATCGCGCGGGCGCGCCCGAGCTCGCTGGCGACGCTCATCGGGCGCCTCCCGCGGCGGAGCGGAGCTCCTCGGCATCGTCGCCTTCGGCGCGCTCGAGGCGGAGGTCCAGGTCCGAGGGCGCGCCGTCGTAGAGCTGGCCATCCACGATGTGGACCACGCGGTCCGCCACGGGGAGCGCCCGCTGCAGGTCGTGCGTCGAGACGATCGCGGCGCCGCCGGCCGCGGTCACGCGCCGGACGAAGTCGTTCACCTTGCGGATCCCATCCACGTCGAACGCCGCGTACGGCTCGTCGAGCAGGAGCAGCCGCGGCGGCCGCAGCACCAGCCGCGCCAGCGCGAGCCGGCGCCGCATCCCGGCGGAGAACGTGCGGACGCGCTCGTCGCCCGCCTCGGCCAGCCCGACCTCGGCGAGCGCGCCCTCGATCGCGGAGCGATCCGGCTTCATGCCGCACATCCGCAGCGCGAACTGCAGGTTCTCGGCGCCGGTCAGGTCCTCGTAGAGCCCGGCCGCGTGCCCGAGGATCCCGACCAGCTCGCGGACCCGGTCGCCCGCGCGCTGCAGGTCGTGGCCGAACACACGCGCCGCCCCGCGCGTCGGCGAGAGCGCCGTCGAGACGATCCGCAGCAGCGTCGTCTTGCCGCTGCCGTTCCGCCCCATGAGCGCCACGGCCTCACCCGGCTCGACCCGCAGCGAGACTCCACGGAGGACCCAGCGGCGCCCGAACCGGCGGGCGATCCCCTGGAGGTCCGCGGCGGAGACCGCCGCGCCCGTCGAAGTCTGCACGTGAGCTCCTTCTCCGTAAGTCCAGCGTCGGGCGGGATTTCGTGCCGGGATTATACCCATGCGCCCCGCCGGGTTCAACCCGCCGCGCCGGGCCCGCGCGTCGCGCGGCGAGCCGCTCGCCGCCGACCGGACCGTCCGGGTCCTGCACGCGGATGAATGCTATGCCGCGACAACGCACCTTTCTGTCGGGAATCGGCGGAGCCCGGCCCGCTCACTTCCCATTGGCGGGCGGGTACGCATGTAAGGGATTTCCCGACACCCCGTCGCCGTCGGGCGGCGCGGGGGGATCCCGCCATCCGCCGCAGCGGCGCGGCCGGACGGCGCCGCGGCCTCCGGCCCCCGGAAAGACGACACCCCCGACGGTCGCCGGGGGTGCCTCGTCGCCGCGCGGGAGAGCTGCGCCGGGCGCGCGCTCACACCATCGCCATGGACTTGACGGACTGGAGCACCTCCTCCAGCCGTTTGCGGGCGTCGCCGAAGAGCATCTTCGTCTTCGGGTGGTAGAACAGCTCGTTGTCGACGCCGGCGAAGCCCGGGTTCATGCTGCGCTTGAGGACGATGACGTTGGCGGCCGCGTCGGCGTCGATGATCGGCATGCCGAAGAGCGGGCTGCTCCGGTCGTGGCGCGCGGCGGGGTTGACCGTATCGTTCGCACCGACGACGAGCGCCACGTCCGCGGAGCGGAGGAAGGAGTTGGCGTCCTCGAGCTCGAGCTGGGCGTCGTAGCTGACGTTGGATTCGGCCAGCACCACGGACATGTGGCCGGGCATGCGGCCGGCCACGGGGTGGATGGCGAAGCGCACGGCGACGCCGCGCTTCTCGAGCTCGTCGGCGAGCTCGCGCACGACGTGCTGCGCCTGCGCCACGGCGAGCCCGTAGCCCGGGATGATGACGACGCTGCGGGCGAACGCCAGCGCGACGGCGAGGTCCTCGGCGCTCGTCTCCTTCACGACGGTGGGAACGCCGCCGGGTCCGCGCCCGTTCCCCGAGGCGACGACGGGCCCGCCGCCGCCGAACGCGCCGAAGAGGACGTTCGAGATCGGGCGGTTCATGGCCCGGCTCATGAGCAGCGTGAGCAGCGTGCCGGAGGCGCCGACGAGCGCGCCGGCCACGATCAGGATCTGGTTGTCGACGACGAAGCCGGTCAGCGCCGCCGCCACGCCGGTGAACGAGTTCAGCAGCGAGATGACGACGGGCATGTCGGCGCCGCCGATGGGGAGCACGGCCGTCGCGCCGACGAGGAGCGCGAGGAGCAGCACGCCCCAGAGCGCCGGCGTGCCGGCCGCGCCCAGCGCGACCAGCGCGCCGAGCACCACGATGCCGATCCCGACCAGCAGGTTGATCTGCATCTGGAACGGCCAGCGCAGCGGCTTGTCGGTCATCAGCTCCTGCAGCTTCAGGAACGCGATGACGCTGCCGCTGAAGGAGATGGCGCCGATCGCGGTGCCGAGCACGATGGAGGTGAGCTCGCCGACGCCGCCGCGGCCGCCGCCGGTGCCGGCGGCCAGGCGGAGGAACTCGGCCAGGCTGACGAGCGCCGCCGTCGCGCCGCCCATGCCGTTGAAGAGCGCCACCATCTGCGGCATGGCGGTCATCTTCACGGTCCGCCCGAAGTAGATGCCGATGGCCGCGCCGATGGCCGTGCCCACGATGATCGACGTGAAGGAGACGATCTGCCGGTCGAGGAGCGTGACCACGAGGGCGATCGTCATCCCGATGGCGGCGAGCTGGTTGCCGCTCCGGGCGCTGGCCGGCGAGCTGAGGCGCTTCAGGCCGAAGATGAAGAGGATCGCCGAGACGAAGTAGCTGAGGCCGATGAGGGTGGTGCGCAGGTCGGTCGTCACGGTTTGCGCTCCCCCGCCCCCGCCTGCGGCTTCTTCTTGAACATCTCCAGCATCCGGTCGGTGACGACGAAGCCGCCGAAGACGTTGGCGGCGCCGAGCACGACGGCGAGGAAGCCGAGCACCTTCAGCAGCGGGGTATCGGCGCTGCCGGCCACGAGCATCGCGCCGAGCAGCACGATGCCGTGGATCGCGTTCGTGCCGCTCATGAGCGGCGTGTGCAGGATGGACGGCACCCGCGCGATGACCTCGAAGCCGACGAAGATCGCCAGCACGAAGACATACGCGCCCAACAGGATCTCGGGACTCACGCGGTGACCTCCTTCTCCAGCAGCGCCCGTGTGGGCGCGTGCACGACCTCGCCCTGGAACGTCACGCAGCAGCCGCGCGTGATCTCGTCCTCCAGGTCGATCTTCGCCTCCCCGCCCGGCGCCAGGTGCTCGAGCAGCGCCGCGATGTTGCGCGCGAACATCTGGCTCGCGTGGTACGGCATCTGGCTCGGCAGGTTGAGCGGCGCCAGCACGCTCACGCCGCGGTGCACGACCGTCTCGCCCGGCCGCGTCACCTCGCAGTTGCCGCCCATCTCCGCCGCCAGGTCCACGATCACCGAGCCGGGCCCCATGGCCTCCACCGTCGAAGTCGGGATCAGGATCGGCGCGCGCCGCCCCGGCACCAGCGCCGTCGTGATGACGACGTCCGCCTTCGCCGCGTGCGCCCGGATGATCTCCTGCTCCTTCGCCAGGTGGTCCTCGGCCAGCGCCTTCGCGTAGCCGCCCGCGTCCTGCGCCTCCTCGTGCGACACGTCCAGCGAGACGAAGCTCGCGCCCAGGCTCTCGACCTGCTCCTTCGTGGCCGGCCGCGTGTCCGCCGCCTCCACCACCGCGCCGAGCCGCCGCGCCGTCGCGATCGCCTGCAGCCCGGCCACGCCCGCGCCCAGCACCAGCACCCGGGACGGCGTCACCGTGCCGGCGGCCGTCATCAGCATCGGAAAGAACTTGCCCGTCGCGTTCGCCGCCAGCAGCGTCGCCTTGTACCCCGCGACCGTGCTCTGGCTGCTCAGCGCGTCCATCTTCTGCGCCCGCGTGATGCGCGGCACCAGCTCCAGCCCGAACGAGGCGACGCCGCGCTCCGCGAGCCGCGCCATGGCCGGCGGGCACGTCTGCGGGTAGAGGAAGGAGACGAGGATCGCGCCGGAGCGCAGAAGGTCCGTCTCGTCGCGCCCGAGCTCGTCCCGCATGGTCGGCCGCTGCACCTTCAGCACACAGTCGGCGCCGAACACCGCCTCCGGGTCGGCCACGATCTCCGCGCCGGCGGCCACGTACGCCGCGTCCGGAAAGCCGGCCCGGTCGCCCGCGCCGCGCTCGACCACGATGCCGAAGCCCGCCTGCACCAGGCGGCGCACCACGTCCGGCACCAGCGCCACCCGGCGCTCCCCCGACACAACCTCCGTTGGAACGGCGACTCTCATCCGTCGATCTCCGATCGTGCGATCTCCGAGGGATGCATGGGACGGCCGGCGGCGGACGCTCGCGTGCCCCGCGGCGCGCGGCGAGGTCGGATCCGCCGCGCCCCGCCCGTCTCGCTTCGGCGCGTGGGGGAGAATGCGCGCATCTGGTACGATACCCGGCAACCGCGCGCCTGTCGAGGCCTCATATGTCGCCCGAACGGCCGAGCTGGCGCAGGATCCAGGTCGCGGCGCCGATGGCGCCGGCGTGGGAGCCGAGCCTGGGCGGAACGATGCGCAGCTCCTCGACGGCGGCGCGGAGCGCGCGGCGGCGCATGACCTCGTCGACGATGGGGAGGAGCTGGGGGATGCCGTCGATGACGCCGCCGCCGAGGACGAGGAGGCAGGGGTTGAAGCCGTTGACGATGGCGGCGGCGCCGGCGCCGAGCGCCTCGCCGGTCTCGCGGACGATGCGGAGGGCGAGCTTGTCGCCGGCCTCGGCGGCGCGCGCGACCGTGTGCGCGCCGATGCGATCGACGTCGCCGTCCTCGAGGGCGAGGAGCGCGGCGCCGAGCTGCGCGTCGGCGAGGGCGGCGGCGCGGGCGCGCTCGGCGATCGCCCAGCCGCCGGCGTACGCCTCGACGCAGCCGCGGTTGCCGCACCGGCAGGGCGGGCCGTGCAGGTCCACGGTGATGTGGCCGACCTCGCCGGCGCTGCCGCCGTAGCCGCGCACGAGCTCGCCGTTGGCGATGACGCCGCCGCCGACACCGGTGCCGACGAACATGCAGACCAGATCGTCGGCGCCGTGGCCGGCGCCGTGCACCCACTCGCCGTAGGTGGCGGCCTGGACGTCGTTGAGGACGGCCACCGGCAGGTGCACGGATTCCTCGAGGTGGGCCTTCAGCGGGAAGTCGGACCAGTGGAGGTTCGGCGCGTGCCGGACGGCGCCGGTCTCGGGGTCGACCTGCCCGGCGACGCCGACGCCGATGCCGACGATCTCGTGGTCGCCGGCGGCGTCACTGAGGATGCGGGCGGCTTCCGCGATGGCGAGCACGATCTGCTCGCCGCCCTTCGCGGGCTCGGAGGGGCGCCGGACGTCCTCCAGGACCTGCCCGTCCTCCGTCACGAGGGCGGCGGCGAGCTTCGTTCCACCGAGGTCGACGCCGATCGTGAGCGGCGTGTCTTTCCGCGAGATCATCCGCTGCGCTCGTCGAGGGATGAAGCGTGGCGTGCGGCCGCTTCCGCGCCGGCCGGCGCTGCATCTTACGGCGCCGGGGCTCGATCGGCCAGCACCGGCGGCGGTGGTTCGGCGAGACGGCCGCCGAGGCCGGCGCCGGCGCCGGGGACGGCCACTACGCCCGCGCCGGCCGCAGCAGGCGCGCGCCGGCGCCGAGGCAGACGAGCGTGACGAGCGCGATGACGGCCCACTCGCCGGCGCCGCGGCGCTTCGGCAGCTCCATGGGCGCGGCCGTGGCGTGCGGCGCCGCGGCGGCCATATGCGCCATGTGGTCGGTGGCGGTGGCCGGAGCGGCGGTCCCCGCGGCGGGGCCGGCCGTCGGCGGAGCGCCGGCGGTGGCGGGCGCCTCGGCGGCGGCGAGGGCCAGGTCGGCGCGGGCGGAGACGTCGCCATCGGGGGCGAGGAGCACGACCGTGTAGGCGCCGGGCCGGGCGTCGGCGGGGAGCCGGACCGCGCCCTGGAACGCGCCGGCGCGGTCGGTCTTCACCTCGCCGAGCGGGTAGCTGGCCAACGGCCCGCGCAGGAGGACGCGGAACGTCGTCGCCTTGGAGAGCTTCTCGCCGCGGAGCGCGAGGGAGTCGCCGGCGCTGGCGCGGGGCGCGCCGAGGTAGATGCGGCCGTGCTCGTGGGCGACGGCGGGGGCGGCGAGGAGCGCGAGGAAGAGCAGCGAGACGAGCCAGCGTCGCGTCATGGCGGTCACATCCCGAGGTGGGCGATCTGCGGCGCCACGGCGCCGTAGAGGAGCGTTCCGAGGAAGAGCGCGAGGAACGCGACGGCGGCGGCGACGATCCAGCGAGGCCGCCCGCCGGCGGCGTCCGGCCGCCGGTCGACGAGCGGCACGATGGCGAGCGCGCCGAAGACGACGAGCGGCGCGACGATCATGCCCGTCATGCCGAGCGTGTTCTCGAACGTGTAGATCCAGAGGAACGGCCAGAACGGCTTCGTGACTTCGACGCCCTCGACGGCGGGGTAGCCGAGGCGGGGTGGCGCGAGCGCGGCGAGGATGGAGATCGCGCCGTAGAGGAGGAGCGCGAAGCCGCCGAGCCGGCGGAGGTGCCGGGCGAAGGTCGAGGTGCGGGCCTCCGCGGTGTGGATGCCGAGCCAGCGCACGAGCCAGAAGTGCAGCGCGATCAAGGCGAGCAGCGCGAGCGGCAGGAGGCTGACGTGCGCATTGTGGACCCGCGCGAGCAACGACGTCGAGGGCGCGAAGTCCGGCGAGACGGGCGCGCCGACCGGCCCGACGAGCGAGCCGCCGGCCACGGCGTGGGCGAGCGCTTCCCCGCCCTCCTGGTCGCCACGCAGCACGGTGCCGGTGAACGCGATCGCGAAGAGCAGGAGGAGCAGGAGGACGCCGCTCCACCACTGGACCTCGCGCGGCGCGCGGTAGCTGCGGCGGGAGAACGTCCAGACCAGGTGGAGGAAGACGGAGACGAGGACGAGGCTCGCACCCCAGTAGTGCAGCGCGCGCAGCCACCAGCCGAGCGGCACGCGCGTCACGATGTAGACGACGCTGTCGTGGGCGCCGAGCGGAGCCGGGTTGTAGAACTGGTCGAGCAGGACGCCGGTGGCGACGAGGAGGAGGATGCCGAAGAAGGTGAGGCCGCCGAGCATGTACGGCACCCGGTTCGCCATGGGCGCCACGGGGTAGCGCAGCGCGTCGAGCGCGAAGCGGGCGCGCCAGCCCCGGGCCGGGAGCTCGGTAGGAGCCTGGCCGGGAGCGGCCTCACGGGTGTATTCCGCGGTGGACAAAGGGCTCGACCGGTGCGGGTGGCTCGTTCTCCGGCCGTGGCTTCGGGCTCGGGCCGGCGCGGCGGCCGGATGTGGCGCGCCTTGTGGGGTGTGAGGCAGCCATGGTAAGAGACCCCCGGCGGAGGCGCAAGCCGGCGGCGCGGTTGCCGGCCCCGCCCCGGCGGCGCATTCTTCGCACGCGCCGTGTTGGGAGGTGCGGCGGCGAGTGACGGCCGAGAGCCCGGAGGGCGCCCCACCCCCGACCGGCGCCGGCACCGGCCCGCGGGATCGCGGGCGCATCCGCGGGCCTGCGTGGGTGGCGAGGCGGCACAAGGGTGGGCGTCTCATCGATGATGTCGAAGCTGCGGAAGGTGGCCGGCCCGCTCATCGGGCTGCTCATCTTCCTCGTCGCGGTGTGGGTGCTCCACTCCGCGCTGCGGAGGTACCACTACCGCGACATCGTCCGCGCGCTTCACGCGCTGCCGGACGCGCGGCTGCTCCTCGCGCTGCTGCTCACCGCGGCCAACTACCTGGTGCTGACCGGGTACGACGCGCTCGGGCTGCGCTACATCCGTACGCCGCTGGCCTATCCGCGCATCGCGTTCGCCTCCTTCATCGCGTACGCCTTCAGCCATAACCTCGGCTTCCCGCTGCTGACGGGCGCGCCGCTGCGCTTCCGGCTGTACTCGGCCTGGGGGCTGTCGGCCGTCGAGGTGACGAACGTCATCGCGTTCAACAGCCTGACGTTCTTCCTCGGCCTGTTCACGATCGGCGGCCTGGTCTTCACGCTCTCGCCGCTCGAGATCCCGCAGGTCCTGCACGTGCCTTTCGAGTCCGTGCGCCCGGTCGGCGGGATCTTCCTGGCCATCGTCGCGGCGTACCTCTTCTGGGGGACGTTCGAGCGCAAGCCGATCCGGATCCGCGGCTGGGAGTTCACGTTCCCGGCGACGCGGCTCTCGCTGCTGCAGATGCTCGTCTCGGTCACGGACTGGGCGCTGGCCGGCGGCGTCTTCTGGGCGGTGCTGCCACCGTCGGCGCACATCTCCTACCCGGGCGCGCTGGCCATCTTCATCCTGGCCCAGGCCGCCGGGCTCGTCACGAACATCCCGGGCGGGCTCGGCGTCTTCGAGGCCGTCGTGCTGGTGCTGCTCGAGGACCGCGCGCCGCCGGACGCGATCCTCGGCTCGCTGCTGGCGTACCGCGGCATCTACTACCTGCTCCCCCTCGCCAGCGCGTCCGTGCTGCTGGCGCTGCACGAGGCGAGGCAGCGGCGCGAGGACGTGCGGCGCGTCGCGCGGGTCGTGGGGCGCTGGGCGCCCGTCGTGGCGCCGCAGCTCCTGGCGTTCACGACGTTCCTGGCCGGCGTCATCCTCCTCTTCTCGGCCGCGACGCCGGCCGTTCATTCGCGGCTCCGCATCCTGAACGACTTCCTGCCGCTGGAGGTCATCGAGGCCTCCCACTTCCTGGCGAGCATCGCCGGGGCGGGGCTGCTGCTGCTGGCGCGCGGCATCCAGCGGCGGCTGGACGCCGCGTTCGGGCTGACCGTCGTGGTGCTGCTGGCGGGGATCACGCTCTCGCTGCTCAAGGGCGCCGATTACGAGGAGGCGATCGCGCTCACCGTCCTGCTCCTCGCCCTCGTGCCGGCCCGGCGCTACTTCTACCGCCGGGCCTCGCTGACGGGCGAGCCGTTCACGATCGGCTGGATCGTCGCCATCGCCATCGTGCTGGCCGGCACGATCTGGCTCGGCTTCTTCTCCTACAAGCACGTCGAGTACTCCAGCGACCTGTTCTGGCGCTTCGCGCTGCGCGGCGATGCGCCGCGCTTCCTCCGCGCCTCCGTCGGCGCCGTCGGGCTGGTCATCTTCGTGGCGGCCTCGCGGCTGCTGCGGCCGGCGCCGCCGGAGCCGACGCTGCCGACCGCGGCCGACCTGGCGCGAGCGCGCGAGGTCGTCGCCCGCTCGGTGGACACGACGGCGAACCTCGCGCTGCTCGGGGACAAGGCGCTCCTCTTCAGCGAGAGCGGGCGGGCGTTCATCATGTACGCGGTCGAGGGCCGGACGTGGGTCGCGCTGGGCGACCCCGTCGGCCCGGACGAGGAGTGGGCGGAGCTGCTCTGGCGCTTCCGCGAGCTGGTGGACCGGCACGGTGGCTGGACGGTCTTCTACCAGGTCAAGCCGCAGGGGCTGCCGCTCTTCCTGGACCTCGGCCTCACGCTGCTCAAGCTGGGCGAGGAGGCGCGGGTCCGGCTGGAGGCGTTCTCCCTCGAGGGCGGCTCGCGCAAGGGAATGCGCCGCGTGCGCAACCGCCTGGAGAAGGAAGGGTGCACGTTCGAGGTCGTGCCGGTCGAGGCGGTCACGGCGATTCTGCCGGAGCTGCGCCGGATCTCGGACGCCTGGCTGGCGGAGAAGCGGACGCGCGAGAAGGGCTTCTCCCTCGGGTTCTTCGACGAGCGCTACATCGCCAGCTTCCCGACCGCGGTCGTGCGCTGCGGCGGGCGCATCGTCGCGTTCGCGAACGTCTGGCCCGGCGCGTTCAACGAGGAGCTCTCGGTCGACCTCATGCGCTACGGCGCGGACGCACCCGAGGATGTCATGGAGTACCTGTTCCTGGAGCTGATGCTCTGGGGCAAGGCGCAGGGGTACCGCTGGTTCAGCCTGGGGATGGCGCCGCTCTCCGGGCTGGAGAACCGGGCCCTGGCGCCGCTCTGGAACCGGCTCGGCGCGCTCGTGTTCCGCTACGGCGAGAACTTCTACTCCTTCCAGGGGCTGCGGCAGTACAAGGAGAAGTTCGGCCCGGTCTGGGAGCCGAAGTACCTGGCCGCCCCGGGCGGGCTCAACCTGCCGCGGATCCTGGCCAGCGTGGCCAGCCTGATCTCGGGCGGGATCAAGGGCGTGGTCACCCGCTAGTCGTCCGCAGCAGCGCGCGCAGCGTCTCGGCCACGCTCCAGGCCTGCGCGACGGAGCCGCGCGGGGTGTACGGCGCCTCGGCGTCGAAGATCTCGGGGATCGTGCCGATGCAGTCGTAGCCCAGTGAGGCGATGAGGCCGTCGAGCCAGCCGCGGGCGGTCTGGACATCCCCCGGGTACACGCGCAGCCACGCGTCGACGAACGGCCCGATGAGCCATGGCCAGACGGTGCCCTGGTGGTACGCGGCGTCGCGCGCGCGCCGGTCGCCGAAGTACTTGGGCTTGTAGTCGGCGTCGCCGGGGGCCAGGGAGCGGAGCCCGACGGGCGTGAGCAGCTTCTCGCGCACGGTGGTCAGCACGGGCGCCCATCGTTCGGGGTCGAGGACCGGGTGATCCAGCGAGATCGCCAGGATCTGGTTCGGTCGGCACTTGGGATCGTTCCCCTCCGGCCCGTCCACCACGTCGTAGAGGTAGCCGCCCTCCGCGTACCAGAAGCGCTCGTTGAACGATCGGCGGCAGCGCTCCGCCAGTTCGCGGGCGCCGTCCGCCTCCGCGTCGCCCTGCTCGCGGAGCCATCCCTCCATCAGCCTGAGCGCGTTGTACCAGAGCGCGTTGATCTCGACCGACTTGCCGCGGCGCGGCGTCACGACCCAGTCGTCGACCTTCGCGTCCATCCAGGTGAGCTGATACCCCTCTGCCCCCTGGATCACGAGCCCATCCTCGGGGTCGAGGCGGATGCCGAAATCGGTGCCCGCGATGTGCCGGTTCAGGATGTCCTTCAGGCGCGGCAGCAGCAGGTCGAGCGTGTAGCGGTCGCCGGTGGCGCGGACGTAGCGGTCCACGGCGTGGAAGAACCACAGCGTCGCGTCGGCGGTGTTGTAGAGCCCCTCGGACTGCCCCTCGGGGAAGAGGTTCGGGATCAGCCCGTTGCGGATGTAGTGGGCGAACGTGCGCAGGATGTAGCCCGCCTCGACCGACCGGCCGGTACAGAGCGTCAGCCCCTCGAGGCTGATCATCGTGTCGCGACCCCAATCCGTGAACCAGAAGTAGCCGGCGATGACGGTGCGGACCTCGTCGCCGACGGCCTCGATGCGCGGCGTCTCGAGGCGGCGCCCGACGGGGCGGATCACGAACTGGTCGGCGGCGAGGACGAGCTCGGCGGCGGGGCCGGTCTGCGCGGCCGGCACGGCCAGTGTGATGAGGCGGCGGCGGCGCTCGTGCTCCGCGTCGATGGCCTCGTCGGGGGTCAGCGCTTCGGCGATCCCCCAATCCTCCGCCGACGCCAGCAGGCAGAGCGTGGTGTAGGGCGTGAGCGGCGCCGAGTACACGCCGGGCGACCAGAGCGAGCCCACCGACGGGTAGCCGCGGTGTTCCTCCTCGCGGTACTGCACGTCGGTGACGGTGAGCGCGTCGGCGGTGAACGCCGGCGGGCCGCCGAGGATCTCGAAGCGAAGCGGCGGAAAGTCCGCGGCCGAGGCAATCTCGTGCCGCTCCTCGATGGTGGTGAGGCGGAACGGCCCGTTCAGCCGCGTCGAGACCTCGGCGTCGTGGGAGCGGAAGTGCACCCAGGGCCGGGCACGCAGGCGCAGCGTGGGCCCGGACAGCAGGCGGTAGAGGAGGAACGTCGTGTTCTCGCGGGCGGGCATGACGATGCGCCGCTCGACCACCCAGCCGCCGGCGGCGTAGATCCAGACGGGGACGCCCGCCTCGAGCCGGAATTCCTGGAGGATCGCCACGGCGGGCGGCTCCCGGCCGTCGCCCCGGTCGAGCGCGGTGACGCCCGCGGAGCCGCCGTCCCACTCCAGGGTCTCGTCCACGTGGGCGAGCATCACGGTCCGGCCGCGCAGCCCACCGAGCGCCGCGATCAGGAGCGCATGGTAGCGGCGCGTCGGCACGCCGGCCAACGTGCCGGACGCGTAGCCGCCGATCCCGTTCGTGACCAGCCACTCGTCATCGAGGAGCAGCGCCGGATCGGGGCGCTCCCCAGGTGGCCAGCTCAGGCGGCGGATCGGATCATCCATGCGTGGACCGCCCCTCGGCCGGTTCCACGCCCGTCACGCCGCCGCCCTCCGCGGGTGGCACCGGACGCGGGCGGAGCAGCACCGCCGAGTGCGCGCCGATGCACCACCCGTCCTCCCGCTCGGGCGCGGGCGCGCCGCTCCCGCCGTAGCGCGGGTCCTCGCTCGCCCAGAGCAGCTCCCAGCGCTGCCCGGCCGGCGGCGCGACGAGCGGCTCGGCCACCGATCCGCTCACGAGGTCGGGGCCGAGGTTGACGAGGAGGAGCCGGTCATCCTCGTCCGGCGCGAACCAGCGCAGCGCGAGGGCCTCCCGGCCCAGGACGGCGCCATCGACGGGCGGCGCCGCGGCGATCGCGCGGTCCTGGCGGCGGAGCCGCAGCAGGTCCCGGTGGAGCGCCGTCGCCTCCGCGTGGTCGCGCCGCTCGGCCGGGACGAGCCTGGACGCCTCGAACGTGGCGGCGGCGTCCGGGTCGGGGATGAGCCGCTCGGCGCCCGGCGTGCGCAGCCCCGGAAACTGCTTGAGGAACTCGACACGCCCGGCGCGTACCTTCACGGCCAGCTCCGGCACGTGGTCCGCGAAGTAGTAGAACGGGGTGGATGCGGCGAACTCCTGTCCCTGGAAGAGCATCGGCGTCTGGGGCGCGAGCAGCAGGAGCGCGGTGAGCGCGCGGAACCGGGCGAGGTCGGTCACCTGGTGCAGGCGCCGGCCGCCGGGCGTGTTCGCCACCTGGTCGTGGTTCTGCAGGAAGTGCACGAACACGTGCGCCGGCAGGTCGCGCGTCGGCGTCCCGCGGCGCTTGTCCTGCCAGGCGTAGCGCTGCCCCTGGAACAGGAAGCCCCGCTTGATCGCGGACACCAGCTCCTGCGCGGTGCCGGCGTAGTCGTGGAAGTACGCCTCCCGCCTCCCCGTGGCGGCCACGCGCGTACTGTGGTGGAAGTCGTCGTTCCAGATCGCGTCCAGCCCGTAGCCGCCCTCCTCGACCGGCCGCACGAGCCGCGCCTCCTGCGTCTCGTTCTCGTTCACCACGTAGCTGCGCCGGCCGCGCGCGCTCTCCCGGACGCGCCGCCCGATCTCGGCCAGGATGTGCGTCGGCGAGGCGTCGAAGATCTGCTGCGTCGCGTCCAGCCGGAGTCCGTCGAGGTGGTATTCGTCGACCCAGTAGCCCGCGTTCGCCGCGAAGAACTCCCGCACCGGCCCCGCGTCCTCGCCGTCGAAGTTGAGCGCGTCCCCCCACTCGTTCTCGTACCGGTCCGTGAAGTACGCCGGCGAATACGCGCGCAGGTAGTTGCCGTCCGGGCCGAGGTGGTTGTAGACGACGTCGAGGATGACCGCCAGCCCGAGACGGTGCGCCTCGTCGACGAAGCGGCGGAAATCGTCCGGCACCCCGTAGAGCCGCGTCGGCGCGAACAGGTCGACGCCGTCGTACCCCCAGCCGAAGCGGCCGGGGAAGTCGGCCACCGGCATCACCTCGAGCATCGAGATCCCCGTGTCGGCCAGCTCCGGCAGCACCCGCGCGGCGGCCGTCCACGTCCCCTTCGGCGTGAACGTGCCGATGTGCATCTCGTAGATGACCTGTCCCTCTGCCGCCGGGCCGCGCCACTCCGCGTCGCTCCACTCGTAGGCGTCCGGATCCACGACCTGCGACGGGCCGTGCGGGCCTTCCGGCTGGAAGCGCGAGGCCGGGTCCGGGTAGAGCTCCGGGTCGCCATCGAGGCGGAACCGGTAGAGCGTCAGCGCCCGAGCCTGCTCGACGATCCCCGAGAAGTAGCCGCCGGGCTCCGCCTGCAGCGGCACCTCGACCCCCGACGGACCCCCCTCCAGCACCACGCTCACGCGCCGCCGCGTCGGCGCCCAGACGCGGAAATCGACCCCGCCGCCGCCGCGCACCTCCGCTCCGACGGGAAGGCGTCGGCGGGGCTCGCCCATGGATCGTTGCATGCGCGCCGCCCGTCGCACGGACCGTGCCCGGCGCCGGTCCGCCGCCGCGGCCGCCGCGCGGACCGCGGCGCGTCCCCGCCGCCGGCGCCGTCCGCGACGCCGGCGGAGCCGGAACACCCTCGGAGCCGCCGCGCGGGGCCAACTCCGCGCGGCCTCCCCGCCTGGTCCGCTGCGCCCGTTGCCCCACCCGCGCGGCCCGGAAATCTTTCCAGGGCGGGCGTGCTCCCGACCGACGGGGACACACGGACCCGTGTACCACACGGTAGTGGCGGGCGGACGGGCGGACGACGCGCCGCGATCCCCGCCCGATCCGGCCAATGAGCGACGAGCTGAACGAGGTCGTGCGCAATGCGCTGACCGACGGACCGTTCAACACCCGGATCCTCGCGGAAGAGAGCGGGCTGAGCTACGACCTGCTCCGGTCCTGGCGGACGGGACGGCGCCGGCCGAGCCCGGAGAGCGCGCGCAGGCTGGCCGCCGCCCTCGACGCGCGGGGCCGCCGCCTGCAGCGCATCGCGCAGGACCTCGCCCGCCGCTCGCGCCGCCGCGGCTAGCCTCCCAGGCCACCGAGCGGCGCCGTCGGCCCGACGCGCCGCCGCCGCGCCGCTCGACCCCCTCTCCCGATCGCGCTCCGCCGCCGCGTCGGCCCGCTCCGAAGCGGGCTTTCACGATGCCGCGGCACCTTGAGGGGTGCGGGGTTTCGGGTTAGATTCGCTCGTACCTTCCTCGTAGCAGTCCTCGACTTGTTCCCGGACCGAGGAGCGGCGCGTCAGGGTGGCGCCGGAAGCGATGCGGCGCGGGCGGTCGGCGTGGAGGCCGCGGCTTCGACGGGCGGCCGCCGGATCGGGTGCGAATGGAACCCATACCGGGGTCCGCACGCGCTGAGGCAGCGCCTCGCGCCGAGGGCCAGAGTCACGTGGTGGAGGCGAGTCCGCAGGAGGAGCGCGAGCCGACCGTTCCGGAGGCGGCGGACCGCGCGCGCCTGCTCGCGTTGGAGGAGTCCCGCGAGCGCGCGGAGACGGCCCGCCGCGAGATCGTCGCGGTGCTGGACCGGATCACGGACGGGTTCTTCGCCCTCGACCGCGACTGGCGCGTCACGTACGTGAACCGGCGGGCGGAGGAGCTGCTGGCGCTGGAGCCCGGGACGTTGTTCGGGCAGCGGTTCTGGACGCGCTTTCCCGAGGCGTACGACTCGATCTTCGGCCGCGAGTACCGGCGCGCGATGGCGGAGATGGCGCCGGTGTACTTCGCGGCCCGCTCGGTGGTGGTGGACCGCTGGTTTTCCGTGCACGCCTACCCCTCGCCCGAGGGGCTCTCCGTCTACTTCCAGGACGTCACCGAGAAGCGGCGCGCCGAGGAAGCGCTACGCGAGAGCGAGCGGCGCTACCGCTCGCTCTTCCACGACGCGCGCGACGCCATCTACATCACGTCCCGCTCCGGCCGCTTCCTCGACGTGAACGCGTCCATGGAGGCGCTGGCCGGCTACGAGCGGGCCGAGCTGCTGGAGATGAGCGCGGTCTCGCTGTACGCGCGGGCGGAGGACAGGGAGCGCTTCCGCCGGGAGATCGAGGCGCGCGGCAGCGTGCATGGCTTCGAGGTTCGGCTGCGTCGCAACGACGGCGCGGAGATCGACTGCCTCCTCAACTCCGTGGTCCGGCTGGACGCGGACGGCCGGGTGGCCGGCTACCAGGGGATCATCCACGACATCACGGACCGCAAGCGGGCGGAGGAGAGCCTTCGTCACGACGCGCTGCACGACCCGCTGACGGGGCTCCCGAACCGGGCGCTGTTCATGCGCCGGCTGGAGCGCGCGCTGGCACGGGCGGCGCGAGACCCGGCGTACCATTTCGCGGTGCTGTTCCTGGACCTCGACCGGTTCAAGGTGGTCAACGACTCGCTGGGTCACCTGGCGGGGGACGAGCTGCTCGTCGGCGTGGCGAGGCGGCTGGACGAGTCGGTCCGCCCGGGGGACACGGTGGCGCGGCTCGGCGGCGACGAGTTCGCGATCCTGCTGCACGAGATCGAGGAGGTGGAGGACGCCGACCGGCTCGCCGAGCGGATCCACGAGCGGCTGCGGGAGCCGCACGCGCTGGGGGGGCAGACGGTGTTCACGACCGCGAGCGTGGGGCTGGCCCTGGGCTCGGCGGAGTACGAGCGGCCGGAGGAGCTGCTGCGGGACGCCGACACGGCCATGTACCGCGCCAAGCAGCTCGGCGGCGTGCAGCACCAGGTCTTCGACCACACCATGCACGCGGAGGCGATGGCGCTGCTCCACCTCGAGACGGACCTGCGGCGCGCGGTCGAGGAGGAGGAGTTCGACGTCTTCTATCAGCCGATCGTCTCGCTGGACACGGGCGCGCTGGTGGGGCTCGAGGCGCTGGCGCGCTGGCGGCACCCGACGCGCGGTCTCGTGATGCCCGCCGAGTTCATCTCGCTCGCGGAGGAGACGGGGCTGATCGTGCCGCTCGGCCGGTGGGTGCTCGACGCCGCCTGCCGCCGGATGGCCGAATGGCGCGCGCGCTACCCGGACGCGCGCTCGCTCACGCTGAGCGTCAACCTCGCCGCGAAGCAGCTCTCCCAGCGGGACCTGGTCGAGCACATCGAGGAGCTGGTCGAGACGCTGGGGCTCGCCGGCGTGCTGCGCCTGGAGATGACCGAGAGCGCGCTCGTGGCGAACCCGGACGGCGCCATCGCCGCGTTCCGGCGGCTGCGGCAGGCGGGCGTCGAGCTGTGCATCGACGACTTCGGCACCGGTTACTCGTCGCTCAGCCACCTGCACCGCTTCCCGGTGGACATCCTCAAGATCGACCGCTCCTTCGTGGACCGCCTGGGGCGCGACGAGTCGAACCGCCAGATCGTCGGCGCCATCGTGGCGCTGGCGGGAGCGCTCGGCATCGATGCGGTCGCGGAGGGCGTGGAGACGACGCAGCAGCGGGACCAGTTGCGCGCGCTCGGCTCCCGGACCGCCCAGGGGTACCTGTTCTCCCAGCCGCTCCCGTCCACGGCGCTGGAAGCGCTGCTGGGCGAGCCGCGACGCGAGCGGTAAGCCGCTCGTTTCGAATCGGGGAGTGGGCGAGGGGGAAGAGTGGGCGGATGGGTGAGCCCGAGCTCGCTGTTTCCCCCACCCCTCCACTCCCGCACTCCCCCGCTCCGCCGTTCATCGTGGCGCCGAACGTGCAATCGGCGCACGGCACTGGCGCGCCGCGTCGGCGCGACCGGACCTCAACATTTCGAGCGAGATGGCCGCTGACAGGCTGCGCGCGAAGATCCTGCGCATCGCGCGGGAGGCGGGGGCGGAAGCCGTCGCCGTCGCATATCACGATTGGGAGACGCGGACGGAGTGGAGCCTCTATGGCGACGTCTGGTTCCACGCCGCGAGCACGATCAAGCTGCCGGTGATGGTGGGCGTCTACGGCGTCGTCGCCGAAGGGGAGCTGGGCACGGACTCGCGCGTGCACGTGCGGAACCGCTTCCGGAGCGTGGCGGACGGGGAGCCGTTCCGCGTGGAGGCGAGCCGGGACGCGAACTCCGACGTCCAGGCGGCGATCGGCCGGACGATGAAGGTGGAGGACCTGGCCCGCCACATGATCGTCACGAGCAGTAATCTTGCAACGAACCTGCTCCTCGATCTGGTGGGGGTGGAGGAGGTCCAGGCGAAGCTCGCCTCGTTGAGCCTGCACGGCGTGCGGTTGGAGCGCGGCGTCGAGGACGAGCGCGCCTTCGAGCGGGGGATCAACAACCGCGTCACGGCCAAGGGGCTGCTCGAGGTGCTGCGGGTGCTGCAGGAGCGGCGGGCCTTCTCGGCGGAGCTTTCCGAGCAGATGCTCGAGATCCTGCACGGGCAGGAGTTCAACGCGGGGATCCCGGCGGGGCTGCCCGACGGCGCCCGGGTCGCGCACAAGACGGGCGAGATCTCGACGATCGCCCACGACGCCGGGCTCGTCTACCTCGAGGGGCGCGAGCCGTACGCGGTCGTGATCCTCACGGAGTGGCCGGCGGAGGTGACGGGGGCGCGGCACGAGACGATCGCCCGGATCTCGCGCGCGATCTTCGAGCACCTCTGCGGCGAGGGGGAGGATGCCTGAGCGCGACGGCGTGCCGCTGCGTCTGGTGGATGGCCTCGAGCTGGACCGGGAGTACCGGGACGTGCTACGCCCCGGCGAGCTGGTGAAGGACCGGAACGGCCGGCTGCGGCGCCTGCCCCGCTTCTTCTACGAGGTCGAGTCCTGGCGGCAGGCGCGGGCGGTGCGGCTGGCGCCGCACTTCGTGGTGGCGGAGTTCCTGGACGTGGACGTGCGCGAGGCGGAGCCGCTGCGGCGCTTCCCGCGCTACGTCCCCTGCGCCATCACGCTGCTGGCCACCCACCTCGAGATGCTGCGCCTGGCCGTGGGCACGTTCGTCTTCATCTCCGCGAACGGCGGCTACCGCTCTCCGGCCCACCGGCTCCTCCGCTACGCGACGCCGCACTGCTGGGGGACGGGCGCGGACCTCTACCGGATCGGCGATACGTACCTGCACGACCGCGAGGTGATCGAGAAGTACAGTCGCCTCGCGGCGGAAACGAGCCCGGCGTTCCACACGCTGCCGTTCGGGCACGGCGTCGGCGAGGTGGACGATCACGTGCACCTGGATCTGGGGTTCGTCGTCCAGGTGCCGCAGGATGCGCCGTCGGAGGCGGACGCGGAGCAGCGGCAGACTCAGGACGAGCGCCCCGGCGGACCCGGAGGCGGCGTGGAATGAGCTCGAAGCTGAAGCAGCGCGGGAAATGGTCGTCGAAGCCGGCGGTGCCGGAGCGGCTGCAGCTCGCGGCCATGGGGCTGGAATCGGAATTCGTGCTGCTGGTCGACGATCAGCCGACGCGGCCGGAGGACGTCTTCGGCGACCCGCGCTCCTTCATCCGCGGCGAGCTGATGCACCGCATCGGCACGTCGTACCACCTCCCGACCGGCGACGCGATCTACTTCGACACGGGCGTGATCGAGCTGGCCACGCCGGTCATCGAGATCGAGCGCGGCGCGCCCGCGCGCGCCGGCCGCTCGCTCTGGGAGTCGATCCGCTTCGTGCGCCAGGAGCTGAACGACTGGGAGCGGCGGAGCGGCCGCAGCGCCCGCCTGGCCGGCTTCAGCGCGCACTACAACGTCTCCTTCGAGCGCCCCGGCGGCGGCCGCGGGGCCAGCCAGACGGTCGAGAAGCTCGCGCTCCTCCTCTCCTACATCCTGCCGGTGCCGGTCATGCTCCTGGCCGCGAACCGGCGCTCGACCGGCGTCGGCGTGCGCCCCCGCGGCGACCGGATCGAGGTGACCGTCGACTTCACGCCGAGCCCCGCGCTCATGATCGCCACGGCCACGATCATCGTCGGCATCGTGCGGGCGATCATGCGCTGGGCGTCCTACGACCTCGCGATGCTCGACCGGACGGACCTGCCGGTGCTGGAGGACTTCGCGCCGATCCGCCACACCACCCGCCACGGCTGGCTCGCACGCTACACCTGCTTCGCCGACAACCCCTTCGCCTGCGATGTGGACGCGCCGGTCTGGCGCACGCGGGACGGGCGCCAGCTCAGCCTGCGCGCCATCGCCGGGCTGACGGCGCGGCACTTCTGGCGCGAGATCCGCGAGGTCTCCGACCCGTTCACGTTCCGGCTGATCGGCTCGGTGCTGCGCGGGCGGGCGCCGTCGCTCCTCGAGCTGGCGGACCGGCCGCCGGAGTACGAGGACGTCGGCCACCTCGTCTCGTGGGACGACCTCTTCTCCGAGCGGCAGCTCAGCCGCTCGCGCTACGAGCGCGTCATCGTCCGCGCGATCCAGGGGCGGCGCCTCCGCCTCGGCCGCGAGACGCTGACCCCGACCGGCATGCACGGCTGGTCGCAGGTGGTCTTCCGCCGCGACCGCGACGGCGCGCCCGCCATCCTCCCCATCGACTTCCTCGTCGAGCACCTGCCGAACTGGGAGCGCGAGGCCCGGTAGCGGGGTACTGAAACCCTCCACGGACCCTCGGCGTACGGTCCGGCAACCAGGAGGAGGAATCTCTCATGATCGGTCTCATGGTCTCCGCCGTCGCGCTGGCCGCGGGCCTCGTCGGCCACAAGGGCGCGCGCGACTTCGTCCGCCGCCGCCTGCGCTTCGTCGACGCCGTACAGCGCTTGCGCGCCCCCTGGGTGGCCGGGATCGGCGCGACGCTCCTCGCCGCCCCCGTCGTCTGGCTGCTCCCCTTCTTCGGCGCCGGCACCGCCATCGTATTCGGCCTCGGCGTGGGTTCCGGCGTGGCCGCCGGCGCGCGCGACGTCCGCCGCCTCTCCAGCGGCCTCTAGCGCGGCCCCATTCCGGCGGCGGCGCGCCCCGGTTGCGCCCGCCGCCGGGCCGTCCCTACCTTCCTGCCCGCCCGACCCCTTCCTTCCACCACACCCCAAGCTGGAGGTCGTCGATGCCCCGGACGCGAGTCCCGCGGCGTACGCGCGTGTCCCTGCTGGCCCTGCTCTGCTGCGCGGCCGCCGGAGGCGCCGTGCCGCTCCGCGGCCAGAGCCTGACCTACGACTCGAGCTGGTTCAAGGCCCTGAAGTGGCGGAACGTCGGCCCGAACCGCGGCGGCCGCTCGCTGGCCGTGGCCGGCAGCGCCACGCGGCCGCTCGAGTACTACTTCGGCGCCACGGGCGGCGGCCTGTGGAAGACCACCGACGGCGGGACGACGTGGAAGCCGGTGACCGACGGGCAGATCCACAGCTCGTCCGTCGGCGCGGTCGCGGTGGCGGCGTCGAACCCCGACGTCGTCTACGTCGGCATGGGCGAGACCGAGCTGCGCGGCAACATCATGCAGGGCGACGGCGTCTACAAGACGACGGACGCCGGCAAGACCTGGCAGCACGTCGGGCTCGAGAACACGCAGGCCATCGC
>DASTKT010000080.1:0-20639 GCA_035715725.1 Longimicrobiales bacterium | reverse complement strand
CCCCCGAGTTCCCCTCACGAATGGAGGTCGTCATGTGGGCGGACTTCAAGAAGTTCATCGCCAGAGGCAACGTGATGGACATGGCCGTCGGCATCATCATCGGCGCCGCGTTCGGCACGGTGGTGAAGTCGCTGGTCGACGACGTCATCATGCCGCCCATCGGCAAGATGACCGGCGGCGTGGATTTCGCCAACCTGTTCGTGAACCTCGGGCCGGGCACCTACGCGACGCTGGACGAGGCGAAGAAGGCCGGCGCGGCCACGATCAACTACGGCCTGTTCCTGAACAACATGATCACGTTCCTGATCGTGGCGTTCGCGGTGTTCATGCTGGTGCGGGCGTACTCGACGCTGCGCGAGAAGCCGGCGGCGCCGGCCGCGCCCACCGACATGGAGTGCCCGTTCTGCAAGATGCGGGTGCCGCTGGGCGCCACGCGCTGCGGGCACTGCACGTCGGAGCTGACGCCGGCGCGGGTGTGACGGCGCCGCCGCGTAGCGGCGCCTGGAGGGCGTGACCGGCGCCGGCCGCGACGCGGCCGCGCCCAGCGAGTCATTCACCGACGGATCGGATTCGTGATCAAGGAAGCGAAGCTCGGATGCGGCCGCGGCCGGATGCCGCGGCCGCGTGCTTTACCGGCCTGGGTCGCCGCGCTCCTCTGCGCGGCGTGCGCCTCGCGCGGGCCGGCCGGCGCGTCGACCGCCGCCAATGCCGCCGTCTCCGGCACGACGCCGGGCGCGGCGGCCGGCGCGGGCCCGACCCTCTTCATCCGCGTCAACCAGGTCGGCTACCTGCCCGAGGGGCCGAAGGTGGCGGTGGCGTGCGGGCTCGCGGGCGCGCCGGCGCCCGACCGGTTCGTGGTGGTCGACGGGGCGGGGAAGCGCGTGCTGGGGCCGGCGCGGGCGGAGACGGCGGGTGCGTTCGGGCCGTGCGTCGCCACCTACCGGCTGGACTTCTCGGCGGTGCGGACGCCGGGGACGTACCGCGTCGTCGCGGGCGACGTCGCCTCCCCGACGGTCCGCGTCTCCGCCGACGCGTACGCGGGCGCCGCCGACACGCTCCTCATGTACATGCGCGAGCAGCGCTCGGGGTTCAACCCGCTGTTCCGGGACTCGGTGCACAACCGGACGGACGGGATCCTGGTCGACCACCCGGACTCGGGGACGTTCGTGCCGACGGCGGGCGGCTGGGCGGACGCCGCCGACTACCTGCAGTACGCGACGACGTCGGCGAACGCGACGATGGTGATGCTGATGGCGTACCGGGACCATCCGTCGGCGTTCACGGACCGGCACGACCACGACGGACTGCCGGGCGCGAACGGCGTCGCCGACGTGCTGGACGAGGCGCGGCACGGGCTCGAGTGGCTCGTGAAGATGTACCCGCGCGACGACCTGCTGCTGAACCAGATCGCCGACGACCGCGACCACGCGTTCCCGGACCTGCCGACGACGGACTCGTCGGACTACGGCTGGGGGAAGGGCGGGTACCGCCCCGTCTACCCGTGCACGGGGCGGCCGCAGGGGCTGTTCAAGGGGAAGAGCCGCTCGACCGGCTACGCGTCCACGGCGGGGAAGTTCGCGTCGGCCATGGCGCTCGGCTCGCGGCTGCTGCAGGGGCGCGACCCGGCGTTCGCGGACACGCTGCGGCGCAAGGCCATCGCCGCGTACGAGCTGGGGCGGCAGCACCCGGGCGTGTGCCAGACCGCGCCCGGCCGCTCGCCGTACTTCTACGAGGAGGACAACTGGGTCGACGACATGGAGCTGGGCGCCGCGGAGCTGTACGCGCTGACCCGCGAGCCGCGCTACCGGACGGAGGCGCTGGAGTACGCCGCGCGGGAGCCGGTCACGCCCTGGATGGGGCGGGACACGGCCAACCACTACCAGTGGTTCCCCTGGCACAACAACGGGCACTACGAGGCGTGGCGGCTCGAGGACGCGGCGGGGAAGAAGGTGCTGGCATCGTACTACCGCGCGGGGCTGGAGCGCGTCGCGGCGCGGGCGAAGAACGGCTTCCGCGTCGGCATCCCGTTCATCTGGTGCTCGAACAACCTGATGGCGTCGTTCGCGACGCAGGCCTACCTGTACCGCGCGATGACGGGGGACACGCGCTACCAGGCGTACGAGGCCGCGGCGCTGGACTGGCTCTTCGGCACGAACCCGTGGGGCGTGTCCATGATCGTGGGCTATCCGGCCGGCGGGCGGACGCCGACCGACCCGCACTCGATCGTCTCGATGCGCCTCGGCTGGCGCAACATGACCGGCGGCCTGGTGGACGGGCCGGTGTACCGCTCGATCTACGAGCACCTGCTCGGCATCGCGCTGCACGAGCCCGACGAGTACGCGCCCTTCAACACCGGCTTCATCGTCTATCACGACGACCTGGGCGACTACTCGACGAACGAGCCGATCATGGACGGCACGGCGAACCTGACGTACCTGCTCGCGGCGATGGCGGCCGTGCCGGCGGGGGGAGCGCCGGCGCGCTGATCCCCCGCGGGGCTGATCCGTTGTCGTTCCCGGTCCCGCGCCCGATCCCGTTCCCGAGCTGTCACGGAGCGGCCGGGACCGGGATCGGGAACGAGACGGCCTCACCCGGATTCCGTATCAGGCGCCCGCCGGCCGCTCCGCCCGCGCGTACACCTCCAGCCACGGCGCCGCCGCGCCTCGCGCGACGCGCCGCAGCGCCGCCTTGCATGCCCGTTCCTCCCACACCGCCCAGGGCTTCGTCCACTCGTCGGCCAGCGGCACGAGCGTGTCGCCGACGCGGCGGACGACGCGGAAGCCCGCGCCCGCGAGCAGCCGCTCGAGCGACGTCGCCGTGAAGCCGTGCCGGTACGGGAAGCCGAGCAGGTTGTTGTGCGCCAGGAGCGCCCGCGCCGCCCGGCGCAGCGGCCCGTCCAGCGCGGGGCGCAGCGCGGCGTAGAACGCGCCGCTCGGGACGCGCAGCGCGAGGATCCCGCCGGGCGCGAGGAGGCGGCGCGCCGCGGCGGCGGCGCGGCGCGGGTCCGGCAGCTGCTCGAACGTGTTCCAGATGGCGACGGCGTCGAAGCGCCGCCCGGCCGGCACGTCCTCGATCGTGCCGAGGCGCGCCGGGAGCCCGAGCGAGCGCGCGAAGCGGACCGACGCCGCGGCGACATCCAGCCCCTCGAAGCGCCACCCCTCCGCGCGCGCCGCGGCGAGGAACGCGCCGACGTAGCTCCCGACCTCGAGCCCGCGCCCGCGGTGCCCGACGATCCGGGCCAGGCGCCGCGCCTGCACGCGATAGGAGCGGCGCTGCGTCTCGAACAGGGCGCGCAACGTGCGCGGGTCCGGCGCCTCCTCCGCGTAGGTCTCCGTGAGCACGTGCGCGCGCTCGCGCGGATTGCGGAATACGGTGCCGCACGTGGCGCAGCGCACGATGCGGAGCGGCGCGTGCTGCGAGAAGGCGACCCGGTCCTCGAGCCGTTCCGGCGGCACGCCGGCGCGGAGCCGCCCGAGGTGGAACGCCCACAGCTCCTCGACCTCGCGGCGCACCTCCTCGGCGTCGGCGAGCTCGCTGTGCTCGCGTCCGCCGCAGACGGGGCAGTCCGTGGGCTCGTAGACCAGGCGCATGTGCCCCGGCGCGCGCACCCCGCGTGCCGCGGGCGCGGCGCGCGGAACGCCTCAAGCGCGCGCGGCGATCCGCCGATACTTCCTGGGCGAATGATCGATTTCCGGCCGGCGCGATCCGCCGGCCAGGGACGTGGATAACGTGGGCGACTCCTTCTCTCGAGCGGCAAAGCTCGGTATTCGGACCGTCTTCCCGACGGTCGCTCTGGTGGGCGGGGCGGCGCAGGCCGCCGCCGCCGCCGTGCTGGATCCCCGCGTGGCCGCGCCGGGACCGCTGCGCCTCGCGCTGCCGCTGGCCGCGGCCGCCGTGGCGGGGATGGTGCTGCCGCCGCTCTTGCGGCGAGGCGGGCGCCTCGCCGCCGCGCTGCGCCGGCGGCGGGGCGAGTCCGCCTTCCGGGAGCTGGTCGACGCCGCGCCCGACGCGGTGCTCGTGTGTGTCGAGGAGCGCGTCGCCTACGGCAACCGGGCGGCGCATGCGCTCCTCGGGGCGGCCGAGCGCGGCGCGCTCGAGGGCGTGCCGCTCGTCGAGCTGCTGCATCCCGACGACCGCGAGGCGATGCTGGAGGGGCTGCGGCGCCTGCTGGCGGAGGACGTGCGCTTCGAGCTGGCCGAGCGGCGCTTCGTGCGCTCCGACGGCGAGCTGGTGCACGTGGAGCTGACCGCGGCGCCGGCGCGTTTCGGCGGCGCGGTGGCCGTGCAGCTCGTCGGCCGGGCGGTGATGGACCGGCGTCGCCTCGAGTCGCGGCTGCGCAAGGCGCAGCGGCTGGAGGCGGCGGGGCGCCTGTCGGAGGCGGTGGCGCAGGAGCTGGACGGCGTGCTCGGCGAGATCGCGTGCAGCGCCTCGCTGGCGCTGGACGAGCTGGCGTTCGGCCACCCCGCGCGCGGCGACCTGGACGAGATCCGCGACGCGGTCGAGCGGGCCGGCGGCCTGACGCGGCGCCTGCTCGCGCTCAAGCCGGAGCCCGAGGTGCACCCGCGGGTCGTGGACGTGAACGGGCTGGTCCAGGCGCTCACGCGGCGGCTGCGCCGGACGCTCGGGCCCGGCGTCGCGCTGCGCGTGATCCCGGATGCCCGGGCCGGCGCCGCGGAGGCGGACGCCGCGCACCTCGAGCAGCTCGTGCTCGACGTCGCCGCGTTCGCGCGGGACGGCATCCCGGCCGGCGCCTCCTTCACCGTGGCGACGGCGCGCGCGCAGCTCGCCGCGCCCCGGCCGCACGCCACCGGCGTCGTCCCGGCCGGCGAGTACGTCACGCTGACCGCGCGCGTGCCCGGCGGGGTGGACGCCGCCGCCGTCGAGCGCCTGCTCGACCCGGGCCACGTGCCGGACGCCGCCGGCCCCGCGCTCGGCCTGACCAGCATCTCCGGCGCGCTCCGCCACGCCGGCGCCCACATCGCCGTCGAGCACGGCGCCGGCGGCGAGACCGGCGTCACGGTCTACCTCCCCGTCGCGGAGCCGCTCGCCGCGGTCCGCGACGACGACGCCGACGACCCCCACTCCACGATCCTCGTCGTGGACGACGAGGAGGCGGTCCGTCGCGTCGCCGCGCGGGCGCTCAGCCGCGCCGGCCACCGCGTGATCGCGGCGGAGCACGGCGTCGCCGCGCTGCTGCTGCTCGCCGATCAGGCCAACCCGCCGGACCTCGTCCTCACCGACGTGGTCATGCCCGAGATGGGCGGCCGCGAGCTGGGAGATGCGCTCGCCCACCGCTACCCGCACCTCCCCGTCCTCTACATGTCCGGCTTCACCGCCGACGAGCTGTTCCGGAAGGGCCTCGTGGACGGCTCCCACCGCCTCGTGCACAAGCCGTTCAGCATCGGCGGGCTGGTGGAGGCGGTGGAGGAGGCGCTGAAGGCGTCGTAGGCGCCCCTACCTCGGCCGCGCCACGTCGCATCCCGGCGATACGCGAAACAGCACGGCTGAAGGCGTCGTAGACGCCCCTACCTCGGCCGCGTCCGCCGCGTCGGCGTCGCCGTGAGCGGGTCGTCCGGCCAGTAGTGCTTCGGGTATCGCCCTTTCAGGTCCTTCTTCACGTCGAAGTAGCCGCTGCGCCAGAACGAGGCGAGGTCCCGCGTGACCTGGACCGGACGGTGCGCCGGCGAGAGCAGGTGCAGCGTGAGCGGGACGCGGCCGCCGCCGATGCGCGGCGTCTCCAGCAGCCCGAAGACCTCCTGCAGCCGCACCGCCAGCACCGGCGCCTCCGGGTCCGAGTAGTCCAGCGCGATGCGGGAGCCGCTCGGCACCTCCAGGTGCGTCGGCGCCCATTCGTCCAGCCGCCGCCGCTGCTCCCACGAGAGCCGCCCCTCCAGCACCCGCGCCAGGTCCAGCCGCGCGATGTCGGCGCGGCCGCGCACGCCGCCCAGGTACGGACCGAGCCACTCCGGCAGGGTGGCCGCCAGCGCCTCCGTCGAGACGTCCGGCCAGGACGCGTCCAGCCGGCGCAGGAACGCCAGCCGCTGCCGCAGCCGTACCGCCTCGTCGCTCCACGGCAGCGCCTCCACGCCCTCCCGCGCGACCCGCTCCAGCACCGCCTCCCGCACGCGCTCCGGCTCCGCCTCCGCCGCCGGCGCATCCCGCAGCACCAGCGCGCCGAGCCGACGCCGGCGCCGCGCCCGCACCGCGTCCACCGCGTCGTCCCAGGCGACGATGCTCTCCTCCTCGATCTGCTCGCCGAAGCTCCGCTCCAGCTCCTCGAGCGTGATCGGCGCCGCCAGGAAGACGCGGCTCTCCCGGCCCTGCCCCTCGAGCTGCGCCGCCACGATCCAGTCCGCCGACGCCAGCGCCTGCGACTCCGGGAGCGATGCGCCCCGGCCGTTCCGCAGCAGGAAGCGGCCGCGCTGCCCCGGCCGCCGCTGCCCCACGCGGTCCGGGTAGGCGGCGGCGAGCAGCAGCCCGGCCGCGTCCGTCGCGACGTCGCCGGGCGGGAGCTGGAGCGTGCGCCGCCACTCGCGCGCCTCGGCGCGCACGCGCTCCCGCGCGCCGCGGTCGACGACGAAGCCGCGGAACGACGGCCCCGCCGCCGCGCCACGCAGCGCCTCGACGCGGAGGCGCACGTCCGCGTCCGGCGGGCCACCCTCGCCCCGGAAGAGGTCGCGCTCGCCGAGGAGCGCGGCCAGCTCCGCGGCCAGGCCTCCAGCGCCCGATTCCTTACCAATCAGCAACATGTGGGCAAGGCGCGGGTGCGTCGGGAAGCCGGCCATGCGCCGGCCGCGCGGCGTGATCGCGCCGCCCGCGTCCAGCGCGCCCAGCTCGCGCAGCAGCTCGCGCGCCTGGGAGAACGCGGCGGCGGGCGGCGGGTCGAGCCAGCGCAGCTCCTCCGGCGCGGCGCCCCACGCGGCCAGCTCGAGCGCGAGCGGCGCGAGGTCCGCCTCGAGGATCTCCGGCGCGCCGTGGGCGAGGAGCTGGCGGTCCTCGGCCTCGGTCCAGAGCCGGTAGGCGACGCCGGGACCGAGCCGGCCCGCGCGGCCGCGCCGCTGGTCGGCGGAAGCGCGCGTCACCGGCACGGTCTCGAGGCTGGTCATCCCGGTGCGCGGCGAGAAGCGCGGCACGCGCATGAGCCCGCCGTCCACGACGACGCGCACGCCCTCGATGGTCAGGCTCGTCTCCGCGATCGAGGTGGCGAGGACGACCTTCCGCTCGCCGGGCCGGCTCGGCGCGATGGCGCGGTCCTGCTCCTCGGCGGAGAGGTTGCCGTGGAGCGGGAGCACGCGCGTGCCGGGCGGCAGCTCGGCCTCCCGCAGCCGCTCGGCCGTGCGCCGGATCTCGGCCGCGCCGGGGAGGAAGACCAGGACGTCACCCTCGTGGCGCTCGAGCGCGCGGAGCACCGCCCGCGCGACCGCCGGCTCGAGGTGCCCCTCGCGCCGCCGCGCCAGGTAGTGCGTCTCGACCGGCCAGCTCCGCCCCGGGCTCGAGACGACGGGCGCGTCGCCGAGCAGCCGGGCGACGCTCTCGCCGTCCAGCGTCGCCGACATGACCAGGATCCGCAGGTCCTCGCGCAGTACCGCACGGCTCTCGAGCGCCAGGGCGAGGCCGAGGTCGGCGTGCAGGCTGCGCTCGTGGAACTCGTCGAAGATCAGCAGGCCGACGCCCTCCAGCGACGCGTCGCCCTGCAGCATCCGCGTGAGCACGCCCTCGGTGACGACCTCGATGCGCGTCCTGGCCGATACGCGCGTGTCCATCCGGACCCGATAGCCGACCGTCCCGCCGACGCCTTCGTCCAGGAGGTGGGCCATGTGCCGGGCGGCCGCGCGGGCGGCCAGCCGGCGCGGCTCCAGCATCACGATCTTGCGCCCCTCGAGCCACGGCTCGTCGAGGAGCGCCAGCGGCACGCGCGTGGTCTTCCCGGCGCCCGGCGGGGCCTCGAGGACGGCGCCGGGCGCGTCGCGGAGCGCCCGGCGCAGCTCGGGGATCGCGTCGTCGATGGGGAGCGGCTGCATGGCGCGGAAGCTTGGGGCGCGGGGCGGGGCGCGGCAACCGGCGAGCGGGCGCGGGCGCGTTCGCGGGGGCCGCGATCCGGAACCCGGGCACGGGCGCGGGGCGGCTCCGAGGGCGCGCGGGCGGGAGCGGCGGGTCCGGGGGCGACTGGTCCAGCGCGCCGAACCGGGCGGGCACGGGTCCGCGCACACCGAGCCGCGGGACGGTGCCTCGGTACACAAAATGCCCCATCGCCGCGGCCCAAAGGACAACGCGAGGAGGGGGTATGCGCGGGCTGCTGGCTCGGAGTGCCGCGAGGCGGGCCAGTCTGGTCTTGCTGGTCCTCGGCGTCGGGGCGTGCAGGGAGCGCAAGGAGCGCCCGGCCGCCGCGACGCGGGGCGCGGCGGAGATGGATGCGGCGCTGGTTCGGGCCATGGCCGATTCCACGCAGTGGGCGTCGTACGGCCGCGATCAGACGAACCAGCGCTACTCGCCGCTGGCGCAGATCACGACGGCGAACGTGGGGCAGCTCCAGCCGGTCTGGACGTACCACACCGGCGTCAACAAGGCGTTCGAGGCGAGCCCCGTCGTCGTGGACGGGTCGATGTACGTGTCGACGGCGCTGAACCACGTCGTGGCGCTGGACCCGGCGACCGGGCAGAAGCGCTGGGAGTACGCGCCGACGCTCGGGACCACGGTGCACTGCTGCGGGCCGGTGAACCGGGGCGTCGCCTACTACGACGGCAAGGTCTACATGGGCCAGCTCGACGGGAAGGTGGTGGCGCTCGACGGGAAGGACGGGCACGTCGTCTGGGCGAAGCAGCTCGCGGACAACAAGCGGGGCTACAGCCTGACGGCGGCGCCGGTGGCGGCGGACGGGAAGATCTTGATCGGCGTGAGCGGCGCCGAGTACGGCATCCGCGGGTTCCTCTCGGCCTTCGACGCGAACACCGGGAGCGAGGCCTGGCGCTTCTACACGATCCCGGCGCCGAACGAGGCGCCGAACGGCTGGTGGGGGACGTGGAGCACGACGGACCCGTACGGCACGGTGGTGCACAAGGACCGCACGGCGGAGCGGCGGGACAGCGCGAAGTACGCGGATGCGTGGAAGACGGGGGGCGGCTCGGTGTGGCAGGCGCCGGCCGTGGACCGGCAGCTCGGCCTGGTGATCCTGAACGTCGGCAACGCGTCCCCGGACCTGGACGGCAGCGTGCGGCCGGGCGACAACCTGTACACGGAATCGCTCGTGGCCGTGACGCTCGCCGACGGGAAGTACCGCTGGCACATGCAGCAGATCCCGCACGACCTCTGGGACCTCGACGTGACCAGCCCGACCGTCCTCTTCGACGTGCGCGACTCGGCCTCCGGCCAGATGATCCCGGCGGTCGCCGAGGCCGGCAAGACCGGCTGGGTCTACGTCGTCGACCGCCGCACCGGCAAGCCGATCCGGAAGTCCGAGCCGTTCGTGCCGCAGAAGAACATGTTCGCGCCGCCGACGCCCGAGGGGACGTTCATGATTCCCGGCGCGAACGGCGGCTCCGAGTGGTCGCCGCCCGCCTACTCGCCGCAGACCGGCTACCTGTACGTGCTCGGGCTGCACCAGCCGATGCTCTACAAGGTCAAGACCGAGCCGCTCCAGCCGCCGGCCTTCTGGCTCGGCGGCGCCTTCTTCGGCGTCACCCCCCAGGCCGGGACGTTCAGCGCCGTCGATCTCAACACCGGCCGCATCGCCTGGCAGAACAAATACCCGGTCCCGATGATCGGCGGCGCGCTGGCCACCGCCGGCGGCCTCGTCTTCGTCGGTACCGGCGACAAGCGCCTCATCGGCATGGACGCGAAGACCGGCCGCGAGCTGTGGAACTACAACGCGAACGCCGGCGTCAACGCTCCGCCCGTCACCTACGCGATCAACGGCCGGCAGTACGTCGCCGTCGCCATCGGCGGGAACTACCAGGTCGACACGCCGCGCGGCGACGAGGTCGTCGCCTTCGCGCTCCCGGCGGGCGGCACGCCGACGACGCCCGGCGCCGCGCCGACCACACCCGGCGCCGCGCCGCCGACCACGCCCGGCGCGGGCGCGCCGACCACGCCCGGCGCGGCGCCGTCGACCACGCCCGGCGCCGCGCCGTCGACCACCACCGGCGCCGCCGCGCCGCCGACCGCGCGGCAGGCGGGTGCCGGGCCGCGCTTCGGCCGGGCCGACACCACGAGGAAGGGAAGGTCGTGACATGCGGATGCGCACAGTCATCCTCGCGCCGGCCGCCCTCGCGGGCACCGTGGCGATCGCGCTGTCCCAGCAGCACACGCCGGGGCAGCCGCGGAGGTACACCACGGAGCTGGTGATGACCTACAGCGGCCCGCGCGGCCTCCCCACGAACGAGGAGGGGCAGCCGACCACGCTGCCGCCGCTCCCGAAGGGCGTGACGATCCGGATGATCCAGCAGGGCGACTCGGTGTTCCACGGCGCCGGCGGCTGCATCACCTGCCACGGCCCGGATGCGATGGGGCTCCCCGACAAGGGCTCGGCGCTCAACACCGGGGTGTCCTTCATCCCGCCGGAGTACGGGCCCATCGACTCGCTGGTGACGGTCGGGATCCCGGAGGCGATCACGCGCAGCAGCATCGCCATGCCCCCGCGCGGCGCGGCCTCGAACCTGACGGCGGAACAGGTCCACCAGGTGGCCGCGTACGTCTGGGCCATCGCCACCACGCGCGACGAGCCCTGGCCCGGCGGCCACAAGACGCACCCGCAGGCGCAGGGGGCGGCTGGGGAGTCGGACTGAGCCGCACCGGCTGTCCCGGCCCGGCGAGGTCCATGGCCCGGAGGACGGCCCGCGCGGCGGGAGCCTCCGGAGGGAGGAGGAGGTCGTGCTACGTCCGATGAGCGGGGTCCTCGCCGGCGCACTCGCGTGCGCGCTCGCGCCGGCGCCGGGCCACGCGCAGGAGAAGCGCTGCGTGGTCCTCTGCACGCCGGCGTTCATCTCGCAGACCGGGATCATCATCACGAACGCGATCCGGCCCCAGGAGGGAGTGCCGACGAAGACGTTCTTCAACCTGCGCTTCACCACCGTCATCCCGACCCGGCTCGAGCGCCTCGCGCTGGTGGCGATCTTCCAGATGCAGCCGGCGGCGCCAAACAACTCCCCGGCCATCGTCTACGGCGGTGTGATCACTCTCCTTCGCGCCGCCGACACCGGCGGCTGGGTGGACGCCAGCTTCAATCCACTGGGCGTCTACAGCCCGAGGGCGGTGGTCGAGCCCGGTCAGCGGCCCGACAACAACAAGCTCGACCTGGAGGGCGAGGTGAACGTGCACGTGTTCAACTCGCTGCCGAAGCACGTCTGGCTGCGGAACGTCGCCGTCTACGGCCTGCTCGACTACCTCGCCACCGGGTTGCCGGGCGAGGCCGACCCGTGGGTGATCCTGATCGGGTTGAACGTTCCGATCGCGCCGCTGAACCCGTAGCCGGAGCGGGGACGCTCAGAAGCCGGAGGCGGCGCCGTCGCCGCGCGGGTCCGCGCCGCCCTCCATGAAGCCGCGCGGGTCGATGCGGACGGCCTGCGCGTGCCCCATCGCGTCGTCCCAGTCCGCGAGCCGAAGCAGCCGGTGGCCTCGCGCCTCCAGCGCGAGGCCGACCTCGTCGGGGATGCGCCCCTCCAGCGCCAGCGCGTCCGTGCCGGCGCCCCACGACCGGCCCAGCCGCCAGCGCGGCGCCTCGATGGCCTGCTGCACGTCGTAGCCGAAGTCGAGCAGCCGCGTGACCAGCGCCGCGTGCGTCTGCGGCTGCCCGTCCCCGCCCATCGCGCCGAACGCCGCGTACGCCTCCCCGTCCCGCAGCAGGAGCGCCGGGGTCAGCGTGTGGAACGGCCGCTTCCCCGGCTCCAGCCGGTTCGCGTCGTCCTCCCGCAGCGAGAACGCGGAGCCGCGATTCTGCAGCAGCACGCCGGTGGCGCCGCCGATCGCCATGCTGCCGAAGTCGTGGAAGATCGACTGGATCGTCGAGGCGACGAGGCCGTCCCCGTCCACCGCGCACAGGTAGCACGTGTCGCCGCCGGCGGATCGGGGGCGGAACGAATTCACGTCGAAGGGGAGCCCCGGCCGCACGCGCGAGCGGTCCATCACCCCCTCCGGGTCGATGAGCGCGCGCCGCTCCGCGGCATACTCCGCGGAGAGCAGCCGCTCGAGCGGGATGTCGACGCGCCGGGGGTCGGCCACCCACGCATCCCGGTCGGCAAAGGCCAGCTTCGTCGCTTCGACCACGTGGTGCAGGTAGTCGACGCCCGGGTCGCCCCAGGCGGCCACGTCGAAGCTGTCCAGCATCGCCAGGATCTCGAGCGCGGCGAGCCCCTGCGTGTTCGGCGGGAACTCCACGACCTGGAAGTCGCGGTACGACACCGAGATGGGCGACGTCCACTCCGCCACGTACCCGGCGAAGTCCGCCGCGCGGAGCGGCGAGCCGCGCTCGCCCAGCGAGCGGCAGGCCTCGTGCGCCGTCTCGCCCTCGTAGAAGCCCGGCCGCGCGCCCAGCCGCGCAATGCGCTCCAGCGTCGCGGCGAGGCCCGGGATCACCAGCCGGTCGCCCTCCAGGAGCGGCACGCCCGCCGGGAGGAAGACGCCCCCGGCGTCCTCGTCCGCCAGCGGCGCGCGGTCCTTTCGGATCCACGCGGCCAGGCCGCGGGCCACGGGCACGCCCTCCCGCGCCAGCCGGATCGCGTCCTCGAACAGCTCCGCCCACGGCAGCGCGCCGTAGCGCTCGTGCGCCAGCCGCCAGCCGTCCACGGCGCCCGGGACGGTGAGCGCCGCCGCCGGGCCGCGCCCCGGCGGCGCGTCGAGCCCCGCGCCCCGGTATCGGTCCGCCGTGGCCAGCGCCGCCGCCGGGCCGCTCGCGTTCAGCGCGTCGATCGCGCGCGTGGCCGGGTCCCGGACCAGCCAGAAGCCGTCCCCGCCCAGCCCCGTCATGTGCGGATAGGCCACGCACAGCACCGCGTGGGCGGCGATGCATGCATCCACCGCGCTCCCTTCGCGCCGCAGCGCCTGCACCCCGGCCTCGGTGGCCAGGTAGTGCGGCGTCGAGATCATCGCGCGCGTCGAGCGGGTGGCGGGACGGCCCGTGAATGGCGGCATGGCTGCGCTCCGGTCGGTGGAGCGGAAGATACCGCGGCGGCGCGGAGGTCGGCGAGGTGGGCACGCAAAAGGGGCCGGCGCGCGCGCGCCGGCCCCGCTTCCACGTGCCCGCGGAACGCTCACCAGTTCGTCCGCGGCACCTTCTTCACGTCCACGTTGTTCCCGATCACGCCGCCCAGCACGCCGCCCACCACTCCGCCGATCACCGCACCCTTCACGCGGTTCCGGCTCGCCGACGCGCCGATCACCGCCCCCGCCGCGGCGCCGATCGCCGCGTCCCGCTTCGTGTGCTTCTGCGTCGTGTAGACCGGGCCCGACGCCACCGTACCGCTCCCCGAGCTCGCCGTCGAACGCCCGCTCGTCGAGCGGCGCGCCGTCGTCGACGAGCTCCGCGACGACGAGGTCCGCCGCGGCGACGTCGCCTCCCGCGGTGCGGCCGCCGTCTGCGAGGACGGCGCCGGCGCCATGCTCAGCGAGTCGCTGAGCCCCAGCTCCGACGGGCTCGCGACGGCCGAAGGAACATCGTTCAGGTACAGGTCGTCCGTCGAGCGGAACGCCTCCCGATCCTTGTCCTTCTGGCCGCAGGCGGCAGCGACCACCAGGGAGGACAGCACCAGAACCTTACCGAGGACACGCATGTGACATCTCCCTTCGGAGGAACCCTGCCGCGACCGCGCCGTGCGGGGCGAAAAGCCGCGTAAACACCGGAAAATCGACCGCTCCTGCGAGCCCTGCCGGGGACCGGATGGTTGCACGATCCGGGCCACCCGCCACCCCTCCGCGCCACTCCCATAAACGGTTGCCCAATATAGCACTTCAATGGCAATTGAACTAGCCCGGGCGACACGTTTCGTGACGGCGAAAGGCTGGGTTCGGCGCGCCGCGCGGAGCGCGTCCGCCACCCCGAAAGACGAGGCGGCGGACCGAAAGTCACGCGGCCGCCGCCAGCCCGGCCGCCCGCCCCGTCGCCCACGCCCAGAGGAAGTTGTAGCCGCCGATCGGACCGAACGCGTCGAGCATCTCGCCGCACAGATGGAGGCCGGGGTGCCGCCGGCTCTCCAGCGTCCGCGCGTCCACCTCGCCCAGCGCCACGCCGCCGCCCGTGACCTCGGCCTTGCGGTAGCCCTCGTCGCCGGTCCAGGGGAGCTCGTAGCGGGCGAGCGCGTCGACGAGGCGGACGCGCTCGTCGCGCCGGAGCTGCGCCAGCGGGCGCGCGGGGTCGACGCCGGCCTCGGCCAGCAGCGCATCCGCCAGGCGCGTCGGGAGGTGGCGACGGACGAGCGGGCCGACGGCGCCGCTCGTCGCCTCGCGCAGCGAGCGCTCCCACGCCGCCGCGTCGAGCGTGGTCCAGCGCACGCGGATCGGCTGGTGCCCGCCGGCCAGGCGGGAGCGCACGGCCAGGTGGGAGATGTTCAGCACGGCGGGGCCGCTGTAGCCGCGGTGCGTGAAGAGGAAGCCCCCGTGCGTGGTGAAGGCGCCGCGCGGGAGCGGCGCCTCGAGCGTGACGTCCAGCGAGACCCCGGCGAGCTCGGCGTGGACCGGCGGCTCGGCCGTGAGCGGCGTGAGCGCGGGGTAGGTCTCGTTCAGCTCGTGGCCGAGCCGCCGCGCGATGCGCAGCCCCGTGCCGTCGCTGCCGGTGGCCGGGACGGAGAGGCCGCCGGTGGCCAGGATGACCGCGGAGGCGAGGATCGTCTCGCCGCCCTCGAGGAGCACCTCCCAGCGCCCGGCGGGCGCGGCGTCCGCGCGCGGCTCCGCGGCGCCGGCGGGCGCCGGCGGCCGCAGCCCGGTGACGGTGGCGTCGAAGCGCACCGTGGCGCCGCGCCGCCGGGCCTCCGCCACCAGCGCGTCGCGGACATCCCGCGCCCGGTTCGAGACCGGGAACAGCTTGCCGCTCTCCTCCTCGAGCGCCAGCCGGAGCCCCAGCTCCGCCTCGAAGAAATGGCGCTGCTCGGCGAGCGGCCACGACAGCAGCATCTTCTTCAGCGTGTTGGGCGAGGACGCGGTCACGTACTGCGACGGCTCCATGCGCGACGGCAGCACGTTGCAGCGGCCGCCGCCGCTGATGAGGATCTTGCGGCCGCCGTCGCGGGTGCGCTCGAGCAGGAGGACGGGGCGCGGCCCGCCCGCCGCGAAGATCGCGGCCATGAGCCCGGCCGCGCCGGCGCCGACCACGACGATGGGGTCTTGCTGCTGCTCCTGCGTGTCCGTCGGATTCGGCATGCGGTACCGGGCTCGGGTGCGCGCGGAATGTCCCGTCCCCCCGGCGTGGGGGCAAGGTGCGCGCCCTGCGCCCGGCTTCGGCGCCCGCGAACGCCGGGTGTCCCACCGCCGCCGGGTCGCGCGTTCAAGCAACGGTGTCGTGCCCGACGCGCGGCGGGTACGGGCGCCGGAGTCGGAGCGTGATTGACGCTCCCGCCCACGATGAACAATGTTTTCGGTCCCATACCTTCAGGCGACGCGCATGCCGAATCACAGACCGCGCCTCGACCACTGGCTGACGGCGCTGCTCCTGGCCGGGAGCCTCGTGTCCTGCGGGGGCGAGCCCACGGGGGCGAGCCGCAACCGGCTGCAGGACAGCCTGGTGGCGGAGCGTCGGCGCTGGCGCGAGCAGAACGTCAAGACCTACACCTACCAGCTCCAGGTGCACTGCATGTGCGCCACGCCGGGCGATCCGGTCGTCGTGGAGGTGAAGGACGGCAACGTCACGAGCATCACGCGCGTCTCGGACGGCCTGCGGCTGTCGACGGCGCAGTACCCGATGATCCGCTCCGTGGAGGGACTCTTCGACCTGATCCAGCAGGCCATCGACGACCAGGCGGACACCATCTTCGCCCGCTTCGAGACCTCGATGCACTATCCCACCGAGATCCAGATCGACTGGAAGACGAGCGCCTCGGACGACGACGTCTCGTACGTCGCCGGCTCGCTGAAGGCGACGCCGTAGCCGCCGGTCCCGCCCGCCGTTGCTGCGCCGGGCGCCAGCCGTTACGCTTCGGCGGCGCCGGGCAAAGGGCCTGGGCGCGCCGCCGGGGCGGCGGCGAACCGCGATTCCGACCGATTTCCCGCGAACCCGAATGGACCCGATCGTCTTCGACGCGGCGCCGCGGCTGCCGCGCGGTTTTTCCTGTGCCAGCCGCAACTGCGGCCTGAAGGAGAGCGGCCCGGACCTGGCCCTGTTCCACTCCGAGGTCCCCGCCCAGGCGGCGGCGCTGTTCACGCGCAACCACGTGGCCGGCGCGCCGGTGCTGGTGGGCCGCGAGCTGATCCGGGGCGGCGTGCTCCGCGCCGTCGTCGTGAACAGCAAGGTGAGCAACGTGGGGACGGGAGAGCAGGGGATCGCGGCGGCGCGCCGCATGGGCGCCGCGGCTGCGCGGGAGCTGGGCGTCCCCGCCGAGCACGTGCTGATGAGCTCGACCGGCGTGATCGGCCGGCAGCTCCCGATCGAGAAGATCGAGGCCGGGCTCGCCGGGATGCGCGGCGAGCTCCAGCCCGACCCGCTCGTGGGCGCCCGCGGCATCATGACCACGGACACGTACCCGAAGGCGCTCTCCCTCGCCGTCGGCGACGCCGTCGTCTGCGTCGTGGCGAAAGGCTCCGGCATGGTCGAGCCGAACCTGGCCACCGTGCTGATCTACATCTTCACGGACGCGCTCCTGCCGCGCGGCGCGGCGGACGCGCTCCTGCGCCGCGCCGCGGACGTCTCCTTCAACATGCTGTCGGTGGACTCGGACACGAGCACGTCCGACACGTGCGCGCTCCTCGCGAACGGGCTCGCGGGCGAGGTCGACGCCGAGACGTTCGAGCGCGCGCTCACCGCCGCCTGCATCCGCATGGCCGAGATGCTGGCGCGCGACGGCGAGGGCGCGACGAAGCTGCTGCGCGCGCGCGTCGCCGGCGCCGCCTCGGCGGCGGAAGCGCGCGCCGTCGCCAAGTCGATCATCAACTCGCCGCTCGTCAAGACCATGGCCTACGGCGCCGACCCGAACATCGGGCGCATCCTGATGGCGGTCGGGAAGTGCTTCGCCTGCGACGTCGACGCGTCCCGCCTCCGCGTGGCCGTGAGCGGCATGCCGGTCTGGGCCGGCGGCGCCCGCCTCGACTACGACGACGGCGATCTGCGCGAGCGCCTGCGCGGCGACCCGGTCGACATCGAGGTCGACCTCGGGCTCGGCACGTTCATGGCCACCGCGTTCGGCTGCGACCTGACCCACGGCTACATCGACGAGAACGCCGCTTACTACTCCAGTTGAGGGCGACATGGGCGACGCCGGCGCCGTACGCGGGCCGGACGGCTCGGGCGGTTCATCCGCCGGCGCACCGGAGCCGACCGGCGTCCTGATCGTCGGCGCGGGGCCGGCGGGGCTGGCCACGGCCGCGTGCCTGAAGCGCGCGGAGGTGCCGTACATCCTGCTCGAGCGAGGCGAGCGCGTCGGCTGGGCGTGGCACAACCACTACGAGCGCCTGCGGCTGCACACGGTGAAGGAGCACTCCGCGCTGCCGTTCCTGCCGTTCCCCGACGAGACCCCGCGCTACCCCTCGCGGCAGCAGGTCGCCGATTACCTCGAGCGCTACGCCCGCGAGCTGGAGCTGCGTCCCCGCTTCGGCCAGGACGTGACGCGCCTCGCCCGGCGCGACGGCCGCTGGCAGGCCGAGACCGCCGCCGGCCAGCGCTACGTGGCGGACGCGGTCGTCGTCGCCAGCGGGTACAACCGCGCGGCCAACACGCCGTCGTGGCCCGGGCAGGAGCGCTTCCGCGGCCGGCTGCTCCACAGCGCGGAGTACCGCTCCGGCGCGGAGTTCCGCGGCCAACGCGTGCTGGTGGTCGGGATCGGCAACACGGGCGCCGAGATCGCGCTCGACCTGGCGGAGCAGGGCGCCTACCCGACGATCGCCGTGCGCGGCGGCGTGAACATCATCCCACGGGACGTCCGCGGCCGCCCGGCGCAGGTCACGAACATCCGCCTCCTCTGGTTGCCCTCGCGCGTGCGCGACGTCGTGGGGCGGCTGATGTCGCGGCTCACGTTCGGCGACCTCTCCCGCTACGGCCTCCGCCCCCTGCCGTACGGTCCGGTCACGCAGATCGAGCGCCACGGCCGGCTCCCCGTCATCGACGTCGGCACGGTCGAGCGCGTGAAGCGCGGCGAGATCGCGGTCGCGCCGGGGCCGGCGCGCTTCACCGAGACCGGCGTCGTCTTCACGGACGGCGTCGAGCGGCCGTTCGACGCCGTGGTGCTCGCCACCGGCTACCGGCCCGCGCTCTCCGACTTCCTCGAGGGCGCCGCGGCCGTCGTGGACCCGCGCGGCTACCCCGCCGGCGACGGCGCGACCGGCGTGCCCGGGCTGTACTTCCTCGGCTTCGCGCGGCCGAAGGCGGGGATCCTCCGGCAGATCGGGCTGGAGGCGCGGGCGGTGGCGGCGGAGGTGGCGGAGTACGTGCGGGGAGCGGGACCGCGGTGACGCGTCCGTTCGGGCGGCGGCAGGGGCACGTGCAAGGGCGGGGGAAGGCATCCAGGCACGTTCAGGGGCAGGGGCCGGGGTCCAATCCCGGCGCCACGGTGTCCGGCCCATTCCCCTGCCTCTGCCCCTTCCCGTGAACGTGCCTCATCGCCCTTCGGCCCCAGCGCGTACACGTGACCCCGGCCCCCGCCCGGAAGAGCAGTTCCCGCTCCCGCTTACGCTCCCGCTCCCGGGAAACCCAAACGCCTCGGCGTCCACGAACCACTGCCCGTCCGGCGCGAGGCTGTCCCGGGAGCGGGAGCGGGAGCGGGAGCGGGCACTGCCCCCCTCTCCCCCGAACGAATCCCCCTCCTGCCGTGTTAGACCCCCAAACGAGGACCACGCGGTACCCCCTGAAGTCGAGAGAGCGATGCGCGAAGCCCGGAGCATAGTATCCCCCGAGCCCTCGACCGCCGGCGCGCTGGCGCTGGCCGTCCGGGAAGGCCGGGATGGCGCGTTGGAGCGCCTCGTCCGGGGCCACCAGGACGAGCTGTTCGCCTACGCGGCGGGGATGCTGCGGGACGAGGCGGATGCGCAGGAGGTCGTGCAGGACGCCTTCCTGCGCGCGCACGACGCGCTCGTGCGCCGGTACGACGACGAGCGCTGCCGGGCGCTGCGCCTCCGGCCATGGCTCTTCCGCATCGTGCGGAACCTGGCGCTGAACCGGATCCGCTCGCGCCGGGCGGGCGTCGAGCGGCTCCCCGAAAGCGACGGCTGGCATGCGCCCGCACTCGCGGTTCCGCCGGCGTCGGACGCCGCTCTGGACGCGGAGGATGCGCGGCGCGCGCTCGAGCGGGCGCTCGCCTCGCTGGGGCGGGAGGCGCGCGAGATCGTGACGCTGCGATTCACGCTGGACCTGTCGTACGCCGAGATCGCCGGCATGCTCGGCGTCACGGAGGCGGCGGCGCGTGGAAAGGTGTTCCGCGCGCTGGAACGGTTGCGCCGGCGACTGCCGGCCGAGGAGGTGAGCGATGCGGTGTGAGGACGTGATGGAGCGCCTCGATGCGCTCCGGACCGGCGAGCTGGACGCGGCCGACGCGTCGGCGGTGACGAGCCACCTGGGCTCGTGCGACGAGTGCCGCGACGCCGGCGCCTCGCTCGCCACGCTCGCCGTCCGGCTGCGCGCGCGGCCCCGCCCCGCACCGCGCGAGATCCTGGCCGGCGTGCTCGACGCCGCGGCCGAGCGGTTCGGCGTCGTGGCGACGGACGCGGGGCCGGCGTGGGTCGGGTGGAGCCCCCGGGGCGTGACGTTCGTGCGTCTCGGCGAGGACGCGGACGCGTTCGCCGAGGCGTACCGCGAGGAGCGCGGCCGCGCGCCGCGCTCGTCCGAGGTCCCGGCGCGCTACGCCGACGCCGTCCGCCGCGCGCTGGCCGGCGAGCCGGCCGCCGACGTGCCGCTCGACCTCTCGGCGCTGCCGGCGTACGAGCGGGAGACGCTCGAGGCGTTGCGCCGCATCCCGCGGGGCGAGGTGCGGCCGTACGCCTGGCTGGCGCGGGAGACGGGGCGGCCGCGCGCGGCCCGCGCCGTCGGCAACGCCCTGGCCCGCAACCCCGTGCCGCTCCTCCTGCCGTGTCACCGGGTGGTGCCGTCCGGCGGTGGGACCGGCCGCTACATCTTCGGCGCGCCGCTCAAGCGGGAGCTGCTGCGCCGGGAAGGCGTGCCCGTGGACGAGGTCGAGGCGCTCGCGCGACGCGGCGTGCGCTTCCTCGGCTGCCGCACCACCGGGATCTACTGCCACCCCACCTGCCACGACATCCGGCGCGCCCGCCCGGAGAACCGCGTCCCGCTCGCCGACGAGCGCGCGGCCGCCGCCGCCGGCTTCCGGCCCTGCCAGCACTGTCGGCCCACGGCGCTGGCGGCGTAGCCGGCGCCGGCCTCGTCGCCTGCTGGTCGCGGCGGGGCAGCGGCCGCGCGGCGGGGCCGGGGCGACGCGGCGAGTAGCGGCCGTGCGGCGGCGCCCTGGCCGGCACGCCCCTGACACGGCCCGGCCGCCCGTTCCGCCCGCAGATTGGCCGGTCCC
>DASTKT010000079.1:0-2559 GCA_035715725.1 Longimicrobiales bacterium | reverse complement strand
AGCATCTCGTGCCGGCCCTGCACGTGGAGCGCGATGAGCCCCACCTGCATCGCCTCGAGCGGCAGCGTGCCCGGCCGCTTGAACGCGTCGGCGAACTGCTCCGGCTTCCACGACGAGAAGGTCGTGGGCCGGAACGCCCGGTAGCGCGGCGTCTGCCGCAGCAGCTCGACGAGCTGGCGGCGGAAGGCGGGGTTCCCCTTGAGCGCGAAGGCGAGCGCCGCGCGCCGGTCCTCGGGCGCGAGCGCGGCCCAGAGCGCGGGCAGCGAGGCGCTCTCGGCCCGGGCGGCGAGGTCGGCGAGCGTGGGCGCGGTGTCGAGCGGGTGCGTCATGAGCGGATCGGGAGCGGGAAGACGGTGCGGGCGACCCCGGCGACGCCGGGTGCCGCCCGCCTGCGAAGTCGTCCCCAATCTAATCGGGTCCCGCTCAGCGTGGCTGCAGGCCGCCGAACTGGCCGGGGAAGGCCGGGACGCCCGTGGCGTGCACCGTCGCGGGCTCCTCGGGCCGGAGCCACATCGCCTCGTAGGGGAACATGACGTCGTCGTACCGCCAGCGGCTGAAGACGATCGCGTCGCCGTCCTGCGTCCACACCGGGTCCGCGTCGGCGTACCGGTCCGGTCCCGCGGGCGTGAGCGCCCGCCAGCCCGAGCCGTCGGCGTTGACCACATAGAGCCGCGCCGACGCGTACAGGGGGCCGTGAGACGAGAACACGATCCGACGGCCGTCCGGCGACCACGCCGGCGAGTGGTCCTCCATGGGGGCGCCGGGCGCGCCGGCGTGCACGATCCGGCGGTCGGTGCCGTCGGGTCGCATGACGCAGATCCCGATCCCGCCGGGGGTCCCGCAGGTGTACGCGATCGCCTGCCCGTCCGGCGACCAGGCCGGCTCGTTCTCGGCGCCCTCGCCCCCTGGCAGGAGCCGCTGGTCGGAGCCGTCGGCGTTCATGATCCAGATCTTCTCGCCGCCGATGCGGTAGCTCACGAACGCGATCCGGCTGCCGTCCGGCGACCAGGCAGGGTCGCGGTCGTCCGCGGGATCATTGGTGAGTCGCGCGGGCGCGCCGGTGGCGACCTCGTAGACGTAGATGTCCTGGTTGCTATTCCGCGTCGAGGTGACCGCGATCTTCCTGCCGTCGGGCGACCACGCCGGCTGTGTCGAATACTCATCGGCGGGTCCCGACTTCCCGATCCGCGTCGTCACCGCGATGGTGTCCTCGCCGTCGGGGCTGATGAGCGTGAGATCCCAGCCGCCGAACAGCAGGTATCCGCAGCGCACGCGCACCTCGTGCGTCGTGAGCCGCTGCCCCGCGACGGCCACGGCCTGCGCGGTCCCGCCCTTCACCTGGCAGTTCCGGCTGAGCCCGCCGATGACGAGCGTCCGCTCCCCCGCCGGCACGTCGGCGACGACGAGCGTGTCCTGGATCGCCACGTGCTCGGCCGGCGCGCCGCGGAAGGAGAGCTCGTAGCCGTCGGGGTCGAGGTCGAATCCGGTGGTGCGCACGACGAACCGCACGGTCTGCCCCGCGTCGGCGCACCCGACCTCGAAGACGGTGCGCACCGTGTCGCCCGCGTAGACCGTGAGCGAGCGCGTCCCTCCGCCCGTGACCACGCAGTTCCCGGCCACGCCGTCGAGGGTGAGCGCCGTCGCCCCCGGTGCGAGCCCGCCGACGACCACCGAGTCGGTCGTCGCCAGCGGCTGCGCCGGGCGCGCGCCGACGGTGAGCGTGTAGCCGTCCGGATCGACCGGCGCGCCGGTGGTGACCACGACCGCGTGAATCGCGCCGCTGCCGCTCGCGCCCGTCGGGTCGCCCCCGCAGGCGCCTGCGAGCGCCGGCAGCGCCGCGAACAGGAGCGTGAGAAGGAGGCGCGCCATCCTGCCCCGCACCGTCGTGTGGGAATGCATGGGTCCTCGTGGCTGGGGATGTCGGGGATGGAAGGAATCTAGCGCGTCGCGACGACGTCAGGAATGCGGGGGCAGCTGCCCCGCCGCCCCCGCCCCGTGCAGCACGGCGGCGACGTGCATCAGGACGTGCGCCACGACCGGCGCGAGCGGGTTGCCCGCGACGAGATAGGCCACCGTCATGACCGTGTTCCCGATGAGCGGCGCCGCGAGCGCCCCGCCCCGGAACTCGGGGAAGCCGAGGTGGTAGGCCGCCGTCACCACGAGGCTGCCCGCGAGCGCCGCGCCCGCGGCGCGGAGCCGCCCGCCCGGCTCGGCGAGCGCCGCGGCGGAGCGCATCCCGTAGAGCGCGAGCACCGGCAGCACGCTGAGCACGAGCGCGTCCACGACGCCGTACACGAGCCCGAGCCAGAGCACGTCGCCCGCGAGCGCCGAGCCGCCCGCCGGATGCGGCGGCGCGGGCTGCCGCAGGACCGTGAGCGCGAGCCCCGCACCCGCGATCGCGCCGGCGACGACCCCGCCCTTCCACCGCCGCCGGAGCTGCACCAGCGGGTCGATCCCGTTGGCGACGAGAAACCAGCCCACGACGGCCGCGCCGACGACGAGCCACGCGCCGACGAACGCCGCGCGCGGCCAGTGCAGGAGGCCCGCGCAGACGCCCGA
>DASTKT010000078.1:0-6364 GCA_035715725.1 Longimicrobiales bacterium | reverse complement strand
AGGAAGCTCGAGCGCACCAGGTTGCGGAACGATTCGACGCGGCCGCGTCGGTAGTGCGCCACGATCGGCTCCGGCGTGAAGGCCGGCGCGTCCACCGCGTTGGCGAGGGCGCGGTGCATCTCCGCCGTGCGCTGCCCGAGGCGCCGCACGCGCCCCAGATAGCCGCCCAGCAGCTCCTGAACCTCCGGCGGCACCTCGCGCGCGACGCGATCGGTGGCGGGCGCCTCCGGGATCTCGGGCAGTGTCCCCGCCTGCCGCGCGAGGACGCGCTCGAAGTAGCGGCCCAGCTCGTCCACCGTGTAGCTCCACGCGTCCCCCTCGCTCGGCACGAACTCGTGCAGCGTGGCGAGCGTGGCCGGGTCCTCGCGCCCGCGCCGGTACTCGAGCGCGCCGAGGAGCTTGGGGGCGCCCTGGTAGCCGGGCTGCTGCGCGAGGAAGCGGCCGATCTCGAGCTCGGGGTTGATGCCGGGCTCGACCTTGCGGATCACCTTCATGAGGATCCGCTCGCCGATGAGGAGCGATGTGTTGCTCTGCTCGCCGCGCAGGACCGTCACCGTTGGCCTGCCGTCCACCGTGGCCAGCGCCGGGAGATCGGCGAGGGCGCGCGTCCGGGTCGCGATCACGTCCCCCGCCTCGCCGCGGCAGCGGCCGCCGTGCGCGACGGCATCGACCAGCTCGCCCGCGGCCGCCTCGTCCCAGAGCGCGTCGTAGAGGACGGCGGGCTCGCCGCTGCCGGTCGCCACGTGCGCGACCAGCGCCCGCGGCTGCTCGGCCACCGTGCGCGCCCGCTCCCCGGTGGCGAAGGCGAGCGGGACGACGTAGGTCTCGTCCTCCCCGTCGATGAACCGCACGTCCACGAAGCAGAAGAGCGCCTCGTCGCCGCCGCAGGGGATGCGGACGGCGTCCACCAGATCCACGCGCGCCACCTCGCGCGCCTTGCTGCGGAACCACCGCGCGGCGAGGACGTGGTCGCCGAGCACCTCCTCGAGCCGCTCGCGGTCGCGGCCGCGCAGCGCGTCCAGCCAGCGGCCGCGGAGCCGGATCGTCGGCGCACCGGCCGTCTCCGCGTGCCGCCGTCCGCCCGCGCGCTCGAGGCTGAACCAGTAGAAGACGTGCGGGGCGAGCGTCACCGAGTAGGGCTGGTCGGTCACCGCCGGAAACGGCGTGCGCCCGAACATCTCGACCGGGACGAGGCCCGCGTAGGCCGAGAGGTCGAGCTGGGCGATCTGGGCGAAGCGCGAGAGGTTCACGACGACGAGGATCCGCTCCTCCTCGTACTCCCGCACGAACGCCAGCACCCGCGGATTGTCCGGATGGAGGAACTCGATCGTCCCCCGCCCGAATGCCCGGTGCTGCTTCCGGAGCGCGATGATCCGCTTCATCCACCAGAGCAGTGACTGCGGATTGTTCTGCTGGGCCTCGACGTTCACCGCCTCGTAGTGGTACTCGGGGTCGATGATCACCGGGAAGTAGAGCCGCTGCGGGTTGGCGCGGCTGAAGCCGGCGTTCCGGTCGCCGCTCCACTGCATCGGCGTCCGGACGCCGTTGCGGTCGCCGAGGTAGATGTTGTCGCCCATCCCGATCTCGTCGCCGTAGTAGATGATCGGCGTCCCCGGCAGCGAGAAGAGGAGCGCGTTCATCAGCTCGATCCGGCGCCGGTTGTTCCCCATCAGCGGCGCGAGCCGGCGGCGGATGCCGAGGTTGATACGGGCCTGCGGGTCGTGGGCGTAGACCCGGTACATGTAGTCGCGGTCCTCGTCGGTGACCATCTCGAGCGTCAGCTCGTCGTGGTTCCGCAGGAAGGTCGCCCACTGGCAGATCGGCGGGATCGCCGGGGTCTGCTGGAGGATGTCGATGATCGGGTAGCGGTCCTCCATCTGCACCGCCATGTAGAGCCGCGGCATGACGGGGAAGTGGAACGCCATGTGGCACTCGTCCCCGTCGCCGAAGTACTGCACCGCCTCATCGGGCCACATGTTCGCTTCGGCGAGGAGCATGATGCTGCCGCCCGACTTCGCGTCCACGTAGGCCCGGAGCTGCTTGATGTACTCGTGCGTCTCGGGGAGGTTCTCGCTGCTCGTCCCCTCGCGCTCGTAGAGATACGGGATCGCGTCGAGCCGGAAGCCGTCCACGCCGAGCTCGATCCAGAAGTCGAAGATCCGCTCGAGCGCGCGGTGCACCGCGGGGTTGTCGAAGTTGAGATCGGGCTGGTGGGCGTAGAAGCGGTGCCAGTAGTAGGCGTTCGCCTCCGCGTCCCAGGTCCAGTTGGAGCGCTCGAAGTCCTTGAAGATGATCCGGACGTCCTGGTACTTCTGGTTCGTCTCGCTCCAGACGTAGAACGCGCGCGCCGGATCGCCGGGCGCCGCGCGGCGGGCGGCGCGGAACCACTGGTGCTGGTCGGAGGTGTGGTTGAGCACCAGCTCGGTGATGACCCGGAGCCCGCGCCGGTGCGCCTCGTCGAGGAAGGTCTTGAACTCCTCGAGCGAGCCGTAGATGGCGTTAACGTCGGTGTAGTCGGCGATGTCGTAGCCGTCGTCCCGGAGCGGCGAGGGGTAGAACGGCAGGAGCCAGATCGCCGTGACGCCCAGGTCCTGCAGGTAGTCGAGCTGCTCGGTCAGGCCGGCGAAATCGCCGATCCCGTCGGCGTTCGAGTCCTTGTAGGCGCGAACGTGCACCTGGTAGATGATGGCGTCCTTGTACCACTCCGTCCCGGCGTCGGTGCCGCCCTCGACGGCGCCCTCGACCGCGAACTCCGGCTCTGCGCTCACTCCAGGTCCTCCCGCTCAATGGTCGCGTCGGCCGCCGCGCGCGCGGGCTGGGCCGGCGCGAGTCCCTCGGGGGTCGCTTCCCGCACGATCCGCCAGACGTAGCCCACCCGCCCCGCCGGGTCGAACCGCACCGGCTGCGTCGGGCCGTTCCACGTCGCCTGCTCCCCGCCCAGGAGCTCCTCCACCATCACCGGCGCCGCCGGCGGGAAGCCGAGCGCCGCGCGCGGCACGGGCAGGTCGGCCTCGATCACGGCATGCGGATCGGTCGACACGGCGATGAGGAGATCGTTCCCCCAGCGCAGCTTCGTGTAGCAGATCACGCGCTCGTCACCGCCCGGATGGAACCTGATGTTGCGGTAGAGCTGGAGCGCAGGGTTCTCGCGCCGGATCCGGTTCACCGCGGCGATCTCCGCGGCGAGGTTGCCGGGCGCGTCCCAGTCGCGCTGGCGCACCTCGTATTTCTCGCTGTCGAGGTACTCCTCGCTTCCCTCCCGCAGCGGGACGTTCTCGCCCAGCTCGAAGCCGCTGTAGATGCCGTAGACCGGCAGCAGCGTCGCGGCGAGGAGGTGCCGGATCCGGAACGCCGGCAGTCCGCCCTTCTGGAGGAACTCGTGCAGGATGTCGGGCGTGTTGGCGAAGAGGTTCCCGCGCATGTACTCGGCCACCGGCGTCGCCGTGAGCTCGGCGACGTAGCTCACCAGCTCGGGCACGGTGTTGCGCCAGGTGAAGTAGGTGTAGCTCTGGGTGAACCCCAGCTTGGCGAGGTTCTTCATGCGCTTCGGCCGCGTGAACGCCTCGGCCAGGAAGACGACGTCGGGGTGGCGCCGGTGCACCTCGGCGATGATCCACTCCCAGAACGCGAACGGCTTCGTGTGCGGGTTGTCCACCCGGAAGACCCGCACCCCGTGCGCGATCCAGAACAGCAGCACGTCGCGGCAGGCGTCCCAGAGCCCCTGGCGGTCGTCGCACCAGAAGTTGAGCGGGTAGATGTCCTCGTACTTCTTCGGCGGATTCTCGGCGTACTTGATCGTGCCGTCGGGTCGGACGAAGAACCACTCCGGGTGCTCCCGCACCCACGGGTGGTCGGGCGAGCACTGGAGGGCGTAGTCGAGCGCCACCATGATCCCGAGCCGGGTGGCCTCGGCCACGAAGGCATCGAAGTCCTCGATCGTGCCGAGCGCCGGATTCACGGCATCGTGGCCGCCGTCCTCGTTGCCGATCGCCCACGGGCTCCCCACGTCGCCCGGCTCGGCGACGAGGGCGTTGTTCCGCCCCTTCCGGTGCGCGTGACCGATCGGGTGGATGGGCGGAAGATAGACCGTGTCGAATCCCATCGCGGCGACCCGCTGGAGGAAGCCGGCGGCGTCGCGGAAGGTGCCGTGCTGGCCGATCGTGGGACTGGTCGAGCGCGGGAAGAACTCGTACCAGGCGGCGAAGGCCGCCTGCGGCGGGTCCACGCGGAGGACGTACTCGCGCTCGGCGCGGCTGAGGCCGGGCCGCCGGCCGTGCTGCTCCATGAGCTGCAGGAGCTCGGCCGAGAGGGCGGCGTGCACCCGCTCCTCGCGCGCCATCCCGGGGTCGCCCAGGATCGCGGCCGCCGCGGCGAGCCGCTGGAACTCCTCGCCGCGCGCGTGGGGGACGGCGCGGTGGACCATCTCGGCCCCCTCGAGGAGCTCGCTCGCCACGTCCTGCCCCGCCGCGACCTTCTTCTCGAGCTCGGCCCGCCAGGTGCCGAACTCGTCCACCCACGCCTCGACCGTAAAGCGCCAGGTGCCGACCCGGTCCACCACGACCCTGGCGTACCAGCGGTCGTCGTCGAAGACGTACCCCATCGGGGCCGCGCGCCAGCTCCCCTCGCCCGGGGGGCAGCAGAGGAGCCGGGCGGCGAGGAGGTCGTGCCCGTCCTTGAAGGCGTCGGCGGCGAACTCGACCTCCTCGCCCACGACGCGCTTGGCGGCGTAGCGCCCGGCGTCCACCGTGGGCGCGACGCACTCGATCTGGATCGCCTGCAGCGGCCCTCCCGCCGGGGGGGCCGTCTCCTCTCGCCATGCCGTCATCCCGTAGTTCCCGCCTCCCGTCCGCGCTATGGGGCTCTCTTTCTTTTATATGGGTCGGGCAGGGATTGCAAATCGGGGATGGGGGTCACGGCGGAGGACGGCGGGAAGCGAGCGCGCCCGGACGATCCCACGGTCGTCCGGGCGCGCTGGGGAGAAATCCGGGCGTCCCCGAGGCTCTACCGGGCGTCCCCGACGACTTTCCCGATCTCCCCCACGAAATGCACACGACATCCCACGGTCGTCCGGACCGGCCCGAGAGTTTGCCGAAGCCCTTCGACGCCGAATCGGGCGTTCCCGAGACTCGAACCGGTCGCCCTCAGAGTCGAACGCGTCCGCCCGAGAGTCGTACTACTCCCCCCGAGACTCGTACGCGTCCCCCCGAGAGGCGTACGCATCCCCCGGAGAGTTGTACGAGCCCCCCTGACGGTTTTCCGCGTCCCCATGAGAGTCGACCGGGTGTCCATGAGAGTCGACCGGGTGTTCATGAGAGTCGACCGGGCTCGCAGGACGCCCGATCGGGTCGCCCCGAGACCCGACCGCGCCCACCCGAGACTCGTTCGCTGCCCCCCGAGACGCGATCGCGTCCCCATTATTCCCGTCCGGGAGCATTCGACGGTCGGCAGCATCGGCCCGACGCGCGAACGGATCCGCCCGACGGCGTGCCGCGACCGATCTTCTCCACGACCGAACCCCGTCGGACTCCCGCCGTCCCGCCTACGGCTCCCGCGCCACCCGCTCCCGCCAGAACGCCCCCGGTCCCTTGAGCGACTTCTCGGTGAAGCGCAGCGACATCGCCGCGAAGAGCCCCTGCCCGCCGCGGGCGCCGAAGTCGGCGTCCTGGAGATCGCCGAAGCGATACCCGGCCTCGAGCTCGAGGCGGGCGTCGAGGCGCCAGGCGAGCGACGGCGCGACGTTCCAGGTCTTCGCGCCGCTCTCCGTCTCCATCAGCATCCGGCCATCCACGCGGGCGCGAAGCCGGTCGCTCACCACGGCGAGGCCGCGCTCGAGGCGCATGCCGGCGAAGTGGGCGCCGAGCCGGATGCGCTGGAGCCCGCCGGTGGCGAGGTCGCTCTCCGTCCAGCGCATCGCGTAGCGGCCGGCGATCTCGGTCTCGGGCGCCACCGCCCACACCGCCTCCGCCGCGCCGATGAGGCGCGCGTCGCGGCCGCTGGTGCCGGCGACGGTGTTCTCGAGCACCGTGCCGGCGAGCGGGTTCACCGTGCGGCGGTACTCGAGCTTGAAGAGGCCGTTCAGGCGGTCACTCCGCACCGGGCGGAAGGCGAAGCCCAGGAGTGAGCGGTCCAGCTCGGCGAGCGGCGCGCCCGGCGCCGTGAGGCGGCGGTCGCGCGACCAGTCGTGCAGGGTGACGAGCGCGGCACTCGCGCCGAGCGGCGCGTCGCCGGCGAGCTCGAGGCGGAAGCCGCGGCGGTCCTGGCCGTCGTGCGCCTCGCCGCGGAAGGAGAAGCGCGCCTGCTCGCCCGCCGGGAGCCACTCGAGACCGGCGCCGACCGACCAGCGGTTCCGCTCGTCCTGCACGAA
>DASTKT010000077.1:0-2068 GCA_035715725.1 Longimicrobiales bacterium | reverse complement strand
CCCCGGCGGGACGACCTTCTACTTCGTCAACGACGGGCCGGAGCGTGCCCTGGCGCTGGCCCGGGAAGCCGCGGGCGGCCGTGACGTGCGCATCTCGGGCGGGGCGGACGTGATCCAGCAGTACCTGAACCTGGGCGTCGTGGACGAGCTGGAGATCGCCCTGGCCCCCGTGCTGTTCCACGGCGGGCGGCGGCTCTTCGAGAACCTGCGCGAGCCCGGGCCGCAGTTCCGCATCGACCGCGTGCTCGACGGCCCGGCCGCCACCCACCTGCGGTACGTGCGTCGGTGAGGGAACGGAAGCGGGAATCGCCGCGGACGAACTGCGGCGGCTCCGCGCGCTCGGCCTTCCCCGGTGCAAGCGAACGCCGGCGTCGAACACCCCCGCGCAGGAGGCCTGAATGGTGGAAGTCCTGACCCCGTCCACGTACGCGCAACTGGACGACGTGCGTGATCTGATGCGGGCCTTCGTCGCCTGGCACCGTCGGCGCCATCAGGAGGATCTGGCGCTCATCGACGCCTACTTCGACGCCGCGGCCTTCGAGGCCGAGTTGGCCTCCCTGCCGGGCAAGTACGTGCCGCCGCGTGGCCGCCTCCTCCTCGCCACGGTCGACGGGCGGCCCGCCGGCTGCGTGGCCCTCCGCGAGATCGACGCCGAGGCCTGCGAGATGAAGCGCATGTTCGTCTACGAGGACCTGCACGGCCGGGGGGTCGGCCGCGCGCTCGGCCTCGCCGTGCTCGAGGCGGCGCGCGCCGCCGGCTATCGACGGATGCTGCTCGATACCAGCATCCGGCAGATCGAAGCCCAGACGCTGTACCGGCGGCTCGGATTCCGCGACATCGAGCCGTACTACGAGCTCCCGCAGGAGCTGCGCGACTGGCTGGTGTTCATGGAGCTGCCGCTGCGACCGTAGACCGGCCGAGGCGGCTCGGCGCCCATATCGTCGACCTCGACTCTCCATCCAGGAGCCCGTGCCATGGCGTCTGCTCCGCCGTCCGCTCCCTCCCTGCCCGGCGCGCCGCGGGTGAAGCGCCCGCGCGCCGTGCGGTGGCTGCTCTGGACGCTCGCCGGCGCGGCCGTCGTGACGGCCGGCGCCGTCGCCGCGGTCTACGCCGGGAGCGAGTGGATCCTGCGCCGCGCGCGCCAGGCCCCGCTCGAACCGCTGCCGGTCCTCGCGGCGCCGGCCGATCTCGCCGAGGGCGAGCGGCTCGCGAAGATCGTCGGCTGCTGGGCCGGCTGCCACGGCATGCAGGGCGAGGGCGACGTCGAGGCCGCCCCCGGCATCTTCTCCGCCGTGGCGCCGACGCTCTCCGCCGTGCTTCCGCTCTACAGCGACGCGGAGCTGGCGCGCCTCGTCCGCTACGGCGTGAAGCGCGACGGCCGCACGGCCATCGGCATGATCTCGGGAACCTTCCACCCGCTCGGCGACGAGGACCTCGCGCGCATCGTCGCGCATCTGCGCCGGCAGCCCGCGTCGCCGCCCGTCGAGCGCGAGCGCCGGATGACGCTGCTCGGCCGCCTCGCCCTCGTCACGGGGCGGTGGCAGGCCTCGGCCGACGAAGTGGATCGTGCGCAGCCGCGCTGGGGCAATCTCCCGCGCCGCACTCCGTTCGAGCAGGGACGGTATCTCGTGAGCATCACCTGTACCGAGTGCCACGGCTTCGATCTCCGGGGCGAGGCGTTCGAGGGAAGCCCGTCGCTCGCCGTCGTCGCCGCGTACCGGCCCGAGCAGTTCCGCCATCTCCTGCGCACCGGCGAGCCGCTCGACGGCCGCGATCTCGGACTCATGAGCTGGGTCGCGAAGAACGGCTTCGCCCACTTCACCGACGCCGAGAGCGACGCCATCCATGCCTATCTCCGCGCGTACCACCTGGAGGGTCGGCGCTGACCCCCACCATCTCCGCTGACCGCGCCGACGGCCCGCGCGGCGCCGTCCGAGCCCGCGTGGCACTCGCCGAGCGGGCGATTCGGCGGCAGGTTTCGGTGGTCTCCCGATACAAGCATACGCAGTCCTGGCGACGCGGGCCGGAGAGGGTAGTCGCTCGATTGATTGGCCGTCCAACACGCATC
>DASTKT010000076.1:0-4566 GCA_035715725.1 Longimicrobiales bacterium | reverse complement strand
GGGGGAGGCGGGGGTCACGTTCTTCTCGATCAGCGGCTCGGAGTTCGTGGAGATGTTCGTGGGCGTGGGCGCGGCGCGGGTGCGCGACCTGTTCGAGCAGGCGAAGTCGAACGCGCCGTGCATCGTCTTCATCGACGAGCTGGACGCGCTGGGGAAGGCGCGCGGCGTGGGCGGGATCATGGGCGGGCACGACGAGCGGGAGCAGACGCTGAACCAGCTCCTGGTGGAGATGGACGGCTTCGACCCGCGGCGCGGCGTGATCATCATGGCGGCGACGAACCGGCCGGAGATCCTGGACCCGGCGCTGCTGCGGCCGGGTCGCTTCGACCGGCACGTGGTGGTCGATCGACCGGATCTGGGCGGCCGGGAGGCGATCCTGAAGGTGCACGCGAAGGAGATCAAGCTGGCGCCGGCCGTGGACCTGCAGGTCGTCGCGCGGCGGACGCCGGGCTTCGTGGGCGCGGATCTGGCCAACGTGCTGAACGAGGCGGCGCTGCTGGCCGCGCGGCGGGGGAAGGCGGAGGTCGGGATGGAGGAGCTGGACGACGCGATCGACCGCGTCGTCGCCGGGCTGGAGAAGCGGAACCGGCTGATCAACGACAAGGAACGGCAGATCGTCGCGTACCACGAGGCGGGGCACGCGCTGGTGGCGGAGCGGGTGCCGACGGCGGACCCGGTGCACAAGATCTCGATCATCCCGCGGGGCGTCGGGGCGCTGGGGTACACGCAGCAGCTCCCGATCGACGATCGCTACCTGCTGCAGCGCAACGAGCTGACGGACCGGCTGGCGGTGATGCTGGGCGGGCGCGCGGCGGAGGAGCTGATCTTCGGCGAGATGTCGAGCGGCGCGAGCAACGACCTCGAGCGGGCGAGCGACATCGCGCGGCGCATGGTGACCGAGCTGGGCATGTCGGAAGCGGTCGGGCCGGTGGCGTTCAACCGACGTCGCGGCCCGGGCTTCCTCGAGGGGGAGATGGCGCCCGGCGGCGAGGAGCGGGGCTACAGCGAGGCGACGGCGGAGTTGATCGATCGGGAGGTGCAGCGCATCCTGGTGGAGGCGCACGACACGGCGTACCGGATCCTGGAGCAGGACCGTCGGTTCCTGGAGGAGCTGTCGCGGATGCTGCTGGAGCGGGAAGTCGTCGACCGGGCCGAGCTGCGGCGGCTGCTGGGCGAGCCGACGCGAGAGGCGGCCGACGAGAACCGGCCCGAGGTCGGCCACGTGCCGGACGACCAGGCCGCGGACTGAGGAGGCGCCTGACTCCATGGCGCGGGCAGCGCGTGACGTGGGGAACGTCTCGGTGGTCCCGGAGGAGGCCGCGCAGGCGCGGGCGTTCGCCGCGTTCCTGGCTCGGCACCGCGGGGAGTCGCAGGCGGCGGCGCTGCAGGACTACCCGGATCCGGACGCGATCTCGTCCGCCATGGCGTATCGGGCGATGGCGGCGCGCTTCGACATCGACGTCGACATCCTCTACGAGGGGCGGATCAGTCACCAGGAGAACCTGGCGCTCGTCCACCTGCTGGACGTCGAGCTGATCCGCTACACGGAGGCGCTCCCGCTGGACCGCTACCAGGGCGCCGCGTTCATCGACAACCAGGGGACGACGACGCGCCTGACCGACCGGCTGGCCGAGGCCGGCGTGCCGGTGCTGGCGATCATCGACCACCACGCGCCGCAGGGGATCCTGACGCCGGAGTTCGCCGACATCCGGCCGGTGGGCGCGGCGGCGACGATCGTGACGGACTACCTGCAGCGGGCGGGGATCCTCGAGCTGGACCCGGACCGCGAGGAGCACGTCCACCTCGCCACGGCGCTGCTGCACGGGCTGCGGAGCGAGACGAACGGGTTCATCCGCGCGGGGCCCGAGGAGTACGAGGCCGGCGAGTTCCTGACGCGCTTCGCCGACCCGCGGCTGCTCGAGTCGATCCTGCGGGTCCAGCGCTCGCACGGCACCATGGAGGTCATCCAGCTCGCGCTCACGGACCGGGAGCTGCGCGGCGGCTTCTCGCTGGCCGGCGTCGGCTATCTCCGGCACGCGGACCGGGACGCCATCCCGCAGGCGACGGACTTCCTGCTGACCGAGGAGGACGTGCACACGGCCGTCGTCTACGGGATCGTGCAGGGAGAGGGGCAGCGGGAATCGGTGATCGGCAGCCTGCGGACGACGAAGGTGACGCTGGACGTCGACCAGTTCCTCAAGTCCGCGCTCGGCACGGACCTGCGAGGCCGCTACTACGGCGGCGGCCGGAGCCGGGCGGGCGGCTTCGAGATCCCGATCGGGTTCCTCGAGGGCACGACCGACCCCGAGCAGGCGCGCCTGAAGTGGGAGACGTTCGACCGGCAGATCCGGACGAAGCTGCTCAAGGCCGCCGGGATCGCGACGGAGGCGGCGGACGGGGACGGGCGGGTCTGAGCTCGGCGCGCCGGTCGAGGAACTTCGAATCCACCGCAGAGGCGCAGAGGGCGCAGAGGAACGGCAACGGAAAGCCGGGCGGCGAAGCCTCGTCGGCGTACGAACGAACTTTTCTTCACAGGGAGCAGGGGAGATAGGGAGAACGGCGGAGGGCGGCGCGGGATTCGTCGTAGCTGAAGCATCCTTTTCGGGGGTTGGACCGGTGGAACGCGGGTCACCGGTCCAACCCCGAATGCATTCTCTCGCGTCGGAGGCGGCGTAGCCCGGTTCCAACTTCAAAATGGATGCATGTGTTCGCCGCGAGCGCTGCTTCGCGGCGGCTCAGGGTAATCTCCCTAGCTCCCCACCTCCCTGTGAAAAAGCCGTTCGCAGGCCGGTGCCGATGCGCCCCCCGATCGACGCCGTTCTCTGCGCCCTCTGCGCCTCTGCGGTGGGTCGTTTGTCGCTCGAGCGGTGAGGCCAGGCTCAGCCGGGGAGGCTGCGGCGGACCTCGTCGGCGAACTCCTGGGTGATCGGCTGGCGCCCGCCGAAGCCGCCGTCGAGCTCGTGCCAGTGCGCGACGCGTGGCTCGCCGAGCTGCCAGCAGAGGAGCACCGGCCGGCCGCGGTAGACGGTGTAGTAGTCGACGAGACCTTCCTGGTAGTCCTTGAGCACGCACCCCACCTGGTCCAACTCGCGCAGGAAGCCGTGCAGGCGGTCGGTGTAGCGGTCGATCGCCTCGCGCAGCGCCTCCAGCCGCGACTGCAGCGCCGGCCCGGGCGTGTCCTGGCCGAGCTGGCGGTAGAGCTCCCGCTGCCGCTGGAACTCCGGGTATCCCTCGACGATGTCCTTCACGATCTTCCGGACCAGCGGGAGCGTCCGGTTGGCCTCCTCCACGGTGAAGAAGCGGGGCTGCTCGGATCCCGAATCGACGCGCGCCATCATCCTTCGACCAGCATCCATTCGCAGTACGGCGCCTCCTGCGTGGAGCAGCGCTCGTGCACGAGGTGCCCGGCGTTGCCGGTGTAGACGCGCACGACCGTGCCGAGCGCGGCCTCGTAGAGCGCGCACGCCCGGCCGGTGGGATCGACGTGCGTGACGACGCCGCGGCGGACGCGGATCGCGAGCGGACGTCCGGAGATCTCGATGCTCCCTTCGCCGATGATCTGGCGGAGCAGCTTGCGCGCGGCGCGGCGCGCGACGGAGAAGCGCGCGCGGCGAGGCAGCGAGCGGGCGAAGCGGGCGCGGCGGCGCCGGCGCTGCGTCCACTGCTCGGCGAAGCGCTCGCCGGCCTCGCGCAGGATCTCCTCCGCGTCGGGGCGGCGGAGCACGAGCCGGATGAGGCTGCCGACGTCGGCCGCCGCGACGGGTCGCTTGCGCTTGACCGCCTGCTCGTAGTTGCGGATCTGCGAGTCGATGACGCCCTTGAGGCCGAGCCGCCGGGGGAGGCTGGCGACGAGGTCCTCGTCCTCCAATACCTCCAACGGCCGGTCGTGCTCGCGCACGGACAGCAGGAGGTGGAGCGGGAGAACGGGCGAGATCGCCCCACGGGGCTCCAGCCCAACAAGATCGTCGGGAGCGGTGCTCATTCGAATTCCGTCTCAGGCGAAGCGCGGAGTTTGAATTTGCGGGGTGTGGGTAGGTCTGGCAACGGGGGTGAGCGCGCGGCGGCGGTGGGCACTCCTGCTCCCGCTCCTGCCGCGGCGCGCCCCCCGCGCGCGGTGGCGAGGGCGCGCCCGTAACCGGCCGTCTCCCCATCGACACGGTCGTCCCGGCCATTCCGCCCCGACTCGCGACACCGCCGTCCCGTCCGTTTCGCCCGCGCTCGGCGCGCCCGCGTCCGCGCGCCGGCGCGAACACCTGTTCCCCCGGCGCGCAACGTGCTACAGTCGGGGTGCGGAGCGGAAGCGAACGCGAACGCCGGGGAGGTCGGGATGGTCGACGAGAGCTGCGTCTTCTGCCGCATCATCGGCGGCGAGGAAATGGTGAGCATCGTTTACGAGGATGACCGCGTCGTCGCGTTCATGGACATCCAGCCGGTGACCCCCGGGCACACGCTGGTGGTCTCGAGGGATCACTACGCGACGCTGTGGGACCTGCCGGACGAGCTGGCATCGCACTGCTGGACGGTGGCGAAGCGGCTCTCCCCCGGCATCATCAAGGCGACGGCGGC
>DASTKT010000075.1:0-30942 GCA_035715725.1 Longimicrobiales bacterium | reverse complement strand
GCGCTGCGCGCCGCGAGGTGCCGGGCCGCCGGTGCGGTGTCCTCACGCGCTGTTGCGGGGCTCCCGGCACCTTCACGCGGCCGGGCCGCGCCGCCGCCCTTCGTGCTCCGGCATTCGTACCCGTACCCCTGCCCGTACCCGTACCCGATCCGTTCCCCCGCCATTCGCCTCGGCCGCCACGCTCCCGCCCGAAATCCCATCCGCCCACACACCCGAAGGTGTAAGCCGTTCTCGCGGCCGAAGGCCGCTACAGCGAGCGCAGCGAGCGTGCGCGAGCCGCAGGCGAAGCGACAGCGCAGCGTGCGCGAGCCGCAGGCGAAGCGACAGGGCACCATGCGCCGCGCCTGCGGCGCGGCCGTCAGTGCGTGATCCCATACACCATGTAATTGATGCCGAACTTGTACGCCTCGTTCGAGAGATCGACCGGGAAGAATCCCGTGCCCGACCACTCCCAGTACTCGCCCACGTCGTTGTTGTAGTCGGCTACCGCGAGCATCCGCTTCTTCGGGTCGTTGCCCTCGAACATGCCGTACCACACCGACTGCAGGCGGCGCCAGTACGGATGCCGGTAGTCGAGCGAATTGATGTCGAAGAACGAGTGGAAGATCGGCTCGCTCCCCGTGAGCTGCGCCCACTCCCCGTCCGGCATCACCTTCCGCATCTGGATCCGCAGGTTCTCGAGATCGCGCTCGCCGGCGAAGTCGTCGAAGATGATGAAGCCGCCCTTCAGCAGATACTCGCGCAGCGACCTCGCCTCCTTCTCGTTCGGGATCCAGTGCCCCGGCTCCGAGAGGTACGCCACCGGGTACTTGAACAGCTCCGGGTCGTCGAGCGTGAGGATGTTGCCGGGCCCGAGATGCGTCGGCACCAGCGTCAGCTCCGCCAGCAGTTGCGCGAGGTGCGTCTCCGCGCGGGGGAAGTCGTGGTGCCAGTACGGCTCGCCGTTGTAGCCGAAGCCGAAGCCGAGGTTGCCCTCCGTGTAGCGCACCCGCACGAACTTGAAGCGCCCGTCGTAGGGCGTGTTCTCCTCCTGGACCGGCGCGCGCCGCGTCGCCGCCGGCGGCGCGGGGCCGGCCCAGGCCCGGAGCGCCCGCGACACCCGGACCGCGACCGATCCCGCGTCCGACCGGTCCACGCCCGCCCTGGCGGACGGCGACGCCGCGCCGGCCCCGAACGGGCCGACCCCGCGCCGTGATGCCAGCGCGCCGAGCGCCGCCGCGCCCGCGAGCGCCGCCAGCACGCCCGCCGCCAGCAAGCCGGTTCTCACGGCTGCCTCACCCGCAGCAGGAGCTGCTGCGCCTTCTCGAAGTCCGGCGCCGCCTCCAGCGCGCGCAGCACCTCGCGCTTCGCGCCCGCCGGGTCGCCGGCCGCCAGCCGCGCGGCCGCGAGCTGGTAGAGCGCCTCCGCCCGGTCCACCGGGTCCAGCGCCACGACCGCCGCCCGCTCCCGCACCGCCTTCGCCGGCTCGCCGAGCCCCGCGTACAGCTCCGCCAGGTGCGCGTGCACGGCGAGGTCGTAGGGATAGATGTAGATCGCATTCTCGAGCGCGCGCGCCGCGCCGGCCCGGTCCCCCAGCTTCTCGCGCAGCTCCGCCAGCTCCGTCTGCGCCTTCAGGTCGCTCTCGTCGTAGGCGACGAGGCGTGCGAGCGCGCCCTCCGCCGCCCGCACGTCGCCCTGCTCGCGGTAGAGCCGCGCCAGCAGCCGGTTCGGGCTCTCCTCGCCCGTGTACTCCGGGAAGAGGTCACGGGCCCGCTCGAGCAGCGCGATCGCTTCGGCGTGCTCCCCGGCCGCGGCGCGCGCCCGCGCGTCCGCGAGCAGCCGCGCCAGCTCGCCGCCGCCGGCGCCGCTCCCCCGCGGCCCCAGCGCCGCGAGCTGGCGCGCGAAGCGCCGGCGGATGTAGGCGTCGAACTCCCGGTCGAACGCCTGAGGCTCCGCCTTCAGCACCTCGCGCAGGACATCGTCGTTGCGCTTGCCCCGCCCGTACGCGGCGAGCATCCCCCGGATCGCGGACAGCCCCCGCGTCGCCTCGATCATCTCCGCCACGAGCGACGCCTCGTAGTACGAGTGCGCGACCTGTTCCGGGTACGTCGGGCGCACGAAGCCGGCGTTCAGCCGGCTCGGCGGCAGCAGCCGGCCGTCCCGCAGGGCGACGAGGAAGCTCGCCGTCACGTCGTCGCCCCAGCCGGGCCGGGCGCGCCGCTCCTCGAGCACCGAGAGTCCCTCGGTGAGCCAGCGCGGCACGCGTCCGTCCGAGGCGCCCAGCGTGAACGCGTGCGCGATCTCGTGCCAGAGCGTCGAGCCCCAGTTGAAGTCGCCCGGATCGCGCGCGGACGGCGAGTCCATCGCCAGGATGTCGCCGAAGCTGACGCCCAGCGCGCCGAGCCCGGCGAGCCCCACGGTGCGCACCGAGAAATCCGCGTGGCTCGGATAGACCTCGACGCGCACCGGCGTCGCCGGGCGGAACGCGTACCGGCGGGCGAGTGAGTCGTACGCCGCCTCCGCCAGCTCCGCCATGTACGGGTAGAGCAGCTCCGCCTCCTTCCCGTTCAGGAACAGCTCGAAGCGCGCGCTCCGCCGCGGCTGGTAGCGGGAGAACGTGTCCAGCAGGTCCAGCGTGTTCTTGATCCAGACGTTGTACGGGTCGCCCCGGAACGAGCGCTCGAGGCTGCGCCGCGCCTCCTCGATCTCGCCGGCGCGCAGCTCGTTCAGGCCGAGCACGCCCCACCCGCGCCAGGAGAGCGAGTCCGCCTGCACCGCCTGCCGCGCGAAGTCCTCCGCCACGCGGTAGCGCCGGTGCTGCTGGGACAGCTCCGCCAGGGCGACGTAGAACTCCGCCGGCTGCGGGTCGGCCGCCGCCGCCCGCCGCCGAACCTCCTCGTAGCCGGCGCGGTCGCCGGAGAGGAAGCGCGCCGCGCCGAGCGCCGCGAGCGCCTCCGGCGACGTCGGATTCACCGCCAGCCCGCGCTCCGCCTCCGCCGCCGCGGAGTCGAAGTCCTCGACCCCGAGCAGCAGCCCCGCCCGGAACGCCCGCGCCTCCGCCAGGTTCGGGTTGATCTCGAGCGCCTTCCCGACCAGCTCCAGAGCCTCGTCGGAGCCGTCGAAGCTCTTCGCCTTCGCCAGGTCCAGCAGCGCCCGGGCATGCCGCGGGTTCGCCGCCAGCACCTCGCGGAAGAGCGCCTGCGCGTCGGTCGAGTTGTACTTCTCCAGCAGCAGCTCGCCCAGGCGCAGCTTCGGCTCCGGGTCCCGCGGGTCCGCCGCGATCGCCTCGTTGAACGCGTCGCGCGCCTCCTTGAAGCGCTGCGGGTCGCGGTCGCCCAGGTAGCGCAGCGCCGAGCCCACCGCGGTCAGCTCCGCCGCGCTCCGCGCCGCGCGCCGGTTATACAGGTCGATGAACGCGTCGAACTCCTTCAGCGCCGCGTCCCGTTCGCCCCGCTGCCAGCGCAGCGCCGCCAGGTTGTAGCGCGCCGGGATCCTGTCCGGGCCGCCCGCCATCGCGCGCCGGAACGCCCGCTCCGCGTCCGCCGTCCGCCCCCGCGCCGCCAGCACCTCCCCGAGCACGTTCGCGAGCGCCGCGGCCGGCGCTCCCGGTGCCACGGTCCCGGCCGCGGCCTTCTCGGCGTCGTCGTAGCGCCCGACCGCCGCCAGCGCCCGCGCCAGGCTGCGCCGCGCGCCGGCGTTCGCCGGATCGCCTTCGACCACGCCCGAGAGCGCGCGGATCGCCTCCTCGTAGCGCCCCGCCCGCAGCGCCGCCTCGCCGTCCGGCGCCTGGCGCCCGCACGCGGGCTGGCCGAGCGCCGCGCCCAGCACCAGCAGCCAGGCGCCCCCGAGCGTCGCCGCGGCGCGCGCGCGCCTCACGGCCGCCCCCCTTCCAGGCGACGGATCGCCTGGCTCTTCTCCGCCAGCTCCACCAGCAGTGCCTCGAGCTGCTTCTCGTACGCCGCCGCCGGCAGCTCCGCCTTCCGCGCCTTCAACGCGTCGACGTCCCGCTCCAGCCGGGCCTTCTGCTCGTACAGCGCGCGCAGCTCCGGGCTCGCCCCGGCCGCGGCCTTCACCGCCGGCCCGCCGTCCAGGAACACCCGCCGCGCGACCGCGCCGTCCCCCGTCGCGCCCGGCGCCTCGCTCCCCTTGCCGTCGGCATCGTCGTCCAGCACCGCGTGCTCCGTCAGCAGCCGGTTCCCCTCGGCGTAGCTCCGGGCGACCTCCCGCCGCGCGTACGCGAACGCCTCCAGCAGCGAGACGCGCCCGTCCTTGTCCGTGTCCGCGCCGTCCCCCGTCAGCGCCGCCACGAAATAGCGGCCGAACTCCGTCTCGTTCCGCTCGTAGCCCGAGCGCGTCGCCGCGATCACGACGCGGCCGCGGCCCGAGAGGGCGGGCACGAAGCCGCCGCTCGCATCCGCCGCGTTCACCACCACGACGCTCGCGGCGCGCACCCCGGCCAGCCCCCGCGCCAGCTCCTGCGCCGTCATGTCCGGGCCCGGCAGGCTCAGCGTCGGCGTCTCGCCGGTCGAGGCGCCGTGGCCCAGGAGCAGCACGAGCACCCGGTCGCCCGGCGCCGCCGCCGAAAGCGCGACGAGTGCCTTCTCGATCTCCGCCTTCGTCGAGCGCCCCGCGATGCGCGCGGCGTCCGCCTCCGGCCGCTCCGCCAGCCAGACGACGTCCTCCGGCGCCGCGCCCCAGCGCCCCCGCGCCGCGTCCACCACCGCCCTCCCCAGCTCCAGGTACTCCTTCGCGAAGCGCTCCTCCCCCGACAGCCCGCTGATCACCAGCACCCGCGTCCGCCCCCCGACGCCCTGCGCCGCCGCCCCGCTCGCCAGCGCGCCGAGCAGCGCCACCCCCGCCACGAGCCCGCGACCCGCTCTCCCCCACCCGCGGGAGCCCGAAGGGCGCCCTCTGGCGGCCGCGCGCAGCGCGCCGTCGCCGCGCGCGGCGGAACCGCCCCCGTGCGGACGCACGGCCATCAGGCCGCGCGCCCCCAACCGGGAGCGCGCAGCGCGACCTCGTGCGGTCGCGCGCAGCGCGGCCTCTTGCGGGAGGGCGAAGCCCGACCTCTTGCGGCCCCGTGCCAGCGGGGCCTCTCGCGGCGGCGCGGAGCGCCGCCTCACGCCAACCCCCGGCCCCGCCGCACCCCCCACTCCGCCCCCACCAGCCCCACGAACAGCAACAGCACGATCGGCATATCCCACAGCTCCCGCTCCTCCGTCACGGTGGCGCCTCGCCCGCTCAGCGCGATGTCCTCCGGCAGCGCGCCCGCGCTCGCCTCGGTGTAGTAGCGCCCGCCCGTCTCCGCCGCGATCCGCCGCAGCAGCGGCGCCCGCTGCGCCGCGTCGAAGTACTCCGCCGTGCTCGGCGCCGCGCTCAGGTACGCCGGCGGCGAGGTCCGCTCGGGGCCGCCCTGGCTCGCCGTCGCCGTGACCGCGTAGACGCCCTGCGCGGCCGGTGTGAACGAGCCGCGATACTCGCCGTCCCGGTCCACCGCCCACTCCAGCGGCACCTGCGTGGCCGCGCCGTTCGGCGCCGTGACCGTGGCGGTCACGCGGGCGTTGTTCAGCCGCACGTACCGCTCGTCCGAGACCTCGGCCGTGATGCTCACCGGCTCGCCGGGCGAGGCGCGGTCGCCGCCGAGCCGCACCGCCACCGGCGTGGGCACGTCGCTCACGAGCCAGCGCAGGAGCTGCCGCCAGAACGTCTCGTGGCTCTGGTCCTCGAGCGGCACGTCCGCGCTCATCTGCCAGAGCCACGAGTCCTCGATCGGCAGCGCGAACGCGCTCCCCCGCCCGTAGCGCTGGTACGCCAGCACGACCTGCCCGCCGCCCACGCCCTCGCCCGCGCCGCTCAGGAGGATCGTCGCGCCCGGCTTCACCCGGTCCACCCGGTTCACGGTCGTCACCGCCGGCAGCATCCGCCACCGGTCGCGGGACGCCGCCTCGTCGCCCGCGATCTGCGTCACGCCGTACCCGGCCCCCGCGCGCGTCGGCGCGACCTTGATCTCCGCGAAGAACGTCGTGTCGCGGCGCCGGGCGTCGTCCAGCACGACCGGGAGCGCGTCCGCCAGCGGCGTCCCGCCGTACCCCCCCTCCGCGAACGTCCGCCGGCTCCCCAGCATCAGCAGTCCGCCGCCCCGGTCGCCCACGAAGTCCGCGATCATCTGGAGCTGGTCGTGCGTGAAGAAGCCCGCTTCCACGCCGCCGAGGACCAGCCCCCGGTAGCCGAACAGCTCGTCGCGCGTCCGGGGAAAGCCCGTCGACAGCTCCGCCGCGCTGTCCACGTCCAGCCGCAGGAACTTGTTCTCCGCCGTCCGCAGCAGCGTCACGATCTGAAGGTTCTTGTCCTCGGCCGCCGCGCGCCGGATGAACTTCAGCTCGAAGCGAGGCTCGCCCTCGAAGTAGAGGATCTTCTCCCGGTCGTCGCGCACCCGCACCAGCGCGTCCTGCACGTTGTTCTCCGCCACGCGCTCGCCCGGCCGCGGCGGGATGCGGAAGCGGAAACGGCGCGGACCGGCCTGCTCCGCCGTGAACCGCACGCTGACCGGGACCGGCTCGCCGTCCGACCCGAGCTTCACGTCCTGCGAGGCGACGACGCGGCCTTCGTCCTCCACGAACAGCTTCACCGTCTCCCCCGCGTAGCCCCGCTGCGTCACCAGCAGCTCGACGGCCAGCCGCGCGCCCTTCAGCACCGCCGTCGGCGTCGCGACCCGCGCGATCTCGATGTCCCGGTCCAACGCCTCCCGCCCCACGCCGACCGCGTACACCGGCACGTTCGCCGCGCGCAGCGCGAGCAGCGACTCCGACAGCGCGCCGGCCGCGTTGTCCGCGCCGTCGCTCACGAGCACCAGCCCCGCCAGCGGCAGCGAGCCGAGCTCCGAGCGCGCCCGGTCCAGCGCCTGCGCCACCCGCGTGCGCTCCCCGTCGAACGCCAGCTCCTCCGGCCCGCCGATCCGGTCCGTTCCCGACGAGAAGCGGAAGTAGCGGACCCGGAACCGGCGGGCCAGCTCGCGTCCGATTACCCCCTCCGGCCCCATGGCGCCCCGCGCGAAGGCGCTCCGCGGCGCCGCGCCGCCGTCCGCGATCCGCATGCTGCGCGAGTCGTCGAGCAGCACGCCCAGGTAGTTCTGCTGCGGCACCACCGTCGACAGCACGAGCGTCGGGCGGGCGAGGCAGAACGCCAGCAGCGCCAGCGCCAGGATCCGCACGCCCGCCAGGACCCCGCGCTCCGCGCCGGATGCCTTCCCCCCGGCCCGGACGTACGTCGCCGCCGCGCCCACCGCGACGGCCGTCGCCACGCCCGCAAGCACCAGCAGCGGCACCGGCGCCGCGAAGACGAGCCGGCCGCTCCCGAAGACGACCGGCCGGTACTTGAACAGGAAGGTGAAGACCGATTCCGCCATGCGCTCAGTGCGTCATCGAGTAGAGGATCGCGTTCATCCCCATCTGGTACGCGTACGTCGAGAAGCGCGGCGGGTAGTCCGGCTGCTCCGCCCACTCCCACGCATCGCCGAGGTCCGTGTTCCAGTTGATCGCGACCAGGAGCCGGCCCTTCTCGTCGACGATTCCCCGGGCGTGCGGCACGTAGCCGTCGCGCTCGGACGTCTGGCGGCAGCACCGCCAGTTGTCGACCGACGGCACCTGCAGCAGCTCCTTCACGTCGTATGCGGTGTGGAAGATCGCGGCGTCGGCGGGGAGCTCGACGATCGGGTACTCCGGCAGCACGCGTCGGATCTGGACGGCGAAGTTCTCCCACTCCGCCGTCCCCCAGAAGTCGTCCACCATCAGGAAGCCGCCGGCCAGCAGATAGCTCCGCAGCCCCGCCACCTCCCGCTCGGTCAGGTGCATGTGCCCGACCTCGACCGCGTACAGGAACGGGAACCGGCGTAGCTCCGGGTCGTCCAGGCGGACCGGATGCTCCGAATCGTAGGCGTCCAGGTTCGTCAGCCGCCGGACGACGACGAGGAATTGCCGGTCGGCCTTGGGGTAGTCCGTCGCCCACGCCTCGCCGCGCCACCCGCCCCCGGTATACGCGGCGCGGGTGAAGTAGAAGGCGTGACGCGGCAGATCGGGCCGGATGGGCGTGCGTGTGCTCCCGGAGGAGATCCCTCGGGGGTCCGGAGCGTGCCCGGGGCCGGCGGCGGCAACGAGGAGGAGCAGAGGCCAGACGAGCCGCACGGAGGTGCTCCGGGAGAAGGCGGCGGACCGACCTGCGACGAGCGTCGAGGGCGCACCTCACCCGGCAGGACGGCGGTGCGGGTGGCCTCACCGGGGAATACTACCACCCCCCGCAAGAGTTCCGAGGCTGGGACGGGAGCCGCCCCCGATGCCGCGGATCCGCCGCGCGCGGTGGCCACCGTCGGCGGCGATGCGGCCGAGGGGGAGAGCGGGGGAGTGGACGAGTGGGTGAAGCTGCGACCGCCCACTCTCCCGCTCCCCCCTCGCCCTCTCGGCCGTACACCCTCGCCGGCCCCGCCCGCTCCCGCTATCGTTTCGCCGGACCCGATCTCGGCACGAGCACCACGAGGCACGGCATGGCGACGGAACCGGTCACGAGCGCGGCGGCACACCCGAACCTCACGGTGCTCACGCACCCGCTCATCCAGCACAAGCTCTCCGTGCTCCGCGACCGGTCGACGTCGAAGAAGACGTTCCGCGCGCTCGTGGCCGAGATCAGCATGCTGATGGCCTACGAGGTCACGAAGGACCTGCCCCTCGTGCCCGTCACGATCGAGACGCCGCTCGAGACGACCACCGCCTACGAGGTCAGCGGAAAGAAGCTCACGCTCGTGCCGATCCTGCGCGCCGGCCTCGGCATGGTCGAAGGCGTGCTCCAGCTCATGCCCAGCGTGCGCGTCGGCCACATCGGCCTCTACCGCGACCACGCCACGCTCCAGCCCGTCGCCTACTACTTCAAGATCCCGCCGGAGCCGGAGGCGCGCGACTTCATCGTTCTCGACCCGATGCTCGCCACCGGCGGCTCCGCCGTCGCGGCGGTCACGAGCCTCAAGGAGCAGGGCGCGGTCCGCGTCCGCCTCGTCTGCCTCGTCGCCGCGCCGGAAGGCGTCGAGCGCATGCGGGCCGAGCACCCCGACGTCCAGGTCTTCACCGCCGCGCTCGACCGCGAGCTCAACGAGCAGGGCTACATCCTCCCCGGCCTCGGCGACGCCGGCGACCGCCTGTTCGGAACGCGCTGAGCCCGCTCCCGCCGTCCGGCCCCGCGCTCGCCGGAGTCGCCGCCGCGGCGGTTGTTGCCGGCGCCGGCCTCGGCTAGCTTTCCGGGCACCGGGCCCGTAGCTCAGTCGGTCAGAGCAGGGGACTCATAATCCTCGGGTCGCAGGTTCGAGTCCTGCCGGGCCCATGCAGCCGCCGGTGCACTGCGCTGGCGGCTGCGCTCGTGTCCGGCCCACGTCCCCGCCGCGCCGCTCACGCCACCCGCGGCGCCGCGAACGCCGGCGCCGTCACCAGCGCCGTCGCTCCGCGCAGCCGCGGGGAGACACCCGCCTGCTCCGGGAGGATCGGCGTCGCCGCGGCCGCGGGCGTCAACGCGCGCGTATCCACTTCCGCCCGGATCGGGCCCTCGATCCGGTCCCACGCCGCGGTGATCTCCCCGCCCACGATGATGCGCGCCGGGTTCAGGGCGTTGACGATCGTCGCCAGCCCGAGGCCCAGGTACCGGCCGGTCTCCGCCAGCGCCGCGCCCGCGCGGGCGTCCCCGGACTTCGCCCGCGCGATCACGTCCGCGATGCCGAGCACGCTCGACTGCAGCAGGGCCTGCGGGGTCGGCGCGCCGAGCGGCTGGCCGAGGTACCGCGCCAGCGTCGCGCGGTTCGCCGTGTACGCCTCCCAGCACCCGCGCGCGCCGCACAGGCAGCGCGGGCCGTCCGGATCGATCGGTACGTGCCCGAACTCCCCCGCCGTCGAGTCGTGACCGCGAACCAGCTCGCCGTTCACGACCACTCCCGCGCCCACGCCATCCGAGACCGTCACGTACACGAAATCGCCGCTCCCCTCGCCTCGCTCGCCCAGCCACATCTGCGCCAGCGCGCACGCCAGCGCCGCGTTCTCGATCTGTACCGGCAGCCCGGTCCGCGCCTCGAGCGCCTCCCGAACCTCCACGTCCCGCCAGCCGAGCTGCGGCGCGTTCAGCACCCGCCCCGTCCGCGGGTCCACCATCCCCGGCACCACGATCCCGAGTCCCTCGCACGCCCCCGCCGCCTGCGTCTCCCGCAGCCGATCGATCCGCCGCCCCAGCTCCTCGATCAGCTCCGCCGGCTCGAGCGGCGTCCGGAACGTGTCCTGCCCGATCGGCGTCCCGCCGAAGTCCGCCAGCATCAGCGAGGTCTGGCTCAGCCGCACGTCGACCGCCACCACCAGCCGGTCCCGCGTGCGCACGTACAGCATCTGCGGCCGCCGCCCCCGCGGCGCGTCGATCGTCGGACCCTCCTCCACCACCCCCTCCGCGATCAGCTCGTTCACGAGCGACGTCACCACCCCGCGCCCCACCTCCATCCGCCGCGCCAGATCCGCCCGCGAGATCGGCTGATGCTCCCGCAGCAGGTTCAGCGCGATCTGCCGGTTGATCTCGCGCGGCGTCGAGCGCGTCGCCCGCTTGAAGTTGCGCGTGTCGATCTTCCTCACACCAAGCCCGCCCGGTTCGAGACCCGCTGCCGCACCGCCGGCCCCATTGCGCCGCCGCCGCGACCGCCCCTATGTTCCTCGCGATTAGTTCGCACGAGGAACAAAAGATCGGCGCGACCGACGACAGCCGCAAGGCGCGCGCGCCGCGCCGCGCGAGGCCGGCGCGCCGGGCCCTTCCACCCGCCGGCCGGGACGGACGCTGCGATGAGCGAAATTCTCGAGCGGCTGCGGCGGACCCGGGTCGTGCCGGTGATCGTGATCGACGATGCCGCGGATGCGGTTCCGCTCGCGCGGGCGCTCCTCGAGGGCGGCCTGCCGTGCGCGGAGGTCACGTTCCGCACGGCCGCCGCCGCGGAAGCGATCCGGCGCATCGTCGCCGAGGTCCCGGACATGCTGGTCGGCGCCGGAACGGTGCTGACGCCGCAGCAGGCGGCCGAGGCGGAGCGCGCGGGGGCGCGCTTCGTCGTGGCGCCGGGCTTCGGCCCCGCGGTGGTGGACCGCTGCCTGGAGCGCGACGTGCCGGTGTTTCCCGGCGTGTGCACGCCGACGGAGATCGAGATGGCGCTCGCAAGGGGGCTGCGCGTCGTGAAGTTCTTCCCGGCGGAGGCGGCGGGCGGGCTCGCCTTCCTGAAGGCCGTCGCCGCGCCCTACGGGATGATGGAGTTCGTGCCGACGGGAGGGATCAACGCCGCGAACCTGGGCGCCTATCTGGCGTTCAAGCCGGTGGTGGCGTGCGGCGGCTCGTGGATGGCGCCCGCGGAGTGGATCCGGGCCGGAGACTTCGATCGCATCCGCGCGGAGACCCGCGCGGCGGCGCGGGCGGCGGGCCTCGCCGCGGCGGAGGCGTGAGCATGGCGCGGGTCGTGACGTTCGGCGAGGTGATGCTCCGGCTGAAGTCGCCCGGGGCGGAGCGGCTCTTCCAGTCGCCGGAGCTGGAGGCCACGTTCGGCGGCGCGGAGGCGAACGTGGCCGTATCGCTGGCCAACTACGGCCACGACGCGTGCTTCGTGACCGCGCTCCCGGCCACCCCGGTGGCGGACGCCGCGCTCGCGGAACTGCGCGGCCTGGGCGTGGACACGCGCTTCGTGCGGCGCCAGGGCGAACGGATCGGGATCTACTTCCTGGAGGGCGGCGCGAACCAGCGCCCATCGAGGGTCACGTACGACCGCTCCGGCTCCGCCATCGCCTCGGCGAAGCCCGGCGACTTCGACTGGGACCGGATCCTGGACGGCGCCGCCTGGTTCCACGTGAGCGGCGTGACGCCCGCCATCAGCCGGACGGCGGCCGAACTGTCCATCGAAGCCGCGCGCCGCGCCCGCGAGCTCGGCCTCACGGTCTCCATCGACTACAACTACCGCAAGAACCTCTGGCGTTGGGGAAAGTCCGCGCCCGAGGTGATGCCCGAGCTGGTCCGCTACGCGCACGTCGGCATCGCCAACGAGGAGGACTGCCAGAACGCGCTCGGGATCGAGGCCGAGGGCGACGTCGCCTCCGGCACGCTCGACGTGGACCGCTACCGCGCGCTCGCCGAGCGCGTGCTCGAGCGGTTCCCGAACCTCGAGAAGCAGGTCGTCACGCTGCGCGAGAGCCGGAGCGCGGACGCCAACGGCTGGTCCGCGGTCCTGCACGACCGGCGCGACTCCTTCCACAGCCGCGCCTACGAGATCACCGACATCGTGGACCGCGTCGGCGCCGGTGATTCCTTCGCCGGCGGGCTGATCCACGGGCTGCTCGCCTCGGGCGACGACGCCCGCGCGCTCGAGTTCGCGACCGCCGCCTCCTGCCTCAAGCACTCCATCCCGGGCGACTACAACCGCGTCGGCATCGCGGAGGTCGAGGCCCTGATGAAAGGGGAGGGCAGCGGGCGGGTGCAGCGCTAGGGCGCCGTCGCGGCGCCTGGCACGCCGCCGTCGCCAGCCCGGTCTGCGGGCTCCGAGCCGTCCAGCCGGTAGGTCTCCCGCGCCAGGTCGTACGCCAGCGCCCGCGCCATGGCCGACGCGTCCGCCATGTCGACGATGTGCCGGGCCACCAGCCGCGCCAGCCAGTTCGCATCCACGCGCCGCGAGAGGTCGTGCCGGGCCGGAATCGAGCAGAACGCCCGCGTGTCGTCGTTGAAGCCGGCCGTGTTGTAGATCCCCGCGGTCTCCGTCGTCTGCTCCCGGAAGCGCTCCATCCCCTGGATCGAATCGTGGAACCACCACGGCGGCCCCAGCCGGACCGCCGGGTAGTGCCCGGCCAGCGGCGCCAACTCCCGCGCGTACGTGCTCTCGTCCAGCGTGAAGAGCACCAGCGTCAGCCGCCGGTCGTTGCCGTAGGCGTTCAGCAGCGGCCGCAGGTTGCGCGTGTACTCGGTGGCGACGGGGATGTCGCCGCCCTTGTCGCTGCCGAAGCGCTCGTGGACGCGCGCGTTGTGGTCGCGCAGCGCGCCGGCGTGGAGCTGCATGACCAGCCCATCCTCCGTCGACATCCGCGCCATCTCCATCAGCATGTGCGCCTCGAACGCCCGCTGCGCCGCCGCCGTGGCCTCGCCGTCGAGCGCGCGGCGGAAGAGGCGGTCCGCTTCCTCGTCGGGCAGCCGCTGCGTGAAGGGCTCCACCACGCCGTGATCCGCCGAGGTCGCCCCCAGCGACCGGAAGAAACGGCGCCGCGACTCCAGCGCGCGGATGAAGCCGGCGTAGTCGCCGATCCGGACTCCCGCCGCGCGCTCCAGCGCCTCGACCTCGCCTCGCCACTCCCGCGCCGAGATCCGGAACACCGCGTCCGGACGGAAGCACGGGAGCACCCTCCCCGTCCACCCCGACTCCCGGATCGAGCGGTGATGCTCCAGCGTGTCGGCGGCGCCGTCCGTCGTCGTCAGCACCTCGATGCGGAACCGCTCGAACAGCGCCCGCGGCCGGAACTCCGGTGACGCCAACCGCTCGGCGACGGCGTCGTAGATCCGGCCCGCGCTCTCCCCCGTCAGCTTCTCCCGCACGCCGAACAGCTCGTGGAGCTGGTAGTCGAGCCAGGCGCCCGTCGGCGTGCCGCGAAACAGGTAGTAGTGCTCCCCCAGCAGTCGCCACGTCCTCCGCGGATCCTGGGCGACCTCCCCGCCGTCCCGGCGCGGGATCCCCAGCGCCTCCATCGGCACCCCGCGCGAGTAGAGCATGCGGAGCATGTAGTGATCCGGCGTGACCAGGAGCGCCGTCGGCTCGGGGAATGCGGCATCCTCCGCCAGCAGGCGCGGATCCACGTGCCCATGGGGGCAGACCAGCGGGAGCGACCGCGTCTCCTCGTAAAGAGCCCGCGCGACGCGCCGGACCGCCGGATCCGGGTCGAAGTACCGGTCCGCGTCCAGCACCAGCGCCTCGCCCGATCGCCCAACCGGTTGTGGGGCCTCGAGATGCATGTCCATCCGGCTCGCCTCGGACGTCGCCGGCGCGCCGCGTCCGGGCCACGAGGGATCCGCGCTCCCGCCCCGCAGCGTGCCGATCTCGCGGGCTCGCGCCACCCGGCGCCCGGCCGGCGCGCATTTGCTCGCAGTAAGAACAAACTCGCCGCACGATAACAGGCGGACCCGACCCGGGCAACGCCGCGGCCGTGACTTTGCAGGCGTCACGCCTCCGCCCGACAACGCTGCGACGGAGAGGAGGTCGGATGCCAGCTCGAACCGCCCGGGCCTACGTCCTCCAGGCCCTCGCCCTGCTGCTCGTGCCCGCCGCCATCGCGCCGGCGAGGCCGCCGGCGCCGCGGCCGCTCGTGGCCGACAGCGTGCCGGGCTTCGACACGCGCGTCTATCCCGGGGATGCGACGATGGCGCGCTGGAAGACGGCCTCTCCCTACCGGTGGGTCGGCTACTACCTCCCGGCGCCGTGCCAGACCGGCACGACCTGGGTGGGGCGCCGCGCCGCGCTCCGCCGCATGGGGTGGGGCCTCGCCGTCGTCTTCATCGGCGAGCAGGACTGGCGCGCGATGCCGCCCGACGCCGCCCGGCGCGCCGGTCGGGACTCCGCCGCCTTGCGGGGCCGGCCCTTGCGCTGCACGGGGTCGAACCTGACCGCCGCGCGAGGCGCCGCCGATGCCGTCGAGGCCGAGCGCGCGGCCGCGGCGGACGGCTTCCCGAAGGGCACGGTGGTCTACCTCGACGTCGAGCGCGTGGACAGTGTCTCCACCCGGCTGTCCGCGTACGTCCGCGGCTGGACGGCGGCGCTCCTCGAGCGTGGCCGGTACCGGCCGGCGCTCTACGCCCACGGGCGGAATGCGCAGTCGCTCTACGGTGTGCTGAGGAAGGAGTACGCCCGCCGCGGCGTTGCCGGGCGGCCTCGCCTCTGGGTGACGAGCTCGCAGGGTTCCGATCCGCCGAACGACCCGCCGGCGTCCGGCCATGGCCGCGCCAACGTCTGGCAGCGGCTGCTGAACACTCGGCAGACGTTTGGCGGCGTCACCCTGACGATCGACGTCAACGTGGCCGACCGCGCATCGCCGTCGCAGTGATGGGAGACCGAGCGCGCCGCGGCGGCCGGCGGTCCGGGCCCGGGCCGGCCACCGGGTGCCGCCGGCGTCGCGCGCATCGGCGCGCGGGCCGCGCGACCGCCGTGGCGTCGTTCGCCGGGGGTTCATGCCGTGAACCTGCGCCGCCTGAGGCGCCGCCCGTCCTTGACGCGGGCGTCTCCGGGGGCTACCTACTAGGCATCGGCGTCAACTCACTGCAGCAACGATTTCCGGGTCGCCGGGATGCGATCGATCGGGCCGGCGAGGGCGTGGGCGATCGCGGGAAAGGAGGAGCCGTTCGTATGTCCAGGATCCCGCATGCTCTCCCTCGGGCGGCCCTCGCTGTCGCGTTCGCGGCCGCGGCCTGCTCGCCCGCCTTCAAGCCGGCCTACCCGGAGCCCGCCCAGCCGGCGGCGGGCCCGGAGGCCAAGGAGGCGCCCGCACCCCGTCCCGAGCCCGTGGTGAGCCGCTTCGAGGTCTGCGCGCTGGCCCCGAGCACGCCCGCCGGGCTTCGCACGATCCCCGCGCTCCGCGTCGAGGGGAGCGCCGACACGCTCGCCGTCGTGGACGGCCGTCGCGTGGGCCTCGCCGAGGCCGTGGGCCACGTCACCCTCGCCGGCGACCAGGCATGGTTCACCGCCGGCAAGACGCTCGACATCCTCGTCGGCGGCCGCCTCGTCCACTACGGCATCTACGACCGCGGCCGCATCATCGACGCCGCCGACCTGGCGTACGTGGGCACGAGCGGCGGCCTCGCGGTCTTCGTCGCCGCGGGCGAGGTCGAGAAGGTCCGCGCGGAGCTCGCGCAGCGCCTCGCCAAGGGCCACGATCTCCGTGTGCTGCTCGCCGCGAGCCCGGCGATCCGCGCCGCGTTCCGCCAGATCCAGGTGCTCTACGTGCCCGTCCACGCCACCGGCTGCATCTTCCAGCCTCTTCTGCGCGCCGACGGCCACTAGCGGCGAGCCGGCCCCGCCGCGCCGAGGCCGGTGCGGCGGCTCACCCGACCGACATCCCTCACTGGAGTCGCGATGCGCAAGATCCTGACGGGGGCGGGATGGCTGGCCGTCTCGGCCCTCGGCGCGCTGGCCTTCGGAATCCTCGCCCTGCGCCGGGGCGAGACCATCAACGCCGCCTGGCTCGTCACCGCCGCCGTCTGCACCTACCTCGTCGCGTACCGCTTCTACTCGAAGTTCCTGGCCGACCGCGTCTTCGGTCTCGACGACCGCCGCGCCACGCCCGCCGAGCGCCTGAACAACGGCCGGGACTACGTGCCCACCGGGCGCTTCGTCCTTTTCGGCCACCACTTCGCCGCGATTGCCGGCGCCGGCCCGCTCGTCGGGCCCATCCTGGCCGCCCAGTTCGGCTTCCTCCCGGGCACCATCTGGCTCATCGCCGGCGTCGTCCTCGCGGGCGCCGTCCAGGACTTCGTCATCCTGTTCGCCTCCATGCGCCGCGACGGCAAGTCGCTCGGCCAGATGGCGCGCGAGGAGATCAACTCGGTGGCCGGCATCGCCGCGATGGTCGCGATCCTCTTCATCATGATCATCCTCATCGCGGTCCTCGCGCTCATCGTCGTCAACGCGCTCAGGGCGAGCCCCTGGGGGCTCTTCACCATCGCGTGCACCATCCCGATCGCCGTCCTCATGGGCTGGTGGATGCACCGCTTCCGCCCCGGCAAGGTCGCCGAGGCGACGACGCTCGGCCTCGCGCTCACCCTCTTCGCCGTCGTCGCCGGGCAATGGGTCGCGAAGTCGCCCGCGCTGGCACCGTGGTTCACCGCCAGCGGCCCCACGCTCACGCTCCTGCTCGTGCTCTACGGCTTCGCCGCCTCCGCGCTCCCCGTCTGGGTGCTGCTCCTGCCGCGCGACTACCTGTCCACGTTCCTCAAGGTCGGGACGATCGCGGCGCTCGCGCTCGGCATCCTCGTCGTCATGCCCGAGCTTCAGATGCCGGCCGTCACCTCCTTCGCGAGCGGCTGGGGCCCCGTCTTCGCCGGCAGCATCTTCCCCTTCGCGTTCATCACGATCGCCTGCGGCGCCATCAGCGGCTTCCACGCGCTGATCTCCTCCGGCACGACGCCAAAGATGCTCTCCCGGGAGTCCGACGCCCGCCTCGTCGGCTACGGCGCCATGCTCATCGAGTCCTTCGTCGGCATCATGGCCATGATCGCCGCCTGCATCCTGGAGCCCGGCGTCTACTTCGCCATCAACGCCCCCGCCGGCGTCGTCGGCGCGGGCGTCGAGGCCGCCACGCAGACGATCCGCCAGTGGGGCTTCGCCGTCACGCCGGACCAGATGACCACGCTCGCCCGCCAGATCGGCGAGTCCACGCTCCTGGCCCGCACCGGCGGCGCGCCCACCCTCGCCGTCGGCATGGCCCACATCTTCTCGAACCTCGTCGGCGGCACCGCGCTCCTCGCGCTCTGGTACCACTTCGCCATCATGTTCGAGGCGGTCTTCATCCTGACCACCATCGACGCCGGCACCCGCGTCGGGCGGTTCATGTTCCAGGAGCTCGCCGGCCGCGTCTGGAAGCCCATGGCGCGGACCTCCTGGTATCCCAGCATCCTGCTCTCCAGCGGCTTCATCGTCGCCGCCTGGGGCTACTTCCTCTACCAGGGCGTCGTCGATCCGCTCGGCGGGATCAACTCCCTCTGGCCGCTCTTCGGCATCTCCAACCAGCTCCTCGCCGCCGTCGCGCTCTGCGTCGGAACCACCGTCATCATCAAGAAGGGCGCGGCCCGCTGGGCCGCGGTCACGCTCGTCCCGCTCGCCTGGCTCGTCGCCGTCACCATGACCGCCGGCCTGGAGAAGGTCTTCGCGCCGGACCCGCGCCTCGGCTTCCTCGCCCACGCGCGCTCCGTCCGCGACGCCATCGCCAGCGGGACGCTCCCGGCCGGGATCGCCTCCGTCGAGGCAGCTCGCCGCGTGATCTTCAACGACTACCTCAACGCCGTCGTCGCCGCCTTCTTCATGGCCGTCGTCGTCCTCGTGCTGCTCACCTCCATCCGCGAGTGGTACCTCGTCCTCGCCCGCCGCAAGCCGGCGCTCCTCCATGAGACCGAGTTCGTGCCCAGCGCATTCGCGGCGGGGGACTAGCCCGCGCCGCCCTTCGGCGCATCGGCGGGGACGGGAACGGATCAACGGCGTTTTCACCGCAGAGGCGCAGAGGGCGCGGAGAACGGCAACGGAAAGCCGGGCGGCGAAGCTTCGTCGGCAACCGAACGAATCTTCATTCACAGGGAGCAGGGGAGCTGGGGAGACCCGCTGGGGGCGGCGCGGGGGTCGTCGTAGCGGAAGCATCCTTTTTGGGGTTGGACCGGTGAAACGAGGGTCACCGGTGCAACCCGAACTTCATTCAGTGGCGCTGGAGGCGGCGTAGCCCGGTTCCAACTTCAAGATGGATGCATGCGTTCGCCGCGGATGCTGCGCCCCGCCGGCTCCCGCCGTTCTCTGCGCCCTCTGCGCCTCTGCGGTGAACAAGCCGTTCCGTCCCCTGCCCAGCCGCCGGCCCCACGCCAACGTTGCGCCCCTTCCGCCGCCATCGGCATCTTGCCGGTTCACTCGCCCTCGCCGCAGCGCTCCGACCTCGAGATCCGCCTGGTGCGACCGCGCAGGTCCCGGCGCCGGGTCGGCCGCTTCGGTCGCGACCACCGGCCGGCTGCGCTCGCGGGCGGCGGCGTGCGCTCGAAAACGATGAGGTCACGATGGGCCGACCGGCTCTGCTCGTCATTCCGCGAGCACGACCACGTCCTCGTCGAGGTCGCGGACGACGGCCCCGGGATCGCCGAGGACATCCTCCCCCGCATCTGGGAGCCGTTCTTCACGACGAAGCCCGTCGGCCAGGGCACCGGCCACGTCCTCGACATCGCCCACCGCATCGTCACCCGCCGCCACGCGGGCGACATCCGCGTCGACTCGCGCCCGGGCGAGACGCGGTTCCAGGTGAGGCTGCCGCTCCGGGAGGCGGGCAAGCCGTAGGCACCCCCGATCGACGAACCAACGTCGCCTGGAGGCGGCAACGGCTCCAACCGGAGGTGAGGCGTCCATGGCTACCGTCCGACCCTGTCGGGACGACGAGCGCGCAACCGTCCTTGCCATCATCAACGCCGCCGCGGAGGCGTATCGCGGCGTCATCCCGCCCGATCGCTGGCACGAGCCCTACATGTCGTCGGAGGAGCTCCATCGCGAGGTCGCGGCCGGCGTCGCGTTCTGGGGCTTCGAGGCGGATGGCGAGCTGATCGGCGTCATGGGTGTCCAGCCCGTGCAGGATGTCGAGCTGATCCGTCACGCCTACGTGCTCCCCGGCCGCCAGCGGAAGGGCGTCGGCGCGGTGCTGATCGAGCATCTGCGCCGCCGGAGCGAGCGCCCCATGCTGGTCGGCACCTGGGCCGCCGCGACCTGGGCGATCGCCTTCTACGAGCGCCACGGCTTCGAGCGTGTGCCGTCCGAACGTGCCGCCGCCCTGCTCCGGAAGTACTGGTCGATCCCGGAGCGTCAGATCGAGACGTCGGTCGTGTTGGCGAATCCCGTGTCGAGCGAGGGGGAGGCGCGGGGGTGACGACCGCGATCAGCCGCCGAACACCTCCGCGACCGGCAGCGCGAACCCCGGCCGCAGGTCGTCGGCGCGCAGCTCCTCGCCCGCGCCGAGGATCCGCACCCGCGCCTGCGCCGCGAGCCCGCCCGTTTCCGCGCCTCACTCCGCGCGCAGCGCCACGGCCGGCGCCACCCGCGTCGCCCGGACCGCCGGCAGCGCCGCGGCGAGCAGCGCCGTGAGCGCCAGGAGCAGCGCGGCCGTCGCCAGCGTGGCCGGGTCCGACGGCCGCACGCCGTACAGCAGGCTCGCCAGCGCCCGCGTCCCGGCGAGCGCGCCGACGAGCCCGAGCGCGACGCCGGCGCCCGCCAGCCGCCCGCCCTCCGCCAGCACCATGCGCAGCACGCGCCCCGCGTCCGCGCCGAGCGCCATGCGCACGCCGATCTCGCGCGTGCGCCCGCCGACCGCGTACGCGAGCACGCCGTAGACGCCGACCGCGCCCAGCCCGAGCGCCAGCGCCGCGAACACCGCCAGGAGCAGCGCCGCGCCGCGCGGTCGGGCCACCGCGTCGGCGACGACGTCGCGCTCCGCGCGCACGTCGCTCACCGGCGTCGCCGGGTCGAGCTGCGCGACGATCGCGCGCAGGCTCGCGGCCACCGCCGCCGGCGCCGCCGACGTCCGCAGCACCACCCGCGCCGTGCCGGTGCCGCCCTGCGACAACGGCACGTAGAGCGACGGCGCCCACTCCGCGCTCAGCTCGTCCCACTTCACGTCACCGACGATCCCGACGACGGTCCGCCACGGCTCGTCCTTCCCCGGGAACCGGATCCGCGCGCCGATCGCGCCGCCGCCGGGCCAGTAGCGCGCGGCGAGCGCGCGGCTCACGAGCACGACCGGCGGCGCGTCCTCGCCGTCCGCCGCCGTGAACGGCCGCCCCGCCACGGCCGGGATCCCGAGCGCGCGGAAGTACTCCGGGTGCGCCGTCACCCGCGGGAACGCGAACGGCCACTCGCCCGTCTCCGTCGCCGGGTCGGGGCGCCCCTCGATCGAGAAGACGCTGCCGTAGCTCCCCTTCGCGAGCGGCACCGCGCCGGCGACGGCCGCCGCGTCGACGCCCGGGAGCGCGCGCGCCCGCTCGAGGAGCGCCGCGTAGAACAGGCGGCGCGCAGGGTCGTCCGGGTAGCGCGAGCGCGGCGGCGCGACCGCCGCCGAGACGACCCGCTCGACGCGGAAGCCGGGATCGACCTCGAGCAGCCGCCGGAAGCTCTTGATCAGCAGCCCCGCGGCGCTCACGAGCATCGTCGCCAGCGCGACCTCCGCGACGACGAGCGCGCGGGCGAGCCGGGGGCGCGCCGGCCCGCCGCTGCGGCCGCCCTCCTGCAGCGCCCGGAACGGCGACGTCGCCGACGCCCGGAGCGCGGGGAAGAGCCCGAAGCCGAGCCCGGTCGCCAGCGAGAGCGCGAGCGCGAACCCGAGCACGCGTCCGTCCAGCCCGACCTCCGCCGCCCGCGGCAGGTCCGCCGGGAGGTGGCCGCGGAGCAGCCCGAGCGCAGCGAGCGCGAGGAGCACGCCGGCCGCCCCGCCCGCCAGCGAGATCACGACGCTCTCGGCCAGGAGCTGCCGCGCGAGCACGCCGCGCGTCGCGCCCAGCGCCGCGCGCAGCGCCAGCTCCCGCCGCCGCCCCGCCGCCCGCACCAGCAGCAGGTTCGCGACGTTCGCGCACGCCACGAGGAGCACCACCCCGACCGCCGCCAGCAGCACCAGCAGCAGCGGCCGGACCTCGCCCACCGTCGCATCGAGCAGCGGGACGACGTCGGCGTGGCTGCCGTACGTCGCCGGCATCTTCCACGGGAACAGCTCCCGCATCCCCGGCACCAGCCGCCGCAGCTCCGCGCGCGCCGCGTCCAGCGTGGCGCCCGGGCGCAGCCGGCCGACGAGCCGGACGCCCGTCGACCAGAGCGCGACGCGGTCCCCGGCGTCCACCACGAGCGGCACCCACAGCTCCGCGTCCGGCGCCGGGGAGCGGAAGTCCGGCGGCATCACGCCGATGACGGTGCGCGGCTCGTCGTCCAGCACGATGCGCGTCCCCACGACCCGCGGGTCGCCGCCGAAGCGCCGCTGCCACACCCCATAGCCGAGCACGACGACCGGCTCCGTGCCCGGCCGCCCCTCCTCCGCGACGAACGCGCGCCCCGCCAGCGGCCGCACGCCCAACAGCGGGAACAGCTCCGGCGTCACCGCCGAGCCCGCGAGCCGGACCGGCTCGCCGCGCCCCGTCAGGCTCATCTCCGCAGCCCCCCGGTACGCCGCCACGTCCAGCGTCCGCGACCGCGCCCGCAGCTCCACCAGCTCGCCGAGGTAGCTCACCCCCTCCAGGCTCGCCAGCCGCCCCGGCGCCGCGTACGGCAGCGGCCGCAGCAGCACGCCGTCGACCACGCTGAACACCGCCGTGTCGCCGCCGATCCCGAGCGCCATCGTGAGCACCGCGACCGCCGTGAAGCCCGGCGTGCGTCGCAGCGCGCGCCCGGCGAAGCGCAGCTCGTGGAGGAGCGTCGGCATGAGGACCGTCCGATCGGGAGGGAGGCCGGAGCGCGAGCGGCGAGCGTCCGGCCGTGAAGGCGTCCGACCGGTTGGACAACCCCGCGCGCGGGAGCGTTGCGCCGGGCGGGCGGCAGCCGGGCCGCGGGCGAGTGACCCTCATCCAGCTTTGTTCCGGGTGGATCACCTGCGTCGGGGCGACGCCGGGTCGGCGCCGAAGCTGTCCGGCGCGGTCACGCCGGCGACCGCCTTCCCCGCCGTCCGGCGCATCGCACCGAATCCGCCACGCGCCCCGGGCAGGCGAGGCGGGTGGCGGTCTCGGTTCGGTATGCAAACACAAGCCGCCAGCGGAGGTCGCGGCCGGTGCGCGCGTTCCGGATTGCCGTCAGTCGATGTATCGTCCATGCGTACCACGACGCGCGGAGCGAGCATGCGAACCACGATCAACCTCGACGACGGTCTGCTGCGCGAGGCTCAGCGGCTGACGGGGATTGAGGAGCGGACGGCGCTGATCCACGAGGGGCTGCGGGCGCTCATCGAACGGGAGAGCGCGCGCCGGCTCGCGCGGTTGGGTGGTACGGAGCCTGACCTCGGGCCTGTCCCGCGCCGTCGGGCGGCGGGCGAGTGATCCTCGTCGATTCCTCGGTCTGGGTCGATCGCCTGCTGCGGGGCGATGCCGCGCTAACGGCCGCGCTGGACGCCGGACCGCCGGCTGGCGGCGGTAGCCGCGGACCTTGGCCTGGCGGCCGCGGGCGGGACGTGAGCCGCGGGCGCTGAAAGCCCTCCGATGCCCGGGCCCCGCCCCAGCCGAACCATCCGGCACCCCATCCGGCTCACCCGCACCGCGACGTCCCCCCGTGCAGCCACCAGCGCGTCACCCGCGCCGTCGCCGGCAGCCGGTCGAGGTCCTTGGACAGCCGGCCCGTCCGCGGCGGGCGCGCGTCCAGCGCGAAGCTGATCCCCGGCGCCTTCGGGAACCACACCACGACCACGCCCTCGCCCTGCGCCGCGCACCCCGCGCCGTACGCCGCGCGGAGCTGCGAGAGACGGGAGCCCACGCCCACCCCCTCCCGGGTGCGGGTGATCGTGTCGCGGACCTCGATCCGCAGCACGGTGTCCGCCGAGAGTACCGCGAGTGCTCGCCCGCCGCGGTCGAGCGGCACGACGAGCCCGCGCTCCTGGCTCCCCTCCTGGCTCCAGGTCGTATCGCGCGCCCCGGCAGCCTGGCGCCGCAGATCCGCCGCGCTCATCCCGAGCCGCACCGGCCCCAGGCGGTCCCGCGCCCCCGCAGCGGTCGCCGGAGCGGGCGTGCTGTCCGAAGCCGGCCGGGCAGCGGAATCCGGCCAGACGACGCCCTCGACCGCGAGCGCGCTCTCGACCTGCGCCAGCGCCTCCCCGCCGGGTGTGAGCAGCCGGGCGCGCACCACCCGGCTCGCCGGCGCCGCACCCTGCACGATCGGACCCTCCGCCGCGACGCGGACCCGCTGGTCGACGCTCTGCGCCTGCCCCGGCCCGAGCGACGCCCCGGCGATCCGGTACGTGAGCCGCGTCCCCTCCTCGCCCGACGCGCCGATCGTCACCTCCCGCTCGCCGGCGCGCGGCGGGAGCGGCTCCAGCCACCCCGGCACCATCAGCTCGAGGCGGACGTCGCCGGTCGGCGCCTTGCCGTGGTTGGCGACGGACACGCGCACCCGCTCCTCGCTCCCCGGCCGCAGCATCCCCGGAGCCTCGAGGCTCAGGACCAGCGTGCCGGCACCCCCGCTCGTGTCGCTCCCCGCCCGCGCGTCCCGCGAACGGTCGATCATTTCGCAGCCGCACGCGAGCAGCAGCAGCGCGCTGGCCAGGATGGTCACAACTCGGCGGCGCATGCCCACCTCCCTCATCGGATGCATCGGGCCCACGGGACCCACCCCGTCCGTGCCATCGGACGCCTCGCCCGCGGGCCGGGCGCATCGTCGGGCCCGCGGGCGAGGCCGGACCCCGTCCGCACCGATCGGGCCAGGCGCGACCGGCTCGGGCGGACGGGGATGGATGCGTGCTGAAGGCGACGTCGCCCACGACCGCTTGCGAGGACCCGGCCCGCCGAAGCCACGCCCGCCCCGGCTTGACCCGTCGGGCAAGTTGCCACGATATTTTCGTGCATCTTGCCACGGAGGCGGCATGAACGCGATGGACGTCAGCGAGCGGCTCGGCGGCGCTCGCATCCTCGGACACGAGATCTTCTCGGAGCTGGACTGGATCGAGGTGCTGGAGCACGGGCTCCCGCACGAGAGCGTGGATGCGGCCATCGAGCACGGCCTGCTGTCGCGGGAGGAGAGCGAGGCGCTGGTGATCCCGCGGCGCACGCTCACGCACCGGCGCCAGAAGCACCAGCGCCTCTCGCTCGAGGAGTCCGACCGGCTGCTGCGGATCGCCCGGGTGAGCGCCCGCGCCGAGGAGGCCTTCGGCGACGCCGGGAAGGCCCATCGCTGGCTGCGGAAGCCCAGCCGCCCGCTCCGCGGCGCCGTGCCGCTGGAGCTGCTGAAGACGAGCGCGGGCGCCGAGCTGGTGCAGGAGGAGCTGGTCCGCATCGAGCACGGCATCTACCTCTGAATGCGGATCTTCCGCATCACGAAGGCCCCCCACGCCGACCTGACGGGCGAGGGGGGCCTTCATGCATCCGGCCGCTGGCACCGTCGCGGGCGCCGGGTCGTCTACGCCGCGGACTCCCGCGCGCTCGCCATCCTGGAGGCGCTCGTGCACCTGGACCCCGAGGACGTCCCGGACGACCTCGTCCTCCTCACGATCGACGTGCCCGACGACCTCCCGCGCGAGGACATCGACGTCGCGGCGCTGCCGGCCGACTGGCAGGGGCCGCTCCACCCCGCGTGCCTGGCCGCCGGCGACGCCTGGCTCGCCGCTGCCCGCACGCCGCTGCTCCGCGTCCCGTCGGTGATGGCGCACGAGGAGCACACGTTCCTGCTCAACCCCGCGCACCCGGACGCCGGCCGCATCGCGATCCAGTCTCGCCGCGACTTCACGTTCGACCCGCGACTGCTGGAGGCGACGCCGCGCTGAGCCCTTCCCGCGGCCCCGCCCCCCGCCGACGCTCTATCTTGCCTCACGGCCAGGCCCTGGCTACGTTCGGCCTCCCGGCATCCTCCACGTGACCTTCCCGCTGGGAACGATCCGCACCCCGGTCCCGCGGCCGACCCGTCGATCGGCCCTCCAGTAGCATCCCGAGAGACGGACCCTGACGTCCGCCCGTCGTCCCGAAGGCGCCTCATGGATCCTCGCATCGAGACCGCGATCGAAGGCTGGAAGTCCAGGCTCCTCGACCTCTCCAAGCGCACCCGGCTCCTCAACTTCAAGGTCAACCGCGTCGCCACGGTCACGGCCGTCGACGAGCTGCCCGTCGAGGTGTTCCGGACGCTGTACGTGAGGCGCCGGGCGATGCGCTTCGCGCCCCGGCCGGAGCCGCTCGAGCCGGCCGCCGCGGACGCCGAGGAGCCATCGCCCGATCCGGTCAACGACGACGTCCCCGACCTCCCGCCCGTCGAGTTCTCGCCCTACGAGGCCGCCGCGCTCGCCGACCGTTACACGGACGACGTGCTCCAGACGAACGCGGTGGCGGAGAAGCTCGACCGCTCGCTCCGTCGCCTCCACGAGCTGGCGCAGACGACGGTCGAGGAGCAGGGCGTCAACACGCTCTTCCTCGCCCTCGGCATGCTCCACTACTACGAGGCGGACTCCTCCGACGTCCGGCTCAAGGCGCCGATCCTCCTCCTCCCGGTCCAGCTCGAGCGCAAGAGCGCGAAGGCGGCGTTCACGCTCCGCGCGGGCGAGGACGATCCGCTGATCAACCCGGCGCTGATCGAGTACATGCGCAGGGCGTTCGCGATCGAGCTTCCGGATCTGCCCGAGGTGACGGACGACTACGACCCGCAGTCGCTGTACGTCGAGGTGGCGGAGGCCGTCGGCCGCATGCCGCGGTGGAAGGTCACGAACGAGGTCTTCCTCGCCCTCTTCTCCTTCCAGAAGTTCGTGATGTACAAGGACCTGGAGAGGAACAAGGAGGCGATCGGCGGGCACCGCCTGATCCAGCGGCTCTGCCTGAAGTCCGACGCCGAGGCCTCGATCGGTCTCCCCGCCGAGATCGCGTCGATGGACCTCGACGCCGAGCACCCGCCGGAGAGCACGTTCCAGGTCGTGGACGCGGACGCGAGCCAGCTCCGCGCGATCGCCGCCGTCGCCCGCGGCCACGACCTCGTCCTCGAGGGGCCGCCCGGAACGGGGAAGTCGCAGACGATCACGAACCTGATCGCGCACGCGCTCTCCGCGGGGAAGCGCGTCCTCTTCGTCAGCGAGAAGATGGCGGCGCTGCAGGTCGTCTACGGCCGGCTCAAGGCCGTCGGCCTCGGCGACGCCTGCCTCGAGCTGCACAGCCAGAAGGCGAACAAGCGGGCGGTGCTCCAGGAGCTGCGCCGCACGCTCGACGACACGCTGAGCCTCGGCGCGCCGCCGGACTCCTCCGCGAGCCGGCTGCAGACCGTCCGCGGCACGCTCACCGAGTACGCGCAGGCCGTGCACGCGCCGTTCGGCGCGCTGGGGCTCTCGCCGTTCGACGGCTACGGCCGGCTCGACGCGGTGGCGCACGCGCCGCGCCCGAAGCTCGCGCTGCGCGTCGAGGCGGTCACGCGCGAGGAGCTGGACCGGGCCGACCAGGAGCTGCGGGCCGTCGCCGCCGCCGCCGATGTCCTCGGCGACATGGCCGCGCACCCGTGGCGCGACACGTCGAAGACGTTCTACACGGCGGACGAATCCGACGAGCTGAGGGAGCTGCTCGCGGAGCTGGACGGGGCGCTGCGCGCGCTCGTCGCCGTCGCCGAGCAGGTCGAGCGCGTGCTCCGGATCCCCTCGGCACGCAGCTTCGCCGACGCGGAGCGCGCCGCCCGGATCGCCGTCGTCGTCGGACGCTCCCCCGGCGCGCCGCCGAGCGTGCTCGCGAGCGACGCCTGGAACTCCGCGCCGCCGGCGGCGCGCGAGATCGTCGAGCGGGGCCGCCGCCTGGTGCGGCAGCGCGCCGAGGTGCTCGCCGTCCTCGCGCCGTCGGTGCTCGAGCGCGACCACGCCGACGAGAGCCGGATCGTCGAGCAGTGGCACCGGCGCTGGTACCGCATGCTGAGCGGCGACTACCGGCGCGTGCGGAAGGCGTGGCTCGCCGACCGGCTCCCCGGCTGGCGCGGCACGCTCGGCGACCAGGTCGCGCGCATGCGCGAGGCCGACGCCGTCCGCCTCGACCAGGAATTCCTGCAGCGGGAGGACGGCCGCGCCCGCGATCTCTTCGCGGAGCACTGGAACCAGGACCGCTCCGACTGGGACGCGCTCGAGGCGTACATCCGCTGGGTCGTCGAATTCCGCGCGGTCTGCCTCGAGTACGGGCTGCGCGACGACGCGATCCGCACCGCCGCGGCGGCGCACCCGGACGTCTCCGTCGTGGACGAGCTCCGGGCGCGGGCCGCCGAGGTGAGCGACAAGCTCACTCGCCTGCGCGGGCTCGTCGGTTGGCCGGACGACTACCTGGCGGCCGCCCGCTTCGAGGAGATCCTGGAGCGCCTCGCCGCCATGGCGGGCGCCTTCGACGGCCTCCAGCGCTGGTGCGCCTTCGAGGCCGCCCGCGCCCGCGCCGCCGGCACGGTCGCCGCCGAGGTGGTCCGGCTCGCGGCGGGCGGCGAGCTGGCGTTCGCCGACCTGCCGGCGGCCTTCGCGCACGCGTTCTTCCGGAAATGGCTGGACCGGGCGGTCGGCGAGCGGCCGGCGCTGCGCGAGTTCCACTCGCTCACCCACGAGCAGCGCGTCAAGGAGTTCCAGGAGCTGGACCGCCGCATCCTCGCGGAGAACCGCAAGCACCTGCGCCGCCGGCTCAAGGACGAGGTGCAGGAGCGGCTGCGCGAGGGCGACGCGGCGAGCGGCGTGCGCTTCCTCCAGGGGCAGATGGCCCGCCAGCGCGGGCACGCGCCGCTCCGCCGCACGTTCCAGAACGCGTTCGCCGCCATCCAGGCGATCAAGCCGTGCTTCATGATGAGCCCGCTCACCGTCGCCCAGCTCCTGGACGCCGAGAAGCACCGCTTCGACCTCGTCGTCTTCGACGAGGCCAGCCAGCTCCCGCCGGAGGACACGATCGGCGCCATCGCCCGCGGCGAGCAGCTCGTCGTGGTCGGCGACCCGAAGCAGCTCCCGCCGACGAACTTCTTCGCCGTACAGACGGGCCAGGTCGAGGCCCCGACGGACGAGAACGGCGAGCCGCTCTTCGACGACACCGAGAGCGTCCTCGAGGCGTTCCTCGGCGCCGCCGTCCCGACGAGCCGCCTGCGCTGGCACTACCGCAGCCAGCACGAGTCGCTCATCGCCTTCTCCAACGTCAGCTTCTACGGCGACCTGCACACGTTCCCGAGCGCCGACACCGACACGCGCTCGCGCGGGCTCCGCTTCGAGTTCGTGGAAGGCGGCGTCTACGAGGGGAGCGGCCTCAACCTCGTCGAGGCCCGGCGCGTCGCCGACGCCGTCGTCGCCCACATCCGGCGCACGCCGCACCTCACGCTCGGCATCGGCACGTTCAACCTTCGCCAGCAGCTCGCGATCCAGGACGAGCTGGAGGCCCGCCGCCGCGCCGACCCCTCGCTCGAGCCGTTCTTCGCGCCGCGCGACGAGGGCGGCTTCTTCGTGAAGAACCTCGAGAACATCCAGGGCGACGACCGCGACGTCATCTTCCTGAGCGTCACCTACGGCCCGGGCCACGACGGCCGCGTCCGCCTCAACTTCGGCCCGATCAACGGCGAGAACGGCTGGCGCCGGCTGAACGTGCTCACCACCCGCGCCCGCCTGCGCATGACCGTCTTCGCCTCGATGCGCGGCGACGACATCGACCTCTCGCGCACCAGCTCCCAGGGCCCGCGCTACCTGCGCGACTTCCTCCTGTTCGCCGAGCGCGGCATCCTGACCGGCGCGCTGGCCGCGACGGGCGCCGAGATGGAATCGCCGTTCGAGCGGGAGGTCTTCGACGAGCTGACGCGCCGCGGGATCCGCCTGCAGCCGCAGGTCGGCCTGGCCGGCTACCGCGTGGACTTCGGCGTGCTCGACGACATCGTCGAGGGGCGCTACGTCTGCGGCCTCGAGTGCGACGGCGTCGCCTACCACAGCGCCGAGACCGCCCGCGACCGCGACCGCCTCCGGCAGCAGGTCCTCGAGGGCCTCGGCTGGACGCTCCACCGGATCTGGTCGACCGACTGGTTCAAGGACCGCCAGAACCAGGTCGCGCGGCTGCTGCGGCTGATCGAGGAGTCGCGGACGAAGGCGCGGGAGGGCTTCGCGGCGGCGCCGGGCGAGCCCGCGAATGGGGTGGTCGGTGAGCCCGCCGGCGGGACGCCGGGCGAGTTCGCGGATGGGCCCGTGGCCGAGCCCGCGAGCGACGTGGCGGCCGAGCCCACGGGCGCCGCGTCCACGACCGAACCCGTCGTCGACCTGGATCCGCCGACCTCGCCGATCTCGCCGACCTCGCCGACCTCGCCGACCTCGCCGCCCTCGCCGCCCTCGCCGCCCTCGCCGGCCTCGCCGGCCGCCGCCCCCTCTACGTTCGCGGCGCCGACCCGGTCAGGACCGCCCGTGCCGCCCCACGAGGCCCTCCTCGCCGACCTCGGCTCCGCGGTCCTCCAGGTCGTCGCCGTCGAGGCGCCCGTCCACATCGCCGATCTCTCGAGCCGCGTAGCCGCGGCCTGGGGCGCGAGTCGGGTCGGCAACCGGATCGCCGAGCGGATCCGCAACGCGTGCGAGTGGCTCGCCAGGCAAGGGAAGCTCGAGCTCCGCGGCGACTTCGTCCGGTCCACGGACGGCACGGTCGTCGTGCGCTCGCGCGCGAACACCGGCATCCCCGGCGAGCACATCGCGCCGGAGGAGCTCCGGGAGGCGGTCGCGACGGTCCTCCGCGCGAGCGGCCCGCGCCTCCGCGACGAGCTCGTGGCGGACGTCCGGGCGCTGTTCGGCTTCGCGCGCACCGGCGCCCGCCTCGAGGCCTGCATCACCGAGGCGATCGACGCGATGTTGGAGGCCGGCATCCTGGGCGAGGCCAGCACGGGGCTGCAGTTGCGGGGGTGAGGGAGGAGGCGCTGTTGGAGCGGCCATGGCACGGATGGGGCACCGGATGCGGTAGTTGTGGCGCTACCGTTGAATGGGGGTAGTCGTGGTGGTATATTTTGCTCCCGCGGAAGGCAGCCCCGGAGGAACGATCATGGCCATGAGAGCAGACCACGCCACTCGGAGTCGTTCCCGCCAGCGCCGGCGAGCGGCATCGGATCCGCTTCGCAAGACGGGTTGGCAGGTTCGCCAGTCGGTAGCCGAGGCCGTGAAGGAGGCCGTCGAGGCGGGGGCCGCGGAGAGCCAGAACGCCTTCGTCGAGCGCGCCCTGATACGGGAGCTCAGGGAAATCCGACGTCAGCGAGTCTACGACGCCTACGCGCAGGCCGCCGCAGATCCTGTGTTCATGGAGGATATGCGCTCGACCACGGCGGCGTTCGAGGCCACCACCGGCGACGGCCTCGCCCACGGCGAGGGATGAGCCGCGATGGCGCATCAGGGGCCGGTCTCGCGTTGGGAGGTCTACCTTGTCGATCTCGAGCCCCACGTCGGGAGCGAGCAGGGTGGGGAGCGCAGGCCGGCGATCGTGGTCTCGAACGACGGCTTCAATCAGCACTTCGACGTGATCACGGTGGTGCCGCTGACGAAGCGCGAGGGCAAGAAGCGGCGG